>CALJPD010000021.1 GCA_937981355.1 uncultured Candidatus Saccharibacteria bacterium | reverse complement strand
TCTGCACGATACTCGTGCGCACACTGTCACTACCAAGGCCCTGCTGTCCCAGCTTTATCTCGTCGCGGAATCGCCGCAAAGCATTGATACGCTGGTAAAGGCGGTTAGCTGTCATCATATCTAGCCTAGACATGCTCTACCACTCCTACTTCCACATTATCGTTTGCTACTATGTATACTTTCATACTCACGGTTTGCCCAGCTGTGCCAGTCACACCAACTAGCCACTCTACCTGGTTTGTGCGGTTAGACACAAGCGGTAATGGCTGTATGATGCGCTTAAAGAACTGGCCAAACGGCTTTGTCTTCTGGTCTGTCTCATATACAAGCGTGCCGTCAGGGTACCGCGCCTCAAATATAATGTCAGCAAAAAGCACCTCACTATGTTTTGCGGTGGCTGTAACTCGTAGGAATTTAGCACCAGCATTGCCAAACTGTCCGCCACGAGGCAGTGGCCCTTGCCAGTCGGCTACGGCGTTGGTACTACTCTCAGTAAAGCGCATATTGTCGCCACTGATTATCTGAGACTCTTTAATTTCTGCCATTTCCCTCTCTAGCTCGGACAATAAAGCCTCGAGCTTCTCGCTCGGTAGCTCGCTCATTCTCTCAATTGTCATTTTACACTTACCTCTATATAACCGGCGCACGTACCACGCACTCGCGCCTTTAAGCGGAGGCGGCAAATGTTACCAGTGTTTAATATGAGCGTTTTCCATCGTGTCTTTAGCGGGTCGCCCGCTAGTGACTCGTCAATTTCCATGAGCTTGCGCACAGTTACGGCTGCACCGTCGCTATCCTCATAATATAGGCCGCCTTGTATCGAGCTGTATTGTGGAAAGCTCCACGCGTCCTGGTTTATCATGCCCATATACATAAACATATAACCGTTTACGATAGGCTGTGTTTGTGAGCCGTTGCCGGTAAAGGTTACCGTAATCTCTCGTGAGCCGTTAGGTATTGTGCCGTCGTAGTCCCACACTCTGCCTGTCTCACTCTCATAGGTACGCACACCGCTCTTACCAGAGGTGGGTTGTGTATACTTAAGCTCTCTAAAGTCAATCTGGAGTTGTCTCAGCTCCTCATACAAAGTGTTTTCAGATAAGCGATCGAGTCTAGTCATCGTCTTGATCCTCTTGGATCTGCGGTACTGTAAAGTCGTCTAGGTACACTTCTATCTGCTCTTCAAAACCGTTATCGTCCAGATGCACCTCAATCTTTTGCACCTGGTACACCTTATTCAGCCCCTCGATCATACTATGGCCGCTTGTGCGCACAGGTATGTAGTCACCTACCTTGATGTAGTTTGTATCAAACTCACGCCCGGTTACGGTGATCTTGGGAATCTCAAGCATGGTAGAGTACTTGGCTACAGCAGCGGCGGTGTTTTGGTTTAGGGTGCTTTGCTCTTTGACGCTGTTGAATGTCACTACCTTTTCGCGGGTATAGTAAGCATTAATGCTCAGCGGGTCACTCTGCACTGATACGATTTGGTCATCGCCAAAGCCAGAACCAAGCCCCCAAATTTTGTTGTACACACTGGTAGCCGAACGTTCGATGGTTGCGCTCTTTACGTTGCCTTCAGGGCCACCAACGACAAACTCAATGTCAGTACGAGGCGAGCCAAAGGTAGGCAGCGTGTAAAATTTCTTGTCAGGGGTAACCCTTACGTCAAAGTTGCCATCAATAAGGTTAGTAAGCTTTAGTATCTTATCTTTAACGTCAGCGCGTTTGTATGTACGGTCGCGTAGCTTGCCGGTCATATATTGACCGTCGTGTGGTACTTCAATGCCCATATCACCAGCGCTATCGCTCTGGATACGGCGTACAAGGTCTAGTGCAATCTCTGCGGCGTCCGTCTGGCGGTACTCATTGGTTACTAGGCGGTCTTTTAGCATATTAAGGTAGCCAGTTACGCGTACTTCAATGTCGGCCTCCTGGTCGATCTTTATGGTAGTAGACGTGACTTGGCCGCCTACAATGTATACACCGTTACGTTTTACCCGCACATCTGTCTGTAGCGGGTAAAGTAGAGACTGTGGAGGTGTACCGATTCCAGCACAGTATCGCTCAAACTCGTGTAGGTCTACCATAAACTCGATAGTGTCAGCTTCGTTGCGCTCAGTAGAGTAGCGCCGGTTTTTACAGAGGTGGGTAATGTCTGCGAGCTTCTGGCCGTTCTTGTGCCATAACTCAAATGCGTAATCGCTGCCGTGTTTAAAGTCCATGCTATACCCCCATGAAACCGTTACGCCACTCAACGATAGCTACTACTGTGTCAGCGCCACTCGCGCTCTCCAGCCTAAATACGTTATCGCCAGGCTGTAAGCTAAAGAACGTGCTTTGGTCACTCAACTTATCAAAGATATTACCGCCGTTTAGTAGGACGCTGCGGGTACGGGTGTCAACGACAACCTCGCTACCTTCAGGCACGCTAAAGCCAGACAACTGCACAAGCTTGCCAGTAGTCACATTAATCAGTGTTGGGTCGGTCATACTGCCCTTAAACTTGATCACAGGCTTTACTGGAGTGTTACCGTTGTTACGCGCTGTAACCTCACCACTACCAGACTGCCACTCAACAGGTAAGACGTACGGGAATATGTAACCACCACCACGCTGCTTGCCAACCTGCACAGATAGCGCTGTACCGTCTGTGTTGTCATAGATAACGGGGTCAGGACATAGAAACTCAAAGCGAAAGTCCGAACTGTTGATAAGACGGTCAAAGTCCATCTCGGAATCTGTCAGGTGGCCGTTTACCAAGTACGAGTTACCAGCATTGGTAATTAGCTCAATAGCGATTGATCTTTGCCGCACAGCCGCCATAATCTCTTTGCGCTTCTCTTCTAGCTCCGCTTCATCTTCACCGAATATGCGCCCCCGTATAGACACTTTGCGCATACCATAAAACTGTGAGGCGACGTAGCCGCCGTCTCTCTCAGTCAAGACGGCGCTGCTCGTACGAATCTCAGGAATGGCAAAACCCTTTACTGTGTCCAGGTAGAATCTGCTCTCCCGATCGTTTATTACAAAGTTGTTTAGTTTAATGATCATCCTCTTGCTAGCCTCCAGCCGATTTGCTCTATTACATTATGCGCATCAACGTCGTTGTGTACTTCCATGTGTTGTATTGTAACACCGCCGCCACCGCCTCGACTATTCCGGAAGGCGTTCGCGGTTTGTGTAGCAGTATACACGTCAGCACCCTTTGGCAGGTTAACCAGCTCAGGGCCGCGCTCTCCAACCAGGGTGACACCACCGGCGTAGTTTTTCGCACCAAAGGCGAGACGAGGCAAGCCAATATGCGGAATCCCAGGAATGTGCACGCCAGGTATTTTGTTGATGATACCGGCCGCACCGTTGATCATGTTGATAAAATGGTTTAAGCCGCCTTGCACAAGGTCAATGATTCCGTTGACGACACCACGGATAGTACCGCCGATCATGTTGCCGGCTACTATACCAATAGGACGGAAAAAACCAACTACTGCGTTATACACGCCACTTGCAACACCCACAATAGTGTTTAATGCGCTATTAGCACCGCTAGCAGCCCACTGGAAAACTCCACTAAAGAATTGCCCAACGGGACGGAAAACGTTTTGTATACCGCTCCAAATACCAGCAAAGAAACCGGGAACAGGCGACCAAATAGCCTGTACGAAACCTACACCAGCTTGGACGGCAGCCGATATTCCTTGTATCACAACATTTGCACCGGCCTCTATGCCATACCATATCCCTAAAATCACACCGGCAAGCACGGTCAAAACACCTTTAACAATATCAGCTACAAAGTTAAACCCTGTAACGATGCCATTCCATAAACCGGTTAAAACAGCCATAATTTGGTCTTTAAACGTGATTATAAGCCCGATCGCCAGGGAGAACGGCCAGAATATTACGGCTAGAATAGTCGGGCCCCACTCTCGTATAAAGTTAACTACATTGTTAAATACATCAACTATAGTGCCCCATATACTGGTCAATGTTTGGGCAATCCCGTTCCATACATCTGTAAATACTTTTGATATATCGCTCCATATTTGCTTCGCTTTGTTACCTATTGCTGTAAACAAATCGCCAAACCATTTAGTCATGCTGCCCCAAGCCTCTTTTACCCAGTTGATAGCATTACTAAATACGTGAAATTCATTTTCAAGAGTAATAAGTGCGGTTACAACTGCTGCAATAACAGAAAGCCAAAAGCCGATTGGGTTACCTTTAATCAAAACGCCAAGGGCTTTTACAAAACTGCCCGCCTTTGCTACCTCTTTGCCTAGATTGACGAACCACTGTATAACCGTTCCTATCTTCAGCGCAACAAAAGCCGATGCTACTGCACCAATCCATGGCACTAAGGCTTGTAGGATATTACCGAAAGCCTCTATAGCGCCAGAGTCGGCAAGCTGCTTGATCATCTTTGTAAGAGGTGGCAGCAATTTCATACCAACATCAGTGGCGACAGTCTCTAGTGTGCTCTTTAGGTTGTCTAGCGCACCGTTAAAGCCGCTATTTTGCGCCTTTGCAAGCTCCATAGCAGCCCCAGAACGTCCGATAGCTCTTGCCATCTCGTCATATTTACCGCCGGCAGAGTCAGCGAGGAAAGCAGCCGCACGGAAGGCATCAGTACCGAATATAGTGGCCAATGTTGCCTGTTTTTGCTTCTCTGTGAGCCCGGATAAGCCCTTTTGGAGGTTTATAGCGAACTGGCGTAGCCCAACGAACTTACCTTGCGCGTCATAAGCGCTAACACCAAGCGATTGCATAGCTTTAGCGGCGTTTTTGCTTGGGCTAGCAAGCGCAATAAGCATTGTTTTAAGCGATGTACCAGCATCAGAACCTTGCATACCGCGGTTAGCGAACAATCCGAGCACTGTCACTGTATCCTCTAGTGATATACCAAACTGGCTAGCAACAGCTGCGGACTGTTGGAGGCCTAGAGACAAGCCACGAATATCCGTAGCGGAGGCGTTAGCACCGTTAGCGAGAACGTCAGCAACCTTGCCGGCGTCGCTTCCTTTCAATTTGAAAGCGTTTAGGGCCTGTGCTGCGATAGTAGCAGCATCTGCCACGTCAATCTGGCCCGCTTTAGCGAGCGACATAACACCCTTTGATGCGGCTAGCGTGTCATTCACCGACAAACCTGCCTTTGATAGCTCTGTCATCGCGTTTGCGGCGTCTCTAGCACTAACACCAGGCAAAGATGCATCTTGGCCTAACTCACGCGCTTTAGCGGCCACCATAGCCATCTGCTGCGCTGTAGCGCCAGATACTGATTTGAATATGTTCAAGCCTTGCTCGTAGTCGCCGGCCATCTTCACAGAGGCTACACCGGCAGCTAATGCACCAGCGCCCACAAGCTTCATAGCCGAACCAACAGGCTCTAGGTGCTTTTTAAGCTTCCCAGAGGCAGCACTCACCCTATCCATCTCTTGGGTGGCTTGGTCTCGTGCCTTGATAATAATCTGTATAGTATTAGCCATGGTTGTTTACGCTGCCATTCTGGCGCATTGCCTTTTTATTCTCGTACTCGCTCCGCTTGTCTTCAAGGTAGAATATCTTCATCATGTAATTAACCTCTGCGACCGGCTCGTCGTCCATCTCTTGGGCGGTTAGCCCAAACTCTTTACGATAACGCCGGCGAGTTAGCAAGTCCAGTGTGGCTGCTTCCTTCGCCGGCCTATCGTAGTAAATGACGCGCTCCAAGTCGCTAACTATTTTGGGTCAGTAGCACCAACCGCTGCCACAATCACTTGTGAGGCTGCGGACACTGGCAAATCGTCCAGGTCGTCAGCTTCTGCGTCTACTAGCTCACCATTAAAGACGATCTTGCCACCCACAAAACCCTTTTTGACCATAGGCAGCAACTGCGCTGTCTGGTCGTCGGTTAGCTCGCCGTCTGCACTAGCTTCGCCCTGGAAGTTGCGTAGCTCTGGCAGCTGCTTCATGGTTAATGGTGCAATCTCGATGTAGGCGTCTTTCCATAGCTTGCCGTACTTGTCGGCTAGCATGGCTAGACTTACTTTGGTTGCAAATTGTTGTGATAAACGGCCCATATTGGTTGGTGTCCTTTCCTATTTGATTTATTAGTAACTTGCGGTGCTGTTCACCAGCTCTGCCTCGATCTGCGTGCCGTTAGCAGCAGAGAAGAGGCCTTGCACGGTAAACTTCTCCATAACAACGTCATCGAGCCCTTGGTCGCGCTCCCACTCAGAGATAACGACAGCAGGCAAGGTAAACTTAAGCGATGGGTTTTCATCCTTTGCTGTACCGATCTTGTCGTCAGTGTTTACCATTGAAAGCTCGAGGGCGTACTTGGTGTTTTTAAGCGACGCGTCCTTGAGTGTGTTGTCGCTGTAGCGCCGCTCACATTCAAAGCTAACGTCAAACGCCTTATTGTGAATCTCGGCAGGTGTGACGCTACCAGCTTCGTAGTAAGCCTCAGTATTGCGCTCAATCTTCACCTTTGCGCTCTTGATTGATACATGTGGTGCTGCTGCAAGGCCGGCTTTGTTAGCGGCCATCTTCAGCTGGCAGTACTTGCTGGTAAACTCAGCTTCAGACTCCACAAACGTGACGGTGCTTGTAGCAGGTGTGCCCCGGCGACCGATAAAGTCAGCGGTGTACTTCACGTACTCACCAGTGACAATGTCAATTTCAAGGCTCTTAAGGCACGACAGCTCGTACTTAAGGTCGGCAGCTGGTGACTTTTCAAAGATAGTCAAGCTTGGCGACAAGTTGCTGTTAAGGCGGGTAAAGTTATGCTTAAACGTGCCAGCTTTAGCACCGGCAGCGCTGGTAACTTGCCCAAGGGCAGCAAGCAGAATAAGCCCAAAGCTCTCTACCTGGATCTTGCCCTCAATCTTGCCCTCGCTCCAAATCTGCGTAACGATGGCATCGTTGTTTAGGTCGATCACGCCCATGGCGCTATTGTTAAGTGCACTCTCGTGCTTGTCTTGTAGGTCAGCGCTCAAGTGAGGTATCCAGTGAGCCGCGGTAGTGGCTGCTGTGCCACGCGTAGCTTCCTTGGCGATACCATAGCTAATACGCCGACCGATAAAGTCGATATTTGCCATTATTTGGCCTCCGTTTTACTTTTATCATCTGATGTGTCAGGCTCTGCCTCTACTGGCTCAGCCTGCTCGTCAAACGTTTCTTTAATCATGTTATCAAACCTTAAAGCCGCCTCTTGTGCCGACGTGGCCTCAACGGTCGTGCCGGTCTCGGGGTTAAAGTAGATACGTTTTGGTGATTGGTTGTTGTTCATATTCATACTCCTACTTGATTATAAACAATTTGCTAGTTACCTGTGTAGTGGTCGTAGCGCACGATAACATTGATAGTAGCCACCAAAGCCATAACGGGCTCGGTTGCTACACTCCAGCCGGCAGACGTTGGCACAACACCTAGCACACGATCTTTACCGCGGTGTCGTAGCCCGTCTAGGTCTACCGTGTCGTCTATTGCGTCACGGATAAGCCCAGACAGTATGCGCATATTCTTAAAGTCCTCTGCGCGCTGGCTCTCGTCTTCATTCATAGGAATGATGGCAATGACGTTAAAGCCCTCACGCCGGTGCACTTCAGTGTTTTGCCCAAGCTCGGCCGGTGCGTCGTCTGGCACAATCATCACAGCAGGGTAGCCCTGGTACTTATTGACTCCGTCGTCGTAGTCTACAACCTCAGCAAACACAGGGTTGCCGTCTTCGTCACGGATAGCCTTTACTACCTCTACTAGTTTGTTGCTAATCTTATTTTGCATGTTACGCCTCCAACTTACTTATTACGTTTGCTATAGCCCGTGCTGCGTACTCTTGTATCTGCGGCTCTGTCTCTTTGTACGTCTTCTCAATGAATGGCTGCGGCTGCGTACCCTTACGAGCGATCGAGCGGGCTACCACAAATGGCGACACATTGCCAAGCTTGGCCCGCACCCACCGTTGAAAGTCTTCGTTTTTCCATGGCGGTATACGGCTGCCTGGCTTGCGGCCCTTCTCGATAACCGGTGCGTACTTACTCAGCGGCGTAATCTTCGCCTCTCCATTACCAACAGTGCGTTGTATATTGCCCGCCAGACGCTGTGTAACACCCACAGGGGCGTTTTTACGCATCGATCGCTGCACTATTACCGAACCATTGGCCAAGATACGCTGGACAGCTCCAGAGGCCTCTCCGCGCCATCTACGGCCTAGTTGCGGTACGTTACCAGTATCAACCTTGATATAGGTGGCCATTACGCGGCAAGCTCCAGCACATAATGTGAATGTGTCACACTGTCAAAGTTCTCATACGGGTTAAGCGCTTTGACGGCGTAGTTGCGCCCGGATTGGTCAGTCACGGTGTCATTTACCTTGATCTTGTCAGTGTTGGTGTACATATCAAATGCTTTGTAGGCGCTGATATTGTACGCCACGCTGTTCTCGCGGCTCATAGGCAGAATAGTGCAAGGCACACCGCTCATAACGGCCTGCGTCTTCTGCACCATCCCCTGCGTCTTCATAAGGCGCTTGACGGTCACCGTATGACGTAGCATGTTGGCGCTAATCATACGAGAAACCTCACAAACGGCGCTAGCAGCATCTGCTCTTTCTTTGATACGCTGTAGGTCTTCTGGTAGTTGCCCACACGCTCAGATGTGACAGTAGTGCCACCGCTGCTAATCTCATTAGCCATACCACGCACCATAAGGATAGCGGCCATCTTCACAGCTGCCGGTACGTCCTCAAGCCCATACGTGTAAGTAATATGGAGTTGGTCGTAGTCTGTGCGCTCGTATTGGTCTTTGTAGCCTGTCGTAGACAATGTAACGCGGCCGGTCTTATTGTCTACACTGTAGCCGTGTACCTCGCTCAAGCTATCCTCTGTGGTCTCGTCAGTAATCCTGCCTTGCTTTACTTTTGACACTTGTTTGATGTACACATTGTCCAGAAACACCACAGGCCTGTAGTCCTGTATCTCTGTTTCTGTCTTTAATGAGCCGAACCACACGCCTGTAATGTCATACAGCCACTGTGGCAGCATGTCGATGTACATTTGTATCTCAGCGTCTCTATCGTTGCCGGTGATACCCAGCTGTTTCTTTATTTCGTCTAATGTAACTATAGCCATAGCTTTATTATCTCCTATAAACAGAAAAGGGGACAGCCTCCAGGCCATCCCCTTCGCAAGTCACAGCCTGTTGGCTATTTCTTGTCCTTGCCAGCACCCTCAGCAGGTGGCTGCTCGTCTTTACCGGTGGCTTCAGCTTCAGCCTTTGCCTTCTCCTCTGCTTCCATCTCGGTGAGTACCTTCTCGTATGGAAACTCTGGTTCATCAGCAAATGCGGACAGCTCCCACTCGCGAGCGGCGTACTGGTCGCCAGCCTTGTAGCGGGCGATCAGCGCGTCCTTTTCAACTTGCCAAGCGTCTTTGTTCTCGGCAATGTAGGCAGCCTGTTCGCGGGCTTCCTCTTGCTCGTGAGTCTCGACGATCTTGTACCGTGGCTCGCCGTCAAAGTAAACCTTTGTCAGCATGTCCAGGTAGTCAAGTTTCTTTTGGGTTACGTGGTACAGGTGGTCACCTGGTACGTAAACGTCCAAACATTCAGTAAATACGATGTGTGCCATTTAGTGTGTCCTTTCTTTTAATTAAGCACCATTCACGCTTGCCATGACGAACCCGTCAGTGATCAGCGGGCTTGCGCCGGTTCGCTTCATCACGCGGAGGCTGTTGCGGCCACTCTCAAAGTCGCCAGTCGCAAAGCCAAAGTCAATGCGGATACCAGCAACGTCGGTGATCCAGAAACAGTTTTTGTTTACAAGCCACAGCTCGTCAAAGTTCATAGCAGTTGCGTCAACCTCTACGAATGGCAAGCCAAGCAGCTTGTCGTATGGCAGGCCATCGCGAACATCCTGGCTGTAGATGTAGCGGCCCTGGCCATCCTTGACGGTATCAAGCTGCGTAACCAAGTTAGTGTTACCAACCCAGAAAGCGTTGCGGCGGTAGCCAAGAGGCATAGCACGGTAAGCTTTCTTCACAACGTCGTAGTTAAGCGCTGCGAGGTTAGCACCCATGTTGATCTTCTGGCCTGCTGGCAAAGCAGTCTTGCGGGTACGGATACCACGTGGCTTGGTCGTGCCGTCACCAGCCAAGAAAGCAATGTTCTCCTGGTAGGCAATCTCTTCAGCGAGCTGCTTGGTTAGAAGCTGCTCAACAACGCTAAAGGCAGCTGCGTCCTGCTGAAACTCTTCAGTAAGAGGCACAATACCGGTAAGCTTTTTAGCGACAATATCGAACCCAGAGAAGGTTGCTTTTGTCTTATTGTAAGCAGCCTCTTCGTTTGTCCAGGCTACTTGTGGCCGGCTAACTTGGCCAGGCACACGGAGGTTAGCAGGTGCGTTGCTAATAACGGTAGCGAACTGCCGGATAGGTGCAACGTCCACCATCTTCTCAACGATAGCCTTTTCAATGACGGTAGGCACGAGGTAACCACCATCAGCTTGTGTGGTGACATTCTGGCTGTCTGCACGGTGCCCCATGCGGCGTACCTCAATGTCAATGTCGGCGTACTCGCGAGCAACTTCGCTGTCGATGCGGCGTAGTTCCTGCGTGTTACCAGTACGAACAGCGTCAAACCATGCACGGGTCTGTGCGCGGCCTCGGTCGCTCTCGCTCATTTCTTTGTTGTGCTCGGTCATCTTGGCATGCCGGGCAGCACGTGCCTCAGCCTGCTTGCGAGCCTCTGCTTGGCGCTTCTCAATCTCTGCGGCCAATTGTTCCTTTGTGTAAGGCATATTTACTTTTATTCCTTTGTTATCGTTACTTTAATAACCTAATGACTCATCACCTTCATCTTCGGCCAATTCCTTTTCAAACTCTGCAATGATGCGCTCGGCCTCTTCATCGCTGATCGTCTCGGTTTCGTCTACCTCTGTGCTGGCGTCCTCTGTGGCCGCTTTATCTTCGGTAGCCTCTGCCGGGGCTTTCTGCTCAGCTTCAGCTGGCGTATCCTCTTCGGTTTTGGCTTCTGCTTTTGGTGCAATTTCGGTGGCTAGCTTTTCTTCTAAAGCTGCTAGCTGCTCTTGGAATGGTTTCATAGCTTCTGCTATTGCCGCTTGTAGTTCCTCTTTGTTCATACGTGCCCCTTTTGGTTTAGCTGTTGTATTGTCGAGGGCTGCCTCAAGCTTGCGTGCTTCGCTGTAGTAGCGTTTCATCAAGCCCCTTGCCTCCTCTTCAGATATACTACCATCATTTAATGCACGAGTGGTAGCCCCTGTGTTAGACGGTATGCCAACCAGGCTAATCTCAAACAGCTGGTTCTTCAGGTACTCAAGCCCTTCGTTTACCAGGTTTTCAAACCCAACGCTCCAGGTACGGAGAAAGCCACGTGATACCTTGCCCCACGCCCAGTTACCACCGTACTCGCTCATGTCGTCTACGTCGAACTGCACGATAGCATCGTAGGCTCGCTCGTCAGGTACTGGAATAATCTCCAGGACGCGGCCGATGTTGCTTGCTGCATCGCTGTAATGATCCAGCTGCACAGTTGGGTTGTCCATAAAGCGCTTAAAGTCCCAGCCATCAAACTTCAGGCTAGTACCGTAGCTGTCTACAGACTCATCAGTAAACCGGATACGCACGGTGTGGTTATCTTCATCTACTGATTGGGGTACGCTGTTACGTAAAATAATGTTCATGGTTTATCTCCTAGCTTTATTCTATTACTGGTCAACTATTACTGGCAAGAGTACACAACGGCAGTTAGGGTGGCTCGGCGGGCCTACCATAGGCTCGTAGTCTACCTTAAGCGTGTGTGTCACAGGATTGCCTGCTTTACTGGTGGTTGTAACCTCTAGCCTGTCGCCTAGCTCCACAAATGGTTTGTTCAGCTCCACGATCTTGCCATTAAGGCTTTGGCAGAATGGGCAGGCGTCACCTAGCTTGGTGTGCCATTCCTTGCCGATCACAATGTCTGAATCATCCCAGCCGTAAATATCAGCCTGGCTGGCCGCTCGTACGCTCTCAGTACGTGCAATACGGTCTGCCCGCTTGCTGCTCATGTCGCCAAAGATGTTCTCAACACGGGCACGTAGTTCGTTGCGGCTCTCGCCCTTGTCGATACCCTCGGCTAGCGTCAGTAGTATCTGCTTCTGGCTCTCGTCGTTAATGTCTACTGCGATCTTGCGTGCGCGCTGCTTCACAAACTCAGAAACAGCCGGCACGTCTTTAGGCGGCTTAAAGTTCGGTAGTTGTGCCCAGGCGTCCTTGATTTGCTCTTTCATCAGCGTGGTGTACAGCGGCATAAGTGCATCTTGCAAGTTAATGTCCCACTGCTCATCGCTCATAATGAGCGCTAGCTGCTTATAGATAGGGTCAATGTCACGCTTTGCCAAGCTACGGTTGCCGTCTTTTACTTCGTTTAGCTCGTCAATCACAGCCTTGCGCTGTGCCTCAAAGTGCTTGCGGGTAGCCTTCCTAAAGCTTGCCTCGTACTTATCGAGCCTTGGCTGCATGTCTGCCACCCGCTTTTCGCCTTGCTGGAATCTATCAGCGGCTCGCTTCTCTACCCTCTTTTTTTTTTGATTGGCTGCACGCTTTAGCATGATAGCTAGCTCTCGCCTGGCACGTTTCTTGGCCTCGTCTGCGAGTTTCTTGTCGTCTTGCTCTTTGTTCCCCTGCTCTTTGTCGTCGTCGCTCTCAGACGCTTCTGGCTCTTTGTCTTCAGTCTTTGGCTCTGGCTCGCTCTCTTCGCTCTTACCAATCTCTACACGGCCAGATGGACGGTACAGCACGTCACCACCTTCGATAGGTGGCAGGTCTAATGTCTTGCGCACTTCATTAACTGTCATCCAGTTATTGATAGCAGCCGTGTTAGCGCTAGCCTCTACGCTCGAATCGCTCGGTATAAAGTCTACAAAGGTAAGCTCGAGCGATGGGTCGAACGGATCAATCACATACTTATTGATAAAGTTACAGAAAGCTCGGACACGTGGCAGCAATGTGTACTTGGCAAAGTGATACTCTGCAGCTTCCATGTTAGCCCTGTTAGCTGATGTGATCATACCAAGCAAAGCTGGAGACACACGAAACATTGCCAGAATCTCGTCACGGCTCAATTTGCGGCCTTCTAGAAAATCCATATCGCGTTGGGTCAAAACGAATTGTTTGGCAGACGCCCCTCCACCAAGGATCATTGGTACATAAGCGTTTTGCCCACCACTGTAAAACTCGATAAGCTGCTGTTTTAGTCGCCTAAATGCTACGTCAGTCATCTGCTTTTCAGACTCGATGATCATACTAGGCCGTGCGCTGTTAGCAAAAAAGCGCTGGTTGTAGTCTACAGCCTTGTCGTCTGTATCTACTGCGCCAGCTGCTGCCTGAATAACCGACATACCATTACGTGGGCTAGCCGGGTTTGGCCGGTAGTCACGGTAAAATTGGCGCTCTGTGTCTGTGTTCATCCAGTAGTAGTCACCATAGCGCATAATCTCATCGCCGGTGTCTTTGTTTACCTTGTACTCTACGAGATGAGCAGGTAACACAGTAAGCGCTGCTGGTAAGCCTCGCATTTCAGTGTTCTCGCCTGTAGGCACAATGTAGCTCTCGCCGTTGATATTCAGGTAACTAGCATGGAGGTATAGCATCTGCATACCGTGCTGGCTGTCTGTTGGGCTTTGTAGCAAAGAAAGTATAGGGTGTTCGGTAATCGTGTTACGGTTGCCGTTCCTGTCTGTCTTTACGAGTTGAAACTCAACACCACTGAAAGCTTCAGCGATAAAGTCGTTAGCAGCAAAAACCCATCCTTTGTTGGCTGTGACTTGGCTTGCTTTGTCTTTGTACTCTTTTATTTTGCCACCTTGGAATGATGGCATACCGGCGTTGTACGAATATACTCCGCCGTCATCGCTCAGGTAGTTGGCGCGTGATTCCGCCGGCTTCTCTTGCCGGTTTAGTACTGCGTCGTACACCCTTTGCAATAATCCTTTGTTATTGGTCATTAGCTTATCATCCTATTATTGTTAATAGCGAATCCAAATATCGCCCTCATCCTCATTAGAGATACCCATACAGATACTCCAGAATGAGTCACCATGTCCCTCTGGAGACTCGAGCGCTTGCAAGGCGTTGTCTACCATGAGGAGTTGGCTCGTCTGCCTTTGCTCATTGATCAGATTGATACGGTTGTTGGTTATGAGCATGTCTAGGTTAGCGGCCATCTTGGTTTGGTTTTTGGCGTTTAATGTTACCGGCTCCATAACAGGGTTCAATAATCCCTGCTCAGCAAATCCCTCAAATTCAGCCCTAGTATTATCATAGTACAGTTTAGAGACATTGAATAGTTCGCATATCTGGTTTAGCTCTTTGTACTGCTTCTCGTATTGCCAGCCATCCATCCAGAATGAGTATATTTGGCGGTAGCTTATAATCTCGTCGCCGTCTTCTGTCTCACTGTATTTCTTGATGAATAGCGCTAGGTGGCTTGGGTGGCGTTTCTTGCCTATATCAAAGCCGCCCACAACTACAGCGTCAGCTAGTGCTTTATTCCAATCTTTCTTTTTCCAACATAGCTCGGTGGCTACGCTCTCTAGCGCTTCACGGTTGATATAGCTGTCTTCGTTATAGACAGGCTGCGCCATATACTCCTGGTTAAATGTCTTATCGCCCTGCGCTGCCCTAATCTTCATAAGGTCATCGAACGTGTAAAAGTCAGGCCATAACACCTTCTCTGCTTTCCAGTCTAGGATGGCCGGCGTAAACCATTGGGCAAATAGCGTGCTTAGTCCCTTATCAAAGAAAAAGTCATCGTTTGTCTGTGGCGTACCAACAACGTAACACTCACCGCCTTTGTTTACCATAGGCAATAGCTCTGTAGAGACGATACGGTTGATCTTACGAATAACGGTAGGCTTCAATTTATTCTCGGGGTCTTTTAGCGGGTCGTCTACGTAGATAAGGTTGGCGTGGATACCGCGCTTAAAGGCGAGGAGACCGGCGGGCTTTACGAGAAACTTGGGCGCTTTGTCTAGCGTCTGGTTTGGGCCTACCTTCGCAAAGCCAAGCACAGAGTCTGTTTGGCTCTTGTAGTTGGTTAGCTCTGAATAAAATGGGTTGATAGCTACGAGGCTACGCACCTTGGATAAGTGGTAGGCTGCTAGCTCGCTGTTATAGCTAAAGTACCAACCCTCTACCGGGCTACGTCGTTTCTCTCGCTTAAAGCGCAATAAGTGCCACATGAGACGCGCATATAGGCGCGTGCTCTTAAAGTGGCCACGACCTGTGATGTACATAGCGTACGGGTGCTTATCCATGTGCTCGCATACATCAGCAACGTATTGCCCACTCACAAAGTCACTTTGAAATGAGAGGGCGAAAACATGATTCACAAAGTAGTTAAAGTCATTGACTGCTCTTCGCTCGATCAGCTCCATCGCTGCTGCTGCTTTCAGTTCCAGCAACTCCCTCGATGATTCTTGTAAGTTCGTCATCGCTCATGCCCTTTATCGCACCAGATATTTTTACTGTTGTTTCCGACTTGGTCGGTGCTTCAGCTCCTACAAGCTGTGCGGCTTGCTTTAGTGCTGCTAGTGCGTTTGCCCTTTCTCCGTTCTTCATAGACTCATAGTACACATGGTTTATCTTCTCAAGCTGCGTCTCCACAAAGTCTGGTATTTGATCCTCGTATGAGGCTTTGATGCGCTTTTTAGCTGCTGCAATGTACTTTTGGGCTTGACGCTCGCCAATATTCCACTGCTGCTTGATTGTCTGCTTGATGATGGATGTGCGCGCACCGTTCAACATCTGCGTTAGCACCATCTCAAGTCGCATGTCCGTTATCTCTGCGTCTTTAATATCATTTTTTGTTATATCTAGATGCTTAACTGGCGGCACTTTCGTCTCAGTGTCGCTTTTTGCATCTAGGCCGCGTTTCTTCGTCTTTGCCATGGATACATTATACACCAAAAGAAAGAGACGCAACAATTGCTGCGTCTCACCATAAAGGAGGAATCTGGCAGCTGCGCCCACACACAGCTACCAAATATTCTACACCTTATGCCAGTCTTTGCCAAGTACCCCTTTTGTACAGTCAAATGCTTCGTCTGCGATATACCCACCTAGCTTATTATCTTTGCGGTACACAATATAGTTGTAACGTCGTGCAACCGCCTTTTGTTTCAAGCCCTCGAGTGTACCATAGCTAAATACCTCGCCGTTACTCAGCCGGCGCGCTACCCACACGCCAGCTGGTACACCAATACCCTTTGTCTCCTCGTCTCGGTACTTTATCTCTACTGTTTCGTAGTCCATGTTTGTTTTGCCTGTCTACTAAAATGGAATGTCTGCGATGTTAATGTCAGATAGTGGCGCTGGCTCATCGTAGTTGGCTTGTGGCGCTGTTTGTGTACTGCTGCCGTCGCTATTGTTCTTACCACCGATGAAAGCAAACTCGTCTACCACCACATCGATCCTACTACGATTGTTGCCGTCCTTGTCTTGCCAGCGGCTCTGGTTAAGCCGGCCTGATACGAGCAGTGCGTCACCTTTATGGAGATACTGCGCGATCGTCTCACCGCCCTTATTCCATGCTGTACAATCAATGTACGCAACATCGTCATTACGACCGTTCACTGCGAGCGTAAAGCTGGTGACGCTGTGCCCACTATTTGTTTGTTTTGTTTCAGGGTCACGGACTAGATTGCCCATTACCACTGCTTTACTAAAACCTTTTGCCATTTTGTCTTTTCCTTTCTACTCTACGGCTACTTTTGTTTTCTTAATCGCTGCTATTGGCGGTAGCATGCCTATTATCTTGTCGGCTACTTCCTCTTCGAGCTTGGCAGCATCTTGGTACTTTGATGAAAGCTCGTAGTCTTCTGCGAATGTATTGTACTCAGATACCCAGAAGACACGATTTTTGCCAAAGTAACCTTGATACTCAACACTTACGTAATACTTTGTGCTCTGTCGCTTATCGAGCGGTGTGGCAGCAAACTCCATGAGGGCATTAAACAGGCGTTTGCGTTTCTTGGTCTGCAAATTCTTAAACCAGTCAGTGTCGGTATCGACTGCGAACCCACAATTTTTACTCACATATGCATAGCGATGATCATAGCGGCGATCGCCAGGGTCATCTACAAAGTAGTAGTGATCATCACCAGTATCAAGCTTAAGCTCCATATCAGCTAATTGCTGCTCAAGTTCACTGATCGTCATCGCTCTACCTTCTCAAGTTCGAACTTATTACCGGTGATTTTGCTAACACGCTCTGCGATTATCTCAGCCGTTGCCTTTGGGTGGCTCAACGCTTCAATAATATCAACATCGAGTGCTAATTTCTCACCGTCATCGCCATAGCCCGTAACATACAGTTTGTGCCCGACGTTTTCATTCTCTTCAAACATAGTGTATACACGGTAGTTGTAGTCTTCACGATCTTCAATTGGTGTAGTCACAAACTCAAACAACAAAGTCATAAGAGACAAGCCGTCTTCATCATTGGTCTTTGATATTTCCGTCAAAAACGTATCGACACACCGCATTGCGAATCGCGACACTCTAGCGTATGTTTTGCCATCTTTTACAACGTAATACGTGCTGCTAGTATGCTCGACGCTATAGCCAAGCGCCATTACCTGCTCTTTAAACTTGTTAGCTGTCATAGATTGCCTGCTTTAATCTTATAATTGGTTTTGACTGTTTCGAGGTGCTGCGCGATCTTCTCGGCAAACTCCATAGCCTGTAGGTCTGTGAGGCCTTCCACCTTAAACTCGATTGCATCGATAGCGGCCATGATCTTCTCTTTGTCTGGCGCTGCTGCTGCCTTGCGAGCTTCTTCTGCCGCTTTAGCTTCTGCTTCAGCCTTGGCCCGCTCTTCTGCTTCCTTTTCGGCACGGAGTCGTGCGGCTTCCGCTTCTGCTTCCGCTTGTTTGCGCCTGGCATCTGCGGCTTCAGCTTCCGCTTTGGCTGCGCGCTCAGCTTCTGCCTTACGCTTGGCCTCTTCAGCCTCTGCTGCCGCCTTGGCATCTTCGTTTGCCTGCTTCAGCTGTGCCAGTAGTTGCTCGAACTTCTCATCGCTCAAGCTGGTAAGTGTTGGCTCGTACAAGCTAATGTCGTCTGTATACATCGTCAGCTTGGCCCGTCGCTCTGCCAATTTCTCTTCTTGCTGTTTCTTTAAGAGGTTTTCGGCAAACTTCTCTTGGTCTTCGAGGTATTTCTCAGCTTCGCCAATGATCTTTGCCGCTTCACGGTTTACAAAGTCGATTGCCTTCGACTGCTTCAACACGTCTGCCTTCAAAAAGTCGTGTGTCTTTTTGATCTTGACGCGCTGGCCGCGGAGTGCAAGCCGCATCTTGCGGGCTTTCTGCATCTCCTCTTTTTGCGATACGTCTGTTACCACAATGTCTTTGTAAGTGGCGAGAATCTCGCCAACCTCAGTGAATGGTGCGCCGTAAGCTTTAATGAGCTGCTCGGCGTCCGTAATTTCAAGGCCCGATTTTACGAGGCCGTCGCGAATGTCTAATACTTGGCTATTTGTCGCCATCATTTGCCCCCTTTCTTATTTGTTCAATGTCGCGCCGAACACGGGCTACTGCCTCGCGCCCATGCGCTGCTGTGTACGCCATCAGCTGTTCGAATAGCTCTTCTGCGTTTGTTACTTCTGGCAAGTCGTTCTTGTCTTTGCCAAAGCCTTCAATCACAGTGTCTGCTACGATCAGCATGAGGGCGCGCATCTTTGGGTCAACTTCCATTATCCCCCTTTGTTTTACTAGTTTTGTTCAAGTGCGAGCTTTTGGATTTTCTTGCGCTTTCTCAAGTCTGCCTTAATGTCATCAATGACGTGAGAGGCCTCGAGTGCCCAAGTCGCACGGTTTTGCATAATAGCAAGGTCTACAATGTCTTCTGCGGTCAAATCAACCTTGCTGTTTTTGTTGTTTATTTGTTCAAGCAAGATAGTGCGAGCAGCTTCGCACGCCATGTACATCATAGCTGCACGCATTACCTTATTGCGGTCTTCGATACGGTTTTGTAAATTGGCCATATGGTCTTTACTCCTAATTTTTAATGTTCAAGTTTAGTTGTGTTATGTGTAATAGTTATTTCTCGTCCTGTTTAACATCCTTTCGTCTTACTTATCTGCTCTTATTATAGCAAATGCACGACGAAAAACAATAGAAATTACAAAGATTTTTTTACTTTTCGTCTGTGGAAAAGTCTATAACGGCAAAGTCGTCGATCACTTTGTCTGGATCACCGTTAGTGTATACCATTACGTCTGTGTGTATGCGGGCCACTTTGCGCACGTTGTTAAAGTTTTTAGCTGCGTACTTGCTCGTGTCTGTGTTTTCTATAAAGATAATGTGGTTGTACAGGTCAACTTGGCCGTTGTAGTCATCGATATATTTTTGGGTAAGGTATGGCACGTCATTGATAGCGCCGCCGTTCTTCACGTCGCTACGCTCATAGTTGCCAATGGCGATGATAAAGCGGTTAGGCTTCATCTTTTTGGCTAGGTCAGATAGTAGCAGGTCGCTGTGCTTGTCTTCTGTGTTCATGTCGTATAGCACCAGGTCTACTGTTTGGTCTGGATGATCGATAAAGTAGCCGGTAATATCACCATTCACGTAGGCTAGCCCGCCATCGTTTGGTGTGAGTATCTCGGCTGCTTCGGCCTCTAAATCTGCATCGTTCGCTTGCAAGCCAATAAAGTTATAGCCGTTTTTAGCCGCTACGAGGCCCGGTGCGCCGTTTGTTGGGTTAAGATGCATAATGAGGCCACCTTGCGGACAAAACCACTCATACAGCGTTTGGTACAGCGTGGGGCTACGCTCTCCGGTGTCTACTCCCGACTCCGCCCACAACTCATCGCTTTTGATCCAGTCTAACTTGCGCCCGTCTATGACAGACTCGGGCATTAGCTTTGTGCCACTTGGTGATATAAGCCGTTCAGTGTCTAGGTCTTTAATCTCTAACTTATCTAGCCGTAGCTCCAGGTAGTCTTGGTCGAATTTTAGCTCGTCTAGAATCTCTTCAAGTTTTAGCTCATCATAGCGACCGCTAATAGCTTGGCTGTTAAGTAGCACGTTTAATTTGATCTTGTCGTGCTCATCTAGGTTAAGGCGGATGCATGGCACATCAATGAGGCCAGCAGCTTGGGCAGCTCGTGTGCGCTGGTGGCCGCCAATAATCGTGTTGTCGTGATTGATAATGACAGGGTCGACGAGGCCAAATGTCTTTATAGACGACACAAGCCCCGCAAACTCATCCTTATCGATAATGCGGGGGTTTCTCTCGTCAAACTTTAGTTGGTTTATATTGATGTGCTCGATCTTCATAGTGTCCTTTCCTAAATGATAAGGGCCGCGTGGGACAAGCTGCACGGCCCTTATCTGTATATTAGCACAAACCTAGTTCTTTGGCTTTATCTTTAGCATCTTGGCCTTTTGTAGCCGTTAGCTGCTTGCTCTCATCCTCAGTAATAGGCTCGACGATATAATCGCCAGACGCTCCTGCAATCTGATCAATCACACACAGCCCGCCAGAGTGGCCAAGTACGGTATTGTTATAGACAGTTACGCGTGCCTGTACTGGTTTGCCGGCGAGAAACTTCCAGCCTTTCTTGGTGACAGTCCAGGTGCGTGGGATATGTTTGCCTTTAGCGTCCTTTACCTTCGCTACTAGCCCGTGGAGACGCAATTTGGTCATCTGTGTGCGCACAGAAAACGGCCGGTCAATCTCGCCAGAGTCGACGTGGCGCGGGTTGCTTTGGTGCTCTGCTGCTTGGCGGGCTGTAATGCGGCCCATGTCCTTTAACATATAAACCATAGCTGGTGTGATCTTATACTTGTAAAGCTGGATCTTACGGCCACAGTGCTTACATGTACCGTTGTTGTCGCGTGCTTCAAGGATTGCTTTTACTGTAGTTTCAGTTTTTCCCGACATGTTACATCTTCTCCAAGTAGCTATCTACTAGCGCTTCGTTTAGCATTTGGTCTACATCGTCCCACTCTTGCTGCTCTTGCTTGCGCCGACTGATAAAGTTTTTGATTGTGTTGATGATACTCATTTGGCTATTGTCCTTTCGCCTTAAGTTGTTGATAGTTTCAGTATATATGCACGACGTTAGAAAGTCAACACTTTTTAAAGAAAAACCCAACTTTATTGTTGGGTGTTCTCGTCGAGCCACTTTTTAATGAAAGCTTCACGCTCTTGCTTATTAGCCATGCGCTTGTAGTCGTGCCCGCACTCATCGCGCCAAGCCCTGTTAGCTTCAGCCTCTGGCCCTTCGCTGCGGTTGTCCTTCTGATCGCCCATAGCTAGGCGTTGCTCTGGTGGCGTTACCGGCCCTTCAGGCTTTGTGTAGTCGATGCTCGCAAGGCGGCCTTTACCAAGGTAGTGTACCTGCCCCTTCGAGTCCTGTATAGCTACCAGCCCCGCGTCTGCTGCTAGCTCGCGGATCTTGTCGGGCGACTGCTCCATTAGTTCGATTTTTTCACCATCGTAGGTGGTAAGTGTATATGGCATTGTGTTTTTCCTTTCCTTTCTAGTATACCTTATACTTACGTTGTTGCTCTTCTCTCATACGGCGCATACCGTTCTCGATAGCCTTTGCCTTATGGATCATATCCAGCTCATTGCCAATCTCCGGTTTGTACTTGTACTCCCATGAACGGTAATTGATGCGTAGAAAGTCAAAGTACTTGATGCACCAGTCGTCGCCTCGTACATCCTCTAGGCGCTTTACGTGCTTTTGTGCTGTTGCGTTATTCTTGATAGAGATACCAAGCGCCTTGGCTGCGTCGTAGAAGGCTTTCAGCACAGGGTCGTAACCTTTGCGGTCGCTTGTGCGTGGCGTGGCTAGTGGGCTCTCAGATACTGGTGCTGGCACGTTCTGTTGTACGGTTGCTACGGCGCTGGTTTGTGCCGGCGTGTTAGCGGGCAATTGTTGTGCTTGTATATTTTGCTGCTTCTCTGCTTCCTCTTCTGCTTTTCGTGCGTCTGATTCAGCAATTACCTCTAGCTTTAGCTTGTGGTACAAATCCTCGTCAATGACGTTGTTGCGGCGGTCGTAGTTGTCTGCTTCGATGTTCTTTGTCTGTAGCGCACACTGTTCGGCTGTAGTAAGCTCGCGCATCTCTGTCTCGCTAGTATCCACAGTCTCTTTTTCTTCTGGCAAAAGCTCATCAACAGTGGTTGCCTCTTCTATAAGCTTATCATCTTGCTTGTCGTTACTTTCTGGCTTTTTTGTGTAGTCTTTTTTAAAGCCACTAGGCACTGGGCGGTCATTGCTAGTAATGGTAATGTAACGCTCGCCACCAGGGTTAAGATAAACATTGATATAGCCACACTCTGCAAGTTGTCGAATGATACGTGATACTTGCGACTTTGAAATGCCAAATGCATCTGCGAGATATTGGTTAGTGCACCACGCGTAACCTTTCATGTTGGTAAGCGCCGATATTTCAACCATAATTACTTTTGCTGTACTGTTTAAACGCTTGTCATACCGCACGTCAGCGTTCATGTAGCCTGTCCAGCCGGCCTGGTGTTTTCTGTCGCCAAAGTCCATCGTCAGTCTTTAAACCTCTCTATAAATTTTTCTGGATCAACAGCTTCATAGTATGGAATAACTTTGCCGTTTCTTACATACTTAATAACGTCGTGTTTTTTCATATTTGAAATTGCATATTTTACCTGCTTTTCACTAGCTTTAATGCCTTCTGCAATCTCTGTTACGGATACGAAAGCACCACTCACATTAAAGAAATATACAGTCTCTGTTTTTTCACGCACATATAGGTATACATCAGCTGCTAAAAGTGCGCTCTCCCATCTCTTTGCAACACCAGACTCTAGAAAAAGTATAGCAATTACTCTCTCTGGTTCTTCCTTGTACCACTCTTTCAATTTCATGTTTCCGTTTCCCTTCACGTCCCGAGGACGCGACCCCCGAGCACAGGAGAAGCTCGGGGGTGATCCTCGATAATTTCGTTATCGTTGGTTCGCTCCTGTACTTCTAATAATACACCAAGTCGGCTTAAATAGCAATAGATTTTTGCCATTTTATTAGCTGTTTTTTTGCCATCTAAACCGTCCATTTTCGCCACGCGGCTTGCCGCGGACAAGCGAGCAAAGCGAGCGCGTCAGTGTTATGTTATTAATTTATGTTATTTATTTATGTTGTCTATATATATACCTACGCAAATTTGCGCATACCCCTACGCACGTGTGCGCATACCCCTACGCATCAGCGCGCATACCCATACGCACGTGTGCGCATACTTCCAAAAAAATCTTTTAAAAATCTATTGACTCTCAACGTCGTGCATGCTACTATAAGACCAGCTAAAGATTAAAAGAAAGGACAAAATCAATGGCTAAAAACACTAACACAACAAACACAAATATTATTAATAAGGTTACAAAACCATTTGCAAAGGGCCTTACCATCCTCGACTTGGTAGCCCGCCTCGCACTTGGTATTGCAGTATGGTTTGTGCCAGTTCCTAAATTCATGGTATATGCCGCTACATTCTTGGGCGCTGTTGCAGCCTTCCAAACAGCTGCTATGCTATGGAAGGCACAAAAATAATCACCTAGTGCCGCGTATGAGTAATATTAGGTGGGAAAGGATGACGGACGGAGTGAAAGCCCTAACCGGAATCATAGCAATACTTTTAGCCTTAATGGCAGTACCTCACATCAACAAATCGGCAGCATCGACAAAGTACGAAGCTACGCCAGAAAGCAAAGAGCAGCAAGGCCAGGTAGCCAAGCGACTCGAGAAGCTTGGAGTGGAGACGCGCCAACAAATAGAGGCTAAAGCCAAGATTGACGCAGAAAACCAGGCTAAAGAGCAAGCAGTATTACAAGCCAAGCTAGCAGCGGAAGCTGAGGCGCGAGCATGGACAGTGTCGGTGTCGCCGCACGCCAAAGTTCCAGTATCTCGTATCAATGAGACATTGGCCATCCTACGCGAGCTAGGACTCACCAAGATGGGCGCGGCCTACCTTGTCGGTAACTTTATCGCTGAAAGCTACGTAACACCGTGTGGTGTACGAGGCGACGGCGGAGTAGCCGACGGTTTGGCGCAATGGCATCCTGGTAGGCGCGTAGATATGCCTTGTGGCTTACGTGAGCAGCTCATATGGGCTGTAAACGTAGAAATGCCACGGGACGCCGCAAAGGGTGGGTATCCAAGCCTAGCAGGCCGCTTGCGTGATCCTAACGAAACGCCGCAAGGCCTCCTGCTCGGATTTAAGCAGTGGGAGCGCTACGGGCTCGAGGGTAACCGTGCAGTGTATGCCAAACAGGTATACGAGGCGCTGGGCAAGTAAACAGCCCGACAAACAAAAAACAGCCACTATGCGAGGGTGGCTGTTTTATATTGGTTCGGTTATTATATGAGTATGGTATTATTTAATAATTTTATAATTTAATAAGGAAAGTAACGAAATGGACATACCAGACGGAGCTTTTAACTGGAAAACAAACGGGTACACTCCCGTATTTAACGATGAATTTAAAGCACCAACATTAGACAGATCAAAATGGCAACCAATCGAAGGCGGCGAGATTGTAACGCAGCGCAAGTCGTATATGGACTTTAACACTAACGGGCGTATTGAAGGCGGTTCAGTAGTCTTTAAAGCGACACGAGACGCTGGCAGGGTGGTCAATGGCACAGCCTACGAATTTTTCTCTGCCGCCATCCAAAGCGTCAAAAAGTTTTCAGGCGTCTTGTACTTTGAAGCGCGCATGGCGCTGCCGACCAAGTCCCGGTGGATGTCCTCGACATTCAAACTTGTGCCGACTATTCCGACAGAATATAACAGCTGGCTAAAGCGTATGGAAGTTACTATTACCTCATCACCACAAGATGACGGTAGTTTTATTGCTTGTGAGTACGTTTGTGGCGGTACAGCTCGCGGTAGCTTTATTACTGGCACATTTAAAAAGCAGATTATTGGCGTAGACAGCTTTCACACGTATGCCTTCTCGATTGAAGAGGATCGTATCAAATTTATCTACGACGGTGAGGTTGTTCTGGAAAAAATCGTAGCAGGTGAGACTATCAATGGCCAAATCATGACAGGTGTCAAACCATTTGACATTGAATGGCAGCCGCACATTGGCCTAGAGTTTCGCGGGCCTTGGATCGCTGGCCTAGCGGAGATGCTACCTCAAGAGATGAAAGTGGACTATGTCCGCGTCTTTGTGCAAGGCGCAGAGGAAGAGGAGGAGGTTGGCAATACCATCAGAGGTAAAAAGATGCGCCTCATCCAAGGCTAAAAGTTTTCCACAGCCTATAGAAAAATACCGGCAAAAAGTCGGTATTTTTTATTGCATTATGCACGACGTTGCGCTATGATAAGTACATAAGCAAACGGGGCGAGAGCAAGACGAACTTTGCAACTTAACAATCAGGTTTAAAAACAACTTTTAAAAGAAAGGATAAAGTAATTATGGAAACTAAAGTAATTGCGACTATCGGCAAAATTGCTGCTGTAGTCGGGTGTGCAGCGTCACTTACGCTAGCCTACATGGCAATCATACAATTTAACATTTTGGCTGTGTTTTTCATCGCGGCCGCATCATTCAATGTTTGGCTATTCTGTGAGTGCGACGTAAACAACAGACTAGCAAGTAAGGTGGTACGATAATATGCCGTTGTTAGTTGTTATCTTACTGCTTTTATTTCTGCCAATGATCACTTGGCCGTTGCTGATTATCGGTGTAGCGCTATTTATTGTTGGGTACGCCGGCAAGACGGTTTCAGACCATATTGCAGCGCACAACCCGAAGTACGCAGCTTGGCGCGAGAAGCGAAAGGCAGAGAAAGAGAAGGCCCAAATTGAATTTGACGCCATCAAGGAAGCTATGCGGCTCGATAAAGAGGAGTACAAGCGCAAAGTACACGAGCGAGCACTGGAGATTAACCGTGGCATCGAACAAAGCAAATAAGGCAAAGATTAGGATAAAACTCAAAGTCTACAGAGAGCAGCTATACTACATGGCAGAGGCACTGGAGCTTATAGATGATAAGCTACACGGCGAAAGCTCCAACAAGTATGTATCGGACGCTATCGATCATATCGATAAAGCACGAAACATGCTTTCGTTGGCAGTTGAAGAACTTGAAACAAAGAAATAGAAAGGCGAATAATGAACTACAACACACCAAAACTGAACCAAGAAACTAACGACAAATGGGCGCAGTTCGACACGTTAAGTGATCACTTGCGCGGACATTGTAAACACCAAACAGAGGAGAGTATGAGCGAGTACAAAAAACACATTGGGCAAGGCAATGACATGATGGTAGACCAGCTGGCATTGCCACGCGACACATTCAAAGGTAACACGGTAGAGCCACACGACTGGCAAAAGCCAGAGGCTGAACCTATCCAAGACGCAATGTTTGAAATGCAAGAGGTTGTAGATGGGCTGCCTGAAGAGGAACTACAGGCCTACAAAGACCAGATGCTAGCAGAGATTAGCGACCGTGAAGCTATTGTGGATGCTATCAACCGCCGGCTCGACAGCGTGCAGGCAAAGCAATACACAGGTGGTGTACGCAGCGCCATCACTAAGCAAGTGAAGATGTAATGTACAAATACACAATCATGTTTCGCCAGCGCCAGCGCGAAAAGCCACGGGAGTTTGTGACTGAAGCGGAAGGCGCTCGCGAGGCGCTCAAAAAGCTTGAACAACAAAAAGGTATGATTTTCTCATACCGAATAACAAACGTAGAAAGGATCAAAAGTGCTTGAAGATTTAAAAAGCAATGATGGCCAAGACAGCGTAAAGACTGTAGACCAGGCAGTAGCGCTGCTTGGCGAAGTGCAAGACTGGCTTATCAAAGAGCTTGCGCGGCCGCAGTATTACCGAAAGCAACTAGCTGAAGCAATCACAGACATTGAAAAAGCTATAGATTTAACAATTGATTACGGCGAGAAGATGGGAGAGTGGGAGTGAAACAGCAAATACTCGAAGTTCTCGACAAGTCAACCAACAACGGCATGAAAGCAAACGAGATTATGGAGATTGTCCGCAAATGGACAGTTGAGAATCTAAACGATGTTCTTTATGACGGTAAAGACAGTGACATTAATGCGCCGGCTTTTGTCGACGATATAAAAATATTTATGATTGGAAGGTTACGATGACAAACGACCAAACATTTAAAAGCTGTAGCTCGCTAATGGCTGGCACAGCGCCGCATCTTACTATAGTGACAGCAAATGAGCTGTCTGACACACTCAACGAAGACGGGAGCGGTAGCGATGAGTGAGAAATGGCGAGGTAGCGCACTATGCGCACAGACAGACCCGGAAGCATTTTTTCCGGTCAACAAAGCGTATGCTGATGAGTATAACGGGTACAACAACTACAACGACGCTCGCAAGATTTGCGCAGAGTGTCCAGTGAAGAGTGAGTGCCTAGCAGATGCGCTGATGACTGGCGATGTAGAGTACGGCATGCGAGGCGGGCTTACACCACGTGAGCGTATGGGCATATTAGCAACGAAGGTGGCGATGTATGAATGATGAACTTTTTGTACTGTATTACAATCCAGATGGAAGTAACGACAAGCTATACTTTGCAGGTAGAGACGAAAACGGACGCTTTACTTTCATTAGAAGTAAATACGGGGCTGAGATGTTTGATATTTACGAAATACAAGTAGCGCAAGATGAAATATCTGAAGCGCTAGGTATTGGAATAGATATAGAAGAGTACGAGGATGACGATAGGTAAAGTAAAGTACACAGCAAAGCTGTTACTAGTCTTATTCTCGCCAATCATGTTAGTAATAGTAGCAAGGGCAATGCATGCTGTCTGTATGTGGGTATTAGCTGGCATTGTGTCCCCGCGAGAAGCTTGGTATTTTGCCTTGCTGCTAACAATACTATCGTTTACAGTTGCTGGATGCTATGCTTTTTGGCAGTGGTTAGATGAGTAAAAAAGGAGTAGAGGGGTAAAAATGTTACTAACTAAATATAAAGTGCAAGAGCTGGTGGAAGGTGTCGAAATTGACATGGACGAGGTAGACGCCAAGACAGCAGCCTTTGTTAAAGAATTTGACGACGACAGCATCACACTCGTGTACGCTGCCGTTGAAATATTCAAAGATAAAATATTAGACGAATTGGGGAGACTATAAATGATCCAAGACGTGAACAAAGCCACTGGCGAGCTGTGTGAACTAGACGCTAGCACACCAGAGTCTGCTGCCATCGCTTATGAATATTTAACACAGATGGAGGCAATGGCTCGTAGGATGAAGCAGCATATCAAAGAGGATATGCTGGTGCGGATGGGAGACGACGAAGAGCTGGACGCCGGCAACGGTTACACATTTAAGTTCTTCAGTCGGGCCAGTAAGTATGTGTATCACAAGCCAACTCTCAAAAAGTATCTGGATGAGGACGCTATGGACTCTATCGGAGTGGTTGACGTGAAGGCGGCAGACAAGCTCGTAAAAGAGCTTAAAGAGTCTGGTGTATTAAGCGACGAGGAGATTAAAGAGCTAAACGACGCCAAGTATGTAGAGAACTACACGAGCGTGTTTAAACTGGAGAAACTGTAATGCATCTACGACTATTTAAAAAGCGTATCAAACAGTCACTGAACTGGAAAAAACTACCAAGTAACCTTAAGCCTAGATATATTCTAGAGGAAATGGAGAGCTATGCAGAGAAGGCCAAAAAGCGCAAAAGCAGAGGCGAGCATACACGCACGAGTAGCAGACCACATAAAGATTAAATGGCCGTTTGCGGTATTCCACACAGACTATGCGGCTGGCCTTAAAATGACTATTGGACAGTCAGCGCAAAACAAACGGCTACAGAGTGGGCGTGGTTATCCAGACTTAACGATACTAGAGCCTGTGAACGGGCTACACGGCCTCCTCATCGAGCTAAAGCGCGAGGATGTGCATTTGTACGCCCGCAGAAGCGGCAGCAAAGTGCGAGAGGGCGACTATAAGGTACGTAAGGCTGGCGACTGGGCAAACAGGCACTACGAAGAGCAGGCGGCTATGCTGCTGGAGCTACTCAAACGCGGCTACTACGCCACCTTTGCCTGTGGCTACGATGAGGCGGCCGGCATTGTTGATAAATATCTGTCAGGGGGTATACATACCAAGCATCGGTTTGAACTAGTGCAAGAGTATGAGGCGGTATTTGAAAACTACAAAATAGACACTAACAATAATGAGGAGGTGTTTTAATGACGCCAGGGCAGAAGCGAGCCAAAAAGCTGCTAGATAGTGACCCGAACTATTACAAAAAGATAGCACAAAAATCAAAACAATCACAAAAACGATACAAAATGAACACAAAAAAGGCGACGATTGCGGCATGGAAGCGGTGGCATAAAAATGAGCCGCTGCCGGAATGGATCGAGCAAATGGCTGAATAAAACCAGCCATTTTGCTTGACTTATGCACGACGTTGATATACAATAGAAACGTAATATAAAACGAAAGGACAAGATATGGCTGAAACACAACAGCTAAACCTTTACCAGAAGCTTGCCAAGATAACTGGCGAGATTGGGGTTATTGCCAAAGATGGTAACAACCAACAGCAAAAGTATAAATATATCGAGTACGAAACCATCGCTGGTAAGTTCCGTGAGCTTTTCAGTAAGTACGGTGTCGTGCTCATTCCAAGCATGGTCGAGCAGGAGCGTAGCGCCATCACAACCAACCGTGGAAGTTCTGGCGTGAGCACTGTATGTCACTTTGAATTTACAGTGGTAAACGCCGACAAGCCAGATGATCGTTTTGTCGTTAAATGGCAGGGTGAGGCAGCAGACTATGGCGATAAGGCTACCAATAAGGCAGCAACAGCAGCGGTTAAGTACTACTTGATGCGCCAATTCAATATTAGTAGCAAGGGCGACGAAGACCCGGACAGCCAGACGCCAGAGGTTGCGGCAAAGCAGCAAAAGCCGGCGATAGCTAGCGTACGCCAGATTGTAGCAGTGAGTAAGCGACTCGCCGCAAAGGGTGTGACGAGCGATGAAGACCGCAAAGCTATCCTTGGTGCTGCTATTGGCGGCAAGGGTGCTGTGCTCGACCCAAGCAAGGTAACTGTGGTAAAGCTAAAAGAGGTAGCAAACCGAATCGAAGGGGCTACGCTCGAGCAGTTGCTAGCATCAATCGATAAAAAACCAGAACAACCAACGCCAGATGAATTTGATGGGCCAGTTGACTTTGACAACATACCGGAGTTTTAAGAATGGTAGACAACAGACAGTGTGCGGATATGGCAAAGCGGGTATTAAGTATGTATACCAGCCCCCTCTCTGCTACTAACGTTAAGCCGCCGCAAAGTAATGTGAAAGTCCAAATAAAGCAGTTTAAAGATGGCAAATGGGGTTGGGTGGTGTATGATGGCTCGCTGGAGCTTTCACACTCCACACGGCCTTACGAGACGAGCCAGGACGCGTCAGACGGCGCTGTACGGTATTTACACTATCTTGGCCGGCACGTCCTTGCGGCGCTTGGATACACAAATAAAAAAGCATCATATCACGGTAATTACTCGGAGAAAATATAATGACTATCACAATTGATTTTGTAAAACTGTTTGTATGGTTTTATCTCATCTGTGCTACATTCACCGGTGTAACCTATACATTCAAGATTCTAAAAGCAGAATCAAAAGGCGAGGCAATAGGTAACGCTATCGGCGTTATTATCGTAGCCATTACTACATATCTACTCGTAAAAGCATATCTGTAGTTTTCCACAGGTAACGAATAAAGCCGGCAATAATGTCGGCTTTTTCTATTGTATTATGCACGACGCTAGCGTACTATAGAAACATAAAGGTAAACAGAAAGGATATATAGCTTTGACTATCAAAGAACAACTGCGCTATGGCGTGCTGTATACGTCGCGTTTTATACACTATGCACATGTAGAAGACAAAGACGGCGTGCTTTATTTCAGGTCGGAGGGCGAGATTGTCGATATGTACGACTACAGCGACGCTGCCAAGCAGATAGAGGCCGAAATGGACGAGCACCATATAAATAAAGCCACGGTATACGTGGACACAGAAGAACATTTTACCATTATCAGAAGCTAGAAAATGGGAAACCCCTGCTGTCTTCTACATCAGCAGGGGTTGAAAAGAGGGTAAAGTGGTTGTGGAAACCAAGGTACTTGGAAGGCCGAAACCCTCCACTAGCTCAATTATAGCACATGATCATTTCGAATCAATAGAAAGCCCCGCCGGAAACACAACAAAACGGCGGGGCATGTTGCCTGATTGGAGAAAGGACGAGACAACCAGGACTGCGACGTACCCATAGGGGGGCGAATAACTCAAACGTCGTACCTCTATTTTACCAATGGCAGTGTGATATACACAACTACTTAATATGGAATATAGAACGGATAGCGTTTACAAGCCATTGCACCATACTATGAATCGATACAAGCATCTTGTGGTCTTCGTCTGCTTTGTCGTCCTCTTTAGCTTCTGGCTCGGCTGGAGTCTCTGGCGTTTCAGGCTCAGGAATAGCGGCACGGTTTTGGCGCTCGGCTTCTGCGGTCTTTGCCTCTTCTGCGGCTTTAGCTTTCGCTTCTGCTTCTGCACGGGCTTCTGCCTCGTGAGCTGCTCGGGTCACAGCCTCTTGGCGCTGTCGGTACTCCTCAGAGGCCAGCAAATCGCGCTCAATTGCGCCGTAGTCCCAACCTTGAGCAATCTGCCCTCGGTAGTGCTTTAAGCCTTCCTCGTCCGCCTCGCGGCCTAATACGCGCTGGTAGATACGGTTAATCTCATCGATCTGGCTTTGGATAGCTTTGCGGCCGGCCTCGGCCTCCTCTTCGCGGCGTTGGCGCACAATGCGGCCTTCCTGTGAGTTGGCCAAGTCCTCTTCGATCTGCTGCCAATTCCACCCGGCGTCAATCTGCTTAAGGTAGTGGCTCTTTGCGCCTTCGTCTACGTCACGGCCAAGTACCCTGTGGTACAAACCGTTAAGGTAATTTATCTCATCGCTGCGGTCACGGGTGCGCACAATGTTCTCAACATAGCTACGGACACGGTAAATGTTGTAGCCACCAATACGCCAAGGTGCGTCGATTGGCGAGACATTAGCACTATAGACGGTGCCTACACCATAATCAGCAGTGCGCTGGCCGCTAGCACTTACATTTTCCTCAAACACAGTGCCATCGCCCATGTAAACACCAATATGGCCGTAGCCACCACCGTCGTATGGCCAGACGATAATATCGCCACGCTTCAGGTCGCCGACACGATCAGCGATACCCTGTGCCACGAGAGTGTTGCCAAAGTCTTTAGCATCACCACGAGCGGCAAATGGCCGTGGTACGTTCTCGCACATCTCAGCCAAAAACCACTTAATGAGGCTAACACACTGCCCAGTTAGCACACCTTCGGTGTTATCAGACAGCCCAGCAGGGAAAAAGATGCCAATGCGCTTGCTTGCCCAGTCTTGTGCGTTTGCATCTACTGCCATTATTTAGCCTCCGTGCTCTCGTCATCAGCGTAAAAAGCTTTGTACAGGCCCTCTGCTGCGTTCCAGGCGTAGCTAATCGCACCGCTCCAGGTAGCAAACAGGCCCATGCTCGGCAGAAAACCAAGGTCAAAAAGTTGCTTCTCAAGCCCAGGTACAGCCAGCAAGCCAAGTGCTGCGGTCAATACAGCGAGTACGACTTGTAGGCCAGTACGGACTGCGCGGCCAAGTTTAGTGTGTTTGTTAAGTAGTTGTTTTGCAAATTCCATTGCAAACCTCCATTTAATTAAATTGTTATGCAATTAGGTTGGTGGTCGATTTTGTATAAACGCCTATACGCGCTATTCTGCTCGCTTGGATATTTCCAGGCAATCCATGATGTTTGATTGCCAGAGTTATCTTTAACATCCACACAAGCTAACACGGGGCTTTGGCCATCTGCGCCGTTCACCCCGTTTAGTCCGCTCAAGCCTACTGCGCCAGTCGCTCCGGTAGCTCCAGTCTCACCTTTACACTTGCCGTTCGCACAGTATCGCGCCACAGCTGCGGCTACCTGCTCGTCAGATGCGTTTTTACCGTCACTCCCCTTACAATTCCCACTCGCACAATATGATGCTACAGCAGTGGACACTTGTGCGCTAGTGGGCGACTCCGAACACTGATTGGTAATACAGTAGGCTTTAACCGCCACAGCAATTTCTGTAGCGGTTGGTGCTCTACCGTCTGCTCCGTCTTTACCAGACGTTCCGATAACCGAACCGACATTGCGAGCTTCGCCGTCGGAGTAGTAGACGACTAGATTGCCGTTTTTATCTACTTGGGCGTTAGTGATGCTAGTTACTGGCTTTTCTACCTTCGCACCACCACTTATAGTGACAGACTGGCCAGGCTGGAGTGTAAGGCTCTTAAAAAGAGTGTAGCCACTAAAAGCTAGACTAAATATCATAGCCACTGATAACGCTTTAAGTAGCTTATCTCTTTTCAACCACTCTACGGCGTGTCGTACCTTGCTCATCGTAGCAATCCCCCGCTTCCCCTGCTCAGCAATGCAATAGCGATAGGAATAAATGAGGTGATCACAGCCCCGACTACGAGACGAAACAGCCAGCGGTTACGGTCTCTTGCGTCTGCTGCGTCAGCTTTCAAGTCTTTAATCTCACCGTCTAGTTCGCGTATCTGTGCCTCAATGTCCTTTTTGTACAGGTCGAGTGCGTAGATTGGCACAAAGCTACCCTCTTTGCGTGCCTCGTGCTTCTGTATAGCGTCGTCTATAGCCTCTTTAACCTCGTACTTATTCATTGGCGTTAGTTCGCTCATCGCTTCGTGTACTCCATAATCACTAGGGCTGTGCCATCCGACCGGGTGTTGTAACGGAGTTGTTGCACACCGTTATAAACTGCGAGTTTTGCTTGAAAGTACTGCAAGTTCGGGGCTGCCGGGTTGGTGTAACCGTTCGGATAGCGCTCACCATTAGCCATGTTAAGAACAGCATCAAAATTAATGAGGCTATCCACCATAGCAAATGTACCGTCGGCAAAACCGTTTTCTTGTCCATTGCCAGTTGTGTTAAATCTGAACACTTTGCGGTAGATTGGCTTGCCGTCGATAAAGGTTTTGTTGGTGTTAATTTCGCTTGTGGAGTACTTATTCTCATTGAATTGTGTCCAATCTATAGCATTGCGTCCGATACTGCTATCGCCATAGCCCTTAAAGTTGATTGATTTATCTTTCATAAAACGGCCGTCAACAAAGCCAGGTGATGCAAAGTCTCTAATGTCGACACACTTATTAAAGGTAATCTGCGTAACTCCAGCGTCCACCCGCACCTTGGACAGTCCGATAAATGGGTTGCCAGCGCCCACGGCAGACTGTATTTGGCTCTCGCTCGCCCCTTGTGGGTTGCTTGATGGCGCGCCCTGCACAACCATGAGCTTGCACATGTTGTTGCTGTTGTTAGTCACGCCGGTTGTTGGCGTTACCTTCATGTCAACATAAAGCACCACGGTGTCGATACGTGGGTTGCTCGTGTTAGCGGTTGGTATAGTTAGGGTCTCTGGTGCGTCTAGTCCACAGTAAATACGGTACATCTTGCCGCCGCTGTTACGTGGTAAGGCTGCAATGCCGCTGTCTACTTTCACAGACATGCCTGGAGTGTCGGTGGGCGTCACTACGAGGCCACCAAGCACATCACCTTGGATATGCCAGCTAAGGCCAATCATGTGGCCGTACTCGTCGGTCTTGCCTCCGTCTCGGTTAAATACAAGTCTTGTCATTATGTGTAATCCTTTCAGTTTATATTGTAGTCAAAATATTAATCTTCAGCGAGCCCCTACCGGCAGCGTACAGGTAGAATTTACCGCGCCATATGCCATTATTACGCCTGTTGCCGTCTAACACGATCTGCCAGCGCTGTGTGCCATCTACGGGGCGTAAGCGTTGCACATGATGATCTACCGATCTTTCGGCTTCGTGCGTCTCAGACTTGACGACAAGGCGGTATACGAGGCTACGTAGCTCCTCGCGGTCACCATCCTTGGGCACAAAAGTAACGTCTACCACTCGATCGTTAAACCCGACATTGTCCAAATCAACATCCCACCTGTTGCCGCTCTGCACGATACTCGTGCGC
>CALJPD010000020.1 GCA_937981355.1 uncultured Candidatus Saccharibacteria bacterium | reverse complement strand
AGTATTCTACGACAGCAAGCGGCTCAGTTTGTTGCAGTTGGGGGTTGTGGGTGCCTTAATTAGGTAGGAACTCATAATACATCACATCTCTCTACACTGTCAAATAACCCACAGGCACGCCCGCTAGGTGCATCATACTCACTGCACAAGAATTACTACGCGCAGCAAACAATATCGTAAGGATAGCACGCCTCAAAAAAGCCTAATTAGCGTTCTCTGTCTACTGGCTCGTGCCCCAGCGTCTCCAGTGTGCGGTCAACCACTTTTTGGGCAAAGCGCTGCATGTCATCATCGCTCCTAAGGTCGAGCCCCTCACCTTGGTCGATGAGAAAGCTGTGTGGCGGGAGATCTGAGGCCATGCGGGTTGGTTCGCCATAGCCTCCACCCACCATATACCCCATAGCGTAGCGTATGTCATTTGGCTCATGTTCATTGAGGGCAAATACCCCGCGACGCAAGAATGCTGGGTGTGCCAAGCAAAATGCCGCTGTGTCGATATCCAGATATTCCCCTGGCTGCACCACCGGTATCTGGTATTCAACACCACGGATATGGTAATCTCTTTCTTTTGTCGATTCCACCATCGTGAGGCCAAGCGAATACCCCTCAGTACGCAGTGCCTCAATCGCTGCATACAGCGCCCCACCACGCTGCATAATCCGCTCGGACGAGACATGACTCTCCATTGATGCATTAACGTACATCATTGCCTGCTTCCCGTGAGTATCCTGGCGGACTTGGTAGTCCACCATATGCTCGGGCTCACCGTGTAGGTAGGCACCAATATCTACCTCATCACCAGCGAAATCTAGCCGAGATTCCACAACTGGTCGCCGCCCCACTAGCTGGTCAAGAGCGATACGCCCCACTGCCTGGCGCAAATGCTGGCGGCCCTCTTCCCAGCCATAGCACGCTAACTCGAGCGCCTCATCCATCGTACTCGTGCCCGACCACTGCCACTCATCTATCTTCAAGCTCGACGCTCTGAGACCAGATTGCTCTTGCTGCTCGGGCGCATGCTGCATCGCATCAATCATCTCACCAATGCTATCGAGCTGGCGAAAGTGCATCGTACGACCGTCATATTCTTGCTCAGAGCGACGCATCTAGCGGCTCCCTTGCTGCTTGCCGCCCACATCGGGGTGCTGCCTCAGCCAATTACACAGGGTGAATCGCCCAGGAACAAAACCGTGGCAGGCTTCAAATTGCTTGGCGTAATCCTGGACGTCATGGTGGTTCAATTGTGAAAAGTGGTCTTTCACAAACTCTATTCGGTCATGTACTTCCATCTTGATGTTGTCATTATCATTATCCGCTGTTTCCCATTGTGTGATGCACCCACGGTTGCGCTGCCAATACTGATCCTCCTCTACATTGGCTGCAGCAACTATATCTGACACAAGGACCTTTTTTGTCGTCCAAATTTCGGGGTCTCCAAAGACCCGTCCTACTGCGCTGGATATTGTTGGCGTTTGTGCTATGTCCGTTAACTCACGCGAATGCATCAATTCCAAGTCCCAACACACTCGGACAAATATACTAGTCTCGTAGTCGCTCGTGTCTAATTTATTGATATTATAACAGTCTGGTAAGAAACGACGTATAGAACTATCAAGAGATCTCTCAAGCCATCGTGTATTCGTTCTATCGACGGTAATTTCTTTATCCTCCGGTGGTGTAAACCACTCACTATCGTCTCTCTTTTCAAGATCTTTTGGCTGAGTTTCTTGAGATGACTCACTGTTAGATTCATCAAGCTCTTTGCCTTTCGTAGCTTCGCGAGTCTTGTAGTCAAGTGCCTCCTGCACTTTCGGCATCAACCGCTTGGCATTCTCAGCTAGCTTCTCGCGGTCATGCTCCTTCATACCCTTATAGAGGAGCATCTCGCCCAGCCAATCCTTACCAACGCCTTGCTTAGCTAGGCGTACGCCATACAAGCTAGCACGCTGGCTAATGATAGCGCGGATGCCAAGCTCACCCAGTGCTTGGCGATGCGCTCGCACCGTAGCCAGCCACTCTTTGGGGCTAGGCACCTCACCAGCCGAGATGTCGAGTGGTGAGCGGTTTATCTCTGTGCCAAGTATCAGTGCATCCTCCAGATCTTCATCAGTGTCCATCGGGATGAAGGCAAAGCGGTCGATGGTGGCTGCATCGATCGGTGCCCGGCCCACATACTCACTCGTTGCTCCGCGGCCAATTGTGTTGGCACTGGCGATGAAGCGCGCCGTCTCATGGCGTGGCACTCTATTATCCGGAAACTCGCCATGGCCATTGGCAAGCGCACTGTTGAGGATAGTCAAAATACTTGCGCTGCCATTATCAATCTCATCAAACATAAAGACACCACCATTTTCATACACCTCACGGTAGGCTGTGTTATGGTAGTTACCAGTTGCATCGCGATAGCCCATGAGGTCGGACTTGGATGTCGTTGGCCCGAGCGATATAGAGCGAAATGGCAAGCCGAGGCTATTTGCCGCTTGCTCACCGGCAGTCGACTTGCCACTCCCCGCCTCGCCATGCAGCCAGATGGGTACATCCGCCTGCAAGGCTGCGCGCACGAGAGGTGTGTGGTAGTGCGACGGTTTGGCTCTGTCGACAAACTGCTGCAATGCAGGGTATTCCTGCTGCCGTGTTGTATGATCTAGCGTGAGGATCGTCCGCAGTGCGTTTACAACCTCCTCGCTCGTCCCTTGGTGTAGTTGCTCGACAACCTGGCGTGCTTCGCTCAAGTCTGCAGTCACCCCCTGGTGTACTGCTTTGATATCGCGCAGTGTTTTGCCGCTCATCAGGTTACTCAGCGACTGGAGCGAAATCTCACCACTCCCTGCAGTATCTGCAGTGGCTTGCTCAGCGCTGTCTGTTAAGGCTCTCTCTCTCTCTCTGGATTTGCCATATTTTCTCCTTATTGTCTAGATTACTTTATTGTAAGAGATATCTAGGAGATTTGTCAATTAGCAAACTATGGGGACTACTGAGAGGTTTGCAACGCTCGTATAGGAGCTGAGCGTGTTATAAGAACATTCATTTTTGTTTACTATAATCACCGAGAAGCATAAAACGACCCCAGACTTTGAGGTAACAATGCGCTACTGCACTGCATCCTCGCCAAAGTGCTTTTGCAGTCGCATTTTTATCGAGCCTTCGTGCCGGCCGAGAGTACGGCTGAGCTGGCGGATACTCACACCTTGGACGAAGGCCTGCTTGAGCGTCTCATCGTCGACTTTTGTCCATGGTTTGTAGGCGTTGGGGTGGGTCTGGCGCATTGTGGCGATCTTGGCCGCCCAGCTGGTGTTGCCAGTTTTGCCCGTCGGCTTCTTCTGCGGCATCGTAGTACGCTGAGCAGCCTGTTCGCGTAAATATGCAAAGCGCTCGGCATCTTGGGCAGCACAGGTGCGAAGCTGCGTATCGATGATGTATGCTTCATCGCTCATAGTGAGCGCCATGCGGTTGATGCCGGTGAGGTATATAGCATCGAGACTCTTAACGCGGCTGAGCGCCACATAACCCATGCCCGGGACAAAGGCTTTGCGCAGGTCGATGCGTGCGCTATCGAGCGTCATCCCCTGGCTCTTGTGCACAGTAATCGCCCAAGCCAGGCGCAGTGGCAGCTGCGAGATACTGGCTCGCTTGCGCGTACCATCGCGCAACTCCCAGGTATCGGGCTGCATCGTCACCACATGGCCATTACGAAACTCCACCACAGGATAGTCCGTGCCTGGCTCGAAGTCTGTTACCCGGCCAATGCTCCCATTAGCAAAGCGCCGTGCTTGGTCGTTCTTGATGGCCATCACCAGCGCACCCCGCTTGAGCACTAGCACTTCTGGCGCAAGAATGCTCCGCTGCAGCGTGTCAACATAATTTTTCCCACCAGTGCTGCTGCGTTGGTACAATACTTCGTCGCCAGGCAGCTCAGCGAGGCGAGCTTGGTTGATCCGATCAACATCGATATTGACGGTGTGGAGCTCGGTGAGGTCGCTCTCGTGGGGCAGTGCTACCTCTGTGCGGGCCAGTAATTGCTCGGCGTGGCGTCGGCGCAGATCACCAGCCCGCATGGCAGTCAGGATATCTAACAGAGCGTCACCCTCCTGCTGGCGGTATTGCTGGTCGAGGTACAGAATAGCTGGGTCGAGCTGTCGCCAGGCTTGCGACTGCACCACAAAGCTCCCCTGCCGCCCACCATCGCGATTAACAGGCGGCAGCTGGAAGAAGTCTCCGCTCATCACTACCTGCAGCCCACCAAAAGGCTGATTCGGCACCTCACGCACCCGGCGGCACACTTCGTCGATCATATCAAGGCGATAGTCGTGTAGCATACTAATCTCATCGATGATAAGCACATCTGTCTTAGCAATAATATCGCGCCGCGTCTTCGACAGGTGATCAAAAAAATTGTTCGGCAAGCTATCGTGGATGCCAATCCCCGCCCATGCGTGAATCGTACTGCCACCCAGGTGCGTCGCCGCAAGCCCCGTTGTGGCAGTGACAGACACATACTTGCCATCCGCCTTACACTGGCGGATGAACTGCCCCAACACATATGTCTTGCCCGTGCCCGCTGGCCCTGTCAGCAGTGCACTCTGACCACTACGCAAAATCTCCTGTACAAGTGTCTGATCCATAGGTTCTAGTATACAAGGTTGTGGGGTGAGAGGCAAAGAGAGAGCTATTTGGTCAAGCCAAACATCTGCATAACACGCTTACCAAGCAATGCAAGTCGACTTTTCGGCTTCGTAGCAGCCTCTTGTGCTACAACAAAGTTTTCTAGCTCCATTATGATTTGCTCTGCATCTTTGCTCGATGGATCAATCTCGGCAACTGTAGGATACAATGATCCAGCTTCAGCAGGATCACTATGTGTCAGCTCGACAAACCGTATATTGTCGCCTGCCACCAGCGCTCCCATTGCATAGTTGTCATCCCAGGCAAAATCTGCAAATGTTGGATCTGGAGCTTTCTCTCCATCGGCAACAACCGATGCCTTAATAAGCATCATATATCCATCAGCTATTGGCTCTTTGCCAATTGTCCCCTGGTATTTTCCATAGGTAGGAAGCGCAACGACTGAACTATATATACCTTTAGAGTCATAGGCTACATAATCATGCGGCGTGTAGCAATGCGGGGTAATTGTTACCGATTGGCATATTTCTGTTCGTGGGAAAATCTCGGTATCAAAGTGTACGCCCGTCACAACTCTTAGTTGGTCTATCGATGCGATATCATGATCTACGTATTCTTCTACTATATCTGGATGATCTAAAGCCGATGTAAGTCTATGCGCAAGCTCTGCTCTATATTTTTTCTCTTTTTCGTCCAACGGATTTTTGTCAATCCCCCGATATCGCTTCATCATCAATGGCTGTTCGCTTGGACGCATATATCCCTACCTCTTGCTCTATTCAATTTGTTAATGTCATATAGAGTACTCTCCATTTTTAAGCTTGTCAATGATAAATGACATATTATTACTACTTTAGCAAAGGGCATTTAAACCATGGAAAAACAAGTACGATTGGTTTTGCAATTTCCTGTCTTTCTCTACCGATCCCACACAAATCCCTCACCAAAGTGCCCCCAGCGAGCGGTTGGCTCGTAGATAGGCTGGGCGAGCTGAAGTGTGGTGATAATACCATGCGGACTGAGGTCGTAGCCTGTGATGGGCTGCTCTACACCATCAATGATGGCGGTCGCCTCGACGGGCTGGTCGTGGCCGATTGCATACGCCAGGCGCACCAGCACCTCCTGTGCGTGGTGCTGTCGCAGATAATCCACTGCAATGCGCCGCGCCATGTACGCCGCCGAGCGGTCCACCTTGGTGGCATCCTTACCACTAAAGGCCCCGCCACCAATCGGCACACGTGGCCCATAATTGTCGACGATGAGCTTGCGTCCCGTCAGGCCAGCATCAGCCGCAAAGCCACCAATCTGCCAGTCCCCTGCTGGGTTGCAGTGTAGCACTGGCGCGTCATATTGCTTATCCTTAAAAAATGTGTTCACATACGTCTGCTGCTCAAGCCACTCTTTGACTGCCTCTGTTAATTCGTCTTTTGGTGCGTGTTGGAAGCTTGCAACAATTGCTGTTATCTGCCCGCCACGCAGTGTTACTTGCGTTTTGCCATCGTAGGGCCAACGTTGATACAAAAATTGGTTCAATCGTCGCGCCAGCACTGTTTCTAGTGGGAGCAGCTCAGGCGTTTCGTTGCAAGCATAGCCGATCATCACGCCTTGGTCACCTGCCCCGCCATCATCCACACCGCGAGCAATCTCCGGGCTCTGCTGAGCAATATGCTCAATTATCTCTACCTCATTCCCCGCCAAACGCTGCACAATCGGTGCCACTGCCACCGTCGCCTGCGACGCTACTTCGCCTGTCACAAACACCATGCCATGGCCGCCACACACTTCCACTGCCACGCGTGCCTGTGGGTCGTGGGCTAAGTAAGCATCAAGGATGGCATCGCTCATTTGGTCGCACAGCTTGTCGGGGTGGCCTGGGCTTACGCTCTCGGCGGTGCGGAATTGTGCTGATGCTATAGTAGTTGCTGTCATAAAAACTCCCTTCTCTTATCCTGCACTGCCAGGCGAGAAAGGAGCTGCTCTCTTACGCGTCTCATATCTTCCCTGCGCACAGGCTGGAATTAGCACCTTACTCGCTTCCCGAGCAGGTTGCTGGCGAGTCATCGGGCCAGTCCCTCGTCGCACTCTGGATATTAGTGATATTGGTAATAGTATAGCATATATTTATGCTAGGAATACCCACCTTGTCGATGCAGCACAGCACGACGAGAAAAATGTAGTCAGCTCAACATGAGAGGAAAAACGTACTATTCAGCTACTTGGCTACGATCCAAGATTATTCAACGAGCTTGAGCCTGGTACATAGAGCTGCATTCTTATATAAGCCGCCACGCAGCAACATCCTCTGCACCTAAAAACCGGTCATTACAACCGGTTTCTCGCTGTTCATTCTCCTCCAAGCCGCTCCCCGGCTCGTGCTCGGTTGGCCCATTGGTCGGCGAGCTCGTTTTGCTCATGGCCGTTGTGGCCGCGTACCCAAACGAGCTTCGGCTGCACGGTGGTATAAAGCACATAGGCTTCTTGCACCAGCTCGAGATTCTTGATGGGCCCGCTGCTCTTGCGCCAGCCCTTGGCTGCCCAGCCAGGTGCCCACTTGGTGAGGACATTGACCCAAAATTCGCTATCGGTATGAATCTCACATTCCTCAGCCCCAGCTAACTGCATGGCTGCGATGAGGGCCATCCCCTCCATACGGATGTTCGTCGTGTTACCTGGCTCACTGCCCAGCGCCACGGGCTTGCCCTGCTCGATGACGGCATAGCCGCCCGGGCCAGGGTTGGGGCTAGCGCTGCCATCAGTGTAGAAGATGCGTGGAGCGACTACCATACTAGTTACCACGATCCACGCGCTGGAACTCCATCCAATCTGATGGCCGATACCACTTGGTGTCATTATCATAGCGCTCATCAAACTTCGCCTGGTGCCGCGCCAAGAAGTAATGTCTGCCACCATCGTGCTCGGCTTCGTAGCGAATATACATTTGGTCTGGATAATTCTTGGGTGCGCCGCTGTAGAGCATCACATCTACTGTATTGCCCGGGTTAAGCGTGTGCGACTCGTTGCGCATATTCCCCAGATACTCCCAACTCACAACCTTCACCTGCCGATCCGAATCATTCTTGATGCGTGCCCATACATCTATTTTCGACGCACTCTCATTCCGCACATCAACACGCTCTACGCGCACTACCGGAAAATTACTCATCTGCTTGTCTCCTTGTTTATGGGGTTATCGAGGTAATTATACCATATGGTGCGCAGGGTACGCGCTATATACGGCATTGTGCTGGTGCTGCGTGCCATCACTACCTCTGTTACTGCCAAGGGTCTTACCTCACACACGCTATATGTAGTGTGCCCATATCTAGTGTCTGCAGGGATGTGGAAAAGTCGTGGAGATTTTTTACCGACACTAGACCACTGTGAGGTAGTCATTTTCTTCGCTTTTGCATTGCTGTATAGCTATCCACGCCACTATTCATTCCACTGCGTGTGATAGTGAGAGGTGAAAATAATACCCATACCCCTATCACCCACCTGTGCTTATCTATCATTTCACCTTACGAAGCCATTGCCTCTGTCATCATTTGTGGCGTATACTGGGAGACAACATACTAAGCGGTATATCACAAGGAGGTACCTCATGATCGACCACTTCGGCATTATCGTTAAAGACATTGAAGCAAGCAAGGCTTTTTATGAAGCAGTGTTGGCACCACTGGGGTATGCGAAGACAGTTGACGAATCATATGGCGTAGGCTTTAGCAATCCAGACCAAACAAAACATACGGGGATATTTTGGCTTGGGCAAGGCGAGCCATCATCGCCACTGCACTTTGCTTTTGCTGCACCGTCGCGGGCAGCAGTTGATGCATTCTATGTAGCTGGCCTAGCAGCAGGAGCGCAGGACAATGGCGCACCAGGCGTGCGGGCGATCTATCATCCAGACTATTATGGCGCCTTCCTCATCGACCCAAACGGGCATAATATTGAGGCAGTGTGTCACGCTGCAATATAGGGATACCCCTACCCTATGGGTAGGTGGTGGGGTATCCATGCAAAGACCCTGTTCTCAATCAATAGTAGCCAAGCGCTGCGGATAGACAACGATACAGCGGCTCTTCTTTAACTAACGCCAAAAGCAAAGAAGCTCGTGTATAAAGACCGAGCTTCTTACGTTTCTATAGGCCTACATAATAGCTGTGCAGCTATGCCCCCTGCGAGATATGGGCTCACGGCAGGAGTATTGCTACGTCACCACGCTTTTTATGCTCGTTCATGGTTTTTTGCAGTGTCTTCGTATTAAATGTCATATCAGCATCGGCCTGCTCACCAAGGAGTAGGTGCTGTGCCATCGCCCAGGCAGCGAGCTTACCAATACGCCGTGCGCGCACTACCTCTGGGCTATGCCGCTCGTTGACTACACATCTCTCTGTCGCATCATCCAGCCGAAAAAGCGCGAGAACATTCACCACTCCATCATCTTCGCCTTCGCCCATCCAGCCCACACAGCTCGCTTGTCATACCGAGCAATGCAGTAGCTGCAAAATCACATGCTTGCACAATGCGCCGATCGACAAAATCCATATAACTGCCCTGCGTCGTATGGACGACATCTACCACCAGTTGCTGCTTGCGCCCCTCACCTTCTAGACGCATGTCAGTTGCCAGGCTAACTGGTGCAGTATGTACACCGTCGTAGCGCTTGATCGATGGTGGAACGATAGAATCAGTATGAATCCGTACGTGATTCGGTATTGAATTTTTTTCAAATAATTTCATAATGCTCCTTATCATATATGATATATCGATATTTTGCAAATCATATTACCTCTGTTCTTGCCAATACCCCATAGGCCACCCGCTATATAGGCTGCGCGGTATATTTTGATACGATTGCGCTCAAGCAAGATATCGCCAGTATCTCACTGCCAGTATCGCATAGAGATATATGCTATAGCCTACTGCCTATATGGGTAAGGGAGTATAATAGCAGCCATATCGACTATTCACAGCTCGAAGGAAGTATTGAATGCAGGATATAAAAAACTGAGCGTAAGGTCTACTGCTGATACCGCTGCACAAACCGGCGCAGGATCTTGACTGGCTCGGTGACGGTTTGCTGGCGAGCGCTGGCAATGAGGGCATCAGCCTCATCTGGAGCACAATAGCCAGCGTGGCGATAGATATCGATGCGCAAGGCAAGACTCTCAGGGTCGAGCTCGGGATGGAACTGCGTGGCATACACGTTGCACCCCACGCGCAGCATCTGCACACAGGTACGCGAGCGCGCCAAGACAGTGCAGGCAGCTGGTGGCTCGAGCACTCCTTCTTTGTGCCCAACGAAGCCGTCGAAGGTGGTGGGTAAGTCAGTGAGGAGTGGGTCATCCCTAGCTGCTGGCGTGAGAGTGATCGGCACAGCACCAATTGCCTCACCATAAGCAAAGCTAGGCGTACCACCCAGTGCCGATACCAGTGCGCCAACGCCTAGACAAGCGCCAAGAAATGGCACATCATGAGCAATGATCTCACGCAGTAGTGGCATCATCACCGCCTCAAAGGCGCGCTGCTCGGCTGATTTCTCCTCTGGCCGATAGGCAAAGTTGGCTGGGCCACCACCCATCAGCACACCGCTATAGGCAGCAAGCGACTGCGCGGGGCGCTGCTCTGCCTCAATACGCACTCGCTCAAGCTCTGCTGGTGTAAGGCCGCCAAACTGCAAAAATGCCTGATATTCGTTGTCCGACGCCTCATCCTCTGGGCGCGATTGGAGTAGTAGAAATGGTTTCGTCATACCCTCAGTGTAGCATGTGCACGCTCATGGCAATACCCCCTGGAGAGATATGCTATGGGGTGCGGGGTATTATGAGACGCTATGCACTCTCTGGATAGACATAATCTTTGAAGAAATCTGGGTCACCATCGCTATCCAGCCAGAGCTCGAGCCAACCAAGGAAGTCCTGGCGCTCGCAGCAGGGGCCTGCTCCTACATCACAGAAGTTCCACACCTCACCAGTTGGCTTGCCCGCTGTGATGAGCTGGTAAGTATCACCGCAGCCTTGGTCCAGCAAGAGCACGCCTTGGTTGCCCAGCCGCTGATCGAACACCTCGTCGGTGAGCATGGCTTTGTCTTCTTCGGCCTCCCATAGCCAGTATTCGTCGATGGTGACGGGGCGCGATAGATCCTTCACTTCTGTATCAGCTAACCGTTTGAGGCCATACACGCTCATACCATTGGGCCGATTGATGTCCTCACAGCCATCACCCACCTGCTGAAGAAACAGGCGGTAGGCCTCGGGCAAGCGCGTATTGCAGGCTGTCTCGAAGGCAACAATCTCTGCCTCACTCAAGACGGGACCCATGACAATCTGCTTCTCGGCGATCTTCGCCTTGAGTCGGTCGATGATGGCTTGGTACTCACGTGGATGATAGATAGGCATAGTTCCTCCTTGTATTTTTCTTATCATACCATGCATGCTATCGCCTCGCAAACGTGCACTCAACACCAAAAGAGCTGCTCCTATATATGGAGCAGCTCTGGTGGCCATAAAAGACGCAGGATTTATTGATCCATTTTGCCCTTTACATAGCCCTTAGTCTCGTGAGCTTTATTCTCGAGGTCATTCGCCTTTTCCTTTGCGGTATCAACGGCATCTTCTGCAGCGCTTTTGACGTTCTCAGCCACGTCCTTAGCTTTTTCTTTCACATCCTCGGCTTTGGCTTTGATGTCGTCAGTAAGTCCCATGTGAGGTCCTCCATGGTTAGTGTTGGTACAGTTCTATTATAGCAATGTTGGGCGATAATAGCGAGCCACCGCATGAGCGGCTCACATTTTACGGAGTGTTAACCTAATACATAGCAGCCCCTGATGTCACTCTAGCAAGGAGCGTAATGGCCGAGATTATCACGAGAAATATCGCGCTTCTCACACCCCTATTGATACACCGAGCTCGGCTATTTACTTGCCGTATCGCTCGGGCCGCTCAGATATTCCTCCGCGTCGTGAATAAGGAAGAGGCTCACGTCGTCGCGCGTTTTGCCGGCCTTGTGGAAGGGTGTGCCGATGACATGAATGAGGATGATCATATACACCAAGATGAAGCTAATCAGCCCCACCACCGTCAGGCTGGCGACAAATGGGTCGATATTAGTAATGAGCAAGAGGCCAAGCAACGCCATCACAATGGAGCGCGCCAAGATAGATGCCGAGGGGATAAAGCGAATCCGCTGGATGTAGTCTACCCGATGGCGGTGGCGGAGCAGCACCGTCTGCTGCTGCTTGAGCTTGACGATGAAGTTGGGCGGCACATTGCCCTGCTCCATCGTGGCGAAATACGGCGTTAAGCCCCGGATGTCCTGCCGGGCATCGTAGGCCGAATGGCGCACATCGTCCGAAAACCCTTGGGCTACAGCATGGAGCTGGTGCCGAAAGCCATCGATATCAAACACCGGATAGCTCTGGTGAATCGCCGCGGCGTCATCATACATATCCTCTAGCAGCGCTGCAAACTCCGCTGGGATCCGCTCCGACTCTTTGTAGTCTGCGATCGTAGCCGAGAGCAAAAAACCAATCACAAAGGTCACGCTGGATATGACGCTATTGTGCAGCGAACTCTGCTCGATCGGCTCCCACCCCAGGCGGTGCAGAACGAACTTCACGCTCACCACCACCGTCGCTACTGCCAGCGCCTGCCAAAAAATCCGCAGGAGCTTACCCTGCTGCTTGATCTGTTTTATCTGCTTGATAGGTCGATTCATAATTTTTCTATTATACCGTATGAAGCGCAGAAGGTAATTATTTTACCCTGTTGTGTATGCAATATCGACTAGATTTAGCCATATCGCTGGATAGGAAATATGATACATCCATACCCCTATTGCCCTCATAGGTCACCCCTATGATGCGGAGCAAGCTCCTCCACCGAGGCAACATCGCGCAGCCACGGGAAATGCCGCAACAGCACCGCTGATTGCACAAGCTCCTGCCAGGAGATCGCTCGAGTGGTTATCCGCTCGCCTGCATCACAGCACGGTGGCATGTGGCGCACTGGTCGCCGGGCTAGTACGAGATGTTCAAACCATTCCATTTTTGTTTCGGGCTGCACCACCTCCAGCAGCTGCCAGTCGGCAAACTCCCAGCCTGTCTCCTCGCGCAGTTCGCGCTGGGCTGCTGCAATGATGGTTGTATCCTCGGGGTCGACCCGCCCCGCCGGTAGGTGGCCACGCCGCACGATGCCGCCTGGCTGCTCTTCATCGTTTACGAGCACCTTGCCTGCATCATCGACCGCAATGATGAACACTGTGTCGGGTCGGCGCACCATTTCGAAGGTTGCTACTGAGCCATCATACAGCCGCTGCGGCCACTGGTAGACGCGAAATATCTCGCCCGCAAAGACACACTGTGCCTCGGGCGGAATCATCCGAGCATGGGGTGGAATGGTACGTTGTGTCATGATGGTATTGTAGCATTGTTCACGTCTCCACGCATTTCTCACTGCACATCATCTTCCAAAAATTCGCCCCCACACCCTATATCTGCTACAATAATTCTTATGCATAATGATATCGAAACAATCCTCTTTACTAACGATGACATTGCGCGGGCGGTGGCGCGTCTGGGCGAGCAGCTGAGCCAGGAATATGCCGATAAAAACCCGCTGGTGGTGGGTATTTTGCGCGGGGCGGCGCCCTTTATGATCGACCTGGTGCGGGCGATGGATTGCATGCTGGAAATCGACTTTATGGATGTCTCGAGCTATGGCGATGAGCTAACCTCCACCGGCAATGTGCGCATCCTGAAGGACCTCGATACAGACGTGGCTGGCCGGCATGTACTGCTAGTGGAAGATATCGTGGATACGGGCCACACTGCCCAGGCGCTGTTTGATTTATTTGCAAAGCGCCAGACAGCCAGCACTAAGCTCTGCACCTTGCTAGATAAACCCGAGCGCCGCACAGTGGATGTGCAGGCAGACTACATCGGCATCCCTACCCCCAATGAATTCGTGGTGGGCTACGGCCTCGACTACCGCCAGCACTACCGCAACTTGCCGTACATTGGTGTGCTAAAGCCGGCGGTGTATCAGTAAGAGTGCTCTTCGTTATATTGAGCGGCCACTACGGTCGATGCCTGTCGTGTCGACCTTGCCCTGCCAGTCTTCAGGTATAAGAAGTTGTGTATCAGGATGCTGCACGGTCGGTGGCAGACCTGCTAGCTGCTTTGCGTCAACCACAAGCGCATACTTCATTCCAAGCATTGCTGTGCGGACAATGGCGTCGGTCGTTGCGGCAGATACCTCTGCCTGCAAGTCGTAAGAAGCGCCATAAGCATCTTGCTCGGCCTTGTCTGGATTGTAGCGCCCAAACGCAAAACCAAGTGTATAAGCAAAATCCTCTGGTAATACCAGGTATGAGTCCTTAGATTCAAAGCCAATCTCAGCCCGCAAATCCTTATGATGCGGCTGATTCCCTACCCCGATATCTGCCACATAGACATCACCCGCACTTCGGTGTACCACACACCAAGGCGTGGCTTATCCGCATCATCATTTGCTCGCAAGTTGCGCAGATGTATCTGCACGTTGGGTTCTTCAGATGATGGGTGTGCTGATGTTTGGAACTTCTCTGTCATGGAGATAGATTATATCACAAGGTGGTGGTATATGCGAACAAAGAGTGTTTATAGATAAAACAAAAAGGCGTGTTTCGCAAACACGCCACAGATGCACACCGCCAGGTAGTGTTCCATAGAGGAAACCTCTCACACTACTTCACTCATTGGTAAGATAAGCTGACGATATGACTGACTCCTTCGTCTAGTATAAGCTATATGCTGCTTTCACACAAGGTGCTCACCATCACCATAACCATACCAGCGCCGCGCACCAACATTATAGGCAGTAATAAATTCACCATTGATAATGCGAAGCTTAGCAATGCTCAGCTTATGCAATGCCTCTTTTTGCGGCGGGAGCCGATGTTGAATAGGCTTTGTATATGTCTGATGAATCAACCGCGCAATGTAATCAATCATCCGCAGACCGTAGTGCGTCTGTGGATCAACTGGCACAATCTCTATCTTGTGGCGATAGCGAGCCATTGGAAACTGACGCTCATCGCTCAGCCGGTCTTGCAGATATTTTTCTATCTTGCGAGCAGCCACTGCCTTCATTGTTTTGTTGCTTACGATAATACGCACATCGTCATTATATTGCAAAACCCACTGTCTAATGAGTCGCAGCAAAATCCGCCGCCGCAGCTTGTGACGCACACGTCGATTGCGCCGAAAAACTGGCGTTCGCACCGTCTTATCAACGACCGTGTACGCAATCCGGTGGTCGGCCTGCGCCGATAAACTCGTAACGATCTGCCGCTGAGCGCGCTGCTTTTCGTGAAATGGGACACGGTCTTCATACCACGGCTTATGCGATGGTTGTTGACGTCGATGCATTGCAGACGCGTTCACCCGCCGGATCAAATTCTTCATCCGCTTGAGCGCTTTCTCGTCGTCAATCATCAGCGCTGCCATGACGAAGTACGGCTCGTGAGAGCTAAAGCCTAGTGTACCAGATTCGTCAATGCAGATTGTTTTCATCTATTTTAAATTCCTTCCCCGTTATAATATAACCTAGCAAGGCAGACGGGATTATCTTTTTACTTATTGTGCGATGGTTTCTTTGGCTCGTATCGCTCCAGATGCACAGCAAGCCCACTCTGCTCCACTGTACGTATTATAACTTCTGTGCCGGTACTGTCGCTTTCTGTCGTCAGGACTGGATCGTCGCGACTTGTTTCTTTGACAATATACGAGACACTGCTGCCTTCCATCTGATCCCATCGTGCATGATTGAGCTGTGTGGAGTCAGTTGGGTCAAATAATGTATAGCTCACGCTGTGCTCCGGTGTAACGGTTGACCCCTTTGGGCAATGAAGCGTTGCCTTATCGGCTTCATACCCGGTAAAGGAAGGTGGGTTATCTTTATACGAAACATTCTCCCAGCCAACGAGACCACCGTCGTGTGTTGTGCATTGCCTTTTTATCGTCACACCCACATCTTTTTCCAGGCTTGCACAGCTAGCCACACCTCCTGTGGCAACCGCTAGTGCTGCCACTGAGCCAACAATCTTCGCTGATCGGCCGCGCCAGTTGGTCTCTGTCTGTAGTCCTTCGTTTCTGCTATGCATTGCGGTTTAGTTCCTGTTTATCATTACATTTGTCTGTATAATAATACACATCTGCCGCGTGAGCAAATATCTCACGTATATACCGTTTGATGCTCTGCTCTATACGGTATTGAGACGGGCGACTAGTAGAAGCTGCATACAAATCTCAAACCCCACACGATTTCTGTGTGGGGTTTGCTGTTGCTCGTATGCGTTTGCTATTACTTACGGCTGAGTAGTCGCTTTCGCATCAACCACACTCCAGTACCGCCCAGGGTGGCTGCACCAAGAACAATGAGGAGGATGCTCTGGCCAGTGTCGGCAAGGAGTGACTTGTGTTGGCCACGCGGTTTGTTGGCCTGATTAGCTGTAGGTGATGACTCTGCTTCGTACACCGCAATTGGGTCGCTAATAGTGCCGTTGGCAGCGCCATCTTCGTCACCAAAGCCACCGTCGGTTACATCATAGGTTATCGTCGTGTATTTACCGTCTGCTGTTGTACCAAAGTTCATCCGGTTGGTGATATCCTCGGTAATAGCGCCATTAACAACCTTCGCAACAGTCACACGGCTCGTGTCGTCATAGCGGCGGCTCAGTGTGAGTGCAACGTGCGTGGTGTACCCGACCTTGGGCGGCTGGTGGTCGCAGGTGATGGTGAAGCTAGCGACATCATGCAGTGTACGACCGCGATAATGGCTCGGGGCAGCTGCCGCCTTTGCGGTAGCGATGTGATAACACTGACCCCCAGCAGTCGATACCGTCACAGTACCGCCATGCGGCTGGGCAACTGCAGTAGCGTTTGTTGGCTTTTTGGGTGTCGGTGTAGTGACAATTGCGGCTAGGCGCGCCTGGAGAGCGGCTTTTTTGGCAGGATCTCGCACAGCGTCGACCAGCGCTTTGGCAGCGTCGATCGCAGCACTAGTCCTGCTCTGCTCAGCTTGAGCTACGGCAGCCTCGGCAGCAGCGATCCGCTGCTCATCTGGGTTTGCGTGATCAACTGTATAGATTGCACCACCATACGCTACTGCAGCGACTATTGTACCGTCAGCCGAGCTCACAACCGACGCCCAGTTTGGTGTGCCAGCAGACGTTTGTGCCACCCAGCTAGCACCACCATCGCTGGAGGTAAAGATGTAGCCACCACCACCTGCGGTTGCGGTTAGTTTACTTCCATCATTAGAGATGGTAGCAGATGTCCAGTTGTGCCGACCATCGGCAGCTCGCTCCGTCCAGGTAGCACCACCGTTGATTGAGACGAAGAGGTTACCGCCTGCCGTTGTAGCGACAAGCTTGGTGCCGTCGGCGGAGCTGGCGATGGATGTCCAAGCGCGTGTGCCCGCCGCTGTACGCTCCGTCCAGGTGACACCCGCATTGGTTGAGGTGTAGACCGCACCATTCTCGACAAGAGCAACAAGCTTATTCCCATCAGCCGAGCTGGCGACTGCCTGCCATTTGCGACTACCCGAGCTTGGCTGCATTGTCCAGGTAGTGCCCGAGTCGGAAGAGGTGTAGATTGTTTTGTCTTTTGCGACGGCGACAAGCTTGGTGCCGTCGGCGGAGCTGGCGATGGATGTCCAGTTTGGCGCACCTTCGACTGCATGTTTTGTCCATGTTGTGCCACCATCGCTTGAGGTAACGATGTAGCCACCCCAGTCATATAACGCAGCGAGTTTAGTGCCGTCAGCGGAGCTGGCGACACTTACCCAATTGCGCGCCTCAGAGTCTTGCTGTTCTGTCCAGGTAGCACCAGCATCACGCGAGGTATATACCTTACTCCCCTTGGCGACGGCGACCATCGTTTTACCATCGGCGGAGCTGGCAATCGATGACCAATTCTTTGCATCAGTTGTTGGATGCTTGGTCCATGTAGCGCCTGTTGCTGGGACTGGCGTCTCGGGCGGCTGCGTGCCCACACCCTTTTGGAAGACGCGCACGTAGTCGATCAGCATCGTCTGCATAGGAAATGAGTCGGATGGGTCGATAGGGCTGAGGTTTTTGCTTATCTCGACATAGTCGTTGAGGATAAATTGCCAGCCACGGTGAAATGCGGCGTTGATATTCTCTTGGCTGGCGATCTTCGTGAGCGGCTCGGCATCCTTCTTGGGAGTAATGGTGCCATTATTGGTGGGGCTCACATGGTAGCGATATACTTTGATGGGCTGGTCATCTACAAAATATTTGACCGTTGTGCCATCGTACTCGACCGCCCAGGTGTGCCACTCATAGGCAAACGAGCCAGGCTGCGCACCAGCATAGTGCTCACCACTATGCGAGAATGATCGCGTCCGCCAGCCAGTCTTCCAGGTGGCGTCGACACCGTGGTGATAGCACGACATATGCGTCGTCGACCACGCGTAGTTAGGCGTGTATGAGTACCACTCGATGATATCGAGCTCACCATAGGGATCATTCGCACCAGGTGTGTCGTCACAATTTTGTAGCGTGTTGCCGCTCACCATCCACAGCGATGGCCGTGTCCCACGCTTACCGTTCCAATTAAACTTTGCTCGAATCTCCGCTCGGAATGGCTTAGTGCCATCAACTACTTTGTGTCGGTTCTTGACTCGCCCACTGAGGTAGCGTGTCATCTTGCCACTTGGGCATGGCTGTTCGCTTGCATTGGCATCGGTGAGTGGCTCACTCAGGCTACTCGCGCAGTGGCGCTGAGTTGTGATTTGTAAATGGTCGTTGCCGACGATTTTAATATTATTTGCGCTGTAGGCTAGGTGGGTGTTTTGCAAATTATCTTTGTTCTGCTGGAGTATATCCCACGCGTTTGACACTGCCGCGCCTTTAAATTCATCGTTCCACACCATGCCCCATTGATTAGCCGTCGTCTTTCCGTTGGTTAAAATAACCAATGCCAGAATACTGCCCGTCATGAGTAGCAGCGTGATTATAGCTCGTTTTACCACCCGTTTCTCCCCTATTTTATGTATAAAACTCTGGTCATATTATAACGCTTATGCTTTTTAAATCAAGGTTTTTACATGGTAACGCGCTGCTTTCGCAGCGTCTGGCGTCGTTGTGGCGTGGTAAAATCCTCAGCTTCAAACAAGAAAAAGAGAAAGGCGGTAATCGCCCTTCTCTCTTCGCGTAAGGAAATCCTCAGCGGTTAGCTCTTGCGGCTCTTAACGAACCAGAAGCTTCCGGCACCAAGACCACTGGCTGCGAGTGCAGCGACAAGCCATACACTGTCACCAGTATCGGCTAGCGTTGGTTCTTCGTGCTTGGCAGGAGCAGCAGTTTCTGTCGCTGGTGTGGCGGCTGGTGCTGGTTCTGCGGCTGGTGCTGGCTCCGGTGCGGGAGCAGGCGTGGGAGCGGGAGCTGGCGATGGTGTCGGTGCAGGTGGTGTAACTGGCTTATCTTTGGCCGTTGCGGTGCGAATATTCCCACCGTTCAGTGCTGCAGCAAGCTTATCCCCAGTGGCAGACATTACAATAGCCGTCCACGCATTTGGTCCAGTATTCTCACTCTCTGTCCAGGTGGCACCACCATCGTCTGAGGTGTAGATCGAGCCGTCGGTTACTGTTGCGGCGAGTTTGGTGCCGTCAGCTGAGCTGGCAACGGCTGTCCAGGCGCGGTCTGCAGTATCTTGCTCTTTCCAGGTTGCACCACTGTCTGTTGAGGTGTAAACACGACCACCATTCACGGTTGCAACAAGCTTTGCACCATCGGCTGAGCTGGCAATCGCCGACCATTTCTTCGTACCAGAACTAGTTTGTTCTTTCCAGGTTACACCACTGTCTGTTGAGGTGTAGATCGAGCCGTCGGTTACTGTTGCGGCGAGTTTGGTGCCGTCGTCCGAACTTGCGATAGACGACCAGTTTTTTGCACCTGGGTTGGCTTGTTCCTTCCAGGTTGCACCAGAGTTTTCAGAGGTAAAAACCTTACTGCCACGCCCAACAACAGCAAGCTTGGTGCCGTCGGCCGAGCTCGTAGCAGATACCCAGTCTCCAGCAGCTCCTGGGAGACCTCTTTGCTTCCAGGTGACACCTGCGTCATCTGAGGTGTACATATAGCCACCCCACTGGTAGAAGGCAGCAAGTTTGGTGCCGTCGGCCGAGCTGGCAACGGCTGTCCACTTCTGCGGGCCAGCAAGCCCAGTTACTGTTTGCTCCTTCCACGTTACACCACTGTCAGCCGAAGTGTAGATACTCCCTGCATTCGCTGCCGCAACAAGTTTGGTGCCGTCGGCCGAGCTAGCCATTGTCGACCAGTTCTTTGCACCAGAACCAGTTTGCTCTTTCCAAGCTACGTCTTGGGCAGCGTGTGTGGGCTGGCCAAACAATGCTACCACAGCGGCCACTGCCACCAGGCACCCAGCCTGAGACACGCGAGTCAGTGCTCTCCATTTATTATGTTTTGCTTGCCTGAGTTCCCTCATGCAATAACCCTCCTTTTTTGTTGTGAAACACAACACCTTAATATAACGTTCGCATTATAGCATTATTGTGCTTATGGTAACAAGGGGTATATTGGGTCTGAAATAAACGAGCCTTCTGCCCTAGACCCCAGGAATTCACCATCGTTATCTGTGTGTAGAAAATACATCACTCTGTGGAAATATTGTGGAGAAGTATACTATATTTCCTCAGTATTTTCTTGCAACCACCGTGCGATGTGCACGATATCCCAATGATCGGTGGCAATCTGCACTGCTATATTCTCAAGTTCTTGGGGTGCCGCTCGCAACCAGACATCATTGCGTAATAAAAATACTCCAGTTAGTGTTACTGCTGTCCGTTTATTCCCATCTATAAACGGATGGTCAGCGATGCAATGATGGAGATACACTGCTGCTTTTTTATGCACCGATCCATAGAGCTCACGACCAAACAACACTGCCTGTGGTGTAACGACGAGTGACGCAAGTGCCTTCGCGTCGCGCAGACCATGCGAGCCACCATAGTCCGCAATCACCCAATAATGTAATGCTTGAATCTCATCCGTTGTTAGATAGCGCATCATCGGTCAGCCAAATTCTTCAGCGTTTCACCATACTGCTGCGTGAATGTTTCGTAGTCACGCCGCACTTGGTCAGTTGCTGGTTGCACTGGTGTATGAGCAGAACTCACCGTATCAACCACAATGCGCACTTCATCCCCCTCCTGCCAGCCAAGCGCCCGCAGCTGCTTAGCCGGCAGCGTCACGCCACGGCTCGAGCCGATTTTGATGATCTTTTGGATTGTGGTAATCGTCATAGGCTCATTATAACAAAATTGGAATAAGCATGTCACGCGACAATTAATCGTGTCGATCTCGTGCTATATACTTAATGTGTGGTTGATCTGAGTATTACCAGCAATCTCCCAATATGGCGAAGCTTTAGCTTTACTGCTTGAATACGACGAGTTATACGCACGATTTTATTATACCTCTCTAGGAGTTTAGCGGAATCGACCCTCCTGGATGAGGCAGTCCGCTTATACTCGCTTTGTGACAGATGCACAAGCAGTGCTTATATAGCAACCCACAAACACTACTAGCCACGCCACAAGCGAGACAACGCCTACTGCTGAGCTAGCCAACAGCGAACTCCCACCAACGACCAGAAGCAACATAACTTGCGAGAAGCCATTAAACGTCCCATGCAGCACGGCAGCAAGCCACACGCTTCTGGTTCGCTCAACGACAAAACCAAGCACAAGCGACATCACCACACAAAATCCAATGAACAACACCGACCCCGGAAGCGCATTCGCTGTGCCGTAGTTATACCCTAGAGCAATCAGTGGAATATGCCACAGCCCCCACAGCACGCCAATCGTCACATATTTCTTGCAAAATGGCCGTCCAGCAAATGCCTGCGCAAGGTAACCACGCCACATAATCTCCTCTGTCATCGCAAAAATCGCATTTACCGTTAGCCCAGCCATCAATGCACCAAAGATACCAAGCGGCAGCATGGCAAGCGGTGTTGGTGGCATATTCATCGCGCTAGTATCGACCGATGTGCCGATGAGCTTCTCAAGGTTGTGCACCAAATGTCCATTAGTTGTTGCCAGATGTCCAAAAGTCTCTGGCCACAGCCAGCCAAGAACCGCAACGGAGCCAATCATCAATACTGCCCAAGCCAAGAATAGTCCAGCGACCAGCGCATACTTCTTCACGGTAATGTGCTTTAATGATAACAACGCACGAAATGGTATTGGTATGCCAAGCATAAATCGACTCAGTAAGAGCGTATACAGTGGTACCGGCATATACAAAACCGCGATATACGCCAAGCGCAATGCTAGCGCTACCGGCGGCGCGCTACTGCTTGTCGCAGCTACAACCGCCCAGTAGCCGCCTCCGGCGAGTGCCGTCAAGAGAAAGAGGGTGATGAGTACTTTGTTGCGATGCTCTTTTTTAATGAGAGGGAGTGAATTGTATGTTTTTTCTGTCGTGTTACTCATATGTATACACCTAGCCTTTTGTGATTTTGTTGGTATGAGGTGATTATACCACCCTGAAGCTTTTCTCGCTATTTACTTATATAGATAACTATCCACCATAACTAAGTTAGCTCATTTGCTTTATTCTTCTATGTCGTTACAATAGAGCTATTAAGACGAAAAGGTTCAGAACAGTTAATTGCCTAAGGACCCTTTTTTTCTATTTAGTGCCGGACAGCTAACTTACTGCCTCAAGCTATACAACCGCCATCTCCTCCCTCATCACCCGCACCTGCCATTGGCGTTCGTGGGTGATAGCGGCCCTATCGCCGGGATAAAGGAGATTGATGACCTTGATAGCATAATCACTAGCCACCATGGCGTGCTCTGGCATGTGGCCGGTACCAATGTGATTCACTTACTGTAGTATATCTATCGAATGCTCAATGTTCTCTTGGCCACTCATTACTTTACTGATCTCAGCGGCTTTATATAAGAAGTTTTAGCAATCAATGATTATACCAAAAACCTCGACGGGAGACGGATTCAAGTCGAGGCACTATACAGTTGTTGCCATTTCTTGTGCGCCGCATATGCCCGATCGGTCGCGTCGTAGCCAGTGCCTTGTAGATCATCAGGGCTGATGAACATCACATCATCACCCTCCTCTCCTGGCGCAAAGTCGAAGTTCTCGGGCCAAACGCGGCAATAAAAACAGATTTGATACGCATCAAGCCGCTCAATATATATCTGATCCGATGCGTCAAAAATTTGATAGCGCACATCGCCCCGGTAGCCGACCTCTTCATGCAGCTCGCGCTTTAGCGATGACTCAATCGTCTCATCATAATCCATTCCGCCACCAGGCAAATCCCAAAACGGCCGATCAATTTCTTTGACAACCAAGATCTGCCCAGCGTCGTTATATATTAATGCTTTGAGGGAGATGCGGTAGAGATAATCGTGGCGAACTATTCCGTCTGCATTTTGCGTAATGAGGTGTCCGTTGGTATTTTTTGGCATGAGAGTAATTATAGCATCCTTATTTCTTTCTCACTATTTGCTTCTTTAATCAGTTTATTTGTCTTCTTTCTATCTTTTTGTTACAATAGAGATATTAAGACGAAAAGGTTCCGAACGGTTAATTGCCTAAGGACCCTTTTCTTTTTCTATTTTGCGCCTGACAGCTGGTTCATCCAAGCTTGCGTAATAGTTTGCCGAAATATCCTTGTATAGTGATGAGCGGTATCGTGCATTCGGGAATAATATTTTAGCAAACCTCCCATGCTCAATCAGAAAATCAACCAACATCTTATAATCACCATCACCAGAGATAAGTATAACCTTTTCGAACGGCTCACCTTTATAGAGCCGCTTCATGATACTAAAAATGATATCTGAATCAACATTACCCTTTTTGTGACTCAACATTGCAGAATTATGCTGACGAAACACAAGAATAAATCCAGCTGACTGAATCTCTTCATATAATTTTTCCGCTTGCGGACCATCTATGGTATAGCCAAGATAATAAAATGCTTTTTCGACATGATATTTTTCGTGCAAATAAATGCGAAAGCGTGTTAAATCAATCTGCCATGCCGGCTGGGTTTTTGCCGTGCCGCGATACAAATTCTGTCCATCAATAAAAGCATAATTACCCGTTTTACATTGACTCATGGCACTATTATAGCAAATAATCACTCTACTTATTTTGCTACGACCAATCATCCACACTAAACACATAATCCACGTTAATGCGATCAATAGTGAGCCATTGACTATAAGAATATGCCACCACTCTTTCTCTTGCGACAAAGCTTGAACATTCGAAAGGATGAGCGCGATTATTGCTGCAAACAGTGCCATTAATTCAATCGTTCTCTGTTTCTCCTGGATCATATCACGCTTTATCTGCTGTATATCTTTTTCCATTTCACTATAAGCCCGTTGCACTCCATCATACAGAGTTCGGCTATATATAAGACTCTTGATATCACTCTGCAAATTAGCCATCTCCATACGAGTCTTGGTTTTATTCTCAAACCAATATTTTAATGAATCAACATTACGCACTATGTCATCAATGTTCTCATTACTACTTTCCTGGTTGTATAGATGGATAGCCTCATTTATAGATGAGAGTGCTATTTCAAGATCATTTTTACTGCTACCAGTTTCAAGGACCAACTCAGCATGTTGCTTATATAACCCAGAAAAGGGATATGGATACTGGATGCCCTTATTTGCAATTTTGTACGCCTCCTCGGCAGGTTTGCCCATTTGGGTATATACGTCGACTATAAGATATGAGACAAACTGCTTTAAGCTAGTTATTTCTAGTAGCTCTTCTAGCTTTTTTAGAGCTAGAGGGAGGTTCTTCGTTTTATAATAGGCATCTTGATATTCTTGAAAGAGACGATTTTGTATATTAAGACTCTTCTCTGCTGCATGCTTAGTCATTCTTCTTACAATTCTTTAACACTCACCCGCCGCTGCTCCGTCGTATCTCGCTCACGTACCGTCACCGTACCGTCCTCCAGCGTCTGGAAGTCGATGACCACGCAGTGCGGCGTGCCGATTTCGTCTTGGCGGCGGTAGCGTTTGCCGATGTTGCCGTTGTCGTCCCACATCACCCGGCCGGGGTTGGCTTTGGCGAGTGCGGCGTAGACTTCGCGGGCTTTTTCCACCAATTCTGGCTTATTTTTGAGTAGCGGTGAAACGGCAAATTTGACTGGCGCCAAATGCTCTGGCAACGCCAAATACACCCGCTTTTCACCATTTTGCTCGTCCTCGCGGTAGCTACTGGCCAGCACTGCCATCAGCGCCCGCTCCACACCAAACGATGGCTCAATGACGTGCGGAACAAATTTTGTGTTCGTCCCCTTGACGGTGTACTCCATACTCTTGCCGCTGGCTCGCTGGATGTTCATCAGGTCAAAATCGGTCCGGTAGGCGATGCCCATCAGCTCCTCGCGACCGATTGGATAGTCGTATTCGATGTCAATCGTCTTTTTGCTGTAGTGCGCCCGATCCTCTGCCGGCACGTCCAGCTCGTGGATGTGCTCTGGTTTCAAGCCCAATTCTGCCAAAAATACATGTGTCGCCGCCAGCAGCTCATCAAACGCCTCTTGCCAATGCTCAGGGTAGACAAAATATTCAATCTCCATCTGCTCAAACTCACGGGAGCGAAAGACGAAGTCGCGCGGTGCAATTTCATTACGAAAGGCCTTGCCCTGCTGAGCGATACCAAACGGCAAATTAGGATAGAAACTATCGACGACGTTTTTGAAATTGGTGAAGATACCTTGAGCGGTTTCGGGACGAAGATAAGAGATACTATCCTCACTTTCGGTCGCACCAACGTGCGTTTTGAACATCATATTGAAGGTGCGCGATTTGCTTAGCGGATTACCATCCGGGCTTTTGATGCCTTGTTCTGCAATCGCCGCATCCATTTGCTCCATGGTCATGCCGTCTGCATCAACGCCATTATCTTTGAGGATATGATCGGTGCGGTAGCGGCGGTGATTAACTGTATCTTCACATAGCGGATCGACGAAGGTATCCACATGCCCACTCGCCTTCCACACCTTCTGATTCATCAAAATTGCTGCATCGACGCCGTACATGTCGTCACGCTCGTCGACGAATCTGCGCCACCACAGGTTCATAATATTGCGTTTGAGCGCCACGCCTAGCGGGCCGTAGTCCCACGTGCCACTCAGGCCACCGTACACGTCCGACCCCTGATAAATAAAGCCGCGGCGCTTGCACAGGCTAATAATTGCTTCCATTGTTACGTTGCTCGTTGCGCTACTCACACGCGTCCTTTCTCCGCGTTGGCAACGCGGTAGCTTCATGATTGGTTCTTTGGTATTATTATAGCATTTCTTAAGTAGAGTATGTCTTATGGCTATACGCAGCATTAATGCCTCCATCTCAATAACCGCACGCTCTACCCCAAGCAATTCACCGAACAAGAAAATATATGGAGGCCAGCGATCAAACAGACGGAAGAGCTCTGCTGTATGTTCTGGCCGGAACATTTTCGGTGCGGTGAGTTGCTAGGGGGTGGCAGAGAGGATCTTGCAATCCAAGCTATAGCATTACACCCCAGCATGCTGCCGTGCCACCAGCCAGCATTCGGGCAGGATGGCTAGCACACCACCGACCTGTGCTACTACTGTGGGTGGGCGCGTGGCGAGTAGGCGGAGCAACTTGATATGCGCTGCAGTGATGTCGCCTTGGTCGCTGAGGCGCAGGCCACGTTCTGACCCGTCATACATATACCGCCGCTCGGGCTGGAGGGGTTGGCCTACGACGTCGCGCAGCAGGTTAAGCTCGTAGCCCTGCAGCGCCGCATAGTGGATGGCTAGCCAGGCTTGAGTAAGCATGACGGGCACACTAGTCTGATTGAGCCCCTCATATACCAAGCGCAGTACCTCATACCACGCTGGCTCGTCTAGCATGCGGCTGGCCTGCGCCACCAGCTGGATGGCGGCATAGCCAGCTTGTAGGCGATCATAATCGGCCACGATTGTCTGATAATACTTCGTCAGGCGGGCCTGTGTTAGCACGCCCAGCTCACTGCGTCCCTGGCGGATGACGACATCGCTGATCGCAAAGAGTTCAACTGCCCCAGCCAGCCGGCTCTTTTCGCGCCGGACACCCTTGGCAATTACCGCCCGCTGCCCCTCTGGCGTGAGCAATTGCAGTACACGGTCGGCCTCGCCATAGTTGGTGCGGCGCAGGACGATCGCTGTGGTGCGCTGCATACTCATGTCGCTACCTCGCTTGGGATGCACCTGCGTAGTACGTTCGTCACGTCGCTCGGGTGCATCGTTGTTTTGTCCAGCAAGGCAACGACACCGTAGGGTGCGAGATCGGCTAGCGTCATGTCGCTCGCATTATTACTACAGATGATAATGGGGATGCGCGCTGTATCGCTATACGATTGCAGCTCGTGGAGCAGCACCAGGCCATTACCCCCGGGCATAAACATATCGAGGATAATCACTGCTGGGAGCGCCTCGTCGAGCGCTGCCATGCCAGCCAATACATCGGCCGCATAGACGGGCACCATACCAGCCCGCCGCACCGCCGCAAGCTGCAGCTCAGCAAACCATTGATCATCGTCGATGACCAACACCCGCGGCGGCGATTGCATCATAATAACCTCTGTTGATACACCGCCTGGAGATCGATGTAGAAGGTAGCCCCATCGCGGTGCCGCACTGCCCCAATCTGCGCCTCCATCGCACTGGCAAATTGCCCCGCAATGTAGAGCCCTAGGCCACTGCTGCCTGGCCGGCTGTGCAATGGCTGTGCGCTGATGCCAAGGCGTTGTTCCAACTGCTGCCAAAGTGATGGCGGAATGGCTGGGCCGTAATCGCGCACCGCTAGGCGGATTACCTGGCCACCAGCTCGCCGGGAGAGTCGCACTACCACGGGTGCATCGCCTTCGCCACTGTAGTGGAGTGCGTTGTCGGCGAAATTGCACAGAACGCGCCGCAGGAGGTCGCGGTTGCCAAGACCCACCACTGCCCGCCGCGGCACACGTACCGTCAGGCGACGCCCCTTGGCTGCGTAGAGTGGCTGGAGCTCGGCCACGACGTCGCGCGCCACCAGAGCCAAGTTGAGCGGCTCGATACCAAATAACTCCTCGTGAAGACGGGTGGATTGCGTTAAGTCGGTGGTGAGGCGCAAGGCCCGCTCGCTGGTGAGTGCCATCCGCCGGGCTAGCTCGGCCACCTCGACGGGCGACAGCCCCCCGGCCTCCAAGCTCAGCGCCAATTGCCGTAGCAACGCCAGTGGCGACTTGAGGTCGTGTGCCGCCGCAACAAAGAGCGACGCCTCCCCCCAGGAAGCGCCGCTCATCATAACCGCATTCCCCTCCGTGCTCATACCAGCTGCATTGTAGCACAGATCGTCGCAATGTTCTATATTTATTCGTTAAATTTAATGGTTTTTATCAGGGCTTCGTAGTCGTTATTAAATACGTCGGCATCCGTCCGCACCGTGAGCGTCCGGTCGCGCATCTTGATCACCACCGCGGTACCACGGATATCCTTGCTAAAGTTCCCTTCCAGGCGCGTGCCTGTCAGGCCTTTGTCATTGCTCCAGGCGCTCGATTTCAGCTCACCTTTTTTGATCTGGTTATCGTAGTCGTTCACTGCTTTGTCGTAGATCTTCTGCTCAATGCTAATCCGAATGGCAATCTTCTGCGTGTCTGTCACTGGTGGCACGACACGGGGGTTGAGGTACGCCTCATATGTCTTACCACCACCCTCACTCACATCAGTGGCTTGGTAGGCACTCCAGGTCTTGGGATAATCAAAGGTCAGGCGGCCATAGTCATCTGGCCCAACGAATTGCAGCATCGGCTGCTTTTCGCGCTCGGCAAATTTCTTCTCATCTTCGTCTGCTTGCGTCTTCTTGGCCTCAGCTTGCGCTGCGGTAATCTTGCTATCGAGGTTGCTCTTGGCCTCAGTATAGTTAGTGTAGGCCCAGGCCGAAAACCCACCAAAGAGCACCACCAGCAGTGCTAGTCCGATAATGGCAAAGGTGCTGCCACTAAGAAAACTTCGTCGTTTGTAAGATTGCTTCGTCATATCCCTATTATACTTATGCCTGGGGCGATAGACAAGAGCGGGATGCTATTTGTGCTGTTCTGCTCGCACCCGATACAGCTTATGCGCGCCTTGCTCGCGCACTGGTGCCCAGCCAGGCACGGCAAAGGCGTAGGAAATAAACCACAGGTCTGTGCCCAGGCGGGTGGCTTGCTGTTGTACATGGGCAGCCATCCGAGCGATGTCGCGTGAGTCGCCAAAGGTGTAAACTACTGTAGTGCCAGCTGGAAAGTTCGTGCGGTAGAGGTTGCCACACACCACCATCGCTTTGGTATCACCACGCAAACGCCAGCGCGAGAGCAGGACGAGGAGCGGGTTGAGTTCCACACCAAAGGCCTGTGCGCCTTGCTGGCGGGCGACCTTCAAGACCACGCCATCGCCCGAGCCCATATCCACCAAGCAGTCCTCCGGTCCGAGGCTATAGAGCTTGGTCAGCGCCTGCTGCACATCGCGGCGGTGCGACGGCACATAGGGTGCCCCCGTCAGCGCCGTCACGCAAAACAGTAGGATGATGACGAGGAGTGCCCACCACATCATCAGGCAGCTGCGTCCTCTGTGATGATGGTTACTTTGTTTTTAATCTCTGTCAAGCGCTGGTCGATCTGCTCGGCGACGCGTGCGGCCCGCTGGTAGCGCTCTACCGCCGCCTCGAGCTCAAACTCATCACTGTCAAACCACGCCAAGATCTCCTCCAGCTGCTCCATTTGTTCACGCAGCGAAGGGTTATCTGCGTTGCTCTGCTGGTCGGGTTGCGACGCTGATGGGCCGGTCGATGCACCACTGGCTTGGCTGTAGTCTGGCGTGATCCCCTCTGCTGCAAGGGCCATCGCCAGTTGGTCGTCATCGCTGAGAGCGATGCGCTTAGCCCGAGGAGCTGATGACGTGCGCCGGGCGCTGGCATTGGGCGTGGTGGCCGTTTTAGCTGGTTTTGGTGGTTGTTTTGCGTTCGACATGGGTTACCTCCGCTGTTATCATATCGCTATATCGCTCAATGGTGATTGTCTGGCCGATGGTGGCCTGGCCGCGCACCAGCGCGTAGCCACGCGCTAGGGTTGCTGCAGGGTTATACAGCCGGAGCCGGGCCTGCAGTGCTGCGCATTGCTGCTCGAGTACCTGCTGCCGCCTGGCTAGCTTCACTCGAGCCTCGGCCAGCTGATGCTGCACCGCTATTTGCTCGTCATCTGCTGTGGCAATAATCGTTCGCTTCATTGCCTGCAGCTGCTCGGCTAGTCGCGTTCGCACTGCCGTGGCATCAGGCGTGATGAGCTGAGCAGCGTTGGTCGGCGTCACAGCCCGGACGTCAGCGGCGAGATCGGCTAATGTCTCATCGGTGTCGTGCCCTACCCCAACCACTGTTGGCACGCGGCTTGCAGCAATCGCCCGCACCAGCGCTTCGTCGTTAAAGACTTGCAAATCATCGGCACTGCCACCACCACGTACAATCGCCAGTACCTGCGGCACGGTTGCCTGGCGGTTGCAGCGCTCAATGGCGCGGATGATCCGATCGGCCGCGCCAGCACCCTGGACTGGCACTGCGTAGACATCGACCTGCATGCCGCCCCAGCGCTGGCCGATGATCGTCATAAAGTCAGCATAGCCTGCCGCCTGGGGGCTACTCACCACGGCAATGTGCTCAGGCCACTCGGGCACTGGCCGCTTACGCTCTGGAGCAAAGAGTCCTTCTGCACTCAGGCGCTGGCGTAACAGCTCGAAGTTTTTCTTAATGCTCCCCTGCCCGACCGGTCGCATCTGCTGCACGGTCAGGCTGAATTTGCCGCGCGCCGTGAGCTTCGGTACGGCTTGCACTGCTACCTGCATGCCATCCTCGAGCGCCACCCGGAGCTGCCACACCATCATAAAGCAGCTCACGCTGCCTGTCTCGTCCTTGAGGTCAAAAAAGACAAACTTCCCCTGGCGCACTGCCATACTAGCCACCTCGCCCTCGACCGTTAGTACCGGAAATGCTCCCTCCAGTACCTGGCTCGCACAGGCGAGGAAGTCGCTAACGCTCAGCGGTGGGAGGTTTGTCGCGTCCATAGCGCATGATGGTTAGTTGATAAAATGCATAGCCAAACACCAGTGTAGTCACGATGGCGATCACGCGATAGAGCATCGTTCCAGCAATGGCCTGGCCCTGGCTCACGCCTGAAAGTGCCAATATCCCGACCATGACCGCTTCATACGCACCAGCTCCACCAGGGGTAGCGACGACCACCGCCATTGTCGTGGCCACGCCATAGGCGATGAGGATTGATGCAGGATTAACTGATACCCCCAGCGACTGGAAGGTCATCCAGAAGGGCAAAATCTCCATAATCGTAAAGATAATACTCCAGACGAAGGGCTGCCACAGCAGCTTCTTGTCCCGCCGCAGCTCGAGGAAGTCGGTGTGGAGGTCGTCGCAGTAGCGCCGCACCGCAGCTTCGTCCATCACTGGCTTTGTGCGCCGCAGGATACGCCGCGCGAAGCTGTTGATCGTCAGCGTGACCTGATGCGCCGCCTTGTGGAGCCGCCGCTGGCTCGTCAGTAAGTATACTCCTAGTAGCGTGATCATCGTCAGGCAAAATACCAGTCCCCCACTCATTAGGATGATCCAGCGGTTCACGCCGCTATCGATCGTCACTATTACCACCGCCACTGCAAGGAACAGCACCACTGCCACAAAGCCCATGACATAGCGCACCATTTGGGCCATTGTCGCACGCCCCGTCGAGACGCCGTATTTGCGTAAGCGCCAGTTAGCGTATGATATACCGCTCAGGCCACCACTGGGAAAAGCGTGGTTGACGAAGTTTAGCTCCAGCGACAAGCGCATCAGGGCAAAGGGGCTCACATCACGCACGAAGCCCTTTTGCCGCAGATATGAGAAGATCATCTCGCCCGCTGCTAAATACCCCAACGCCGCCACTGGAAAGACGGCAATCAAGACCCATATATTGACCTGCTGCAGCAAGTGCCACGCCTGGAGAAGCTCGTGCCGTGACAAGAATAGAATCAAGGCAATCAGCACAAACGTCATAATACTCAGCCAGGTGCGGAAGGACAGCTGTTTTATTTTTTTGATATATTTCTTCATAGCTACGGTATATTATACCACGAGGCAGCGAGGCGAACCTTTTCTAACGCTTTAATCAGACTGAGTACGAAAGCTTGTCGTACAAGCTCGAGAGTGGTCGGCTACCTATATCTAACATACCGTTCGTGCCGCCACCCCTCCATTCTCACTCACTTTTGCGCTATACTAGGCATATGTATATTGCAATTCTTGGCCGGCAGCCGGCCCTCGGCGTGGCGGAGCTGGAGTGTTTGTATGGCGGGGCGGCGGTGCGTTGGTTTGGAGCGCAGGCCGCTACTATTACCTCCGATACTTTCGCCTTTGAGCGCCTGGGTGGCAGCCAAAAGGCGGGCCGGGTGGTGCTAGAGCTGCGTGGTAACTGGCTGGCGGTGAGCCGGCAGATTGTCCGCCGCTATAGCGCGCAGTGGCAGGGCGCGTCGCACAAGATTACGCTGGGCATGAGTGCTTATGGCTTCTCTGCCACCGCCCGCGAGGTGCAAAAGACTGGCCTTATTCTCAAGGCAAAGCTGCGTGCTTCTGGCACGAGCCTACGCCTCATCCCCAACGCCGCTCCAGCGCTCAATACTGCCACGAGCCACCACAACAAGCTTGGTCGCTCACCGCATCATATCGAATTGCTGGTGGTGCGAGCCCAGGATGGGCGGGTTATTGTGGCGGAGAGTGTTGGCGCGCAAAACATTTCTGCTCTGGCCGCACGCGACCAAGCCCGTCCGCGCACTGATGCCTTCGTCGGTATGCTGCCGCCTAAGCTTGCCCGCATGATGGTTAATATGGCTGGGCCACTGGTGCAGCCTTCACCTACTACCGAGCACTCAGCGCCGCGCCCCATGCTGCTCGACCCCTTTTGCGGCACTGGCACTGTCTTGCAAGAGGCGCTCCTCCTGGGCTACGATGTGTGCGGCAGCGATCTGAGTCCTAAGATGGTCAGCTATACCAGCGAGAACCTCGCCTGGCTGCAGCGCCGCTCTGCTGCGGCTACTCCTGGCGCAGTGCAGGACATTACTCAGGCTGATGCCACTACTCATCAGTGGGCAGACGCCCAGCAGCTCAGCGCTATCGTCTGCGAGACATACCTTGGCCAGCCCTTCTCTGCCCCGCCTGCTCCCACTAAGCTCAGCGCTGTGCGCACCACATGCAACCATATCATCAGCCATTTTCTCACTAATCTTCACCCCCAGCTACGCCCCGGCACGCCACTGGTCATCGCCGTGCCCGCTTGGCATAGCAGCGACGGGCAGTTTACTCACCTGCCACTCATCGCCCAGCTCGAACAGCTGGGCTACCAGCGCCGTCCACTCCAGCACGTTCGCCCCGCCGACCTCTGTTATTACCGCGAGAACCAGGTAGTTGCGCGGGAGTTGTTGGTGATGGAAGTAGCGAGATAATCTTGGCAAAATCTCATTCTCATTATTCAGTGACGCATACATCTCCCCATTACAATGCCAGCAACCGAGCAAAGCAAAGAACCTCAGCACGGTATAGCTGAGGTTCTTTATATCGCTCCAGTAGCAAGTATTATTGGCGGTTGTTTTTCTTTACATCCATTGCGCGGGCAGTTGTCCCCACCTGTTGCCGAGCAACATCAAGATCATGAAGGTTAATGCCACGCAAACGTTCCACTATAGAACCCAAACGAGGTACAACACTTGCTGGTACGATGCCGTCTGCAATGATACTCTCTAACTCATCTGCTGCAGCAACCAACACCTCTGGAGTGTTGCGGAGTGTCCCTTCTGCGCTCCAAAGGGCTTCTCTGTATTGATCTGCCCGTATTTCTTCTACTGCCTGAGGAGCTGGTGCTTCGTGAGCGTTCATCCCACCATGAAGCGCTGCACGTATGTCCTCTGGAGTTGGTGGCGCAGCTGGCGCTGTCGGTTTACGAGGATCAGCCACTTCTCTTAGGCTTGCTCGAAGCGCACCTGCAGCAGACGCACGATCGCCTTGTGGAGTGCCGCCCTCCCCTTGCTCTGATACATCAACATATCGAAGCGCCTCAAGCCGTGCCAAACCTGCCTCAGTGTCCGAGCTGCCACTCGGCCCGCTGCCCGGATACGGCCACTCACCCTGCGCTCCGGGCTTATCATATCGTCCTGCCATCATCACTCCTTTTTTATATCATTATTGCAATCTATAGTATAGCTAATTATACCACCATAGCGCCAGCTGGCCAATATCTGCCTGGCTGGAGCGGCCGCCGCACAGCGAGACGTTGCTATTCAACCCACACCGCTTGACTTCGCCCACGCCCTCACGTATAATCGTATAGATTGTTTATATTAGCTAAAGGAGTGATATGTCAAAAGTCAAAGCAGGTGGCTCAAGCAAGAACGTCCACAATAACGCTGGGGCGCGCCTTGGCGTCAAGCGCTTCGGTGGCCAGCAGGTCAACGCTGGTGAAGTCCTCGTCCGCCAGACAGGCGCTACGAAGATTGCCGGCCCTGGCACATACATGAGCCGCAACTACACCATCCACGCCGCTCACAGTGGTGTTGTCAGCTTCAAGAAGGTCAAGAAACCTACCTTCACTGGCAAGACCCAGCCACGCACCCAGGTGTGTGTCAGCGCAGCGTAAGTGTTTTATAGTGCACATGCAAAACCACCTCATAGCCGAGGTGGTTTTCTTGTTTTTAATAATACCCCTAGTAGGCTTGGTGTATGCTATCGATAAGTATGCTATGCTCATACTATTCAGTATTTAGCAATAACATGCTCTGTCCTAAGAGATAACCAAACCAGCCCTTATTACTCTACGCGTCCGGGTACCCGCTCCACGAGTGGGCTATTATCCACCTCTCCGTCACTCGCTTTTGCTGCCACGCTCCCAACTAATTGGCGCGCACTATCCCCACCGAGATGCTCATATGTATCGTCTCCTTGAGCAGGCATTACCTCTGTTTCTTGCTCATCAGTTGAGTCATTCTGGTGAGTAGCATGAGTGGTATCAGCAACGGGCTGCAGCTTGCCATCCTTCACCATCACACCATAGGCTTTTTGCAGATATGCATTAGTGAAGTCGATGTTTTGCTCTTGTAGCACCGCGAGCGGTACACATTTCTCAAGTCGGTCAATGTTGCTTCGGTGGACTGGTTTAGTCATCCGCACTAGCACCGTGCCATCCTTGTCGATAATCTCTCTATCAATCCACCCTTCGTCGAGCTGACCACTGCTGCGCAAGACATTCCACAGATACTGCGGCACATCTTGGCGCTTGGGAATACTGTGCGTATCGGGATGAGTTGCACGCTCTTTTGGCGTGCCATCCGTTGTAATTGGCTGCGTCAAGAGGTGCTCGGGCTGTCGTGGTGGGAGTGATGCCGAATATTTTTCCGTCATTTTTTTATAATACCATGAAACAATGCTGAAGAAAAATCGCTCAGAAGCAAGGGCTCGCTGCACGCTTTGTTCGACAGCCCTCTGGCCTCTGTTATTCTTGGCTCATGCCCAGGTGATACTTAATACGGGCCACTACGTCACCAATCATCACTTGCGACTTAACGAGGTAGTCGTCTACCCCCAGCTGCTTGGCCCGCTCTTTGTCTTTGGGCTGGCTCAGCGCCGTCAGCATGATAACGCGGACGTTGGTAGTGTCTGGGGTGTTACGCAAGATGTCGAGTACGTCGAAGCCGCTGATCTTAGGGATCATTACATCAAGCAATATCAGATCAGGCCGAACATCGACCACTGCCGAGAGCGCATCTTCGCCATTGTGTACTTCGCTCACCGCAAAGCCCTCCAGCTCGAGCCGCGAGCGATACACTGCCAGCAGCGCGGTGTCGTCTTCTACTAAGAGAATTTTCTTTCGTCTGTCCATATGCCTTTATGGTAGCGTAGATACGAGGCAAATACAATACTTTTGGCGAACAATTGTTTGCCTTTTGTTGGATATATGTCTACTCTGCGAACTTTTGTAGTGCGCTATCGAGCTGTGGGTCACGGCCAGCGTTGCGATCATCGGTGCTCATTTTGACCTCAGTATCTGGCGCAATGCCGCCCTGTGAGATATTGCGGCCACTTGGGGTATACCAACGCGCCACGGTGATTTTGAGCTTGCGGCCGTCAGGTAGATCAAATAGCTTCTGCACGGTACCCTTGCCGAAGGTCTTTTCGCCGAGTAATGTCGCCGCTTTGTGGTCGTGTAGTGCCCCCGCTACGATCTCACTAGCACTGGCGCTATTGCCGTTGACGAGGACAGTCGTCTTCACCCCCTTAAGTAGTGCCTGGCCGCTGCTCTGCACGGTGTCACGCACGACATCGCCAGACTTCTCTACTACCACGACTTTGTTCTCAAGCCACAGGCTTGCGACCTCGCGAGCAGCCGTTACATAGCCGCCACCGTTGTCGCGTAGGTCGAGTACCACAGCCCGCACCCCCTGCTGGACGAACTGCTCTGCCGCTTGGCGCGCGAGTCGGCCAGTTTGATCATCAAACCGGGTAATAGTGAGGATACCCACGCCATCGCGAATCTGGCTACGCACACTGGCGTCACTTACCTTGGCCCGGACGATGGTATATTCCTCGGTCGATTCCTCACGCTGCATCACGAGCTTGACGGTTGTACCAGCCTCGCCCCGCACTTTGCTGGCCACTACCTCAGGGTTCTGCCCTTCCACCGATTGGCCATTAATACTGCGAAAGATATCGCCGGCTCGCAGGCCTGCTTTGGCTGCTGGTGAATCATCGACGACACGCACTACTGTTGGATGGTTGCCCCGTGATGCAATCTCCACGCCAATACCGCTCACTTCGCCATTGAGGCTGCGGTCAAACTGCTCGGTCTCTTGCTTGTCCATGTAGGTAGTGTAAGGGTCACCAGTAGCTGCAGCTAGGCCACGATTAGCGCCATCGATCAGCTTGGTGTCGTCCAGTTTACCATCATACTCTGCTTTGAGTTTGCGATAAGTCTGCTGCACACTGCTCAGGTCAATGCTATCGGCTGACACCTTAAAGCCAAAGACTGGTGCAATCGCCGCATAGAGCTTATCGGCGTACATCCCTGCCACAAAGCCAGCCCCCAGTAGCAGCACCGCCACGAGCAAGGCCGTTAGCTGCGAGATAGTCAGCTTCTTTGGTTCATCATAGTCATATTTCGAGCGGCTCGCGCTCGCCGTGTCACTCCGTACCATACTATGGTATTATACTACGCCAGGCGACGCGGCAAAAGAGTACGAAGATACCATCTACCCTCGTGCTCTATCGCTCTCTATTTCACCCTTCACGTTCAGTTATTTCTTTTATATCTATCTTCATATATTCTCCTTTTCTATCTCTATATATCTATACATCTCTTTCTCTCTATTTCTCTATCTATATCTATACTTATCTCTTTATCTTTATCCTTATCTTTCTCTATTTCTATTTATCCATTTCCTTATCTTTATATTTCTTTATTTATCTATTCTTTATCCTCTTACCTTTATCTATCTCTATATCCATATCTCTCTATATCCATCCACCCATATCGATTTCTCTCCTATTATATATAAATATATAAAAAAAGAGAAAAAGAGTCCGCTGTAACAGGGAAAAAACAGGGTAACTATAGTACAAATCGATTTGTACTATATGTTGGGAGGGGAGGGAGGGGAAATGAGAGGAGGATAGGGAGAGAAGGTAGCAGAACTAACAATAAACAAAAGAGTTTATGCTTTTGTTGGTAACGATAGCAGTGCTTCGAACCCCTTGCATTTTTGCCTCATCCTCGTATAATAGACAATTACTATTCTCTTAATAAAAACGAGTGAGGTTACCTAATGTCTCTTGCCGTTGTCAGCGCAGAAGCAGCGCCTGTTTATTTATTACCATCCACTGTTGAGTGTAGCTCACCATTGTTTGTTGAGCCTGCCTCCAAGGCTTGCAAGGTTGGGCATCTTGCGCTTGTGAGCGAATCCACTGCCCCATACAAAAGCAGCAAGGAGCTCAATGCTGCGCGCATCATCGACGACGAACGCCATCAGCGCGAGCAAGCCCTCCACAGCGTCATCGATAGCCTCACACGTATCATTGCCAAGATGAAAGGTAGCGCCCGCGGTGACCAGCCGCCCATCACCATCACACATAGCGAGATTACTTACGCGGTGCACTACTTCTACGAGCGCTGTCTAGACTGTCGCGATTGCGGCCACGGTTTTGATCAAGACCTCTTAGCACAGGAGCAGCACGGCTTTACCTACGGCGGTGAGAAGCCACCCAGCACAAGCGAAGCAATCAGCAACGTCAAAGAGCTCTTTGTCCTACTAGCCCATATGGCCCAGGCCGATACACGCGCCGCCTTTAGCAACAGCTACATTGCCCAGTTGCCCACTGATATTAAACCCCTCCGGGACTGCGAGAGCGATGATCCAATTGGCACAGAGTACAACCAGTATGGTTACCGAGTTAGCCCGCCCGAGACGGACAATACCACTTATATAGGCACTACCCAGACCGACACACCACATCAGCCTACCCTATCTGCAGCATAGGCCCCGAGAGTTCCACCCATCAAAAAAACGACCACCGCTACCTGGGTGGTCGTTTGTGCTATGTATTCTCTCTTATAAATAGATATACGTATCATACGTACTGGCGGGTACTGTCATTTCGCTGTAATGACCCCAGCCAGAACCGCCTGCATTGAAGTAATTGAACTGGCTAATGCGGACAGTATTACTACCAGCATCGTAGCCTTCAATGTAGACGATATGCCCATACTGCCCTGCTGAGATAACACCAAGAGCATTGGCTCGTGGAGTGCGGCCCGTCGAGAAACCAGCATTGCGAGCGGCATTTGGCCACATATTGGCGTTGCCCCAGTAGCGTGGTGCGTAACCAGTCTTTTGGTAGGTCTTCCAGGCGGCGTAGCTCACACACTGGCGACAGCCATAGCCAAGTGGATCTTCACCACCACCAGTTGCACCACCATGCGACATTGCATTAGCATCAACGGTACAGCCACCGGCCCAAGGGTAGCCACCCATCGAGCCATCACCAGAGGTAATACCGAGTGAGCCACCACCGCCAGCACTACGGATGGCCGCTTGGATAGCATCCTGCTGTGCCTTCTGAACGCGGGCTTTCTCACTCTCGCGGTCGGCGGTGAGCTTTTGGTAGTTTGCTTCTTCATTTTGCGTGCGGGCAAGGAGGTCAGCTTGCTCGCGCTCCTTGGCGGCGAGGGCTTCGCGGGCGTTCTTTTGGTCGGCCAAGACACGCTCGACTTCCTTCTTTTGCTCTTCTAGCTGCTTTTTGAGCTTATTGACGCGGGTGATCGTCTCGCTCAGCGTGGTCTGGATGCTATCGCGGCGATCTTGTTCCACCACATAGTCGCCAAGACTCCGGCTACTCGCCAGCATCTCCAGCGGGCTAATGGTGCGGTCGACATACATATCGGCCAGCGTGTCGCCCAAGGCGTCTTGGTTAGCCTTGATGTCACGCTTGGTCTGAGTAATCTTCTCTTGCAGTTGGTCGTGCTTCTTCTGGCTGATATCGATCTGCGCTTGGATCATTGCCTTCTGCTTCGACAAAACCTCGAGTTCATTTTGCAAGCTCTTTGCCTTCTCGTTCAGCTCCTTGGCCTGCGACTGATACTGCCCAATCTCTTTGTTGAGCGCATCAATCTGCTTTTGGTACTCTTCCTGCGACACAGCCGAGGCAGTCCCAGTGGTAACACCAAGGTAAGTGCTAACTGGCGTACTCAGCGCCATAATCACGGCAGCCGCCACAATAACCGACTTGGTAGCAAGCCCCTTGGTTTTTTTGGGTGCGGCCACAGCAGTGTGGGCACGCGAAACAGATGTGGTGGATTGTTTCATATTTCTTATGGTAACAAGCGGTGTGTGCTTTGTCAACACAGGGCCTCCTTTGTATATCAATACTAAATCTTTAGGTAGCGGCGGGTAGCTACTAGCGATGAGATGACGCCAATGCACGCGCCCAGTGCCATCATTGCCAAGGCGATAAGCCACCAGTAGGATGCTGCCATATCAATCATAGGCTGGAGAGCAACCCCCCACTTCTTGAGCGAATCGCCCGAGATAAAGAGTGTAATGATACCCAGAGTAGTCGCGATCACTGCGGCAATCACCCCGTATACCACTGCCTCCACCAAAAACGGCCCACGAATAAAGCCACGGTCGGCACCAATCAGTTTCATCATCTCGATCTCATCACGTCGGTTGAAGATTGCCATACGGATGGTATTGAAGATGATCAAGAACGAGATAGCGATAAAGAGGACGCTAGCCGCTACTCCCGCCTTTTGCGACATCTGTGTCCACTCTGCAATGCGCGTTGTACCGTTGCGCCGCTGGCTCATAAAGGTCGGCGTTTGGGTAGCGCTAATCAGTGGTTTGAGCGCAGAATTAGTATTGACGAAATCTATCAGCTGCGATGTATCGTTATTGTCATGCAGGGTGATACGGATCGTCGCGGGCAGTGAATTCGTCGCCTCATTAAGGGCATTTAGTTTAGCCTCATCGTCCTTATTGGCCTTGGCAAATTGCTCCTTGGCTTCCTCGGTACTAATAAAGCGGACTGACTCGACGTTGCTGAGGCGGCGCAAACTCACCAGCACTGGCTGAGCGCGCTCCTCCGAGACATCGGGGCGGAGGTAGATTGAGCGGTCGATATCCTTGTTGATCGCCTGAGCGGTATCAGCAAGTGAACGCTGCGCGACAAAGGTAGTAAAGACAATCAGCAGTGTAATCGTCATCACAAGCGTTGCAGCAACAGTCAGCCACGCGTTGCGGCTAAAGTTATTAACGCCATAGCGGCAAATCCGGACAAACGTCAGCCACTGGCGACGGCGGCGCTTTTGCTGCATCAGGGCACGGGCAGTATCTTTGCGACGACTCATTGACGGTAACTCCCTCTGGCTTGGTCGTGCGTGATCTTGCCATGCTCAATGGTAATAACACGGCGCTTGAGCCGATTAACGATCTCGACATTGTGAGTGGTCAGGAGCACGGTCGTGCCATATTTATTAATCTTCTCGAGCAAACGGACGATATCCCAGCTGTGCTTGGGGTCGAGGTTGCCAGTGGGCTCATCAGCGATAAGAATCTTGGGCTGGCGCACGACGGCACGGGCAATCGCCACGCGCTGGCGCTCACCACCACTGAGCTGGTGCGGAAATTGCTTCTCTTTACCCCGGAGGCCGACGAGATCGATCACCTTAGGTACTGTGTTCTTGATCTCGCGATTGCTCATACCTGCAATCTCCAACGCAAAGGCAACGTTCTCAAAGACGGTGCGCTGCGGCAATAGCTTAAAATCCTGAAACACCACGCCAATCTTGCGGCGCAGCAGTGGAATATGCTTATCCTTAAGGGTGTCGTAGTCGATACCACCGACCACAATTTTGCCCGTTGTGGGCTTCTCTTCGCGAGTAAGGAGCTTGAGTAGCGTGCTCTTGCCTGCCCCGCTCGTGCCAATAATAACGACAAACTCATTGGGCTCGACATGCAAACTTACCCGATCGAGCGCCGGCTTGGCGTCCTTATCATACCGTTTGGTTACTCTGTCTAACAATATCACTATACCAGTATAGCATACGGCTGCATCTGAAGACGAGATTGTTTACATATCGCAACGCATCGGTACATTACACCACTGTTATGATTATTACGTGGTTAATTAGACACGACGTATCACACATCTCAAAGTACAGCCGCAGATAGCTATCCTACAAAATAATAAAAATACAAAAATCACGGTGAGTTGCCCCACGAAAATAATAGTTATTATCTTCGCGGGGCGTAGTAGTGGCTACTTCTGTCTCTCGGTGATCAAGGTTGTCTTGACCTGACCAGAGGTATAAGACTCTCTGATATAGGCCTGAAAGCCTGACTGCGCGAGCCGCATAAGAAGCTCCTTCCGCTCATGCAGGCATAGGTCAACAGGGAGATCCGTTTCACTTATAGACCTGTCGGGGTGCATTTCGAGCGAAACTATAGCATCCCAAACAGCGATATTCACGCGGTCCATGATGGACTCCTCTCTGCACCTCTATGAGGTGCAACACGAGCCTAACTCTTTGCTAAGCTCTCTTTCTTATCACCATACAAAAACAAAACAGAAGCATCCAGATACTTCTGCAACGAAGGCAAAGAACTCATGCAACATGATGTGTTGATGGTAGCAAAAAAGAGAGCTCAGCAATCAAGCAGCATCTTGAGACTATTCAGCCACTACATTATAAGATACGTATCAACCTACAACCTATGCGGGAGGGATACTCTATTACTCTATTACTCTATTACTCTATTAGCTTATATGTCAACAGTGTCATATACAAAAATGTTGTGATTTTATCATCTTGTGGAGTCGTTTACTTGAGAATTGTAGTGATAATATGGTGTTGATTTTTACTTCTCCCCCACCCCCATCGCCAAATATGCCTCGATAAAGCCGTCGATGCCGCCATCGAGGACAGCTTGGGCGTCGTGGGCTTCGTGTTTGGTGCGGGTATCTTTGACGAGGGTATAGGGGTGGAGTACATAGTTGCGGATCTGCGCACCCCAGCTGGCAGACTCACCGGTGCGGAGGTCAGCAAGGCTGGCGGCTTGCTGCTCGTGCTGGAGCTGAGCGAGGCGTGAGCGCAGGATGGTAAGAGCGGTCTCGCGATTTTGGATCTGGCTGCGTTCGTTTTGGATGGCAACGACGATGCCGGTGGGTAGATGGGTAACGCGCACCGCCGAGTCGGTCGTATTAACGCCCTGCCCGCCTTTGCCACCACTGCGGTAGACGTCGATCCGGAGGTCTTTGTCCTCAAGCTGCACCTGCTCAGGCTCAGCGATCTCGGGCATCACCTCCACCAGGGCAAAGCTTGTCTGGCGCAAATGGTCGGCATTAAACGGGCTGAGCCGCACCAGGCGGTGCACGCCATGCTCGCTGCGCAGCTGGCCATAGGCATACGCACCATGGAGGCTGTATGTCGCACTCTTGATGCCAGCTTCTTCGCCCGTCGAGCGCTCGAGGAGCTCCGCTTGGAGGCTATGCTGCTCGGCAAAGCGCAGGTACATCCGCTCGAGCATCGCTGCCCAATCCTGCGCATCAGTGCCACCGGCCCCAGCACTGATCTTGATAATAGCCGGTTGGTCGTCGTGCTCGCCACTGTAGAGGAGGTCGCGGTGGCGCGCTTGGTAGTCGTGCTCGAGGGCGGCAAGCTGCTGCTCAAACTCTGGTATCATCGAATCGTCGCCAAGGTCCATCAGCTCTACAATGTCGCTCGCCTGGGCCTGCAGCACCTGCCACGGTTCTATCTGCCCCCGCAGCGCTGCTGCCTGGCGCGACACCTGCTGAGCGTGGGCTGGATTGGCCCAAATTTGCGAGTCGGCCAGCTGCGCCTCGAGCTGAGTGAGCTGAGTAGCTTTGTCCGTAATTTGCAAACGACGAATCGCATCGAGAATATCGGCGAGGAGCTGTGCGGCGCGCTTTTTGAGTGGTTGCATAGGTCTATTATACCGCACTCTTGGAGGGCTCGCTCTACTATGTGACGCAAAGTATTGGGCATCAATTTTACAGAGAGGTTCATCACTCTGAGAAGAGGAACAACAAAAGGAAAAGGCACAAGTGATCGATGAACCTTTATGGTCGAAGTGTGCACTATCGTAGGTATAGAGCAAAACCAAGAGGCCGCCATCGCACGGATAGTGGCCTCTGTATGCACAGCGATTTATCGCCTTGCACTCCCTTACTGCGGTTGGATTGGTGTCGTGGGCTGGACTGGTGCACCTGGCGCTTGGGGCGTGAGGAGCTTGGTGGTCATTTCATCAATGTGGTCAAGCCGGCGCACGAGGTATGGGTGGTCGCTCAAGGTCTGAGCAAAGCGGTTCATTGGCCGGTTGGCGGTGTAGCGCTGCCACTGGCGAGCAGTTTCGTTCATGCCCTCCGCCACGTCAGGGCCAATGTGCACCTTGACAAGCGCATTCTTGACGAGCTCTGGATCTTCGGTATAGGTAAGCGCCAAGCGGTCGGCCGTATACTCGGTGCGGCGCTGCCAAAAGCCCGCTAGCCAGCCAGATACTGAGGAGACAAACGGCAGCATCAAGAATGGCTGCAGATACAGCATAGCTATGGTGTGCTTGTACTTAATGTGCCCCATCTCGTGAATAACGATCGCCTTAAGTTCATCAGGCGTGAGATAGCGAATCGAACCAGAATGCAGCACAATACAGTATGGATTCATAAAGCCAAAGGCATAGGCATTGATGACCGGATTCTGCGTGACGAAGATCTCTACCCGCGGCAAACCGAGGTCGGCCGCTGTGACGTTGGCCCAGTCGCGCAGCCAAGCATAATCGCTATACTCCACCTGCATAGCATTACCCAACATCTTCTGCCGCTCCATCCGGATGAAAAACATCCCAATAAGGAGAATGATGCCAAAGAGAAAAGCGCCGCTAAATAGATCCATGATCAAATGAAGCCACAGCGGAAGTGTATCAGTCTCTACATAGGTAGGCTTATCTCTTCCGTAATTTATCAATGTTGTGACAATAAAGTAGAGTGACGTCATAAAAAAGAAGCTAATAAAGGTGACTGCCAGTACAGTATTATCACTGGGCATAGTGGCGCGGGCCACGGCGAGCTGCCCCTTGCTATACTGCGGCGCAGCTGCGGGCTGCGGTGAGTTGGTGTGCGGTTGTTGATCCATTGGATTATCGATTCCTTATCTTGTATTGCTTACACAATTGTTTGTAATCTATTATAGTATATTCTGCTCAATCGCAAAATAGCACTCTACTTCGCCAGTTCCATAAACGGAAACTGCTCATCATAGCTGCGAACGATTCCTATGCAGGAAATGAACATACTGGAGAGATATTTACCCTTATACCGATTGGTCATGGAAAGCGCGAGGATAAAGCGGCTTATGCTTCACTGCCCTGCACCGCTGCAATAAATTGCTCACCACGGTCGGCATAGCTATGGTATTGGTCAAAGCTAGCGGCAGCGGGGCTTAGGATGACGACATCACCAGGCTTAGCCTGCTGCTTAGCGGTATCCACGACCTCTGTCATAGGCACACTACCAAGCGTTATGATAGGTGCAGCAACATCATAGTTTTGTAATACCGCTGCAATCGCCGAAGCATTCGCTCCCATAGTAATGATAGCGCGGACAGACTCACCCTGATCATACACCTCTTGTGCCAGTGGCTCGTAATCACCACCTTTGTCTGCCCCACCAACGATGAGCACTTTGGGCTCTGCAAAGGCACGCAGCGCTGCAATGGCACTGCCCGGTGTGGTAGCAATACTGTCGTCATAATACCGTACCTCATCCTGCTCTGCCACGAAGGCCAAGCGATGCGGCAAGCCAGCAAAGCTCGCCAGCCCCTCCGCCAGGCGCTGCGGCACAGCCTGTGGGTCGAAGGCCAGCACTGCGCTCAGCGCGGCACAAGCATTCTCAATATTGTGCGCACCAGGCAGCTGCAGGCGATCCGTTGCGCAAAGCCGCCGCTCACCCTGCCAAAAGGCATCATCTTTCACATACACCATGCCATCGTCTGGCGTGCCATAGCGATACGCCGGTGGTGGCGTACCCAGGCTGCCACGCGCAACGTCCGTGTCGAGCGACTCAGCAATCTGCGCGGCATATGGATTGCTTGGATGATAAATACACACATCGCCTGGCCGCTGGTGCCGCCGAATATTAGCCTTAGCATCGACATACTCGGCAAAATTAACGTGTTTGTCGAGATGATCGGGCTCAATCATTAGTATTACTGCGATCTGCGGTGAACGCTCGGCATCCCACAGCTGAAAACTACTCAGCTCATACACTACTACATCATCAGGGCCAATCTGCGCCAGCTGAGCCAGAGCTGGCCGGCCAATATTGCCCACCACATGGACAGTGCGACCAAGGGCTTGCAGCATAGCAGCGATGAGGCTCACCGTTGTACCCTTGCCCTTTGTACCTGTCACGCCAATGATCGGCGCGGGGCAGCGTGCGAAGAACTCATTCGTAGCCGACCACACCGTCCCATCTGTCTCGATCCGCCACGGTGCCAATCCAGGGGTGCGCATGACGATATCGGCATCGCTCAGCTGAGCAAAGGCATCTGGACCCATCAATACATCCACCACCCCAGGCGGCACATCAGCAATGCGCCGCTCATCGGCTATCACAATCTCCGCCGCAGGCCACACCTGCCGCGCATAATCATACGTCGCACGACCCTCAACGTCGTACCCAGCAATCGCAACTTTCATACCGCCATTATAGCATACATAACCTGTCTCATGTGGATCCATCAGAGGTGAGAATGAGGGTTATTGTTATTAATCCGCTCAAACCACAAAAATCCACTAGCCCAAGCTGCTCTTCCCTATTACTTTGTTAAATAAGCAAAGTGTGTCTTGTGTGATGTGTCCCGATCCTCCTCAGGGTTGAAGCCATATCGCTCAACGTCCATCTGAGCTTCGGTGCTCATAAACTCGCCTAACGTCGGAACGCGAGACAAATGCAACTAACCTAATCGTTCGTACTCTGACGAGGAGTCACTTGAGCACGACGCAGGTATGCATTGTCACTGTGATTCAAAAGTCAAGTATTTCGGAATGCTACTTGGACGACCTAAGGTCGCCCTCTTGGAAATCATCAACCTTATCGAATAGTGCCATCAAACTTTCGCGCGTAGGCATACCCATGACATCCTCCATCCATTGCCATTCTTTTTCAGAAGGTGCATACGGGCCTGCGGTGAGCTCATTCATGGCTGTCAATAAATCTGAGCATTCCCGTTTTGTGAGGACAATCGTGACAAGGTCGTTATAACCTTTTTCTTCGTCTCCTGGGCGGTAACTTTTGCTGTTGGCTGGATTGACTTCACTCATATATACTCTCCTATGTTATTACTTCAATAATACGGCAAAATTCAATGAATGCAAGTATCTCTCCTTGCCTTCACTAAAAAATAGTAAAAATAATTTGATCAAATTATATAAGCAGATAGGCCAAGCATCGCCACAAAAACTTCGACTCTTATGGCACAAAGGGGGCAACTATACTAAGCTGAGGTGCTTCTACCTCTGTGTAAACAGCCCTTCCAGCTGCTCACCTAGCCGCACGATGTCGCTGCGCTCGCCGCTGCTCACACCAGCGAGTGCCCAGGTGTTGGCAGCGATGAATTCACGTGCTACAGCGTTCATTTGCTCGAGGGTTGTGTCTTTGATCTCTTGTGGCACCTTGGCATAGTCCTTCACATAGCCATCCCAGAAGAAGCGGCCAGTGTAGAATCCACTAATTTGTGCTACTGTTTGCGCCCCCATTTGGTAGCGCCCCAGGCCATAGGATTTGGCTGCCTCCAGCTCGGCCTCGGTAATTTCACCACGCAGCACCGCCTGGAGCTCACTGACAATCAAAGCAAAGAGCCGCTCTGCCTTGTCACACTCTACCTCGCCACCAAAGTCCCAGCTGCTCTCATACTTACCCACCGAGCCATCACTAAACATCCCATAGGCCATGCCCTGCTTGCGGGCTTTGCCAAAGATGCGCGAATGCATAGTGCCAGTGAGAATATGGTTGAGGCAATCGAGTGCAGCGTCTTCTTTATCGCTAAGCTCGCGCGGGATCTCCATCGACCAGCCAAAGGTGAGGTTGCTGGCCTCTTTGCGACGGATGAGGGTGGGCTTACCACTGTGAAGTTCGTCGTGCGGCACCGCAAAGCGCTCACCACGCGGCAGCTGCCAGCTCTCCAGCATGCGCTTGATCTGCGCCTTGCGCCCCGCCATTTTGCCAGCAATGACAAAGCGAAGGTTGTCACTAGTGTGGGTTCGTCGGTAGTGCTCCTGGATATCGCTCAACTGCACCCGTGCAATGGTACGTACTCGCTGGTGGTAGGTGTAGATGTCATTCCCCAGTAGCTGCTGAATCTTGGGCCACAGCACTCGGTTATGATTGTTAAGATAGCCGACAAGCTCGCTGCGCACGTTGCCCTTCTCCGCCTCGAGTTCCGTCTGGTTGAACTTTGGCTGCGTAATGGCCACCTGCTGCAACTGCAAAATACGCTCCCACTCAAAGTCCGCACAGTCCGCCACATACACCATAGACAGGTCGCTCGTCCAGGCATTGTGGTAGGCACCGTTTTTAATAAACTCTGCCTCGTACTCATGCTCGCTCGCAAACTGAGCATTGGCACCAAAGGCCATATGCTCCATAATGTGCGCCGTCTCGTAGATGTCCTTGCTCGCAACATAACGGTTGCCCGCCCGAAATTGGAACTGGAAGCTCATCACGGTTGCGCCAGGCACGTCGATGAGAAGGCCACAGGCACCATTCTTTAGCCTGACCTCTGTTACTGTGTGCTGCATTTAGCGGTTCTTTTTGCGATTCTGCCGCTGGGCTTTCTTTTTCTTGCGGGCGGCGTTACGTTTGCGGTTGACATCGGCAGTAGTTGGTGCCGCTTTTGTTTTGGTAAAGTCCTGATCACGATTCGCTTCCCCACTTGTGATTTCATTCACACCGCGCTCCACCGAGGTTTCAGCCAGGCGGGTAAGCTCGGTATCGTGCTCGTTGTCAGTTGCCTCGCGAGTGATGGCATCTGTCCTGCGCACTTGGTAGATCGCGTGGAGAACCTCAGCTCGGAGGTTAGCCTGCAGGCTATCGAACAACTTTTGCGACTCGGCGCGGTACTCCACGAGCGGGTCGCGCTGGCCCACACTGCGCCAGTGGATTCCTTCACGCAGGTGCTGCATATTCTCTAGGTGCTGCATCCACAGTGTGTCGAGCACCTGCAGATACACTTCACGCTCAATACCGCGCAGTAGCTCGCTACCCAGTTCGTCTTCTTTGTCTTGATACAATTTTTTCGCCGCATCGAGTGCCATCTTAGTCCGGACACGGTCGCGCTTCTCGGCACCGATTTTCTTAATCTCGTCTTTGTCCAGTGGGAAGATCGCGCCAAACTCCTCAGCAAACTTCGGGTTTTGCTTAGCTGGTACCTCTGTAAGGCTCTCTACTGCAGTGCGCAGCAGGCGCTGAATTTCTGGCTTGATGTTGTCGCCATCGAGAATCTTGCGTCGCACAGTATAGACCACTTTGCGGTGGCGGTTGATGACGTTGTCGTACTGAACAACATTTTTGCGCGCATCAAAGTTAAAGCCCTCAACCCGCTTTTGCGCCGCCTCAAGCGTCTTACTGACTGCTTTGTTTTGAATAGCCATGTTTTCTTCTACTCCAAGGCGCTCCATCAGGCCAGCAATACGCTCACCCTGGAAGATCCGCATCAGATCGTCTTCGGTCGAGACATAGAATTGGGTGTCACCCGGGTCGCCCTGGCGGCCACCACGGCCCCGCAGCTGGTTGTCGATCCGGCGCGACTCATGCCGCTCACTGCCGATCACCACCAAGCCACCAAGCTCCTTCACGCCCGGCCCAAGCTTGATGTCTGTACCACGCCCCGCGATGTTCGTCGCCAGCGTCACAGCGCCCTTCTCACCAGCGTGCGCCACAATCTCGGCCTCACGCTCATTATTCTTAGCATTGAGGATCTCATATGCAATGCCCGCTTTGTCGAGCCACTGGGCGATCAGCTCATTCTTAGCGATCGAGCCCGACCCCACCAGCACCGGCCGGTCTTGCTGATGGTACTTCTTGATGGCAGCCGCCACAGCTTTGAGCTTAGCCTTCTCGGTTTTGTAGATAAGATCTTGGTGATCTTTGCGGGTAATTGGCTTATTGGGCGGCACTACCACCACATCCAGGCTATAGATCTGCTGGAACTCCTCTGCCTCAGTAAAGGCCGTACCGGTCATACCACTGAGCTTCTTATACAGGCGGAAGAAGTTCTGGAAGGAAATGGTTGCCAGCGTCATACTCTCTTGCTGGACAGGCACGCCTTCTTTCGCTTCGATCGCCTGGTGGAGGCCTTCGTTGTAGCGGTTGCCGATCTTGAGGCGGCCAGTGTGTTCATCGACAATGATTACCTCGCCATCATTGGTCACTACGTAGTTTTTGTCACGATGGAAGAGTGTCTGGGCGCGCAGCGCTTGGTTGATGTGGTAAACGCTGCGGACATACTCAGGGGTGTACAAATTTTTTATACCAAGGAGTTTTTGCACCTTATCAATGCCACTATCCGTTAGTGCTACACTGGTGTGCTTTTCGTCGAGACGGTAGTCCTCCGGCACAAGCTTGGCAGCAATCTTGGCAAATTGGTAGTAGCTATCAGGGTTCTCAGCCGCGGGCGCACTAATAATGAGTGGGGTGCGCGCTTCGTCGATCAAGATGGAATCCACCTCGTCTACAATGGCAAAGTTGAGCTCGCGCTGGCGCACCAGGCTAATCTCATTGACCATATTGTCGCGCAGGTAGTCGAAGCCAAACTCGTTGTTTGTCCCATAGGTAATGTCTGCCTCATAGGCCTCGCGCCGTGTACAGGGGCGGAGTTTTTGCATACGTGGGTCAGTATGGTTCTCGTTGGTATACGCACCATCGTAGAGGAAGGACGCTTCGTTAATGATCACACCAGTACTAATGCCCAGAGCGCTGTAGATCTGCCCCATCCAGCCAGCGTCACGCTGCGCCAAGTAGTCGTTGACGGTCACGATGTGCACACCCTTGCCCTCGAGCGCATTGAGGTATGCTGCCAGCGTGGACATCAAGGTCTTGCCTTCACCAGTCTTGAGTTCAGCCACGTTGCCTTCGTGTAGCACCATCGAGCCAATCAGCTGCACATCATAGTGCCGCTCACCAATCACTCGATCGGCCATCTCGCGCACTACTGCAAAGGCATCAGGCAGGATAGTATCAAGCGTCGTACCTTTCTTGTGTAGGCGCTGCTTAAGGACCTCTGTTTGCTTGGCTAATTCCTCATCCGAGAGCGCCTTATATTTAGGCCCGAGCTTGTTGATCTCGTCTACCTTCTTCTGCAGACGCTTCAAGATCCGCTTCTGCGGATCGCCAAAAATCTTCGTCAGTGCTTTTTGCTGTGTTGTTGCCATGGTGTCAAACTTCCCTCGCTTTCCTCTCTAAGCGGCCATTCAATTCAAAAAACTCCCCTCATTATACCGGGTTTGCGGCCGTTTGGGAAGGGTGGCCCGCACAAAGTATGAGTAAGAGGCCGATGCCCAACCGATATCAGCCTCTTAACTCTTGCATACCTATCGCCTACTCCGTAGGGTGATCCTGCTCGCGCTCGAAGCTGCGTTTGAAGCGGGCGAGAAGGCCACGGCGACCAAGGTGCGGCAGCTGGTTTTGCTTATATTTGCGCAGCTGGCCAGCCAGTTTGCGCTCAACGATGTCGGTGGCAGCCAGGACGTTAAGTGTGGAGTCTTTGGCCTTGATGGTTTGGTCTGGCACGGTAATGACCACCTCTACCTCATACTTATTGCCATGCTCGCCATTAATCTCCTCGATGCGCACCATCGCGCTCACAGTCTTGCGGGCGTGGCGCGACACCATGCGGTCGAGCGCACCGATCTTCTTGCGGATGTATTTTTTGGTTGGCTCGTCTGGCGAGTATTTGCCAATACCGGTAATGTCGATGTTTGCGATCATGCTGACCCCTTTCGTGTTAGCAACTTGTGCTTATAGTATAGCATGGTTGAGGAGAAAACAGGGGTTGTTGTGGGCAAATTATCAGCGCAGGTAGAGACGTTTGGCTAGCGAGCTTAGCTGATAGGCCGCCTCTTTTCGCAGCTTTTTAATCTAGTCGAGCAAGGCTTCAGTCTCTTTGCTCTTAGGCGGTGTCTCTGTGCGGCAGTGTGACGTATCTATCAACTTCATCAGGTCTCTCAGCTCTTGTGCGTCGGCATCCTTGTGCGAGGGATGCTGCTGGCTATCGCCCTCTATGGGCTGGAAGAAGGTGTATTCTTCTCCACCGTTGTACTGCTCGGTGCCTGCGCCGTGGATGCGCACGACCTGCCATTTATCGTTGGCATCCGCCCCACAGCGATACACTACCCAATCATTACTATCAGGCGCCATAATAGCGACAGTCGGGCCCGAAACAACTGGTAGACTATCGGGCACAACGCCAAATACCGCTATACGCTCGCGCTCGCGGCCTGTCAAAAATATAGTACGCTCGGTGGCGTTGGTTTCACCATCTTTGCTGAGTTTCTGGGTTGGTTTGGATACGACGCTCCTGCAATGCACTCTGCCTCCACCATGCATACTCGAAGGGTCTTTCCGTTAAGATACAGCTGAGCTCTTCTTGCAGCTGATCTGCCAGCCCTGATGGGTCTTTCCGTTCTCCGCTTCCTGGATCTCTTGCTGGCTGATGTTCGTTCATTCTTGCTCCTTTGTTGCAATATCCTCGTCCTATGATGCAGCATATTATGGGTAATGTCAAATGGCTGCGAGCTTAATTTCACAGCTCCACTCCTTAGCACCAGTCCCCCTTCTTTCTACTTTATTCAAATAGAGTAACGAATCGATTGTTATAATCGACTTCAGCTCTAGCGCTGGAGGAGACGCGAAAAGAAACAAAGCGCTTTAATCTCGCAAGCCGTTTGCTTCGGACGCCACTGGCGCTTCCCTACTTACGGTGTGCTGCACCGATTGCTTCGCTAATAGAGACATAGTCGTCTCGGTCGAGCAGCTCCACCAAGCCTTCGTTGATATCGCCCACGACCTGTGGTCCTTCAAACATCAGCGCCGTCACCAGCGCAACTAGGCTCGCGCCAGCCCGAATCTTTTCGTACGCATCTTCCGCTGTAAAGACACCGCCCACACCAATGATGACAAAACGGTCACCATACAGTGCATACGTCTTGTGGATAAGCCGCGTGGTAATGGCCTGAGCTGGCCGACCACTAAGGCTACCAGGAGTATCGTCAGGCAAGACACTTGGGTCGGTGAGCTTACTGCGATCTTTGACGAGGTTGCCGATCGTCAGACCCGCGACATTATGCTTATCGATAATGGAGAGTAGTTTGGCAAACTGCGTCCACGTCTTATCTGTTGGCATTTTGATAAAGACTGGGCGCGAGAGCTTCAGCTCATCCACTGCAGTGAGGAGTTTCTTGAGGCGAGCGGGTGTGGTGAAGGGCTCGCCGCCATAAGCATTAGGGCAGGAGATGTTAATCTCGTACAGTGGTGCGCAACCAGCTGCTTCAAGCTGGCGAAGGCTGTCGCAGTAGTCGGCAATTGCTTGCTTGGGGCGGACTTGCTTAGGGCTGTTCGTCTTGGCTACGGATACGCTGAGCGGAAAGTCGCGCCAAACCCGTGGTGAGTAGCTACGAATCTGCTCGATCGCCTTAGCGACGCCGCGATTGGCCAGGCCAACATTGACGACAATCGACTGCTCACTAGCCAAGCGACGAAACCACGGTTTGGGGTTACCCTCACAAGGCATGGCCGTTACCGAACCGCCAATCTCAAAGCCGCAACCAATTTTCTTTGCCACAGGGGGTAGATCAAAATCTTTATCCAGCCCAGCAGACAGACCGATGGGATTAACAAAGTTAAGGCCAAGAATAGTCTGCTCGAGGCGAGGATTCTTATAGCGCCAGCCACTGAGGAGCTGCTCGCCCCGAATAGCATGCAGTGCCCGCGCCGTCCAGAGCATCGACTGGTGCGCTGCATCGGGCTGCCGCCGGAAGAGAAACGGCTTGGCAACTTTGGCATAGCCTTTGCGGCTCATTTTTCTGATTGTGCGCCCCATCTAGAGTACCTCCCTGTTATTCAGATATGGCTGCAGCACCGTTGGCACGCGGAGCTGGCCATCAGTTGTTTGATAATTCTCGATAATTGCTACCAGTGCGCGAGCCAAGCTCACTGCGGTACCATTGAGGGTGTGTACTACCTGGAGCGAGCCATCGGCCCGGCGGACGCGGATGCCAAGGTTGCGCGCCTGGAAGTCGGTGCAGTTGCTGCAGCTAGTCAGCTCACGGTAGGCACCATCAACAGGCGACCAGTACTCGATGTCGTACTTCTTGGCAGCTGGCGCACCAAGATCCCCCGCTGCGATATTTACCACGTGGTATGGCACGCCCAGGCTTTGCCAAATCTCCTCCTCCAGCGCGAGGATTTTCTCATGCATCTGAGCCGATTGCTCGGGCAGGCAGTAGATATACATTTCGAGTTTGTTGAATTGATGCACCCGGAAGAGCCCGCGGCTAAACTTCCCGGCAGCGCCAGCCTCTTTGCGGTAGCAGGGGCTGTAGCCAGCGTAGAGGAGCGGCAAGTCTTTCTCATGCAAGATCTCATCGGCATGGAAGCCCGTCAGTGGTGCCTCGGCTGTGCCGATCAGCATGGTGTCTTCGCCCTCAATAAAGTACTCGTTACTCTCTTTATCGCTCTTGGGTGCAAAGCCCGAACCACGCGCTACGCGGCCATTCACCACGTGCGGCACCGTCATAGGGCGGAAGCCTTTGCTCACGAGGAAATTGAGGGCGTATTGGTAAATGGCATTCTCGAGCAGCATGAGGTCGCCCAGCACATAGTAAAACTTCGTGCCAGCCACCTTAGCACCGCGCTCAAAGTCGAGCCAGCCCCGGCTCGTAGCAAAGTCGAGGTGGTCTTTAGCCGACTCACGTCGCTCACCCCACTGCTTAATCTCTACACTGTCTGTCTCGCCGCCCAGTGGGACGTCTGGCAGGGTGATATTTGGCACTGCCTCTAACTGAGCAAAAAAGTTATTCTCGATGGTGCGCAGCTCCTCTTCCAGCGTTGCAAGCTCGGCTTTGAGTGCCTTGCCTGTAGCGATGAGTTCTTGGCTTGGCTTGCCACCCTTCATCTGAGCGGCAGTCTCGTTGCGCGTGGTACGCACAGCATCCACCCGCTGCTGAAGCTCCCGGCGCTGATCGTCGCACGCGAGAAGCGCTGCGATGGACACCTCATAGCCCTTATGGCGCGCTGCTGCCTGCACCTCGTCGGCATGCGCGCGAATATAACGAATATCTAACATAACTATATTATATCAGATACCACGCCAAGCGTAATGGCAATTTGTTCGTGTTTAAATCCTCTATACTACCACGAATTTTTGAGATAATTCGGTATTTTAATATCCAGCTAAGCACAGGTACATAAAACCCGCCTTACCTATCCAGCAAAGCGGGTTTTGGCTCTTTGTATCTACCCAGATTACTCGGTACGCAGCGCTTCGATTGGGTCAAGCTTAGCAGCCTTACGGCTTGGCAGCCAGCCAGCAATGATCGCCACCAGCATCAGGCCAACCACTACCGCAGCAGCATGCTCTGGCACAAAGACAAGGAGTTTGTGATCACCAAAGCGGAGCTTCTCCGAGATAACTGGGTTGAGCGCCACACCAGCGCCCCACGCGCCTAGCACACCCAGCGCACCGCCCAGCAGGCCGACCCAGGCAGCCTCGTAGCGGAACAAGCGGCCAATATCGCGCCGGCTAGCGCCCAGCGCCTTCATCAGGCCAATTTGCTGCGTCCGCTCTAGCACCGAGATGTACTGCGTGTTGACGATGCCAAAAATACTCACAATCAGCGCCAGCGCACCAAAGCCCAGCACAATCCCCTGCAAGATATCAATAAAGCGAAAGAGTGTCTGCTGCAGATCTTTGGCAGTAGCTACAGCGTAACCATCCTGCTCGAGAGATTTCTTGGCGGCTTCGGCATCCTGCTTGGCAACTGCAGTGGCAGACATGTACTTTTGGTATTGGCTCGTGCCCTTGGTACTATAGTCGCTCAGCTCGCGAGCTACCTTAGCATTAATACCAATGCCACGCATTGCTTGGGTTTGATCGGCCGATTTACGCGTCACAGCCGCAATGGTAAAGGTCTTGTGCAATTCCTTGCCATTAATCAGCTCATTCACCCCAGCCTGCCCCTTCTCAGCAAAGACCTGGCCAAGCGTTGCTTCGTCGATCTTCTGTGGCATTTGTACTACTGTGACGGTCAGTTGTTTGCCCACCATTTGGGCAGGCGATTGCCCTAGTGTCTCGGCATAGCTCTCGGGGATGACGGCTTCGCCAGCCGCGAGCTCAATACCCTTGCCCAGCTGCTTACCCGCCACCACTTCGGCCGCGAGCGCACCATCAAAGACGCTCACATCACTGCTGTATTTCTTGTCCTTCTTAGTTGCAAAGCTCACGTATTTGGGCTGGAGCTGATAGACTGGCCTCACCTTCTCGAGGTCGGTGCGGGCCGCCAGCTTGTCGATGTCTTTTTGGGTTAGGGCTTTATAATCATTACCATAGCGGTTGATACTATCAGGATTATACTCACGCAGGTCAGCCTGCTGGCCCGATTGTGCCCCGATGAGTCGCTTGTCTTTGACGACAAACACCGCCTTGGCATCAATATTACTGCTAATCAGCCGATCAATATACTGGCGTGCACCCTCGCCCGCCATCAAGCTCGCCATAATGGCGAAGCCGCCCACCGCGATAGCGATACTGGTAAGCAGGGTACGCATCTTGGCGCGGCGCAGGTTGCGGCCAGCGCGGCGAATGATATCAGTCGTCTTCATGGTTAGTCTGCCCTCCTTGATGTTGGCTTGGTGGTTGTGGATTTAGCTTTTGTGGTGGTGCTCGTGGCTTTTTTCGTTGTTTTCTTGGGCCGCGAGGCAGGTGCTGTGGCTTTGGCTGGGCGACGAGTTGGCGCCTTTTTAGCCTTGGGAGAAGCTGTCGCCTTATCATCCATAGCGCTGTCGTGATCAATCACCCCATCTTTGATGCGAATAATATGCTGGCAGCGCTGCGCGAGATCCTCGTCGTGTGTAACGATGATGAGCGTCGCACCATGCTCCTTGGCGTAACGAAAGAGCAGGTCTTCCACCACTGCAGAAGTTGCTGAGTCGAGATTGCCCGTCGGCTCGTCGGCAAAGAGAATCTGCGGCTCAGCAGCAATTGCTCGAGCGATCGCTAGGCGCTGCTTTTGCCCACCACTGAGGTCCTTGGCCCGCGCTTTGATCTTGTCCTCTAGACCAACTGCCTCGAGCGCCGCCACGATACGCCGCCTGCGCTGACTGCGCGGCACACCTGCGGTCTCGAGCGACAGACTCACATTGTCATAGCAACTCTCGCCACCCTCCACAAAGAAACTCTGAAAAATGAAACCCATCGTTCGCGCTCGAAAGCGGTCGGTCGCCTTGCGCTTGAGCCGCAAGATATCCTCACCGTTGATGACCACCTCGCCCTGCTGCGGCTTATCCAGGCCAGAGATGGCGTGCATCAGCGTGGACTTGCCCGAGCCCGACTTGCCCAGCACTGCTACGCTCGACCCCTCCTCGATTGCAAGGCTTACGTCCTTGAGGGCGGTGAAGGTGTTTTTCTTCTTGCCGTAGACTTTAGTAATGTTTTTTATTTCGATCATTGCGCCTCCATAAGCTGCTAATGTTAATAGCAATTATACCGCAATCACTCAGCGAGAGCAAACGAAGTAAACAACATTGCAATGTTTTTTCTAGCGCTTCAGAAGCAAAATTATAACAAGACTGAATCTAGAAACCTTGCATATATGAACTAATACTCCCCCTACTTCATCTGGGTGGAGTACAAAAACGCGTCGCCATAAAAACACCGCTATACTCATTCAAACGAAACGCCAAACGATCTTGAGCATGATCTCTAGAAGGCCGATGTCTTCAAAAAAGATTCACTCCCCTGCTCAATAGGACGTGAGGTAAGCCTGAAAACAAGCATGGAGAAATTACACTGGCGCCAACACACCCACCGCAAGCAGGATGATAAGTAATGTACTCAGCGCCAAGCGGTAGGCGACAAACTTATCAAATGAGTTACTCGAGACAAAGCGCAGCAGCCACGAGATCGCCACATACCCCACCACAAAGGATATGATAATCCCCAGTATCATCTGTGGCCAGCCAATCAAGCGGCCAATCTGCTGCGACTGCGTCACGGCCTCCAGCCCACCAGCTGCCATCAATGCCGGAATCCCCAGGAAGAAGCTCATCCGTGTGGCAGTCGTGCGGTCGATATCGCGGAATAGCCCCGAGGCAATCGTCGCCCCCGAACGCGACACTCCCGGGATGAGTGACAAGCACTGCATCAGGCCCATTGCCATAGCATCGCGCCAGGTAAGGTTGCGCTCATGGCGTGTCTCACGTCCCCGGCGGTCGGCCAAAAACAGTACAATACTCCAAATCATCAGCCCAGCCGCGACAAACCACAGGCCGCGCAGCACCGTCTCGATCGTGTCCTTCAGGAGCAGCCCCACCACCGCAATCGGCAGCGAACCAATGATGACATACCACCCCATTCGGTAGTGAAACGTCCGCGCCCGCGGGTTCACCACGCCAGCACACCACGCCGAGGCAATGCGCCAAATGTCCTGCCAGAAATAAACAATCGCCGCAGCAATCGCCCCAATCTGCACCACCGCCGTAAAGGCAACAAGCCCCGGGTCGCTCACCGAGTAGCCCAGCAGCTTCTCGGCCAGCATCAAGTGGCCCGTACTCGAGATGGGCAAAAACTCAGTAATCCCCTCGACAATGCCAAGAATAATAATATGAAGCCAATCCATGATGTTCGTTCCTTATGTCTTGTACCAAGTATACCAAGTTCGCCACAAAGCACCAAGCCGGAAATTGCAGAATGTAGCACCATAGGGCTCATTCTCAATCTGATCGTCGTGCCTGTCGCGCACTCTCGGGTTGAGCAATTAATCCGGTTCAGTTTGAGCATGGTTGGTGGGCTATGTTCGTGGCCGATCTATTTTCGTTCTTACACTCAGAAGCGACCACGACGAGAGAATGGCCGCTTCTTTGTTTTTTGCAGAAGAAAGACTGAACAATAGATGCGCACTGAAGCAAGCAAAGCAGGAGGCTTTACCACCCGCCGCCACCTCCGCCGCCTCCGCCGCCGCCAGAGAAGCCACCACCAGTCGAGCCTCCACTCGACGACGAGAAGTCGCTAGAGCCAACAGAAGTAGAATCGGACAAGCTACTCATACTCGAGACAAACATTGCTGCATTGAAAGCACCTTGGCCAGTATACCAATCGGGCTGAGTACCTACTTCCTCATAGTACTGCCCCAGCTGCTGGCTCCACTGCTTCTCTTGACCAAAGAGCACAGCATAAGGCAAGACCCGCTCGTAGAGTTTGACAAGCTGAGCGTGGTCACCAATATCAACCTTCTCAGCAGTCTCAGGGCTCTGCAGCAGGCGTAGACGGTCAGCCTCGGCGTAGCGGATATACATCTTGAGCCCCAGTAGGTAGCGGCGCAATGCCAGCCCTTTGTCCGATAGTGGCTTAGCAAAGCCCAGCTTACCAATGATAATCACAATAAAGACCCCTGGGAAGAAGAGGAATTGCAGCCCGCTGAGGAACGGCACAAACATCGTGGCTGCACACAGCACCAGCACTAAGACACCTAGCACACCTGCAAAGATGCGGAAACCCCGTGTACCCTTCCGGCTTGTGTCGCGCAGCTTGTATGTGTGGTCGATGAGATTATCGAGCTTCTTGGCATTATCCCTCAGGCGGAAGGCATAGGAGGTATTGTTGCGCAGCGTCTTGAGGTTGATGCGCTCGCCCACTGCAGGCAGGTGACCAAAGATATCGCCCAGGATCTCTTGTTCCTCAGGATGAAGACTGCTGACATCCTTAACAACTTCAAGCTCGTACTGTGCCCGCGAGAAGAACGTCTTGGGCTTGACCTCAATCAAACGAATGTAGTGCCGCACCGCCCAGTCAATCATCTGCGCTGCCATAGCTGAGCCCTTCACCATCCGGAATGGCCGCACGATCTCTGCCGCTGTTGTTACACTTGTGCTCGGGGGTGGCAGATATTCTGGCACAATCGTCCCCAGCTCCTTGCTCCGGCCAATCGTCCGCTGATAAAGCCAATACACCAGGCTCGAGGCAAGCCCCAGCACCAGCATACTCACAAAGAATATAAGTGGAAGGAACGCCTCCAGCCGCTCTTGAAACACCTCCCCGGGCGTCTTCTTATACTCCGCAAACGTCCCCTGCGGGAAGCCTACTGCCAGCGTCATGCCAGCATATGGCGCAAGGTAACCCACTGAGGCAGTTATGGTGTCGCTGCTCGGTGACGTGACGGTGCAGGTGGTGCGACTCCCTTGCCTACCAGTGTAACACTGTGGTGTCGTCCGGCTGATGGCGGCAAGCTCGGGGCTCAGCTTGAGCGTAATACTGGCATTACTAATGGGCACGCGCCACGATGTACCAATCACATCCCAGTAGAACTCATTTTTCTGTGTGTCGCCATAGTTCCACGTCACATCGCGCTGGGTATAGGTAATGACATACGTCTTGCTCCCCGAGACGTACGTATCTTTGTTGCCAATGCGCAGGGTATTGCCCGACCAACTATACTCATAATCATTACCATGCTCATCCTGCACCGAGCCAAGCGCAAAGCTCGTGTGATGACCCTTGTACTGCGTAACGAACTCTGGCGCAAGGCCATGATTCTGCTCTGGCGGGAAGTTTGCCGTGATGGTGAGCTTTGTCTTGAGGGTGGAGCGTTTCTCGCTATCGCGCCCAAGCTCCATGTCGGCCGTGTAGCTGGTGATAGTGAAGTTGTCTTTACTACTACTCGATGATGAATAGGCTCGTACCGATGTGTCGGCCTGCATTGGCACTGCCCCGAGCGCGGTGCCCAGCAGCACCAAGCAGACACCAATTGCAGATATAACGCGTGTCGTTCTCATACATCGATTGTGCGCCATGCGGCGAGGAATGTCAAACGCGAGCATCGCTCAAAAATCGCCGATCCGTTTGACAACATCTGAATCTCTCAGCTTACCACAGCCTGTCATACTCTCTTGATTGAGCACAGCTCAGACTACTCACCAAATCGCTCTCGTGCACCATCAAATATCCCCGCCAATCACTTCCTTCCACCCCTGTTAATATCTGTTTAAGTTATACCGCTTATGCTGTGATATTGCAAATGGTTATGCTATACTCACAGGCAATACCCAACGGCTAATCGGCGAGGTGAGGAGTATAGCAGAAGTGAGACGATATTGGACGGATTTTCGGTTTGCAGGTGTGGCAGCAGTGGTAGTACTGGCAGTTGGCTTTGTGCAGCTGCACCAGGTGGCAGTGGCCGAGCCCGCCACGAATTCCGGCTCCAATTCGTCCACCAAAAAAGATAATAAGCCCGACATCTGCGATCCTAATACGATGCGCTTTAAGACCACAGCGCTGAGTTCCCCGACCGACAAAGCCCGCGCCGCTAAGGCCCTCGCCAACCTTCGCGGCCTCATGCAGCCCATCCGCAACGCTGGCGATGGCAGCACCATCACCGCCGCCAAGCAGTACGGCACTGACTACACTGGCGAGATAAAGGGCTCATTCCAGCTCAAGAACAGTGGCAGCTATGCCACTGGCAACCCCACGCCTCTCTCTGTCACCTCACCATCATCTGTGCCGAGTAACTACCGTGGCAAAGTCTCGGGCAAGGCACCCACCGGTGGCAGCCGCGTCGTCAAGGCCTTTCGCGCTACAGATGCCGAGTATGAGCAAGGCAAGGTTACCCCTGCCCAGGTGCAGGGCGATGGCAGCTGGACACTCGACCTCTCACCAGTCGATGGTAGTATTGGTGGTGAGTGGCGCTTCCGTCTCTATGATGCCAGTAGCGGCCAACCTCTCGGCGAGAGCTGGCCACGCGTCACTGAGTACCAAAATGTCGAGATCCAATCCTACGTCATTACCGACCAAACCTACCTCGTTGCCAAGCAAGCCGCCAACACCAACCGCACCTTTAGCTTCCCCGGCACTGAGAAGGGTCACAAGATGCTGCGCCTGGTGGATACGCGCAGCAATAAGATCCTCGCCGAGTACTTCCAGCCACAGCTGGCAGGACTAATCCGCTCGTACGAGTTCTCGCCTGGCCAGGATGGTTACGGCACTCATCGCGTGCACTATTCATTTATGTACGATCAATCGCTGGCACTGCTTGTGGCGGTTGGTGCGGGCGACAAAGCGATGGCAGACCAGCTCGTCAATGGCTTCAAGACCATCCAGATCAAATCCGGTCGGTCGCGTGGTGCCTTCCCCTCCAGCGCCCACCAGCTCGACCCCAGTAACCAGCAGGCACGCTATTATACTGGCGGAGTAGCCTTCGTTCTCTATGCGCTCATCCGCTACCAAGAGAAGTTTGGTGATATCAATGGCGTTAGCAGCATGGTGCGCTCTGCCCTGGCCTGGGTCAAGACTAAGAAAAGCACATCCGGCCCCGGTGCTGGCCTCTACCGCGGTGGCACAAATATCAATGACGATGACAACAACAAGCAGTTTGAGATCGCCTGGCACTCCACTGAGCACAATACCGACCTCTGGCATGTGTACGAGCGAGCCTCGCAAGTCTACGGCGACGCCAGCTACCGCCAAGAGGCCGACAGCCTGGCCAAAGTCATTATGGAGAAACTGTGGAATAAAGCCGAGAATCGCTTCGACCAAGGACTTGACGACCATGCCAAAGCGCTGGACACCTCCAGCTGGGGCTCTATTTTCCTCAACGCAATCGGCGAGTACGACAAAGCCAAGGTCTCGCTAGCCTACACACGCAACTTTGCCATGAGCCGCGCCGGGTCTCAGGGTTACACCCCATACCTCACTGGCACGTACACCCCCACCGTCTGGTTCGAAGGGACATTCGGTGTCACCCAGGCCTACAACGTCGCGGGCAACAAAGACGAAGTTGCTGCTAGCGCCCAGCGAACGTACCCATCTCAGGGAGCTAATGGTGCCTGGCCCTACGTCACTAATGTCGACGAAGCGAACCAAATGACGAATGCTTACTCCGTAGCCTCTACTGCTTGGTACTTGCTGGCTACTGCCTACCCCGACGCCATTTGGTCAGAATGCCGCACCGACAAAAAGCCCGACGAGAAGAAGCAGCCACCAATGGTGCGCCACATCGGCAAGGTCACGCTAGACAAATTCCTCGCTGGCGAAGATAAGCCACTGTGGGTCTTCATCCTTATCTCGCTGCTTGCTCTCTTGGTTGGCATTGCTGCGCTCATCCTCTACCTTATCCGGCGTTATCGTGCCAAGAATACTGCCACCACGCAGCTAGGTAGCAAAGATAGCAACACCCCTCCTGGTGGGCCACCAAGCCCGAGTGGTGGTAGCGGTACGCCTCCGCCAAGCAGTAGTCCACCACCTCCAAGCGGCTCAGCCAGCGGCCTGGGCGGCCTCGCAATGAGCGCCCCACCGCGCACCACTACCCCGCCGCCACGCCGCCCTGGCACAGCACCCAGCCGCGGCACGTCCATCGCCGTCCAGAATGGCGCCGCGCACCATGCATCACCACGAGCCACGCCAAGCAGTCCACCACGGCCACCAAGTGTATCGGGTTAGCTCACTGCAAGAAACCAACCACCAGTGAAATACATAGGCACGAAGCTTACTTTTAATTAAACAATTTTAAAAGCCCTACTGTTTCATCAGAGGTTTATTATCTGAGAGAGATTGCTTGATTCTCTTTTTGAATTGAGCAATTGTCATAGAGCTATAATAACTAATCTAGGCTACTGAGTCAATAATAGCCTCAAGTCTTCTCAAAAAAGCTTCCATCCTTAAGAAATAGTTTGGATATGCTTCTTGTAGCTTGTTTAGCTCACTCATAGAGACAAGAACCACATTCTTTGCTAGATCACCCTGCGTTGCTTGCTCAAGACGACTATACTCTTGTAGTGCCTCTATTTGTTCCTTTTCACTAAAAGCTCTAATTGTAACGACTTTGCGATCTATATTGAGCTCTATGATATGATAGTAACTTCTATTTTTTCTCTGATTATCCTGAATCTCTTTCGCTGCGAGGTTATAACCTTTCATTATATCTATAGCATTTATTATTGCAGCCTTTTTTGCGAGAGCTCTGTATATGTCTACAGGTCGCAAATATTTGTGCTGCTCCAATACATTTTGCTGCTCAACTATAGCGACTGCCGACGACATCAATGCAAAGAACTCTTCCCAATCCTCATTACCACCACGCGTCTTTAATGGCTCGTGCAAGACCATACCTATCGTCTCCACTGCTGTAGACCAAATGTGCTGCTCTTGTGTTCTTATTTGCACCTCTACCCGCAATCCTTTACAGTCTTTAGCTTCTTGCGTCCGAGCGAGTGTATTGTTATATTTATAGACCAAATGAACGCCTCTATATCCATCCGATTTTGGTGTTGTTATGTAGTCTCTTTTTCTCTCTAGCTCATGCGTAAAACGTGGGGCATTTTCATATTGCGATACCACGTCCCAAACCGCTGTAATAGTTGGAACAATTATCCTCACCCCACCTATATCTTGCATGGTAGAGAGTTGCATATCTGGATATCTATCTAACTTATCAATAATCGTTGGCATACGCTTTAATCGCTGTGCAACGATAGATCCTGGTATATTCTTTGCTATATGACGTAATCGAGCTTGGAATGTATTGATCGGATAGACGTGTGCTAAACGCCACTGTTGCGCAATCTCAAGTGCTTGATCATATTCAATAGTACCTGGGCTACTATGAACTAGGACTTTCCCAGCCTTCCGTACCTTCTCACGAGATAATTTCTTGCTAGCCAAACACCATCCCCTTGGCTATAATTGAATATCTGGGTATACCGCCCGCGTCGTCTCGTCGATGTCGCTTTTGAGCTGTGGGAATGGCACGCCTTCGCGCGCTGTGACGCCTTCAAAAATCCAGAAGACGCGCTCGCTAAAGCCCCAGCCGCAGGCCGGCGGCATGCCGTATTCTAGCATCTCCACAAAGTCGATATCCAGCATCATCGCTTCCTCGTCGCCAGCGTCGCGCATCTGCTGCTGCTCCACAAAGCGGTTCAGCTGGTCGATCGGGTCATTCAGCTCACTAAAACCATTGCCAAGCTCGCTGCCGGCAATCACCGGCTGGAAACGCTCCACCGTCTGCGGGTTATCCGGGTTGGTTTTAGAGAGCGGGCTGATAAACTTGGGCGTATTAACCAGCCAGACCGGCCCAGCCACCGTCTTGCGGATATTCTTCCACAGCTTATCGATGCCGCGCGGGATGGAATCAGTCTTCTCTACCTCCAGGCCATGTTCTTTCAGCTTAGCAGCGACTTCCTCAATCGTGGTATTATACACATCAATCCCGTAGTGCTTGTGAATCACCTCGGCATAATCCCACACCTGCCACTGGCCACTCATATCCACCTCAAACTCGCCCAGGGTAAACTGCAGCGTGCCAAAGGTTCGCTCCAGCACATACTTGTACATGTCTTCCATAAAGCGCATGCCTCGCTGCCAGTCCCAATAGGCGGCGTACCACTCCATGGCGATATGCTCGGGCAGGTGCTCATCAGAATAATTCTCGTTGCGAAAGCGCGGGCCAATATCGTAGACCTTCTCGAACCCCGCGCCCAGCAGGCGCTTGAGCGGCAGCTCGTGGCTAATCCGCAGGTAAAACTGCTGGCCGTCCAGCGCGTCCATGTGGGTCACAAACGGGTTGGCATCCGCCCCACCGGTGGTGTGCTCCAGCACCGGCACGTTGACCTCAGTAAAGCCGTGTTGGTTGAGGTAATCGCGCGTCGCCTGCCAAAACACGCTGCGGCGATAAAAGCGCTGACGCACCGCTGGGTTAACATTCATATCCACATAGCGGCGGCGAAAACGCTCTTCTTTATTCTCGAGCTTTTCTGGCAGTGGCCGCAGGGCTTTGGTGAGCAGCCGCAGCTCACGTACCCCAACCGAAATCTCACCCGTCTTCGTCCGCAGCACCGTGCCCGTTGCCTCGACAAAGTCGCCCGTATCAAGCAGCCGCAGCTGCTTCATACCCAGGATACCGCGCGGAGCGTCGAGCTCGGCCATTGTGTCGCGCTGCAGATAGAGCTGCACTTCGCCGCTCGCGTCTTGCAGCTTGATGAAGGCCAATTTGCCAAAACTGCGGATAGACACCACGCGCCCAGCCACCGTCACCTTCTGGCCAGCCAGTTCGTCGTACTGCATCACCACTGTCGCACAGTCGTGTGTGCGCTCAGTGTGTGCTGGGTAAGGGTCGATGCCTAGCTCGCGCAAAGCAGTTAATTTTCGTAATCGTTCGTCTCGGTAGTCTTGTAATGTCGCCATAATTGCTTGCTATTATAGCGAAGAATGGGATGGTTGTCGACTAGGGCAACAGTCTAATCGCTCCACTCTACCAAGTTCTTAGAGAAGTGCGGCACTTAGCAGCTAGTCTCTCTCCTATTTTGATTGCGAAGAAGTAGTCAGCGGTGCACATGCAATTGCTGTTTCACCAGGGCCAGATGCAGTCATCGAGGCCTGTATGTCCGTGCCCGCGTACCCAATATCGGGTGATGTCGTCACATTCCAGCCACCCTTGCCAGTCTCGCTTGGGCCAGTTGCAATGGCAATTGGTACCTGGTGCTCCCCCCTCTTTGCATTCGATGAATACACCAGTGTCGCTTGCGTCCGTTCTTGTTCGCCCGTCGAGAATTTTACCATAGTGAGTCGTGTTGTGCTGCCATCAGGGTTTGTTATGGTTGTTTGTGGGTTCTCTGCTGTCACAGTTATTTCTTGACGGGTTTTATCGCGACAATGAGTTTTGTCAGTGGCTGGATCGGTCACAAAGGGACTCTCTGTATACTTCGCCAGCTCACCAGAAGTTGGCCGCGCTGCAGCAACCGAGGTTTTTTCGCTAGGTTGGTAGTGCTGGTAGCTAATATAACCCCCACCAATCAGCGCCGCCGCAGCTGCCGTCAGCGCGGTGAGCCGCCGCACTACTGAGGGTTTATCGTGCTGAGATTTCGGCTGATCATACTCATAGGCTGGCCTCTTATGTCCGTGCCCCTTACTAGGGCGATATGCGTGTTGTGCCGTGTATCGAGCCATCGTCGGTCTCCTTGGGCTGTTAATGGTTGATTACCTATCATAGCATAACATCGACGATAATGCAATGATGGTGAATTGCTTATGGTTGAGAATGGTTCTTGCATATTGCCCGCAGATTGAGCACTATTAGACTAGGATTTTTGCGTATATATGCGCTTTTCTCATGCCAAAACCAAAGGTCAGCCACTCACCGCCACTCACCATGAGCTTTCTCGTGCCATCAGGCAAATGCAATAGGAGAAAGGCAAACGCGCACCATAAATAAACCACAAGAGCCAGAGACATGCGCCACGTGTGAATCAACCCCCTACCTCTGCCAGTTGCCAACAAAAAACCGAGCAGCGCACACTGCCCGGCCTAGTATCCATCGTTGAGATACGCTTATTGCACCTGCTGGATGGTGTAGGTAATCTCGCCCTTGGGGGTAGTGATCGTCACCTGCTCACCTGCACGGTGGCCCAGCAAGGCTTGGCCAAGCGGCGATTCATCACTAATCTTATTCTCTAGCGGGTCGGCCTCAACCGGCCCTACCACTGTGTAGGTCTTCTCTAGCCCAGCGTCCGAAGCGAGGGAGACGGTGCTACCCAGGTGGATGGCACCAGTGCTTGGGGCAGTAATTTGCTCGGCATTGAGCAAGATCTCCTCGATCTCGGCAATGCGCGTCTCCACCACACCCTGCTCTTCGCGTGCGCTGTCGTACTCGGCGTTTTCACTCAGGTCGCCGTAGTCACGGGCCTCAGCGATCTTCTCGGCAATTTCGCCGCGGCGACCCTTCAGCTCCTCCAGCTCTGCCTCGAGCTCTTGGCGGCCAGCATCAGTAATCTGGTAGGTTTTTTTCATTATCTTCATACTCCTTTCTTGCAAAGTCGGTAGGGCAAGCCAGGGGCATGGCTATGCCTTGCGACAAGCTCCGCAATGGTTACCTAGTGTAGCAAGCAATTGGCTCGTCGTCAAGCGCTGCTGCTCACCCGTCCGGCGATCTACGACCTCCCACTCTCCTGACTCGAGCAGCCGATCACTCACCGTAATGCGGGTTGGCATACCGAGTAATTCGGCGTCGGCGAATTTCTCCCCGGGGCGGGCGGCGCGGTCGTCATACAGCACGCTGATGCCAGCTTGCTGCAGTGTATCGTAGAGCTCATCGGCCGCTGCGACCGATTCCTTGCCAATTTGCACCAGGTGCACGCGAGCCGGCGCTATTTCTTCTGGCCACACCAGGCCCTTGTCGTCGGCGAACTTCTCTACAATCACACCCATCACGCGGGTGATGCCAATGCCGTAGCTGCCCATGTAGGCGTGGTGCTGGCGGCCGTCCTCGCCGGTAAAGACCAGACCCATCTCCTCTGATTTTTGGGTACCAAAGTTGAAGATATTGCCCACCTCGGCTGTGCGACGTTTTTGGTAGACTTCGCCAGTCTCAGGCGAAATATCACCTTCTTTCGCGAGTTTAATCTCGACAAACTCGCTTGGTCGCGGTATATCACGACCCCAGTTAGCATTATAGACATGCTGACCAGTTTTATTGGCACCAGTTTCAAAGTTCACCATATCTTCACATGAATCATCGACAAACAGTCGCACATTCTCTGGTAGATTATATAGCCCAGCAAAGCCTAGCTTCGCCCCTGTTGTCGCCTTAATCTGTTCACCATCCGCCAGACGCAGCCACGGTACGTTCGCCACCGCCTTAAGCTTATCTTCGTTAATTTCATAGTCACTCCGTACTACCGCCAGCAACATACCATCTGGCGAATCGTACAACATTGACTTAGTACTAGCTGTGCGCGGAATATCCAGTGCTTTCGTCAGTGCTTCCGCACCAATGATATTTTCGTCATCTAACATGCCTAATGGTTTCATGACAGCACCAGCATCCGGGTTCGGCGTTGCACGCACTGGTGCAACTTCGGCGTTATAGGCAACATTCGTACTTGGCACGATGAAAATATCGTCCTCACCCGCCTCACAAATCGTCTGGAATTCGTGGCTAAACTTGGTAAAAGCTCCGCCGCTGGCAAACGTCACGTAGGTGTCATCCCCCAGGCCAAAGCGGTGGTAGCAGCGCTTGTAGGCCTCGATGACCGCTTGGTAGTAGGCGTCTAAGTCTTCCTTACTGGCGTGGATGCTATACATATCCTTCATGATAAACTCACGCCCGCGCATGATGCCGCTCTTGGCGCGCAGCTCGTTGCGGAGTTTGTTCTGGAATTGGTAGACGCTGATAGGCAGGTCTTTGTAGCTTTTCAGGTAGCTACGCAGCAGTTCGATAATCGGCTCCTCGTGCGTCCAGCCAAAGCCGACCTCAGTGCCATCCTGCAGGTGCGACTTAAACCACACGTCCACCAGCTCATCGCTCCAGCGGCCAGTCTCCTGCCAGAGTTCCTGGCGCTGCAGGGTGCTCATGAGCAATTCTTGGCTGCGAATGCGGTTCATTTCTTCGCGGACAATCTGCTTGATATTCTCGAGCACGGCCAGACCCAGCGGCGTGTAGGAATAGACGCCAGCCATCGTCTTGTGCACGTAGCCCGCGCGAATCAGTAGCTGGGCGTTATGTGCCACCTCATCGGCGGGGGCTTGTTTGCGGGTACGGGTAAAGGTGTGTGATAATCGCATAATCTCTCTTATAGTAACACAATATTGGCAAAAGCGGCATGCGGCTGCCGTGCTCAGTGCTTATAAACCACCGCTAGCGCAATAGCTTGCCAAACAAGAAAATATCTGGAGCCAGCGACCAAATATACGGAAAAGCACTATCATTCTATCTGGCCGGAACATTTTCGGTTCGATGAGCTCCTGCGCCAGTAGAGAGATGCCAAGAAAGAGGGGTTCTAGGATTGATACGGGAGAAAAGATATCGACACAAAATAAGATTTCTGAGTTAAGCTCGCTAGTCGGCTCATTCTTCCCTACCCCACCATAAAGACAAACATCGCCAAAAATGCAATCGCATTCTTGACCATATGAATGAGAATGCCGGGCCATATCGTGCCAGTCGTATGACGCAGCGCCACCAGCACGACGCTGAGCATCGCCACATCGATGCCAACGTTGAGCTGGCCATGCACATAACCAAAGAGCCCACTCACCACTACGGTAATAAGCCATGGTGGCATGTGCGCAGCATGGAGCTTGCTATACAAATAACCGCGAAACACCAGCTCCTCGGCCACCGGTGCCACCACCACCAACATTGCAAAGGCGAGCAAGCGCTCTGTGCCATAGAGCTGCTGGTAGCCGAGGTTCTGTGCCTGAGTCGCGTCAAAGCCAGGCAGCCACTGCTTGGCCGCCGCCAGTGCGATCATCGACAGCACGATATAGATAATAAAGCCCACCAGCGCCCAACCAAAGTCGCGCCACTGCAGCGAGCGCCGCCACCCAAGCTGGTGCCAGGTGGTGCGAAAGCTCGCTGGCATCTTGGGCCGTGCGCGCTGCACCAGCCACGGCAGGCCAATCAGCAGCGCCAATGCCACCACATAGACCGCCGTTTGCATCATAATGAGCGGCAAGACTGGCACCGACTCTTGGCCATGAAAGAGAAGGTAGAGTACTGCACTACAGAGTAACCCCGCCCCCATAAAGCTCAGCCAGACCCACAGCGGCCAACCGAGCCACGAGGCACCGCGCAGCAGGCGCTGGCGTGGTGTGAGCGGTGTCTTGGGCTGGGAGGAGTGAGCGGCTTTGGGCCGAAGAGCAACACGTATCATGAAGTGAGTTCCTTATGTATTACCATTACGCGATTGAGCAACCATAGCTCCCTGCGCTGCAACCCTCCACGATAACGCTCTGCCCTGCTACACTGCGTAACCTGCATCAGTGCACCAACTTCCCTATATCAGCAATCGTCACGAGCACAATCAAGCCCAGCAAACACAAGAAACCAGCTGCTTGGATATTCTCTTCCATCTGCTTGCTAAGTGGCTTGCGCAGCAGGCGGAAGATCGCCATCACTGTCCAGCGGCCACCATCGAGCGCAGGGATGGGCAAGATATTCATCACTGCCAGCGATAACGCAATGATCGCCGTCAGCAGCAGCACATGCACCACGCCAGCCTGCCCCGCTGCTGGGAAGATAATGGCAAAGATCCCCACCGGGCCAGCCACGGCATTGCCCACCTGTGATAAGTTTTGCTTGGCCTGCTGGCTCGTCGCGCTGTCGCTGCTAAACTGCTGCACCAGACTGGTGGCGAGATTTACCACCATATCACCCAGGCCTTGGAGCGTCACTCTAGTAAGCTGCGTTGTTGTCACCACACCCACAATCGGTGCCGACCAGGTGGCACGGATTGTATCTTGCTGCTTGGTGAGCTCTGCCCCCAAATAGCCTTTGCGGTCAGGGTTATCGCTGCGCAGCGCCACCATGGCAGTGGCTTGCTTATCACCGCGGGAGTACACCACAGGCACAGTTTCGCCCTTGTGCTGGCTGGCAAAGTGTGCGAGGTCGGACGTGCTGCGCACCGTTTGCCCAGCCAGTTGGCTAATTGCATCACCCTGGCGGAGACCTGCCTTGGCGGCGGGCAAGCCAGGAGCAAGTGTGCCCAGCTGCACTGGGTGGTTGCTCACCACTGCGTCGCTTGGTAGGTAAAATTGGTTGTCGATCATCTTAGGCAAGCCCACCCAGGCGAGGCCAGTGAGGAGCACCACTGCAGTTAACCAGTTGACGGTCACGCCAGCCAGCAAGATCTTGGTCTTTTGCCAAAAGGTCGCTGCGCCATAATCACCAGGCTGATCAGCCGCATCGTGCTCGCCCTGCAATTTAACAAAGCCACCCAGCGGCAGCCAGTTGAGCGAGAAGCGGACATTCTCGCCCAGAATACTTTTTTTGATCACTTTGCTATAGGCCTGCGGTGGAAAGCCAATGCCAAATTCCTCCACCACCACACCATTGCGCCGCGCCACAATGCCGTGGCCTAGCTCGTGCGTTGCCACCAGTAGCGTCAGTGCGATTACCCCAATAATAATACCAATGACTATTTCCATATTCCTCCTTCGTTATCCTCCAAAGCGTCGCTGCCGCCGGGCATACTCGGCCAGCAAAGCATCGACGTCGGCGTGTGTCATATCTGGCCATGGCTTATCCAAGAACAGCAGCTCGCTATAGGCGCTGCGCCACAGCATGAAGTTGCTCAGCCGCTGCTCACCACTGGTGCGAACGATCAAATCACACGGCGGCACATCTGGTGTATACAAAAATTGCTCAAAGATCTGGGCTGTTACTTTCTTATGAACCGAGAGCGTTTTACGCAAGCGATTGACCGCGTCGATAATCTCCTGCTGCCCACCATAATTAAACGACAGCACCATCGTGCCCTGCTGCAAATCCTTGGTGGCAGCCTCAGCAGCATCGATCGCCTTCTTGACCCGCCGGCTTAGGCGCAGGCGCGTCCCTGCCACGCGGATGCGCACCCCATGCTCGATGAAGATCGGCAGGTCTTGGTCGAGCATCGTCACCAGCAGATTCATCAAGTGCTTGACCTCTGGGCCGCTGCGGTGCCAGTTCTCGGTGCTAAAGATATAGGCGCTGACGTAGGGCACGCCACGCTCGATGGTAGTAAGAGCAATATCGCGCAGCTTCTCGTAGCCCGCGCTGTGCCCCTCTTGGGCTGAGAGGCCACGCTGCTTAGCCCAGCGCCGGTTGCCATCAACAATATAGCCAACATGCTGCGGCAATTGCGTAGGAGCACTCATGCGCGGCTCCATGATAGGCATTTGGTTGCGGACGTCAGCAGAGAGCGCATCATTAAATCGTCAAAATATCCTTCTCTTTAGCGGCAAAGGCGGCTTCTATCGTGGTTTGGTGCTGCGCCATGAGGCGATCGATCTCTTTCTCCACTGCCTTCACGTCATCTTCACTCAGCTCCTTGGCTTCTTTGCGGCGCTTGGCGTCTTTCAAGGCGTCTTGGCGTACCCCACGCAGCGCAATACGTGCTTCTTCTACCTTCTCGCTGGCCTGCTTAACCAGTTGCTTGCGGCGCTCCTCTGTCAGTGGCGGCACTGGCACACGGACGACGTGACCATCGTCGCTTGGGTTGAGGCCAAGCGCTTGATCGGCTCGGATGGCGCTGGCGATCTTTTGCAAATTAGCTGGGTCAAATGGCGTAATCTGCAGCAGTGTTGCCTCTGGTGCCGTCACGTTAGCCACTTGGTTGAGCGGCATACTGGTGCCATACGCCTCGACCATAATGCCATCAAGCATACTCGCGTGAGCCCGGCCCGTGCGGATCTTCCCCAGGCGCTCCTCCAGGTGCTCTAGCACATGGTTCATCTTTTCTTCGTAGGGGGTGGTATCAAACATCGCGATCTCCTTCTTGGTTTTCCTTTATTGTACCATTATTTGCTGGGGTGTGAGGAGAGTTTACATAAAAAACGAGTGGCACATTTCTCGTGCCACTCGCTGCGCAAAAGCTTAACTCTCTCGTGACTACTCTGTCACGCCCAGCTCAATCCGCTTGAACTGGCTAACGCGGACATTCTCGCCGCGCAGTGCCACCTGCTCTTTGATGAGCTGGCCAACGGTTTTGCTGTCGTCCAGCACAAAGGCTTGCTCGGCCAAGACCTGCTCGGCGAAGTGCTTCTTGAGCTGCCCTTCGACGATTTGGTCGCGCATTGCCTCAGGCTTGCTAGCCAAAGCATCGCTGGCAAGGAACTCCTGCTTCTTGGCGTCGTACACCTCAGCTGGGATGTCGTCCATTGTAGCATAGCGTGGGTTCATTGCAGCAACTTGCATAGCAATCTGGTGCGCAAACTCCTTAAACTCAGGCAAGCGGGCCACAAAGTCTGTCTCGCAATTGACCTCGACCACCACGCCGATCCGACCACTGTGGACATAGCTCTCGATCAACCCTTCGCGGGTCTCGCGGTCGCCTTTTTTCTCTGCCTTGGTCAGGCCCTTCTTGCGCAGGGCATTGAGCGCTGAGTCGAAGTCACCTTCGGCCTCCACCAGCGCCTTCTTAGCATCGGTCAGGCCAATGCCGGTTAGCTCCTTGAGCTTCTTGATGTCATCAATCGTCACCGCCATGGTTAGTTCTCCTCCTTCGTTGCCTTGCCCTCGTTGACTGCTGCACTGAAGTAATCGAGCATCAGCTGCAGGCTCTTAATTGCATCATCGTTGGCGGGGATAGGATAATCCACCAGGTCGGGGTTGGCGTTGGTGTCAACAATACCGATCACTGGCACACCCAGTGTCTTGGCCTCACGCAATGCGTTGTTGTCGGCCAAGATATCGAGCACCAGCACCAGGCCAGGCTTGCCATTGAGGTCTTTGATGCCACCGTATTTGAAGTTGAGACTGTCGATCTCTTCTTGGTAGCGCTGGACTTCTAGCTTGTTGTAGCGCTTCTCGAGGTCGCCACTGGCCATGCGGCGCTCCAAATCCTTGAGCTTCTTGATCTGAGCAGTGGTGGTCGTCACATTGGTGAGCATTCCACCAACCCAGCGGTTGGTAACATACGGCTGACTGACTGCCTCGGCAGCTTGGCGGGTGATGTCCTTAGCCTGCTTCTTAGTACCGACGAAGAGGACTTGCTTACCGCTTGCCACCGTTTTGCTAATGATGGGCAGCGCCACATTCAGTGCCTCGACCGTCTTCGCGAGGTCGATGATGTGGCTATCTTGCCGCTTGCTATGAATATATGGTGCCATCTTCGGATGCCACCGGCTGGTCTTGTGCCCAAAATGAGCACCGGCTTCAAACAAAGCCTTGATATCTGCCTGCAGGGCCATATCGCATTACTCCTTTTTGCCTTGCCCCACACGGTATGGAGTGGTGTGGAGCTGTGTCGTTATGGTTGGTTACGGGAGAATTATAGCATATGATGACTAAATATTAAAGGGGCGGTAACTCGCACACCCCTTGTCTCGGATGGTGTATGTATGCAATGGCCTCTAAAGATAAGTTGTATGCCTATGTACGATCCTGCGATGCAGATTGCGCTCGCTGGTGTTTACGCAGTGTCGTCAGTAGCAGATAGAGTGAGTTACAGTCATCGAGCGTTGCGTGCGCAGGGACAATCATACGCTCACCACGCGAGGCGTCGTCTTGTGCTTGATCAAACACCCGCACCCCTGTTGCATCGTAATCAATCACCCAGCGCTCGGCAATTACCACTCGCCCAGCATCTTTCTGGAGCCACGGCTCAACGGCATGCTGAATATGGCTGAGGTAATTTGCCGCTACTTTTTCGTTGTCAAGCGGTTCAAACGATAAATTCTTCAACTGCTCAACTGGTGATTTGGTCTCCTTCATAGCGCGCTCCTTTTTCTATTATACTGTTATATGGTTATGGGGATAGCGACGAGTTTTGCCATTGCGAGTAAGCGCAAGGTGAGGATGTGCGGGTGTGTATCTATTTATCTTTCCTGCATCTGCCTGCGAGATAGCATCTGTCCTTATTCCAAACTGCCCACCAGTGTGATCAACAATAGCAACCGGTCCATCCAACCCACTAATAACGCTGAGTTCAGGAAATGCCTCAGAAATTGCTGGTGCCGTGCCACGCCGTGGCTGGGGTGTGTCATCAATAGCAGCAAACTCGCTCCCCTCCTCATGCACTAGTGGATGACACGAAACAAGGATAAGATTCTCTGGCTGAAGCGTCTTGACCATAGCAGATACGCCATCATTATCAGCCCAGCTATCTGCGTCAGCCGAGATGCGATCTGTAGCTGATAGTGTAAACCGCTCTTCCGAACCATGCCCCGCCAGCACAATCTGCTGGACATGCCGATCAAGCTCGGCACGCTGCAACGTCTCCGTCAATTGCACCAAACCATTTGTATCACAGACTTCCGCCACAATCACATCATCAGACTCTATGTAGCGCATTTGCTCAAGGACATTGTTATGATCACCTGTTGTCCCTTTTATCATTATAGTCACATCGTTACCAGACTCAGGATGGCCTTTGACAAGAAGGTTATACGTCCCTTCTAGTGCACGGGTACTCCAGCCTGAAAAATGCACCACACCAGTCGCTTCATACAACCACCGAGCCTTATCCTGGCCAATGGCACGCACTGTGTCAAGATATCGCTTAAAGGCACCCATTGGTTCAATTTCATACTGAGCACTATCTATTACGTCGTGAATATAGTCCTGAGTTGCGCATTGAGGCATATTTGGCAAACGATCACAGTAGAAGTCCTCAAGCATCTTGGATATCATAACCACTTTAGCTTCTTGGTTGTCTGACCTCTCAGTAGCAACGACATCGATGTAGTCCAATGCCAGTGCATCCAACTTATCTTCCTCGCCGCGATCAATATACTCTCCAACATACTCAGGGCAGTTTGGATCATTTTGTGCACTCTTCACCCAATGTTGTGGCTCATATCCTTGTTCCGCCAGCTGCGCTCCAACAATATATCGTATAAGACTTAGCTCTGCCCGATCGTAAATCGATATAATTTCCCCTGTATGATCAGCCACAGCAAAACGAAAAGATTCAACTAATGAACCTTGCACATCAATGAACCTATCCGCTATAGTGGTCTGTGGCAGACTCTCTAGCTCCTCAAGCCCTCGTAATTGCGGTACTAAGCTACTTTCATCACGCGGCTGACTATCCTCCCCTCTAATAGGCGGTAGTTCCGTCATTTTGTGATAGTTATCTCCAAAAACACTTTGGCTAGCTGTATTCATGTTATGCTCTAGTTGCTGTGGGTGATGATACCCAGAATATTTGCTCATACGAATAATACTCTTATCTTATTGTTAATAGTCGATGCCACCGATATCGGGCGAGGTGTTTACCATGAGTGGCTGAGGCTCAGCTGACTTTCTATACGGTTCAACGAAATTCTGTTCTGCGGTATAGTCGTATTGGAGGTCGCGCGTTAGTAGGCCTGTCTTGGTGGATTGTGTGACCCGTATCTTACTCGCAAGCTCTGGAGGAAGCGTTTGTGCCACTTCTTCCACCAAATTCTCCGGAACAAATATCTCTTCTATGTCATCGAGCCGCACCCCACCAGCAATTTGCGCCTCTACATAGTCTGTCGTCCGAAAATGATTCATGCCAGCACCACTCTTGATAATACGAAGGGCTGCTGCATCTTCTTCGGTAAGGCGATCAATGCTTCGGAAGCTATCCATTGGTGTGTACGTCGTTCTCTCGCGGAGGTTGCCTGCATCTGGCTTGAATGATAGCATAATCTCACCATAGCCAACTGCACCGCCCGGTGCGCCATGGTCGACATAGCCACATGACGCATAAACAGGGTTTGTGCTCTCGCCATGCGAACGGATCCCCATCACTGCCTCGATATCAGCCCGATGGTATATATACGATGCATTGCGCGCGCCAAACGCACCGCCAATCTTATTTCGATCCACAACATCTGCATCCATAATTGACTTAACAACGCCACCAGACTCAACCACCTTCTTCAGTGGCTCTAGATCGATATTGATGAATAGCCGAAAGTCATCTTTGCGCTGCCTAGCTTCTTCATGAGCGGCATAGAGTAACTCATCGATCCTATCATCATCTACCTTAAGGTATGATGCTACCACACCCTCTGTCGTACATTTGCGAAGATTCATGGCGCTTTGGTATTTAATGAGCTCATCACTTTGCCGATAGTAGTCATACATCGCATCGGGTGTGTCCTCAACCCCTCTATCGAGCATTGTCTGGCGCCACATGCTAAGTGTCGGAGCGAGCGCCATTGGCACATCACCCTGCAAAAACCACGCCTTCATCTCTGGCCGCCGACGAAATTCCTTCACGGCACCGCGCACACCCCGTGGTGTGTTGTAGGGTATACCATTCTTATCGGTCTTGCCGATATACTCCTCGAGGAGTGTATAGTACTCTGCACTATCTTGCTCCGACAGGCCATCTCCAGCAAGGAGTATCTCTTTAGTTAAATTGTCAAATGGTTGCTCAATATTTTCAAATAGCCGAATCGCCTTCTTCGCCTTATCGCTATCGATTTGACCAATGCCAACACATAATAGGACTTCATTTGCCTCTCGCTGGTTTCGCCCTAAGAAAGCAATAATTTCTGGGTCGGTCGCTGCGTCTTGTTTGGCTGTGCTACGGAGTTCTGTGAGCATCCCTCGGATCACATCAGCCGACCAGCGTGGCTCGTGTGCATGAATCGTAAAGGCGCTCTCAACCCGAGCATTCACCTCATCGCGCGGGAGTGCATCATCACCCTCCTGGGCAGTGCGCACACTTCTACTGATATCGTGAAGGAGATACTTATTGTCTTGTGATAACTCTTGTATCTTATCAGCAAACGGGACAAGCATAGTGCTGTTAGCAACCTCTGCTTTGAGGTGCGGTATACTATCAAGAGAACTCTGGCCAGCACGACGAACCTCATCTTGGAACGCTTCTGGCAGCGAGCGCATCTCTTGGAGGCAATCTGGTATCTGCTCCATCTGAGCGATCGCTTCATCTGGGCTTGCTTGGTACACATCAACGAGGCCGTATAACACTTGGTCTCCAGTCAATCTCGTACCATCACTTATCTCTTGGCTGAGTGTCAGTGTCGCTCCCTGAGTCCTCTCCACAATAGCAGCTGCTGCCGCAAACCGCGCAGCAATGCGTCCATATCGCTCGGTCTCATCTGGTGCCCAGTCGTTGATCATATTTTTTAGGTTCAACATGTCACTCATGTAGTGCGAGGCGATACCCCTGTCAGAAGCATCGTCATATCCGGTTGTCACAACAGCATGCCAATAATCAGTGATATTCTTGATGGTGTTCTCTGCCTGGGGATTGTCTGAATAGAGCACTTGCTGGTCAATATCAGCCGCACCAAAGGTTAACCCTTCACATTGGTAAAGCGACACAACCCGGTCGAGCGCGCGAGCTTTTGCATCATCAGATACCATTGGGTCGTCATTATACGCGATGCTCTGATACAGTTCATAGCCATCTGTCCCATTGCGGGCGATGTTCTCTGCAGAGACACCACTTTCAAGTAGTGTCTCTGCAAACTGCACCATTGCGGCATCTGGCCCGGGCGTCCGCTCAAAACGATTCGCTCGCTGGTTATACGAACGATGCAAGCTTTCTGCGACATTCTGTGCGGTTTCGTATTCTTGAGACTGCCCCTTAGCAAGTGACATAGCACCTTTTGCTACATCTGGGATGTGGTTGCTATACGTCTCGCTGTTTTGAGCGGCTCGTTGCTGTTCAGTTATCATAACAATATGCTCTATTATATCTGTTTTATTATACAGGTGTCACTAGTATACACCTTTTTGTTATATAATAACACTGTTTTGTGCCTTATTCTTATGCTTTGACAACCCCCCATCCTCTCTGCTACAATATAGCGGTTATGAAAAGCAGTATTCACCCACAAACCTACCGCCCTGTCGTATTTAGCGATGATCAGGCGGGCTTTGCGTTTTTGACGCAGTCGACGGTTGCTACCGACGACACCATCACCTGGGAGGATGGCAACGAGTATTCACTCGTCAAGGTCCACATTTCCAGCAAGTCTCACCCATTCTTCACTGGTGAGGAGAAGATTATCGACACCGAGGGCCGGGTCGACCGCTTCGAGGCACGCCGCAAAGCTGCCGAGGCACGCCGCGCCGCTCTGGCCAACAAAGCCAAGAAGCAAAACGCCAAAAAAGCCGCCAAAGCCGCTCAAGCAAGCGCTGGCAAAGACGATTTCGCTAAGGCTGCGTAGCAATCTACTACAGGCATTTAGCGTACAGCACCTTCTCTAGAAGGTGCTTTTTATCTCACTCTTCCTCTGCCATCACTAAATAACAAACAAAGACTAGCCACCCTAGGTCCTTTGCACATCAAGCACATAGCCCTTCGCCTACAGGGGTGTTACGATAAAATAGTGAAAAACAGGCAGCTCGCACGTAATCAATGACGACACTTCTTCACAGAACGCTGACGCAACAAGTATAGATCACTAGAGGTAAGTCCTAGGTTTTCCCCATAATTTACTAATTCATCAAATCCTCCAATAGCTCTTAGGGGCCTATCATAATCACTCCCAAATATACTGCTACCACCCAAAGCACAAGCACCAACTTTTTGCACAGACTCCTGAGTATTTCTTCGGCCAATTTCCTGCTTCTGCTCCTCCGTCCAGCCATAAACATCAAGAGTTTTGTTTGCTCTTGCAAAAACAAGCTGTATCATCTCTCCTACGGTCGGCTCCAAACCTAACTGCTCTAAACATCGCGAGTAATAATTCATAAACATTGCTTGGATAGCATCATTCTGCTCACGAGAAAAAGGCTTTCCATCACGAGACAATTCGATAGCTTCTTGCAAATACGCTTGGTCTGCCTCGCCTATCGTTGCACCCAAGGCTTGCACATGTCTTGCCGTACGACGAATATAGCTCTCTGCTTGCTGGGGTTTCCTGGGCTCACTCTGGGTTGTCATATCTACAAGTGGTTGGCTCAGCGCTTGGTCTGGCAACATAATTCCAGCAATTTTATCTGGCTGCACATGGCTCACCCTTATCTCGTCCAAAAAGCCGCCATAGTCGCCCGTTGGGCGTTTATGCCCTGTATCAATTGCAAGGCTAATCCCATTCTGCAGTGTGTAAATATAAAACGAATGAGCTGGTCTATCAGCCAACCACGCTGCTACGGGCGCAGTAGACAAACAGACGCAATGATCTTGCTGGTTATCAGCAGGCTCTAAGCCGTACTGGAGGATCGATTCGAGCCCGGCAAAGTCATAGCCGCGCAGGGCATGCCATGATATCTCGCGAGTATGTATTATCTCTTGAGATGGTTTTTGCTGTAGCTGCTCACGTCTATTGCTAATTTTTTCTGTCATATCGCTGAGATGTCGCTTGAGTGATAGGTTTACTTAGTTGTGCTACGCGCCTCTTTAGTTTGGCTCTCTTTGGAGTCATCTAGAACAGTAGTCTGTTGACTCTCTACTCTGTCATCTGCAAGCTGGACATCGTTTTCTTCTTTCTCGTACGCCAGCCTCTCTCGCGACGCGATAAACTTCTCTACCTCCATTTTAAGCTGCACGGCGTGCTCGCTCATTGGGTTGATTTTTGCAATCATTGGAGATACAGGTTTTTTCTCAACAATTTGTGCATCTACCGCATGGCCACTTTCCTCAGTTGGATCTTTGCGATGCACTTCAATTGCCACTTTTTCGTCACTACTATATGTTAGGTGGAAGAATTCCAGTCCATCCTCAACTACAAGTGCCCCAGCTGCACAGTTTTTATTCCAGGCAAAGTCTTTCATAGTGGGCGCTGGCTGCGCTTCACCAACCATATTAGCCGAAAGCTTAAAGAGCATTATCATGCCCTTCTTTGGGCGCTGACCATTAAGGTTCTCTGCATGTTTATCAAAGACATCAAATGCCACAACAGACGTGTGCATTTCTACTGGTATACCATCTGCTTCGTGAAGGGTAGTTTCATGTGGTGTAAAGAACTGAGCAGTCACCTCTGTCGACATTGGAAATGTCTCTCGTTCTAATAACGAATATTCGGAGAATGTACGTTCCAGAGAAGTCTTAAACTGGTCGAGGGAATTACCATCGTTAAATGATTTAATCCGATATTCCTCTGTACTATCTGGCTGAGCAAGAACCTTCTCGAGGTCACAAGACACACGTTCTTGCTCACTCCTATCATAGGCTTGCTCCGTGAGATGCTTCGTATTATAATACTTCATCACTGATGACTGCTCACCTTGGTCCTTCACTTTTGCTCCTGATTTTTGTTCACATTATACTAATACCATATAAGGTACTCTCTCTCTCTCTCTTAATTTGTCAAGCTACTATACCATGTCTTCTATTACACGCAAGGTACTGCTCGCTAATCCCTTGACATATCAGCCAAGCACATGCTATAACGACAGCACAATAAGTACATTAACTGGATGATATATTACCCACTAAGGAGGTTTTATGAATATTCTTATCATTGGTGCCACCGGCCCAACCGGCCAACACCTTGTTCATCGCGCGCTCGAGGCGGGTGATCATGTGACCATCATGGCGCGCCGCCCCGAGGCGGTGGATGATACGCTGCGCAACCGTGTCACTATCCTCAGTGGCGATGCCACAAGCAGGGTGGATGTTGCTAAAGCAATGAAGGGCCAAGATGCACTGTGTGTCACAATCGGTACTGGCACTGAGCTCAAAGCCAACCAACTCTTTAGCAAAGCCGCTCATGCCGTTGTCGATGCAGCTCAGCAAGTTGGTTTGCGGCGTGTCGTGTGGATGTCGTCCTTTGGTGTAGGAGAAACGTATCGCGATGCATCCTTTATCCAGAAGCTAATGTACTCATTCATCCTTAAGGACCTCTACAAAGACAAGGCAGCCTCGGAAGAGACACTCACAGGAAGCAATCTGGACTTGACACTTGTCTACCCATCAGCTCTCACCAACGACCCAGCCAAGGGCCAATACACAGCAGCGCCCCACGTTGCCATGCATGGTATGCCACGCATCAGCCGGCAAGACGTCGCCAACTATATGTATGCCGCCATTGACGACAAGAAGCTTATCCGGCAGCGCATTGTTATAACCGACTAATGTTTTTGTTGAGACGTCTCACCTCTCTTCCCACACGGGATGCAAAACCAGTTGGCATGACCACTGGTTTTTGTATTGTGTATGAGCAAATTATAGCGCGATCCCTTAACCCAAACCAAAACATCCCATAGCATTAGGTTTGTAACAACAACTCATTCAGAAAGGACTGTTCCGCTGTGTCTCGTGTAGCAGATATTCCGAGCGAAGCTCGGTGTAAGCAGCTCGTGTACGAGCTGGTAACAAAACAAAAACATCATGAGTGCGGTCAGCGCATTGCTTGGAGGTATGGACGAGACTATGGCTGGTGCCGAGCTTGCCGCATGAAGATTCGTCCGAAAGCGAGAACATGGTTTCGTGGCAGTAAGGTACGCTACCGACAGCTCTTTTGTCTTCTCATGGCTCAGCAGACTCGCCAGAGTCCTGACAGTGTTCGCCTGGCAACAGGACTCAGCTATACGACCATCCATCGGTGGTATGCTCGCTTTCACCAGTACCTGCCCGCCAGATGGCGGCGAACTGCTCTCTGACGTGGTTGCTGTTGATGAAGCATGGTTTGGCAAACAGCGCCATAGCAAACGCGGCAGGCAAACCATTGTCATAGGCGGCATAGAAGGAGACATCAGATACCCGAAGACTGTAAAGTATTCCCGATACTGAGTAAGATAGCCATTGATATAGCTATTAAGATAGCATTTGAATTGTTTCTTGAGGCGTGGGTAGCTAGAGGCAGCCATCGTATCACGGACGCTCATGCGAGTTACAATGGCGTCGAGTGGCTTGGCTACTCCCGAGAAGCCTATAATCACTCGACAGGACACTTTGGCATGAGCAACCACATTGAGTGTATCTGGAGTGCTATGAAGCGCCACCTGAGAAAATTCTACGGCTGCGTTCCAACCCGCCATCTAGCCTCATTCCTTCGTGAATGGGAAGCGAGGCACAACCAGCAGGAGCTCTTTGAGTTCCCACTAGCGTACCTAAGAGCTATGGTTGCGACGGATTAGTTGAGGGGACCCGACATAGACACAATGATCTTAAGACCCTGCTATGTTACTATATGATTATTTATGCTTTTATCGTGTGTCGTATTGCTTTTACTTTATGATGCCAAATTTCCGCAGCACTGCCTCGCCCAATCGTCCTGACAAGCCTTTTTTAGTCTGCGCCTCAGCAACGTCAGCTGTTATAATATCGTGCATTTTGCATAGTTCAGTATAAAACTGCTCTGGATTATCGTCTAGTGTCCAGGTGTGCTCATAGTTACCCGCATCAGGGCCTTGCCATACATACTCGGTTCTCCGTATGGCGTTACCCTGTAAGACAGTTCTGATATCACTATGATTCGGGTTGTTCGTTGCACCACCGACGTGCTCGCGGCGCACCCCAACTTGTGGCTCGCCCTGCTCACGTGTTGCAATAAAGCTGTTGCCGCCATCTCGAATAATCTTCACGCTCATTGCTGGGTCATCAGTGCCCTCAAGTGGATAATCCTCAAGGATACTTGGGCGCGTTATCTCACCCGCTTCTTCTGTGGCATGCTCTTGCACCTCACCCAAGATTGTCGCCACCATGCTGCGTGCTTTTTCATGTAGCTCAGACGCCTCGTTTGTCTCTGTTGTTTCAGCCACAAGCTCCTGAGTGGATACCGCTTCATCCTCTGATGCTTGGTCTATTCCCTCTCGTGATGCAATAAATGTTTCGAGCTCCCTATCAAGTTCCTGCTGAAGTTCCTTGTGGCTAGATAGGTCAATTTTTTCAATCGTTGGATATGTTTTTTTGGTCTGAGAAGCAGACTCATGCACAAGTTGAAACCACTGTACATCACCTGTATCAGATACATACACACCAACAGCGCAATTATCACCCCACGTGACATCCTCCATGGTTGGCATTGTAGGAAGCTTACCTGCAGAACCCTCTGTTTGCTTCAGTAAGAATACAGAGCCTTCTGATTCTCGTATATCATTAAATGGTTTACGATCATATGCATTAAATGCTATCATGGCCGAGTTCGACCCATCAGCAGCATACTCATGCGGTGCAAAGTACTTTGCCGTAACTTCCACTGACTTTGGGAACAAATCTTCTCGCACAAGCGACACACCAAGAGTACTGCCCAGCGATAAATCAAGACGCCGAAGCGGGTGATCCTGGCCATATAGCGTACCAATGCTGTATGCCTCTGTAGCCTCAGGCTTTTTAATGGCATCTTGCAACCGAGCTGCTATATTCTCTTGTGTATCGTTACTCTGCTCGTGTGTTGACTCGGGCATTTTGTATAACCGACTCAATACTGGCTGTTTGTCTCTTTGCATATACTTGACTTTCTATCTACGCTTACACTTAATACCATATAAGGTACTCTCTCTCTTAATTTGTCAAGCTATTATGTAATAATTACACCTGTCAGTAAAAA
>CALJPD010000019.1 GCA_937981355.1 uncultured Candidatus Saccharibacteria bacterium | reverse complement strand
TTTCTCTTCTTTTATATATTTATATATAATAGGAGAGAAATCGATATGGATATATAAGTATGGATATAGATAGAAATAGAAAGATAGATAAATAAAGAAATATAAAGATAGAAATAAAGAGATATAAAGATAAGTAAATAGAGATAGAGATAGATAGATAGATAGAGATAAGTAGAGAAATATAGATATAGATATAGATATAGATAAGGATATAGAAATAGAAATATAGAGAAAGAGATGTATAGAAAATAGATAGAGAAATATGAGAGAAAGAGATGTATAGATATATAGAGATGGGTATAAAGATATAGATGGAAATATAGATAGATATGAATAAATACAAAAGAAAAGCTATGTAAAAGAGTTGCTACATAGAGTTACAGAGCAAGCAAAAGAATGTAATCAATAGTAGTAAGAGCATCTGAGTCTCGTGTATGACGACAAAGACAGGACGCGATTCTCAGAATTGCTGCACACCTACCGTCTTAGAACGCGAGCTGCCTATCAAAAGCTTCGGTGTTGCTGCTCGATCAAGCTAACATGCTCGCCTCCTACTCTTCTCTAGCCTAGTAGCCTAGTCTTGGTACGCACCTTAATAACAGCCACATAAAACCCGAGCACAAACCAACAATCTCCTTATTCGACAGTACGAGAACTGTAAATACTACAGCAAGTTACGTGCGACATATAGACATATACCACACTCGTTACTCCAGCTAGGAAACTACCTGCTCGCTGAGCGGTAGGTAGCGAAGAAGATGAAGGTTGCCTGCTTACTACGGTATCTGGCACACCTCACACATCTCGCTTATGCTGCGCGGACAATCTCACCATTATCCTGTAGCAAGTCATCCTGTGAGTTACTTCTATCCACCTCATCCGTTGCAGTACCACTCCGACTCCAATCTGCCAAATATGGCGTCACCGTGCGGTCACCACCCTTAATCGGTGTTTCAACCGCCACAACCAAAGGTGACTTCCCTTCATAACAGTCAATAACGTATTGCGTTGTTCCCTGCTCACTCGTTGTTGTCACAACTATCCGAGCCGTCGCACCACCTGGCACAAGGCCAGTTGCACCAAATGTATCACGAGTAAATTGGCATGCATCGGTCACTCGCGCCTCATACGGTTCTCCACCCACATCACAGCAGACCACTCGCCAATCGGCCAGATCCATCGAGCCAAATTCATAATGCTTTAGAGTGCCCATATTACCTGCCGGATCATACAAAAAGCCATACGTTGGCCCCTTCTTTTCTATCGCGCGCAACTTGTCGAGCCGAGCGTCAAGCTTCTCTCGCTCTTTTTTATCCAGGGATTGATCTGCCAATCGGCCCTCAATTTCTCTCTCTTCTCTCTGCACCTCTGCTTCAAATAGCTGACGCGCCACTCCTTCGTTCGCTGCCCGCCGCTCCATCTCCGCCTCAGTCAGGGGTTGCAACTCGCCACTCGCCTGGGCCGCCTCGACGATGGCATCGTGCGTCGCCTGGTAGGTAGAGCGATCGAGGCTATCGGCAGACGCCTCTGGATCATACGGACTGGGCAGGCCAGCGCTAGCACGCTCTCCACCATTAGAAAATGATGTATCTACTGCTTCGCTTTGTGCCATGCCCAACCTCTATTCTGTTTTGCTTGTGATGGCCCAGATTATACACCACTACCAGTGATTTGTCTATAGTCTGACCTCTGTTCGGTTGGTGTTCTTAGACCTGTCCCCAATTATCACCAATCGAGACGTCGACTTTGAGCTTAACGCCAAGCTGCGGGTAGATATTTTCCATTGTCTCGCGCAGGATGTGGCTCACCTGCTCGGCATGGGCGCGCGGGCACTCAACCATAATGCTATCGTGGATCTGCACCACCTGCCAACCGATCGGCTGGCCATCGCCATCGGTTAGCTGCTCTCCAGCCTGAGCCAGCTTATCTTCCACCGCCAGCATGGCGAGCTTCATGAGGTCGGCCTCGGTACCTTGGATCGGCATATTGGCAGCTGCTCGCTCGGCAGCGCTGCGCACCGCAAAGTTGCGCGACGCAACATCCGGTGTCCAGCGGCGGCGGCCAAACAGCGTCTGGACAAAGCCCGTATCGTGCGCCTGCTGGATGGTCTGCGCCATATAGGCCTTGAGCTTCGGCCGGAGGCGGTAGTATTCATCGATGAAGTGCTGCGCTTCAGCATAGCTCATCTGCGCGGCGGCGGCCAGGCCATGCTGGCTCATCCCATACAGCACACCAAAATTCACCACCTTGGCCCGGCGGCGCTGCTCCTTTGTCACCACGTCGAGTGGTACCCCATACACCTGGGCGGCCGTGTTCGCGTGGATATCAATATCGGTATTAAAATCGCGAATCATTGCCTCCTCCCCCGACAGCACGGCCGCTAGGCGCAGCTCAAACTGCGAATAGTCGGCATTGACAAACACATTGCCCGGTGCCGGCACAAAGGCATCGCGAACGTGCCGCCCCAGCTCACTGCGAATTGGGATGTTTTGCAAATTTGGGTCGGTACTACTGAGCCGGCCCGTCGCTACCACATCTTGGTTGAAGGTGGTGTGGATATAGCCCGCGTCGTCGGTCAGCTGCGGCAGCGCCTCAACATACGTGTTTTGCAGCTTCGTCAGCTCGCGGTAGCGCTCCACGAGCCCAATAATCGGGTGATGCGGCCGGAGCTTATCCAGCTCCTTCTGGCTCGTCGAGTAACCCGTCTTGCCCTTCTTAATGCCCGCTGTTGGCAGCTGGAGTTTGACGAAGAGTGCCTCAGCCAGTTGGGCCGGGCTGCCAATATTCAGCTCATACCCCACCATGCTATAGATCTGCTGCTGCAACTCGGCGATCTCGCTACTCAAGGTGCGCTGCATCGCCGCCAGCGTGCGGCTATCGAGCCGGATGCCACGCCACTCCATCCGCGCCAGCACAGGGATGAGCGGAAAGTCCATTGTCCGGGCCACTCGGGCAAGATCGGGCAGTGCATCAAGTGCCTGAGCTTGCTCGTCGTACACCGCCCACAGCGCGCTAATGGCCAGACGTGGGTCGTCGAGCGATTCCAGCCCCGCAAGATCAGCCAGCGCCCGCGACGTACGCAGGGGATTAAGCAAGAACGACCCCTGGGCAGTATCATGCTTCACGACTGGCAACTGCCGCACGCCACGAGCCAGTAAGTGGCGTAATAACTCCTTGGTGCGGTGCCCAACAATCGGCACATGCGGAATAACATCAATCGCATCACGCCAGCTCAGGCGGGCCGCCTTGCCCCGCTCGTGGCTCACCCAGACGCCGCCCTCGACCGGCCAGACCAGCAGCTCTTTGGCCATCAGGAAGAGCGCCTTAGCCTGGCTGGCGGGCAGCTCGGTGGCATGCTGCACCACTGGCACATCAGGCGACTGAGCGTTCTCTGCCGCCTGCATCTGCGCTGGCAAGTGGCGCAGCAAACTACGAAACTCCAGCCGCTGCAACATCGCCCGCACCGCCGCTGGGTCGCAGTTGTCCATTGCCATCGCTGCTCGGTCAAGCGTCACTGGTGCATCGGTATACAGCCGAGCTAACTCGCGGCTCATATAGGCCGAATCTTTGCCCTGCTCCAGCTTGCGCCGCAGCGTATCCTTGACCTGCCAGAGGTTATCATAGAGGTTGTCAAGCGTGTCGAATTGCTGCAGCAGCTTAACCGCCGTCTTCTCCCCCACCCCTGGCACACCGGGGATATTATCCGACGCATCGCCCTTGAGGCTTTTAAAGTCGAGGAACTGGCCAATCCGAATACCATAGCGTTGCTCGAAGGCGGGGATGTCGAATTTATCGATGTTGGTCAAGCCTTTTTTCAACGCGTAGAGGTAGGTGTTTTGGTCGAGTATTTGCAAAGCATCGAGGTCGCTCGTGATGAGATACGTCTCGATATCCCCCTCCTGCTCGGCCTGGGCGTCGAGCGTCGCCATAATATCGTCTGCCTCATAGTCATCAAACTCATACAGCGGCCAACCAAACGCCTGCAAAAGCTCATGGAGCAGTGGTATCTGGGCGTAAAAATCTGGCGGAGCCGGCTTGCGACCAGCCTTGTATTGGTCGTAAATGGCAAGGCGGCGGCGGATGTTGGTCTTGGGCTTGTCCCACGCCACGCACACGTAGTCTGGCTGGAGGCGCTTGATCAGCTCCAGGCTCAGCGCCGCAAAGCCATATACTCCACCAGTTGGCGTCCCATCGGCCGTCGAGAGATTGGGCATGGCATAGTACCCACGGTAGAACACACTTTTGCCATCGATAATCACTAGGCGCTTCATCATAGTTCTAGTATAGCATTGGTGCCATGCGGAAACATCCTCGCGCGGCACCTCTACCCTGCTCCCTGCCTCCAGCTACGGCGTAGGCGGAGCGCGGTGGCGACGGCGACGCCACCACCACACTAGCCAGCCAGCTAGTGCGATAAGCAGCAAGCACAGACTAATCAGCAGTGCTGGCACAAAGTTGCTCATCAGCTCAGCCAGCGGACCCTGGGCAGTAAACGCACCCTTTTTCTTCTTCACCGTCATCCGTTTAGTGCCAGGCTTTTTATCTTTCTTGTCGTCCTTTTTTTCTGGTGGCTTTTCACTAGTAGTTGGAGCACCACTTTGGTATATCTTGACGTAGTCGATAAGGAAGGTCTGGTTGGCAAACTTCTTCGATGAATCGGGCGGGTGCTCCTCACTCTTCCACTCCACATAATCGTTGAGAATAACATACCACGTATCGTCAAAGACCTGCTTGAATTGATTCGCATCCATGCCCATTTTTGCTGGTTTTTCTGCTGGAACTCGAGCGGTTGGATGACTCTTCTCATCGCCTGCTCGATAGTTATACACCAGCACCGGCTGGTTATCCACGAAGAATCTGACTGCCTCACCATCATATTCCGTCGCCCAGACATGCCAGTTGTTCGCCAACGTCACTGGGGACGGCAATAGGTTCTCTCGGCTATGCCCTAACCCCTTCGTCTTCCATATCTGTGATGACGGGCTGTGGTAGCAGCGAATATGCGTTGTCGACCAAGTGTAAGTTGGCGTCCATGAATACCACTCCAGTATGTCGAGCTCACCATAAGGATCATTCGCTTGCCTGTTGTTGCTGCAGTTGGCAAGCGTCACACTATTGCGCAGCCAAATAGCTGGGCGCGTCCCATTCTCGCCATTCCAATTAATCTTCGCTCGTACCTCGACGCGGAATGGTTTATGCCCATCGAGCACTCGACCCGACTCCACTCGCCCACTCTGGTAGCGTGTCATCTTGCCAGACGGGCACGGCTCTTGGCTGGCGTTGCTATCGCCCAGTGGCTCAGCCACACTCGACACACAGTGACGCCGAGTCGTAATCTGCAAAGAACCGTTAGTTACCGCAACGTTATTGGCGCTATATGCCAAATGTTCCTTGCCATAATTATCCTTATTTTGCTGAAGAACCTTCCAATTCGACAGTGGCGTCTTAAACTCCTCGTTATACACCATCTGCCACTGCTGCGCCTGGGCAACCCCACCAAACATCACCGACACAGCACCCGCAATGAGCACACTCATCACTCCACTCACTAACCCACCTCGTCGCTGCACTCCTATCTCCTCAGTCTGCACTATCCGTGCTTATATACGTTATTATATAAGTGTACACATTTCGTCGGATTTTTCAATTGCTATAGCATGAGCGGTATCTTGCAGAACAAAACGCGGCGTTGCATCGCAAGGCAAATCACGCCCACGCCGCCCCATCTCTACCACTCAATATCACCCCTCGCTGCGTGCTAAAAAGGGGGGTGCTATTTTGCTACAAAATATATCGTTTGTGCGAACGTGGAGGTTGGTGTTTTTGTTACAGATTGTCTGAGATTTGGGCTTTTTTGACTTGCCCCGCCCACCGACGCGCTGCTTCGCGCTGTCTCTTCGTTGTGCCACCAACAATCAAACTATCGTCATCCTGCTCACCCCTCATCGTACGATCTAACCAACTTGCTAAACACTGCTGCTGCACTGAGCACATACCACACACCTGCTTTGCAAACTGTACTCTCCAAGCGATATCGGCCTTCCGAGAATACTCTGGTTTGCTTGCATCAGGGCTGGGGATATCGAGATCGAAATTGAACGCGCCTTTTGAGCCGCACGCCGCCAAGGCAACCCACTCCGACACATCTGGTACTTTCTCTCCCCGGAGTAGCTGCTCTGCAACATACCGTGCAGGACTTACACCATCACTCTTCATTCGTTCTCGCATTGCCTGTGTGGCAGGAGTCGGCTTTCTTGGTTGTTCACGCGTCATAAGTTTTTACTCTTTTTGCTATACAAAACATTGGCTTCTGTATTATTCCACACGCCTGTTATTTTGCCAAGCATAAGCAACATGCAGCCTATCCACGCTCGGCCACGTTCCTCCTCAGCGTCGCCGAGCCCGCCGCTGTTTGGGTTTGGGCATGCCCCACTGCCGGCGGTCGGCTTGGGTCGTGCCGCCACGGACATCACCAGCAGCGATAATACGCTGGTATCCCCGCAGTGCAAAGAGTAAGCATTCAGCCGCCACCGGGCACCCAGCACAATCTTCACGCTGCTCGGGCTCTATCCGCTGCTTCGTCTCAGCATCAATACACAGCGCCAAGCGAGCAAAAGTCTGCGACGTGGGAATATATCCAATATGTCGCCGCTCGGCCATACACTGCTCCGCCCAGGCGATCCGTGTCCGAGGCGTATCATTAACGTGGACGGCGTGATGCATGACAGCGGTGAGCGTCGTAGACTGGCTAGGGAGATCGGCTGGCGTAGGACCATCCGTCAGTTGTCTGCGCTGCTGTGCCGTTAAACCAGCACAGATCCCCGACACTCCTTCTCTCACCGCATATGCCGCACACACATCAATCACCGCACAACCAATGCAGCGCCGCAGCGCCAGTGCCGTGTCTTCCGGTTTGCCACTAAAATATTCTTCGCTCGTGGCCGGGCTGCAGGCAGCATCGCGCATCCATTGCGACGGAAGCGCCGCTCCCTCTTGCTGCCGCACCCGCATCCGCAAGTAGAAAATGCGCGACGCACAGTCGATCGGTGCGTAGCGGGGGAGTCGCTCTGGTCGTGATGGCTGTGCAGCTGGCTGCTCTTCCATACTATTTTTATTGTACCATTCCCGACGCCATTAACCATAAGCGTCATTATCTGCTATACTAGAGACATGAATCATCCATCTCACCCGACGACAATCCTTGCCTTCGTCGGCCTCTCAGGCGCAGGCAAGAGCGAGGCGGTCAACCACGTGGCACGCCTTGGCATCCCCAAGGTCTACGCTGGTGGCATCCTCTACGACGAAATGCGCCGCCGCGGCATCGCTATCACCCCGCAATCACAAGCCAAATTTCGCAAAGCCTGGCGCGAAGAGGCTGGCAAAGATATCATCATCCGCACCGCTGCCGAGCAAATGCAGCGCCTCGCTGCCGCTGGGCAGCGCCACATCCTCTTTGACGGCCTCTACTCCTGGACAGAGTACAAATACCTCACCCACCACTTCCCAGGCGAGCTCGTTGTGGCGGCCATCGTGGCACCCAAGCAGCTCCGTCACCGTCGCCTCGCTCAGCGGCCCGAGCGACCCTTTACCGCGCAAGAAGCAATCACCCGCGACTGGTCGGAAATTGAAGATATCGAGAAAGGTGGCCCCATCGCCATTGCCGACCACTTCATCTCCAACAGCCACAATCTCACCGAACTCCACCAGCAAGTCGATGCCCTCTGCCGCGAGATTGGTTGGCTGTAAAATACCCCGGTGGGGTATAGCAAAGAAGCGCAATCTACCCACCGACACTTTTTGCCAGCACCCTATCACTACATCATTTGACATAGCACCACAGCATTGGTATACTCTGTGCACACGGAGTAGCGTCGTCACTGGCGCTCATAACAGACAATAAAGGAATCTATGAACAACCAACCAACACCCCAACAACCGCCTGCCCCGCAGCCTCAACCCCAGCCTGTGCCACCCCAGCCAGCTGCGTCGCCCCAACAACCATACCAATACCAACAGCCCTATCCAGGTGCTTATCCACAATACGAAAACCCAGGCGAAATGATGGGCGTGATTGGCTGCGTCCTCAATCTCCTCGGTATTTGCATTGGTGGCATCATTCTGGGCATTATCTCGCGCAGCAAATCCAAGGAAGCTGGCATGTCCACCACCTGGGGCACCGTCAGCCTGGTGTGGGGTATTATCGGAACAGTTCTTGGCTTTATTATTGGCCTGATTGTCCTCATCGTTATTCTCACCAATCCATATCTCGACTACTACCATCCCTACTAGGATCAGGTGATAAAATCTAGATACATACCCGGCATAACACCAATGCCGGGTATGTCATTGAATATAAATAATATTTCCCATTCTTCACTATTCACACAAGAGATCACTGTTGAAACCTTGACCTGTTAAAAGCCAAACCGGCCACCTCTGGCCGGTTATATAACTCAATCGTAGTACTATCCCCTACTGCTGCAAATACTCGTACAGCTTCTTGGCATCCTTGTGCTTACGCAGCTTGGCGAGAGCCTTGGCCTCAATCTGACGGATGCGCTCGCGTGTCACGGCAAACTCCTGCCCAACTTCCTCTAGCGTGTGGCTCTTGCCATTCTCCAGGCCAAAGCGCATTTTGATAATCTTCTGCTCGCGGTCACTCAAGGTCGAGAGAATATCTTGCACCTGCTCTTTGAGAAGCTGGTTAGAGGCCGACTCTTCAGGGCTGACCGTATCTTCGTCCTCGATAAAGTCCCCCAGCACCGACTCCTCCGAGTCGTCGCCATCGCGCCCCACACCAGCATCCAGGCTGCTAATGTCTTGCTTGATCTTCATCACATATTCAACCTTATCCGGTTCCATATCGAGCTCTTTGGCAAGCTCGGTAATGGTTGGCTCGCGGTTGAGGTCTTGGGTCAAGCGGCGCTGGGTGCGCAGCAGCTTATTGATCGTCTCCACCATGTGGACAGGAATGCGAATAGTGCGCGCTTGGTCGGCAATCGCACGGGTAATCGCCTGGCGAATCCACCAGGTGGCATAGGTGCTGAATTTAAAGCCCTTATCTGGGTCAAACTTCTCCACCGCCCGCAGTAGCCCCGTGTGCCCTTCTTGGATGAGATCGAGAAAATCGAGGCCACGACCACTGTACCGCTTGGCAATGCTTACCACCAGTCGCATATTAGCCTCGGCCATTTTGTCTTTGGCACGCTTATCGCCCTGCTTAATCCGGTAGGCCAGGTCTATCTCTTCATCAGCACTGAGCAGTGGGATCTTGCCAATCTCGCGCAGGTGCAACCGGACCGAGTCGTCGCTAATATCATCAAAATATTGGTTACTGTTAAGAATCTCCTCTGGTGTGTCTTCTTCCTCAAGCGCCGCGAGGTCGGGCTCTATATCGTCGACGGCTGGATCCATCATCGGTGGCTGGGCATCGGGTGGCGCCGCCTGAGCTGTGGTTGCTGGTTTTTTTTGCTTGGTATCCTTATCGTCGGTTGCCACGCGCTATCTCCTTGATTAATTGGTTCAGTTGCTCGCGCAAAGCGGCGGCGGCAGTCGTATCGCCGCTCTCTTCTGCTTGGCGCAATTGGGTGGTGAGATGATGTTTGTGTTGCTGCTTGTGTTCGGTTTCGATTTGCCGCAAAAGCCGGGCGGTCTCGTAGTAGCGATCGGTCTCACTCCACGCACCATACCGAGCGTCGGCACGTACCCGTACCATTGTAATATACTCGTCAAAGTTTTGCAATAGCGGCGGCGTACTCTTCAGCGGCTGCCCATGGTGTGCCGCATAGTACTGAGCCAAAGCCTGGCGCGCCTCCCCTGCAAAGAGCTGCGGGTCAACCCGCCCAAACAACTCCTGGCTTGGCCCATCAAGCATCGCTAGCGCAAGCACATCGTCCTGTACGAGGTAGCGATTGCGTGGCGCGGCCGCGGCCGCCTTAACGGCCTTGCGGACGGGAGCGGCTGGTGCCATTTGCTGCGCTTTCGTTTGGACAGCCTGGACACTTGAGCCAACTGCCTGAGCAATCTGCCGCTGGTAGTGCTCGCGCTCCACCGGGTCACCCAAACGATTAACAAGCGCCAACCCGACAGTCGTAAACTGCCGCTTACCTGCCGCTGTGGTAAGATCAAGTTGCTGCCGATACTGCGCCAGAAGCCAATCCACCGCTGGCTGAGCTGCCGCTATCGCCTGCTGCCACGCCGCCACCCCCTGCTGCTGAATAAGTTCATCGGGGTCTTTTGCCCCTGCCGGCAGCGACACCACCTTTAGCTCCACCCCCGCCTGAGCAGCCAGGCCAATCGCTCGCTCTGTGGCGGCCCGCCCGGCTTTATCACCATCAAAACTCAGCCGGACATCGCCCGCTAGCCGCTTGAGCGCCCGAATATGCTGCTCCGTCATAGCAGTGCCCGCCGTCGCCACCACTGCTGCCTCACCCGCCTGGTGGCTGCTTATCACATCCATATTACCCTCGACAATCACGGCATAGCCCCGGGTGCGAATCGCTTGCTTCGCCTGCATCAGGCCAAAGACATGCCGACCTTTATCATAGAGCAGTGTCTGGGGTGTATTGAGATATTTTGGCGCATTGGGCACATCAGCAATCAGGCGCGCCGTAAAGCCAATCACCTGCCCACTCGCATCCATTAACGGCACCATCATCCGCCCGCGAAAGAGATCGCCATCGTAGCGGTTCACCAAGCCCGCCTCGCGCAGCTCTGCCAGCGAAAAGCCTTTTTTCTTAAGATACGTTACCAGAGCCTGACCATCACGCGGCGCATAGCCAATCTGAAACTGCTGGACAATCGCCTTGCTCAGCCGCCGCGTCCGAAACACATACGCCAGCGCATCCTGGCTCCGCACCAAGCAATGCTGATAAAAATTCGCTGCTAGTCGATGCGCCTCACGCAGCCGCTGCTTGCGCCGCGCCAGGTCGCGGTTACCCTTCTGCTCATAGCGCGAAAGATCCACCCCCGCCTTGCGCGCCAGCAATTCCAGCGCCTGGCGAAAGTCCAGCCCCTCTACTTCCATAATAAAGCTAAAGACATCGCCGCCCCGCCCGCTACTAAAATCATGCCAAATATTCTTCTCGGGGCTCACAAAAAAGCTCGGCGTCCGCTCACTGGTAAAGGGGCTCAGGCCTTTGTAGCTCCGCCCCGCCCGCTTAAGCTGCACATATTCGCCCACCACATCCTCTATATTCAAGCGCGCCCGCACCTCTTCTTTGGCATCCATAGGTATAGTATACCGCATTGAGTATAGACCAATCGAACCGCACCAATCACCTATCTGGTCGCTCTTACCTACCACGAAAGCTATTCAATCAATACGACCGATCGTATACAGCAACAAACCAAAACATAACTAATATTTATATAGTATATAGGGGTATAGGGTATATAGTGTAGAGGGGTATACACTATATATAATTCATCTATCCGACCTCTGTTAGAGATTATCCTCTTTACCCCTGTTAGTGGTTGTGTTTAAATGGTATTATAGTAACTATGAATCCACAGCAACCATACACTCCCCAACCGAATGGTTCGGCCCCGCAGCCCGAGCAACAGCCCCCGCAGCCCAATGCGCCGGCAGCTGCTCCGTATGTCCCCTACTATGCTACCCAAGCGGCGTCACACGGTGCGCAGGATTATGGCTATGGTGCATATAATCCGGCAGCGCAGAGCCAACCAGCCCAGTCACCGTATCAAGAGCAGCCCACTCCTTCATCACCGCAACCTCAAGCCCCGCCCTACCAGCCGTATCAGCCACCACACAACCAACCAGCCGCCAGCTACGGCACAGGTCAGTCATATCACTACGCGCCGCAGCCCGAGCAGCAGCCAGCCCAGCCCTTACAGCAGCCGCCAGCTACGACGCCCCAACCAACTAACTCACCCAGTCCACACACTGGCGCAGACCCATCACAAAATTATGCGAGCGCTTACCCAAGTCAACCCGCCGCGCAGCCCTACCAGCCACAAGCAGGCGGCTACACTGGCCAGGCGTATGCTAACCCACAGCAGCCACTTGGCGCGACTGCCATGGCTGCTACCGGCGCAGACCTTGGTGCAGCAAGCGAGCCAGACACCTCCTTCCCGGTAGATTACCTCAACGAAATCGCACCCAAACCGCAGCCAGTGCAGATTAACCGCTTTGCGGTATTTGGCCTGATCGGCGGTGTACTCTTGCTCGCCTTTAGCGTCGTCATGATGATGGTCAACAGCCAGCCCAACTACACCAAGCAAGCCCAAAGCACGCTAGCCCGCATCGAGACCTTGCAAGCGGCCACCAAGGAGCAGCAATCACGCCTGACAGAGAATGAACTCTCAAGCATGAACACCACACTCACCACCTCGCTCGGTAGTATGGGAGCAGAACTCAAGTCGTCACTCAAAGATGCAAAGATCAAGACCGAGCTAGTCGGCGATGCCAAAAAGACCGAAAAAGCCTACTCCGACAAACTCTCCAAAACGCTCGAAGACGCTTACCTGACTGGCGCGCTCGACCGCGTCTACGCACGTGAAATGAGCTACCAGCTATCCATCCTCAAGAGCTACCTCCAAAAGCTCAAAACCGCCAGCGGCAACCGCAAAGCCATCGCCGACTACGTCGCCACCAACAGCAAGACGCTCGACGCCGCCACCAAGTCGTTTAGCAACTTTACCTCAACAAAGTAGCAACGCGCTTACCGCACCTAACTCTGCCAAACCAGCCCGCCTCCCTGGCGGGCTTTTTAGTAATGCGCTGGCGTATAAAAATACGCGCGCCACCATACAATAACAAACAATAGAAAAGCGCCCACACAACATGAGCGCTCCTATACTGACGATTCTCCTCAAAAGAAACGAGCGCGCTACTCCGTCACCAGCCGGTAGCTAAGCCGCGCCAGGTCAATCACTTCGTCATCGCTCAGCTGGCCGCTACAAATAACGGTAATCCAATGTTTTTTGTTGAGGTGGTAGCCCGGCTGGACCGACTCATAGCGCTCGCGCAGGGTGCGGGCCAGCTGCGGGTCGCACTTGAGGCTCACCCTTAGTGGCTGCGACCCTTCGGCAATAAGCGCAAACATCTTCTCCGGCTGGCCAGGCACATCCTTGTGCCCTACCTTGTACACCGCGATATCGTCCCCAAAGGGATAGTCGAGCCACGCTCCGGGCAGGCTGAGCAAAAATTCTTCGAGCTGCTTGTGTGTCATAGCACTATAATACTACAACCACTTATGCCGCACAAAATACCCCACCATCGCTAGCGGTATGAGGACAATCAGGCCAATCATCAGCCAGAAGGCAATGTCGCTGCGAAATGGCAACTGCACGAAGTTCATCCCGCCCAGGCCCGTCAAGAATGAGACCGGCATAAAGACAGTGGCAACCAAGGTCAGGCGCTTCATCACATCGTTCATACGGTTAGATACCACCGAGAGATACATATCGAGCGCGCTGGTAAGGAGGTCACGCATCGTATCGATAAGCTCGTGGACGCGCCAGGCGTAGTCGTAACTATCGCGCACATACACCGCGCATTTTTTATCAAACAAGGCATAGCGACCGTTACTGAGGCCATTGAGCACATTCATCAAAGGGAGCACCACCTTGCGCAGGTCGGCTAACTGACGCTTGTACACAAAGAGCTGCTGGAGCTGCCGATTATCTGGGGTGCGAATCATCGTATCCTCCAGCTGGTCGGTCACATCGTCGATATGGTTGAGCAGCGGCATAAATTGCTCAATAGAAAACTGGGCAATAGTCGCCAGAATAAGTGATGGCGTTGTGTAACTAGGCCGCAGCGCGGTAATGCGCTGAATCAGCTCATCGTCTAGCTCACCCTGGTGCAGCGTAATAATCTCGGTTTTACTGAGTAAAATGGTAATGGTATGGTACTTCACATTGTGCCGGCTGACGTATGGTATATCCAGCGTGAGCAGCAGCCACGCCTCCCCTTCTATCGCCTGCGGCAGCCAGCGATGCTCGCGCACCATGCGGGCCTGCAACTCAGGCAAGCGCAGTTCGCTTAGCAGCGCCCGTCGCTGCTCAATTGTGTCAATCGTAATATCGCGCCACAGCTCGGACATCACAGAGCGACCTTTTGTAGATAATAGCGCAGCTCCATAATACTACCGCGGATATCCTCCAGCGCGCGGTGGTCTTCTGGCTTGGCAAATTTCTTACCGTATTTGCCCTCCATCACCACCTTCCAGGCACTCACATCGAGCATGCGGTAGTGCAAACGCTGGGCCAGCTGCGGCCACCAGTGATCGATAAAGCGGCGATCTTGGTGGATGGAATTCCCCGCCAGCAATATCCGCCCCTCGCCAGCACACTGTTCATCACAAAACGCCAGCAGTTCTTGCTCGATTGTTGCCAGCGGCTTGCCCTGCGTATTCTGCTCCTCGAGCCCGCGCCGCGCCGCCAGATGCTGATCCCAAAAGCTCGCGTTACCGTCGAGGAGACGCGTGAGCTTAGCCGCATCATGGCGCACCACCCCTTCGTACGTTGCAATCTCGGCAAAAGTCCAGTCCGTCACAATCGCCGCCACTTCTAGTATTTCGTCCACAGTAGGGTTCAGCCCCGTCATCTCTAAGTCGACCCACAAAATCCGTTTTGGTTTGAAGCTTGGTTTCATGCTTCTAGTATACTACGTTTTGCGATTAGACATAATCACGGGCATATCGATCAGGGACTTGCTTCATCAACCGTGCAACCTCCTCACTGTCTTGCTGTGTCATGCCATATGCAAGCGTCGCACATGCCCCTATAGACGGTTCAAACTGAACGCACTCGACGAGCTGCTGGTAGAGCGATTCAACCGTATCATATGGCATATCAGGTGCAAGGCCAAACCGCCGCAAGTTCGCAACATACTGCTCAGCAACCGGATAGCCTCGCTCAAGTGCTTTATCAAGCTGCAATGCCTGCATAAAGTAATCATCCGTTGGATCACCATAAACATCATGGCGCAGATCAAGTCCCTCGATCCGCGCCTCAGCAATACCCTGGGTCTGCAGCTCAGCAAGTAACCGCACAGCCTTGAGCGCAAGCTTACTCCCAAGATGATGGTGCGCATTATGCTCGTAGTACGTTGGCCGAATGATATGCTGAGCCATGTCAATAACTGCCTGGGTTGTTGTATAGAGAAGCCATTCGTGGCGCTCTTTTGTCAGCAGCACTTGGTTGATCGTAAAATCATGTGCACCCATATAGTCATCAATCGATCCAATATACTCAGCCCCATACCCATACTGAGCATCACGCGGCGAGCAGTGCGCAGCAAGCGCCTGGGCTGTGTGCTCAACCACCGCGGCATCATAGCCTTGGCGATCCACACTATCACCAAGCACGACAAGATCAATATCGCGTGGTGGTGCGAGCGGTGCAGTATGTTCAATCAGCAATGCCAACACAGTGCGTGCTGCACCACCCTTGATACCAATATACTCAGGGATATCATCAAGCGGTACCTCGAGCGGCGCGCGCTGCATCTGTTCAGCAGACACAGCATACTCATATATCTCATGAGTGCCTGTCTCCCCCTCAAAGCGACGACGTGCCGCTTGGAGCAGTTGGAGCGCTGGGTCGTGATTAAAAGATGGCAGTATATCTTTAGGCGTTCGCATCATCGTGGTCAAACCGTAAAAACATAGTATACCACACAAAGAGGGATACCGCTCATTTTTTCACTACACATCCCCTTTACTAATACGCAAGTTAGTGTACTACTTTTTTATTCAGGTGTCTTTACTTGCCTTCCCACCTCCTTATTCCAGGATATAATTATGAGGTAAATCCTCTCTCCTACCCCTGTTATTTCCGAATTATTCAATCATATGTTCACGCTCAGTAGGTGTTTGGGTAGTGCGCAAATTTATTATTCACCATAGAAAAACCACACCCTGAGTGGGTGTGGTTGATCGCTCTGAGGCTTCTCGCCTCTTTAGTCTTTTTTCTTGTCCAAGCGGTCGAGCTTGAGCAGGTGGATGATCAGGTAGATGACAAATGCTGTGGCGATCAGGGTGATCAGCGAGCTCACGAAAGCTCCCCACGCGAAGTCAGCGCTGCGCCCAGCAATCTCAATATGCGTACTAGCAGCCTCGAGCCCCTTCTGCGAACCCACAATGAACTGCACCACTGGGCTAATGAACCCTTGGACTAATTTTTTAACCGTATCGCCAGCAGCAGTACCAATCGCCAAACCAACAGCCAAGCCAACTACGCCCTGCTCACGGATGAAGTCGGCAAAACCGCCGAGGTGGCTATTCTTCATCTTCTGTTCCATCGCTTGGGCAGCAGCTGCAGCCTCTTGGGCAGCCTTACGTGGGGTGCGACGCGTAGCAGGCTTCTTTGCAGTAGCTGCTTTGGTTTTGGTTGTTTTTCGTTCTGCCATAGGTTCTCCTTATTAACCATTGTTTATTCAAATTATAGCATATTCTGCATTAATTGCTAGCGCTCTTGTGTTGGTGGTGTTCTATGGCGCGAGGACTTCGCTAACCGCTTCTCAATCTTCTTTTTGTCTTGCTTGGCATCTGCGATCCTCTTCAGACGCGTCTTCCTAAAACCATATGACAACACTGGCTTACACGCCACCACCCGCCCTACGCTCGCCAAGAACTCGTCATTATCAGGCGGTAACTTAAACAACTCATCATCATCATTATTATTATTATTATCATTATCATCATACTCTTTTATCGCTCCGTCTATCTTCTTGGGGTCACTCTCAGCTTTTGCGATCCTGCGCAGTGTATCGCCCTTAAAGAACCGACTCTCCGAAGTATCGTCGGGCAGCAAGCTTGCCTTGATCACATCCGCTAAGGCCAGGGCACTATCCCCCATGTGCCGATCGATGAGTTTTGTGCGCAGAGCCTTTGCATGCTTAAGCTTGTTGCGTGGATCAATGTCTGGATAGATACCAGCAAATTGATCAATAATATCCTCACTCGCAGCAACTGGATCGGGGTTATTGCCCAGTGTATTAATAATCACATTATGATACAGGCGCAACATTTCGCGGCCTGGCACTGATGGCATGGTAATGAGCTGCAGCTGGCTATGGAGCAAATAGTCATACACATCGTCGTCTCGATGGCGGCTGTCTTTATCAAAACTCAGCCAGAACCGCTCATTTATGAATTTTTGGCGCTTACTTGGATCATCTATATCGACTTTTCGTAATAATTCACTAGTCTGCAAGGTATTAATCGCGCGCAGCTCACCACGCCATAATTGGTCAAGCGGGTCTTCACCACCAACCGCCTTGGTCGTTTCTTGGTAAAATTCCTTGGTTGCAACATCGAGCAAAAACGAGCGCTTACTCCCACTCGTGCGATCAAACAACATAACTACTGCGTGCTGGTTTACATACCCAACATAATGCTCCACCCCTATTTGATCCAGGCACTCCGATGCCACAATGGTGTAGCCATAGCAATTAGCCTTCTCGCGTTGCGCGATAAGCTCTGTAGTCAACAGTGGTGTTGCCTCATCCATGTCTTCGAATTCAAGTGTCTGCCGCACCAAGTGCCCCACCAAAACTGCTGCATTAGTGGCGTCTTCAAAGGCCAGCGGCGACTGCTCGTAGGTTGTGCCGATGATCTTAAGCTGAGTAGAGTCAAGCAAACGCTCGCGGCCAATCTCGATATTTTGTGCTGCAATAAGATGCTTTGGTGTCATAAGCTCTGCCGCTAGTGGCTCGTGCAAGGCAGATGGGTCGGTGTGTGGCGTACGCTCACCCACTACAGCCGCTCCGGCGCTTCGATACCGAGCAGAGCAAGGCCAGCAGCCAGGGTGTCGCGGTAGCGCTGCACCAGGCTGAGGCGCTCAGCCTGGCGCGGGCTGCCAACGACACGGTTTTTCTCGTAGAAGCGGTTAAATTCTTGGGCAAGCTCATAGAGGTAGTGGCAGATGCCATGCACAAGATACTCGCGGGCAGCCTTCTCGACGACCTCTGGATATTCGCTCAGCTTGCGCAGGAGGAGGCGCTCGTCATCAGTGCAATCGGTCGGCTCGGCAGGCTCGGCACTCGCCTTGGCTAGGATGCTACAGGCTCGAGCATGAGCGTATTGAATGTAGGGGCCAGAATTACCCTGCAAACTCACCGTCTCATCCATATCAAAGGCGATATCATTGCCCATGCGATACTTCGCAAAGGCGTACTTGATCGCCCCCAAGGCCACCTGGCGCTGCACCACTGGGTCTGTGGTGAGGTTTGCCACACGCTCCTGGACGATAGCCAGCACATCAGCCGCTCGCGCCACATTACCCAGGCGCGAGCTCATCTTGCTGCCATCACCAAAGCGCACCGTGCCATTGGTCAGGTGGGTCATCCGCCCAGCTAGCTCAGGCCGGAATAGCTCTGCCGCAGCGTATACTACGCGCATATACTCCTTTTGGTCGTTGCCAGTGATGAGAATCCGGTGGTCAAAGTGGTAGTCTGCTACTTCTTTCCAGATAACGCCAATGTCCTTTGTCTCGTACGTCGGCAGGCCGTTGGACGTCACAAAGACGCGGGTGTGCAGATGCTTCGCGGGATCACCGACGAAGACCACTGCCCCCTCAGAACGCTGCAAGTTCCCTCGCTCCAGCTGCTCGTGTACCACGGCGAGGCCAATTGGTGCAGTGCTACTCTCGGGGATATAGTCAAGATGATCAACCTGAATCATCGTATAGAAGGCATCGAAGTAATCCAAACTCCACTGGCGCGTCGTCCAATAGATCTGAGCGAGCGGCGTATTATGCTCATCATGCTCGTGGTAGCTATAGACTAACTTGTTAAACTCAATAATCTCTTGCTTCGCCGTCTCGTTCTCTTCGTACGCTTTAGCACCGATCACATAGGCCTGGCTAATCCACCGCGCCCGAGCAAAGACATCGCTCTCTACCTCTGGTAACTTCTCTGGCAGCTCACCGCCTAGCGTGTGGCGCATCCCCCACAAACACTTAGCAACGTGCAGGCCAACATCACCACCAAAGCTGGCTCGGTCTACCGCCGCGCCAACCGACTCAATGATCCGCGCTAATATATCGCCATACACCGTCTGGTACAGGTGGCCGGTGTGCAACTCCTTAAAGGCGTTGGGGCAGCTATATTCCAGCGTGTAGCGCATGCCGCCATAGACCTGCTGCGGTGCGGTGTTGGCCGCCTGCCACAGTGCTTCATCACTTAGGCGGAGATTAATAAAACCCGGGCCAGCCACGCTCACATCAGAAAACTGGCCAGTCTGGCGCAGCACCGCCGCCACCTCCTCGGCAATCTCGCGCGGTTTCTTGCCCAGTGGCTTAGCAAGCTTGAGTGCAACGTTGGTCGCAAAGTCGCCAAACGTCGGCTCCGGCCGCGTCAATTCCACCGGCGGGGTTTGTTGATAAAGAGTATATACTGCATCACGAATCGTCTGTTCCATGATTATAGTATACAACAGATGCGGCGCAAGAATAGCGTAAGCGTAGCGAGAAGGTTTACGCCTTGCCCTTCTGCATCCGCTTCTGCCGCTTGAGCGCCGTCTGCACTAAACCAGCAAAGAGGGGATGAGCTCGAAATGGCCGCGAGGTAAACTCTGGGTGAGCCTGAGTCGCAACAAAGTAGTCGCAGGTAGGTGCCTCGACGAACTCGACCAGCCTGCCATCGGGTGATGTGCCCGACACCACAATCCCGCCCGCGTTAATGGCAGCAAGATGCGCTTGATTCACCTCATAGCGGTGGCGGTGACGCTCCACAACCTCTGTTGTCCCATATGTTTTGGCGGTGCGCGAGCCAGCCCGCAGCACCGCTGGGTAATTGCCCAGGCGCATCGTCCCACCAGTCGATTGCTTGCCCTGCTGGTCAGGCATAAGGTAGATGACGGCATCATCTGGCGCAGCGCCACACTCCGCACTGCCAGCCTGGGCCAGACCACCACGGCGGGCAGCAGCAATCACTGCGACCTGCATCCCCAAGCATATACCAAGATACGGTATGTTGTGCTGTAAGCAGTAACTCGCCGCCGCAATCTTCCCTTCTACCCCGCGCTTGCCAAAGCCACCGGGCACCACCACAGCATCCACAGCGCTGAGCGCGGCGTCGGTCACTGTCTCAGCATTGATCCATTGGATGGTTACCTCGCTGCGGTGCGCCCAGGCGGCTGCTTTGAGCGCCTCGGTGATGGAGAGATAGGTATCGGCATTATCAATATATTTCGCCACCAGGCCAATCGTCAGTCGCTGGCGGTAGGTCTGGCTATCGTGCCGGACGAGCTGCTGCCAGCGCGTCATATCTGGTGCCGTATCATTACCGGTAAAGCTCGCTAGCACTGGGCCTAATTCGCGCGCCACCATCAGAGGTACCTTGTAGACCGTATCGACATTTGGCATCATAATGATCCCCTCTGGCCGCACCCCGCTGGCAATGGCAATCTTATCCGCCACACCACGCGGCGGCGCTGTGCTACCCTCGGTGCGAACCGCCACCACATCGGGCATGATGCCAAAGCCGCGCAGGTCAGCCATGGCATTCTGGGCTGGCTTCGTCTTGTATTCCTGGCTCGTCGCAAGAAACGGCACATACACCACATGGACAAAGAGACAGTGCTCGCGCCCTACCTCTAATGAGAACTCGCGGATTGCCTCGACGAAGCTTAACCCCTCATAATCCCCCACCGTGCCACCAATCTCCACAATATGCACCTGCCCCGCTGCTGCCTGGTGGATGGCTCGCTTGATCGCTTGGGTGAGGTGCGGCACCAGCTGCACCGTCTGGCCACCAAACGTCCCGGCCCGCTCGTCGGCGATCAAGTCACGCAGCAGCCGCCCCGCTAGCGTAGCATTGCGCTGAGTGAGCTCGAGGTCTAAGAAGCGCTCGTAGTGGCCAAGATCGAGATCGGTCTCCGCCCCATCTTTGGTCACGAAGCACTCGCCATGCTCCTTGGGGTTGAGCAGCCCAGCATCGACGTTGAGGTACGGGTCGCACTTTTGCACCGAGACGGTTAAGCCCTTGGCTTGCAGCACCGCGCCAATGCTGGCCGCCGTGATGCCCTTACCCACCCCAGAGAGTACCCCACCGGTGACAAAAATATACGTTGGTTGGCGTGTCTGTGTCATACAATCTCCCTCTCGCGTTCTATTGTAGCATGTATCCATAAGCAGTATACTAGCAAAAAACCAGCCTGGTAGCTGGCTTTTGCTGGTTATTGATACGCGCCACCTATTGGCAGCCCTCGCACATGGTTAGCTCCGCTGGATCTGGCATAATAACAGGAGTGCCACTCGCCGCTGCTTGGTCGACGGCAACCTGCTGAGTAGCCAGCAGTGCCTGCTCGATAGCATCGAGCTTTTCCTCGAGCGTCATATCGTCCGTCAGCTGGGGCTTGGTAGTCTGTGCCTGCGTGGTGGTTGTCGTTGTTGTATCTGTGATTGGTGTTATTGTTGCTGTAGTTTGTGTCATAATAATTACTCCCGACCCGTTGTGATTATAATGTCTATTCTACGCTATATATAGCGTTTTACGCAAGGTAATGCACCCAATTTTCTGTTGTGGAATTATCATCCAGCTGGCCAATTGGTGCGACATACCACTGCGGTTGGGCACACTGCGGGCGGAAGCTCCCCAGCTTAGCCGTATACGCCTCGGTCATGGCCGCGATCTCATCCTCGCGGGCTTCGCGCACTGTGGTGTGGAGGTAAACGGCCTGCTTCGCATCATTCCACACTACAAACTCTGCCCGTCCAGTGCGAAAGGCGTTGTGCGAGTGACGCGCCTCTTTGTCCGACAGCCAGGCGATCTCATCCCCCACCCGCACAAAGTGCAGTGGCGTCACCAGCGGCGTGCGATCGCGATTCACGGTAGCTAGCGCGCCAACCGGCACGGTATCGAGGATGGTTTGCGTGAGGGTATTCATGGTGGTTATATTCCTTTCGTATCTAATTTGCGAATATTATTTATTGCATCAGCGGGCCGCTCTCGCTCCATTGCCAGACAAGAAAATATCTGGAGGCCAGCTACTTAGCAAGCGGAAGATTGCTGTAGTATTAATCTGGCCGGAACATTTTCGGTCTGGTGATGGAGCGAGAGCTCCCATAAGACCGGTAGACTAGTAAGATTGTTCTGTCTACTACTTCGTCGTATTCACCTCATAACTCGTATTGGTGCTCTCGAAGAAATTCACTAGCTCCAGCGTGTCGTTGGCGGCGGCCATCCACTTGGCTGGGTTGGTGACGTTGTATTCCGGTTCAAAGCCCAGCTCTTCCAGCCGCCGGTCAGTCATATACATAACATACTGGTTGACATAATCGGCGTTTAGGCCCAGGATGCCACGCGGCAGCATGTCTTTATTATAGGCTTTCTCGAGCTCAACGGCTTCGAGAATCAAGCTGCGGATTTCCTCAGCAAACTCCTCGGTCTGCAAGTCCGGGTTTTCGTGCAGAATCGTCAGCAGCAGGTTAATGCCAAACTCCAGGTGCAGGTTCTCATCCTTCGTCACCCAGTCGAGCAGCGTGCCGACGTTGCGCAGCAGATTACGGCGGCGGAAGCTCATCCCCACCATAAAGCCGCTATAGAACCAAATCCCTTCCAGCACGATGTTATACGCCACCAGGTTGCGTACAAAGTCCTTCTTGCCCTCCAGCGTCGTTACATCTGGGCGCTCCTCCATCATGCGCGTGACGTACTTTGTCTGGAAGGCAGCTTTATCGGCCAGGGATTTTTTGCCCCAGCCGGCCGCATAAATTTCCTCACGGTCAAACGGGAAGGTCTCGATAATATATTCGAACGTCATAAAGTGGTTGGCCTCTTCCCACATCTGCTTCGAAAGATACAGGTGGCACTCAGCGGCATTCACGCAAGGGTAAATACCAAAAGCCAGCGATTTATTGATCAGCAGCTCGTTAGGATTAAGGTAACTAATCACCGTCTTCAGGGCGTGCTTTTCGTCCTCGCTCAATTTCTCAAAATCCGCCAAATCCTGGCTCAGCTGCACCTCATTCGGGAACCACGTGTTGGCCACCGCTTGGTTGTATAGGCGGTACGCCCAGTCATAGCGCACCGGCTTGAGCTGCAAGCCATCGCGTACGCCTGATCCTAAAATGCCCATTATTACCTCCTTGTTTTTGTAAAAAACGAATTAATTATTATACTATCCAAACTTATACTTCTTTTTCTATATCTTCTCGGTGATGCCTGGCTACAGAACTGTTGTCTTGCTTACACGGCTCCTTAGACGTCTTTGGTGCTGGGAAAAATGGCGAATCCAAGCCAGCATCAAGTGTATCTTGCGTATAATGCGGTAGTGCTGCGTAGTTTGCTTCTGCAGCTACTGCGACGCTCCCATTACGGTGGGTACTACCTGGTGCAAGCTCCGGTCGCTGCGTTTCATCAGCTGGCAACTCTGTATATCGATGACCTGTTGAGTCCATCTTTACCTCTGGTATATCGCTATACTCGTGGCTCACGATTCCTTCTCCTTCCCTTCCTCTTGTTTCTTGCGTGCGCGGTAGAAGCCACCAAAGCCCACGCGCTTGGCGTCTTGGTGGAGTTTTTGCTCGGTTTTGTTAGCGCGAATGGAGACCTGCTCGGACTGGTGACGCGGCTTCACGTGCAAATAATACGTCGTTTTCAGGCCGCGACGCCAGGCTTCACTGTAGATCGTAATATACTCCTCGATATTGCGCGACTCTAAGTACATATTGCGGCTAATCGCTTGGTCAACCCACTTCTGAGCGCGGGCCGCCACCTCAATAAAGGCATACGGGCTCAGCTGAAAGCTCGTCTTATACACATCGCGCACCGCCTGGGGGATCTGCTCCATGTGCTGGATGTCGCCTTGGTTAGTAAGCAGCTCATCCTTGAGCTCCTCCCACAAGCCGAGTGCTTTGAGCTTGCGCACAAGGTTAGCATTAACCTCGAGGAATTTGCCATTGAGCGTGCTCCGACTAAAGATCTGGCTAAATTGCGGGTCGATCCCTGGAGTGGTGCCCGTCACGTGCGAGATATTGGCGGTGGGCGCAATAGCCATCAGCGTGGCATTGCGCATGCCGCGTTTCACCTTGGGGCGGAGTGCTTCCCAGTCGAGGCGGCGAGTCGTGTTAATTGCTACTGCCTCACCCCGTTGCGCGCCAAGTCGGTCGATCGTGTCGATAGGCAATTCCCCCTTACTCCAGCCACTGCCAGCAAAATTAGGATAGCTACCGCGCGACACTGCCAGCTCGGCCGACTCATCGATAGCGTAGTAGCTAATAAACTCCGCCAGCTGATCGATCAGCTCATACGCCGCCTCAGATTCATAGCTCAGCTCGAGCTTTTCTAGCACATCGGCAAGACCCATAAAGCCCAGGCCAATCGCCCGATTTTGCAGGTTACTATTCATCGCCTCGGGGATAGGTGTTGTGGTAATGTCTACAAGGTTATCAAGTTGCCGCGTGGCTGAGCGCGTCGCCTGCTCGAGTCGTGGCCAGTCCCACGTCTTGGTCGCGTCATCCAGGAAGGCGCTGAGGTTGATACTCACCAGATTACATACCGCAATATTGTGCTCGTCTTGCGGCAAAGTGATCTCAGTACAGAGATTGCTGAGATGAATAGTACCAGTGTTATTGTTAAGCGCCCGGAGGTTAATAGCGTCCTTCCAGGTGAGCCACGGGTGGCCGGTCGCCTGCAAACTACTCAGAATTCTGTGGAATTGCTGGCGCGCAGGCAGCTTGTCATAAGCGCGTAGCTTGCCTGCTTCGGCCTGGGTGATGTAATACGCATACCGCTCGGCAAAGGCTGCGCCATACAGCTCGCTCAAGTCACTGACCTCGGCTGGGTCAAAGAGATACCAGTCTTCATCAGCCTGCACCCGGCGCATAAATTCATCACTAATAAACACCGCTGTATCGAGGAAGCGCGTCCGCAAATACGGATCGCCGGAGTTAGAACGCAGATCTATAAATTCCTTAAAATCGATGTGCCAGTTTTCCATATACACAGCCGCTGCGCCCATCTTTTTACCCTTGCGTGACACCGCAAACAGCGCTGTATCGATCATCTTAATAAATGGAATTGGCCCCGTGCTTGTTGTGTTAGTTGTCTTGACTGGGCTACCCGCCGCCCGCAGCTTGGTAAAGCTAATACCAATGCCGCCTGTCCCTTTAGCAATCCACATCGTATCGCGCACACTCTTGGCAATCGACTCCATATCGTCCTGCACTTCCATGACGAAGCAATTGCTCAGCTGCGGGAACAACCCACCAGCATTAACGCGAGTGCTACCGCCCGGGCTGTATTCGAGATTAGCCATGTGCTGGTAAAACTCAATGGCTGCCTCAGTAGGGTGTTCCTCATTGTAGCTCAGACCCATGGCGATGCGCATAGTAGTAAACTGCGGCACTTCGAGCGGCTCACCTTTCTGCTTGCGCAGGGCGTAGCGGTTGCGGTTGGTCACCACGCCAAGATATTTACTCAGTCTGTCTTTACTAGGGTCAAGCGCAGCGGCGAGGCGCTCGAGGTCAAAGATCGTCTCATCTTGCATGCGGGGATCAAGCAAGCCATCGGCCACTGCCTGGCGAATATAGCGCGGGAAGGCCTCCCTATGACGCTGGCGCAGCTCTTCATCAGTGGTACATACGCCGAGCAAATCGCGGTAGATCGTGCCTAGTAGCAAGCGCGCCGCAATCGTGTCGTAGTCTGGGTCATCCTTAATATTCTGCACCGTCGTCTGGATGAGCGTCTCCTCCAGCTGCTTGGTCGTCATCCCATCAAAGAGCGTCAGCTGCAGCTCGCGAGCAATCTGCACGATCTTCTGCAACGGATCGGCCAACCCCTGGCTTGCCGCCAGCAACGTAGCATTTATCTTGGTTGTGTCAAATGGCTCGGTCGTACCATCACGCTTAGTAATATGAATCGTCATCATCCCTCCCCTTAGGCTCCTTATCATACGGTGCACAAAACCAGCCACCAGGGCACGCCTGGAGCCGATCTCTATTATTTGTCTCTCCCGTGTTTATGTGTGCTCGCTATATATGTAGCGTCTGGGTCCTACTATAGACGCCAGATATGGTGCTTGGCAAGAGGTTTTGTGAAAACTACAACCGATTTTGCGGGCGACCTCTGTGAATGCTGGCGGCACACCATAGCCTCGTATAAGAAAATATCTGGAGACCAACGCTAGTGCACGCGGGTAGAGTTCTATTGCATTATCTGGCCGGAATATTTTCAGTCTGGTATAACTAACTAGACCTCCTCATGGTAATAGCAAGGGGGTGTAAATTGATGCCTTGTATTATCTATAAATAAGCCTAATCAAGATATTCTCAGCGTTAGCTCACCCTCCCCATCACTTCATCCGATGGAGTGTGAAAACCGGTCGCAATGACCGATTTTCAGCCCAGCGCAAGAGGTTTATGCCTAGGAGATGTCTACCCTTATAGCGATCTATCGGAGGGAGTGTGGGGGGGTGGGGCGTGAGATATATAATGTATTATTATTTAATTAACAAATATAGGCTAAGGGTGTATATTACTGCTCAGACACCTCCCGGCACTCCTGCCGGAGCCGCTCCATCGGCGCATAATCATCATGGTACGGTGGCTGGCTAGCAAAGGGGGCTGGCTGGTGAGAGGTATCGCCACCATACGTCGCCACGACATTAGTATAATCCCAACCATCAGCCCGCTCATAACGGAAGCTCCCCTGCCCCAATAGCGCGGCATACGGCGCATCCTGGGCAGCAAACAGTGGTTGGCAGGCCGGCTGGCGGCTGGCAATCATATTGACCATCACACGAGTATGTGGACGGAGGTGCCGCTTGAGCGCAGTAGCATACTCTTGCGTTGCCAGCGAGGTGGGCACATCACCATCGTTATAGACATCGACGAGGACAATATCGTACTGCTCGGTGCTGCGCTCGAGAAAGACGCGCGCATCTTGGAAGATCGGCCGCACATTGGCTGGATCGTTATAATAAAAATACTGGCGAGCAATCGGCAAGAGCCCGGGGTCGATCTCTACTACATCAATCTGGCTCTGCGGATAGCGCTGGGCAAGGAGGCGCGGCACCGTGAAGGTTCCACCACCCAGCACCAAGATGCGCTGCCGCTGCGGGGCCTGCTCTACCGCCTGCATCATCTGACGTGTGTACCAAAATGGCAGCTGCTGCGGCTGCCCTACCACCACACCAGACTGTACACCGGCCGGGCCACTGGCAATCCCGCGGATAATCGCACCATCCTGCCGATGCCATTGCTGGAGTGTGTAGTGCGCCGCCGCGGTATCGATCGTCTGCGCAGCCTGGGCTCGCACCACTGGTGCCACGCGATAGCCCAGCGCCAAGCCCACACACAGCACACTCACCACCACGCGCCACTGCCAGCGCTGGCCTGGCACCACCAGCCAGCTGGCCAGCACGAGTAGACTAATAAGCACCACCAACACGTCGTGAATCCCCAGCCAGCCAAACAAGAAAAACCCCGCCGCAAAGGTGCCAACGATCCCACCAATCGAATTCACCGCACTCAGCGACGCCACCGACCGCCCCGTTCGCGCCAGCGTCTCAGTCTGCCGTTCCACCAGGTAGGGACTCACTGCTCCCAGGACCAGGCTGGTCGGAGCAAAAAGTAGGCTTGCCGCTACTGTAGCTTGCAGGCGAATATCGATCGGTAGCTGCGCTACCCAGCGCAGTATATCGTGGTATTGGCATAGCTCCGTTAGCATCAGCAGCGCCGCACCAAGCAGCAGCCAGGCCACATCGCCATCGCGTGAGCGCGTATCGGCTAGCACCCCACCCAGCCAATAACCCAGGCTCATCGCCGCAATGATGACGCCAATAATGCTCGCCCACACATACGTCGACGCCCCCACCACTGGCGACATCACCCGCGCCGCCACCAGCTCAAACACCATCACACAAAACCCCGCCACAAATGCAATCACCAAACGTCGATACGGCAGCGGCATCATCAGTCGTTTCAGTTTCATAGGAGTATTGTAGCACGAGAGTTGAGTCTTGAGGCTTGTTTGTACTAAACCTAACCCTCACAACTCTACAAAAATTCTCATGGCCTATACCGCGTCGCCACAGCACCTTACTACACAAGAAAATATCTGGAGGCCAGCAACTATCACTTACGGTGAAGCTCTATAGTAGTCTGGCCGGAACATTTTTGGTGCAGCAAGGTGCTGTGGCGATGGTAGAACTTTAAGATGTAGATATTAACTTAACATTATTACAATTCGTTACGCGCCGCGACCAAAGATAATAGTAGACTTTTCGAGCAATCTATGCCAAAATTTGACACGCCATTCATATATTGATATATATATATTAACTTTTGCTCGAAGTGCGTCTTAGGGCAAGAGTTGCCCTTTGCTTCGAGCTCACTTTCTGGGAGAGGAGGTGGGTGCGATGGATCCTATTATGGTTGTTATTGCACTGGCTTTTATAGCCATAGTTGTTATCAACAATCGAGACTAGGGGGGCTCTGAGCCCACCAACATAGCTCACTGAACCATGTCTCAATCTGATCGCAGTGCATTCTATTGCACTCTCGGATTGAGCAATTAATCCGGGTTCAGTTTGAGTATGGTTGGTGGACTATGTTCTCTTGAGAAGCAACTATTAACGACTAATCCCCTCCACCACTCCTCTTTACGCCACAGCTTGCTCGTGCTACAACTATACTATGGAAGCAACAGACTCTATTATCACCGTCAGCCATTTTTCAATGAAATTTGGCAAGACCAGCGTCATCGACGATCTCAGTTTTGAGGTCAAGCGCGGCGAGACGTTTGGGTTTTTGGGGAGCAACGGCTCGGGCAAGACTACCACGATCCGCGCACTCCTTGGCATATATCAACCAACTGGTGGCAAGCTACTCGTCAATGGCACGCCATACTCCGTCTCGGGCGACGTCAAGCTTGGCTATCTGCCAGAGGAGCGTGGCCTCTACAAGAAGGAGAGTGTCATCGACACGATGATCTACTTTGGCCAGCTCAAGGGCCTGAGCCGCAGCGAAGCTCGCAGCAAGTCACTCGCCTTCCTCGAGCGAGTTGGCCTGGCCAACAAAGCCAAGACCCGCCTCGACAAGCTCAGTGGTGGCCAGCAACAAAAAGTTCAGCTCGGCATCACCATTATCAACGACCCAGAGCTTATTATTCTCGACGAACCTACCAAGGGCTTTGACCCCGTCAACCGGCGCTTACTGATGGAGATCATTGAGGAGCACCAAGCCAAGGGCGCTACAGTGGTCATGATCACCCACCAAATGGACGAAGTCGAGCGCCTGTGCGACCGCGTCCTCCTGCTCAAAGATGGCGTGGCTCATGCCTACGGCACAGTAACCGAGGTGCGCGCGCAGTTTGGCGGCCAATCGCTCGACGACATCTTCATCCAGGTCTATAGCCAGCCCAGCAAGGAGGACAACTAATATGCATAATTTATCTACCGTCATCCGCTTCGAGATCACTCGCTCGCTCAAGAAGAAGTCGTTTTGGTTTGCGGCGATCAGCTTCCCGCTGGTGTTTGCCATGGTCTTTGCCGTTATATTTCTCTCTAATAAAGCCTCGGCCGATGCTGCTAAGAACCTTGAGAAGCAGGCCTTTAGCTTTGCCGTCACAGATGAATCGAAGCTCGTCAAGCCAGAGCTGCTTGCCGCCACCAAAGCTCAGCCTGTCGCTGCAGCAGACAAAGACGCCACCATCAAGCGGGTCCAAGAAGGTAAGCTCGACGCCTACATCTACTACCCTAAAGACATCGCCAAAGAACGGGTGGAAGTCTATGGTAAAGACGTTGGGCTCTTCGACAACGGCCGCTACAGCGGCATCGCCACCAGCCTACTCTCTAACTCTGTCCAATCAGAAGTCAGCCCAGCAGTGCGCATGGTTATCCAAGATAAAGTCAACACCAAGAACACCGTCTACAAAAATGGCAAAGAATACAATGCCATCAACGAGATGATCCTACCTGGGCTTTTCTTGGTGCTGTTCTACTTCCTCATTAGCTTCTTTGGCAACCAAATGCTCACCAGCACAACGGAGGAAAAGGAAAACCGCGTCATTGAGATGATCCTCACCACGGTGCACGCTCGCACACTCATCATCGGGAAGATTATCTCGCTCATCGTCCTGGCGTTTATTCAGGGGCTGCTCGTTATTTTGCCGGTGCTCATTGCCTATATCTTCTTCAAAGACCAGCTGCAGCTGCCCGATGTCGACCTCTCGCACATTGCAGTCGACCCCGTGCGGATTGGGATAGGCTTCCTTGCCTTTGCCGCGAGCTTCCTCTTCTTCACCGGCATGTTGGTGGCAATCGGTGCTGCTGTGCCAACCGCTAAGGAAGCGGGGAGCTTCTTTGCTACCATCATGATCCTGCTCTTTGCGCCGCTCTATGCCGCCGCCATGCTCATCTCCACACCAGACGCGCTGCCAAGCAAGATCATCACCTACTTCCCACTCACCTCGCCCATCCCACTCATGCTGCGCAACGCGATTGGCAACCTCAGTGCGATGGACGCCGCCATTAGCATTAGCATCCTTGCCGTCTGTGCCGCCATCGCCATCATGATGGGCGTGCGCCTCTTCCGCTTTGGTGCACTCGAGTACAGCCGCAAACTCAGCCTGCGCGAGATCTTTACCCGCAAGTAGCAGCACAGCGTGCTAGTCTATTACAGCAAAAAACTGGCACATTACCTCTGTTTCGTGCCTCATAATCCACCGCTTGGTCGGTGGGTTTTGGGTTCAAATTTTACCCCCTTGACAAAATCCCGTACTCTTTCTACTATTAACAGTATCGATACATAATACACCAGAAAGGTCAAACCATGACACGAGAACACTTCTCCACTCACGAGGACAAAACCACACCTAGCGCGGTATTGCAAGCCGCCAAAAAAGGAGTGGCTGTGGCAGCGTTAATGCCTGCCGCTCTGTTTGGTGTAACGGGCTGCTCAAGTAACGAAAGCGCAGAGAAGCCAGCACCCGCCACTGCTAATAGTGAAGGATGGACAGATGTATACAGTGATAACTCACGTGTTGAAAAGCGATGTGACGGCCCAAATCTCGTCTATAGAGATACCAACCCAGGTGGCGGCCTTTCAGTCGTCCCCAACAGCCCCGAATGCACCGGTAAAACACCAGAACATGCCGCAGGCGCTGCCACACCAGACCTTGCAACAGCAATCCCAACGCCACTGCCAACACACGAATAGACTTATTAGTCCACAATACAAGCTCAGTAATCACTCTACCTCGCATCATATTGGTTAGTTGATGCGAGGTATGTGCTATCCAAGCCCCACCCACTTGACAAACTACCTCACCAGCTCGTAATATATGGGCATAGCACACAATAACTTCTCGTAATCACAAGGAGAAAACAATGCCCGGTAGAAAACCCTATGAGGCTAATCCAGTTGACCTCGCAACCGCACTGCCCATGTCGGCCCTCGCTGGTACCAAATAAGCCAAAGGCGATGACAGCCCAACCGCTATCTTCCCTACCGCTCAGACGACAAGCTACCCATGTACCCCACCAACCGCCCGCTTCGAGACACCAGCAAGCCCGGAAATTGCAACCAATGGATATGCAGACCCTTCAGTCCAGAAAACAATCAAGCAAGCCTATGCCGAATCACTCTTTAGGAGAGGCAAGGAACTATCGCAGCTTGGTCGACTCGCACGGCGTGTTGGTATTGGGTTAACTTTTGCTGGTGTTGGTATATCTGCTTTGGCGGCAATAGAAGCTACTACTGGCTATGATCTTAGGTGGGAATCTGATGAATCATCAAACTTCCCTACAGTTGTTATTGAAGCACCAAACACCACAGAAGTAACCGACCCTGCAGATGTTGCAAATCTGAAGCGCCAAAGAGCGCAAGAAGCAATGCTACAATCGATAGAAGGACTTGGTATCGCACTTGTCGGCAGTGGCTTAGGACTTACTGCACATGGCATAGGAGAGAAAGCACTCTCCCGCTTTAAAAAAACTGAGATAGTTCTGAAAGAAGCCAAGGCAATACAAGAAAGTTAATTCTCTCTTTATATCACTCACGCTCCGCGCATCACGCGGAGCATTTTTTGTGTACTCTTCTACTCCTGTGGCCGCTCTGCATATCGCTCATACACAGCACGGTTGGCGGCATTGGTATTGCGGCGGAGCTCTGGAGTGTTGAGAATGCGGTAAGCATCGTGGCGAAGGGCTTGGTGGCGCTCAGCATAAGCTTGGTCAAAAGTCGGCTCGATGGCAGCACGCTTCTCGGGCGAGAGGGTGCGAAGATACGAGTCTTTGATCTGCTGGTAGTCGGGCAAGTCAGGGATGCTGTAGATCAGCTCTAGCGCGCCATCATTTGCCCCTGCGAAGTTTTCTGCCTTGAGCCGTCCCTCAAAGACCTGACGCAGTGAGTGCATCTTCTCAGCAGCCGCACCGTTGTATTCGCCGCGCAAGATTGCATCGTACGTCGCGTCATTCACAAATGGCACCGCACTTGCCACCCCAGAGGCCACCGCCTCAGCCGAGACAGTGGCGCGCGCATCGTAGTTGTACCCCTGACGCACCTGCACCGTGCCGTCGTCTGCCACATATTCGATCTCGCGGCCAGTCTCGCGGATGATCTCGCGCTTTTGGCCAGCCGAGCCAGCGCGGAACTGGTGCTCGATGGCTGCCTCCTTCACATATTCATTATCTGCCCGGAAGGTGTGCTGGTTGCCACTGGCATCGGTGAGGGTGATGGCAGTATCGCCAGTGGCAGCCATAGCTTGCCATTGGTTGCTGTTGAGCTTGAAGTGGCGCATCAGCTGGTCTTCGGCCGCAACATGCTCACCAAACTCCTTGCGCAGCCGCGCCGTCTGGCCGGCTACCATCAAGTTCTTATGCCCTACCCCCGTGGCGTAGTCTTGTAGCGTCTGGCCATCGACCATCCGGCGACGCAAGGCAATGCCATCGCCATCACGCAGCACCACACCATCGGCATTGGCCACTGCCCCATCGGCGAGGAGCTCACGGTCGATCTTCGCCCGTACTTCGCGCTGCGCCATCGCACTGCGGATCTCCGTTAGCGCACCCACTTCGGCCGCTGCATAAGCGCGCCGCCCCAGACCATGGCTCAAGCCAGCTGGTACCTCACCGCCAAGCTTCAGCTCATCGTAGAGTGTATCCAGCTTATGGGCGGCATTCTTGGCTTCATCAGAGGTGAGTTGGGTATTGAGCGCCCGCTGCTTCAGTTCATCATCCTGCAAGAGGCGCGCGTTCCAGGCTCGGTCGCGCCGCGCTGCTCCCTCCTTGCCACGCAGGTCGGTGTAGCGGTTATATTCATCGTTGCTCCGCCCCACTGCCGATAAGTCGGCCATTGTTTCAAAGCGCTTCGTATAAGCATCGGTTCGCTGCTGAATAGCGCGCTTTTTAAGAGCCCGGCGCCGCGCTGCATTACCCAGCCAGTTGCGCTGCGCATCACCAGCCAGCACGCGCGATTTGCGCAGGTCTGCCCGCTGCTGCGCCCAAGTCCGCGTTCGGTCGACAATGCCACGCCGCGGATCATTCATAATCGCGCCCAGCCGCCCTAGCAGCGAGCCACTCATCCGCACCACAAAGGGCGTTAGCACCAGTGGCACCACCTGCACTGCCAAGCCAAGGATGATGAGGTTGAGATTATTCGCATCCTTACCATTAGTCAGGATAGCCACTCCTGCCAGGCGCGACCCACCAAACAATATCGACATCAGCGGAAACATCAGCATCATCGTCATAAAGAGATCCTTCCACTTATCAAAATACTTCTCTGTACTAGGCAGTACATGTAATAAAAAGGCAAAGGGCGAGATGATAACAAGAATCGTGATGAGCGCCTGACGCGCCGCAATAATCACCGCAGCGATGATAACCGCCAGCAGCACACCGACCAGCAGCGGAATAGCCATCGCCAGCGCTCCATCGGTCGCGCCCACCAGTGCACTCACCCCCACCACCGCACCCACTGCACCAGCGCTACCCGTCAGCAGAGCACTCATGACATTAGGCCACGTAATTTTGTTAAGCGTGTTATAATCCGCCCCATTGACCGTCGAGGCAATATTGACAAACAGCTGCTGCAGCTGAAAGCCCAGTATGTTCGAAATATCGATCGCCGCCGCACACAGCCAAAACGACATATTGACAACGATAATTGACACGACAAGGCGCGGAAACATCTTCTTGATGCCATAATTGCTAATACCAACACTGGTAACTTGCGAATAAATTACGATGAGCGAGACGATGATAAAGGCGATGTTGGCCAAGTCGCGCATGATCGCCCAAAAGCGAAAGAGTGTGCCATCACCACTGGACTGCAGCGGCTGCACCGCCAAGTACTGCGCCACCTGCTGGTAGAGCTGGTCGGTAATCCACGCCATGAAGTTACTCACCGGGCAGACAATCCAGCCAATACTACCCAGCGCTGTGCCACTACAACTGGTCGTGGCACCATCATCTTTATCTGCTTGCTCAGCGGGTTTGTCTTGGGGTTGGTTGTCACCTTGATTGTTGTTCTTGTCGTTTCCTGCCGCCTGGCCGTTTTGGTCATTACCATTATTTTGGGCGTTTTGTCCTGCCTGGGCGTCATTATTTTGGTTGTTTTGTGGCGCGGCTTCCTGCTGCCCCGAGATAGTAATAGCGCTCGCATCACCCAGCTTGTTATATATATTTGGCTCGACGAAAGCATACTCCACGTACGTCGCTTCTTTTGCACGCAGCGGATCAGTGCCATTGGGAAAAATAATGGTCTGGCGTCGATCTGATGCTGGCGTGTATTCGTAGAGGTGTACACCAGTGGGCAGGCCACGCGCCGTTAGTTCTTCGTTGCTAGCCTGGTGTGACTTGAATGTGTTATTACGAAAGACGAGATCCTCACCTTGGCGCTGCGCCGTCTCAGCAGCATGCACTGGCACAGGAGTAGCGAGCGCGAGCCCGAACAGCGCCGTCACTAGTAGTGCCAGCCACCCCGTATATTGCCGCAGACAACCCCTCGCCCGCGCAACCACTCGCCACGCTCTGTTCATGTCTTGTTCGACATTAGCATAATATAGCACAGTGGTCAAGTTTTTGTTGCCTACAGCTCAAAGCTCGACCGGCTCTCCCGCCTCTACCCCAGTCTTTACAACACCGCTCGTATCGTATACACTACAGCGTAGGAATAGTATGATGAAATATAAGCGATTGATTTTGGGGCTGAGTGCGGTGCTATGTCTTGGCGCTGCTAATACTGCGCCAGTGGCAGCAGCTGGTGGCGGCTGTGGTATCATTGATTTTACAGGCGTAAGCTGCTCCCAGGAGGCCTCTCCAAAAGATAAGGGAGAGGACAATATCTCTAACTTACTCATTGGCATTCTAAAGATTATGAATATCGGAGTCGGTATTGCAGCCGTTGGTGCACTTATTTATGCTGGCATCCTCTACTCTACCGCCAGTGGCGACGCTAACAAGACAGCCCAGGCCAAGACAGTTATTACTAATGTTGTTATCGGTATTTTAGCGTATGCAGTCATGGGTATTGTGCTCAACTTTCTCGTGCCAGGAGGAATCCTCCGATGATTCGCCGTCTTGCTACTTTTGGGTTTACTGTTGCTGCAGTTTTTTCCTTTATACTTGCCTCTCCAGTCCATGCTGCTGCCCCCTGTTCACCACCAAGCTTCCTTGGTATGCCCGCCTGGTATCGTGGCCTCCAAGACCCTAGTGATTGTAGTTCCATCAAAGAGACAGCTATCCAGACGATGATTCTCACGATCGCTCTCAACATCCTTCAGGCCGCAATGGTTATTGTTGCCTATGTTGCTGTTGGTTTTATCATTAAAGGTGGCTATATGTATATGGTAAGCACTGGTAGCCCTGATGCAATGGCTGGAGCAAAAAACACGATTCGTGATGCCCTTATTGGCCTTGTCATTGCAATCTCTGCAGCAGCAATCGTTGATATGGTAGCGGGGGTTCTCTAAATGTGGCGTATATTTTCGACACTCAAAGGTATTAGTGCAAAAGACATTAACTACCAAAGTTCTGCAAACGACTCAAGCATTATCCAAAACATTCTTAATACCGCTTATATTTGGGCTGGTGTTGTTGCTGTCATTGTTATCATTGTCGCAGGCTTCATGTACACCATATCACAAGACGACCCAAGCCAAGTAAGTCGCGCTAAGAACACTCTGCTTGGTGCTATCATTGGTCTTGCCGTTGTCCTCTTTGCTTTTGTTATCACTAACACTGTTTTAAACGGAGTCTTCTAATGAACTTATCTCTCCAGCGGATTCTTTGTCTTGTTGGTGTAATACTTCTGTTTGGCATTGCTCTTGTCTATTCACCACCTGCCCATGCACGTGTTGATCTCAACGGCAAACTCTCACAAGATGATGCATGCGACAAAGCCACAGATGGCGATGGCAATGATGCTTGTCATGCCGTTACCTCAAGTGCACAAAGCAGCGCACTTACTCCAATGGTAATCGTCACGCGTGGTATTAATATCGCTCTCGTTGTTCTCGGTGGTGTCTCTGCCCTTATGATTGTCTATGCAGGCTTTCGCTTTACGCTAGCTAGCGGCGACCCACAAGCGGTCAAAGCTGCACGCAATACCATTCTCTATGCAGTAGCAGGCCTCGTTGTGGCTATTCTTGCCTACAGTATCGTTAACTGGATCACTGATAACCTATCGATAACATAAAAGGAGATATAATACAATGAACACCTTTACAAAATTACTTCTCAGTGCAAGCATCTGTTCTACTGTTGTAGCTGGTGCTCTTGCTCCATCTATCAGCGCTGCAGCACCATCGCCAATCCACACCTTTGCCGCAAGCACCACAGCAAAAGAAAAGGTTAAGGAAGGTATTAGAGGTGCTGGTGGAGACAACAATCAAATTAATATCGGTTCGGCTATCAAAAGCATCATCGATATCATGCTCTTTGCGCTTGGTGCTATCTCCGTCATCATGATCGTCGTCGGTGGCATTCGCTATACCACATCCAATGGTGATTCCAATGGCATCCAAGGCGCCAAGAATACCATTCTGTACGCTATTGTTGGCCTCGTTGTGGCTATTCTTGCCTATGCTATGGTCAACTTCGTCGTTGACAACCTCGTGAGTGGTGGTGGCCAATCCACCCCTACCGCCCAATATAATTACGTTTAACTACTACTGCCCACTCCGCTTGCATTCTGCAGTAAAATAGGCTCTTTTTTGGGATTTTCTCCGTTAACTCTTAACATTTTGGCAAATTTTTGGTATATATAGATAGTACAGATAGTACAAGATGGTACTAATGCCAATAGAAAGGATACGACAATGAAAATCAATATCAAAAAAGCTATGCTTACACTCCTCGCCGTGCCAATGCTGGCTGCAGGTGTTGCTGGGCTGGTAGCTCCACACGTGGGGGCAGCAGCGGCAGCCGATAGCGGCCTTGGGCTCAAAAAAGGTGTTAGCTCTGCACATGGAAGTGACCAGGTAAGCTGTCTCTTCGGAACTGAAAAAGAGGGCTGTACTGAAGGTACTGGTATTTTCCAAACAGTCGTCAACGTGATTCTCTTTATTGTTGGTGCGGTCGCCGTTATCATGATTGTGATTGGTGGTGTGCGCTACACTGTGTCAAACGGTGACTCAAACGCCGTCACTGGCGCCAAGAATACTATTATGTACGCCATCGTTGGCCTTGTCGTCGCGATCATCGCTTACGCACTTGTCAACTTCGTCGTCGTCAACATCGGTGCCAACCAAGGGCAATAATACAACCACCTTTCTTCATTGGCTCTCTTATACCACCCTCCAGCAGGGTGGTACTTTTTATTGAGGATATATTCGACGACACTTACGCAAGAAAGTCTGTCTATTGCTGATGGCGTCTGATACTGACTGTTTTTGCGTAGCACTAGCCATGCTATTCCATTTCACTCTGGCTGGAGAATCATCATCACACTGCGCTATTATACTTTACACCCAGAAACCTCATAATAAGCCATCGCACCATTCAGGAGGTGTTTTGGGAAGTTCTAGTATTCTTTAGCTTCTTCAACTATATACTCTAACAGAGCCGTTTTACAAAATCATTACACCCCACTACTTTCGCCACCTCTCGCATGAGCTATATCTAGCCCAAGCACCCAACAGCTCTCAACCCTTCTCCTCACTACCATTTCTCCTACAGTTATTGCAAAAGCTTTCTCTAGAACACCAGTCTCTCAGTACTAATACCAAATGACAACCTTCTGCTACCAATATTCACGCTCTGCTAAATGAGATGGAGAACATATAACTAGATACCATAAGAGGCCTCAAGGCTCGCATTACCCACTTCCCGTAGCACAAAACAACCCCGCATCAGCGGGGTCATCATCTCAAAGCTCGCTTTCCCCTTCCCTAGAGGATCGGGATTTTCTTGGCCTGCTCTTGCTTAACCTTCTCAAAGGTAATGGTCAGCACGCCATCCTTTAGCACAGCGGTCGTCTCGTCCTCGCGTACCGTTACGGGCAGTTCCAATGTGCGGCTAAATTCACCCCAGTAACACTCTTGGTTATGCCATTTGGTGGCTACAGTGTCGTCGCCACTGCTTAGCGTGCCAACGATCGTCAAGAGCCCATCATTAATCTTCACATCCAATTCCTCGCGGTTCACTCCAGCGGTGCGGGCCTTCACCACCAGTTGCGTCTCGGTCTCGTACACATCGACTGCCAGTTGGCCAGTGTAGTCTTCCTCACTCTGGGCAGGCTCTTCGCCCCACGGCGAAGCTTGGCTCTGCTGGCTCTGGGCAGGCATTGGGTTTGCTTGGGCGTGATTCATCGGTTGGTGGGTTGGCGCAGCCGGTGCGAGCGAGTCATCACCCTCCAAAAATGCTGCCGCAAGCTCATCACCGATCAAAAGATCATCATCTTGACTCCGGGCCATAGTTTCCTCCACATACTTTCTTTTGCTAATTCACAAATTACCATTTCGACAACAGTCTGGATTCATTATAGCTAATCGATGGCGTATAATCAACCGGAGAGGCCTCATGAGTGTAAAAATCACAATACCGACCTACCTTGCCAACCTCCTTGCCCCGCATACCTGTTGTGGTTGCAACATCACCGGGACACTGCTCTGTAATAATTGTAAAAAAGACATCATCTGCAATCCACTCTACCGCTGCCTCGAGTGCGGCCAACCTACTCTGTCTGGCCAGTGTCAAACCTGCTCTCTGCCCTATGCGGCCGCGTGGTGTGCCCTGCAGCGTGAGGGTGCACTGGAGCGACTGATCGACCGCTATAAGTTTGAGCGTGCCCAGGCGGCTCAGCACACCCTCGCAGACTTGCTCGACGCCGTCACGCCGCCGCTACCGGCGGATACCATCATTGTGCCCATCCCGACCATTCCAGCCCATCAGCGCCAGCGTGGGTATGACCACTGCCGGTTGCTGGCCCAAGCCTTTGCCCGGCTGCGCGGCCTGCCCTGCCAGTCAGTCCTGACACACGCTCAACACAGTGTGCAACTGGGGAGTAGCCGTACCCAGCGCCAGCAGCAAGCCCGCCAGGCATTTACCTGCTCGCGTACATTGCCATCAGAGGTCACCTATTGCCTTATCGATGATATTTCTACAACGGGTGCGACGATTCGCTATGCCGCGCGTCGCCTTCGCACTGCCGGTGCCCGGCGAGTTATTGCTGTGGTGGTGGCCCATCAGCCGTTTGGATAAGCCGTTGTGGTGTTGGCCATCTATAAATCAACATTGTAGAGAAGAAGCAATGTTTCGGCTCTGCAGAACAAGGGGGATAAGGATAATATCCAGGGCTTACGCAAAAGTTAGTCACCCTCATCTTTTACCCTGCCTCATCTCATGCTATAATAAGCGAGACTGGAGAGATGACCGAGTGGTTGAAGGTACCGGTCTTGAAAACCGGCGTAGGCATCCCCTACCGTGGGTTCGAATCCCACTCTCTCCGCCATTTCATGCTTACTCGAACCCTCGGTAGCAGGTGTGCTGTCGAGGGGTGTTTTTATTTTTCTATTTAATCAAGTCACTACATAGCCCAGACTCACAAGCTTATCTTCATCTTTTTTATCTTACTTTTCTACTATTCTTATCCGATGGAGTATGCCCTGAGTTCTACTCTATGCTATACTAAACACATGCAGCCATCGCAGTTCGATCAGCCATCAGCCTCAGATGCAGCCGACCCATCGCGCACCGCTCGTGTCGAGACACAGGCCACTGATGAGCCTAACCCACCGCTCGAGATTCGCCGTGGGCCGAGCGAGACCAGCAGCAATTCGTCGCAGGTTTCGCCCTTTCCCGACCCCACCGAGCCGCTCCTCATCTGGCAAGAGCGTGAGGTCAATGACACCACTCGCCCCCGTGGCTGGTATGTCATTTTTGGTGTGGTTGTGGTGGTACTCTTCGCGATTTCGATCTTTTTGTTTAAGTCCTACACCTTCGCACTACTTATTCCCATCATGGCGGTGGCGTTGATCGTCTCGCTGCAGCGGCCAGCTGCTTTGCTGAATTATAGCGCTAGCCACGCCGAGGTGGTGGTGGGCCAGCGGGCTTACTCGTACGACACCTTCCGCTCCTTTAGCGTCACTGCCAAGCCCACGCAGAATTGGATCACACTCATCCCGCGCAAGCGCTTCGCTATGCCTATCGTCATGTACTTCCCCGAGGATGTGGGCGAACAGCTGGTTGATCTCATCGCCTCTCACCTCCCAATGAGCGAACGCAAGCCCGATTTGCTTGAGCGATTGATTATTTACTTGCGACTGCAGTAGCAGTTTTGGCCGCGGCGTCTTGCCCTCAGCGCACCTCTGTGCTACAATAATAAGCGATCTGGTATCATCCAGTGCACCTTATAGTTTGGTCTGGGCAACATTTGTTTCCCAGGTATGCACTCGTAGCTCAGCTGGATAGAGCGTTGGCTTGCGGAGCCAAAGGTCGTGCGTTCGAATCGCGCCGAGTGTACCATACAGAATACTAACTCAGCATGTTGTTGCATGCTGAGTTTTTTGTTGCACAAGGTAGACACATGCCCTTCAAATACCGAGAAAAGCCAAGCAGTGTCTATTATCCCTACCCTTGTATTTCACAGTCTCAGTCACTCATACAGCCCTCCCCAAGTGATCTTGTAGGAACCATATTACTTCACAAGACTTCCTAGTAAGCGTATAGCTACCGTGCGTCCTATCGCATCATACAAAACACTTCTGTACCATTCTTCCCCACCAAAAAGCCGAGCGATTCTGCTCGGCTTTTCATGTACGCTACCAGACTTGGCTGATGGGGAGGAACCTAGTCGATGCGGCGCTGTTCGAGTTTGAGCTTGCCAATGGCGGCGCTGTCGGCAGCACTTGGCTTGACGCCTGTGAGGCGAAGCTTTTTAAGGCCACCAAATTCAGCTAGTTGGCTGCCGTTGGCCAGCGTGGCCTTACGGCTGTAGTCATAGAGCGAGAGCGACTCCAGATTACCCTTACTGGCTGCGATATCGGCAACATCTAGCACAAAGCCATCTTTGCCCGAGAGAGCGACTCGCTTGAGCTGGGTAAGCTTAGCGAGCGGCTTGGTCGAGACAATTGGATTACCCGAGACCATCACAAGCTTGAGGTTTGCCAGGCCGGCGATCGGATCGAGCGACTCAATCTGGTTAGAATACGCTGTCAGCGAAGTCAGCTTCGTCAGTTTGGCTAGTGGTGCAAGGCTCTTCACCTTGTTGCCATCAATTGCTAGCCAGTCGAGATTTGTCGCTGCCTCAAGTCCAGTTAGGTCGGCCGCTTTGCGGTCGTCCGCTGCATCATCTGGCAGGATGAGCGACAAGCCAGTCAATTTTTGCATCTCACCTGTTGTTACGTCCTGTGAAGCACTTCGATGTGCGCCAAGGGTCTCAGACAGACGCTTATTGATTGCCTCCTTGAGACGGGTGTCTGGGACCGACACAGCGCTATTGTCGCGCTTTGTGTCGGCCTCAGCGGTTTGGGCTGCATGAGCAGTGTCAGCTTTACTGACGCTGCCCATGCCCGGCGCTTTTGGGTCTGATTGCCCCTTGGTGGTTGCGCCATTGGCGTTATTTTGTTGTGGAGTACTACTACTCTTGCTGTTGACGTTTGGCTCACCACCAGTCATGTTGGCATTGACCAGTGCACCACGATTCACCTTGGTACCAGCCTTCACGGTTGCCCCACTTGGATCGATTGCCTTCGCAACGTCGGCAGGCAGCTCCTTACCACTGTTGGCAGCTGGGCTTCCAGCCTTGATGGTGTAGTTACTCTTGTTGTAGTCGTTGTTGTTCGCAGCTTCGCTGGTGAAGAATGGGTTGGCGCTGCGTGAGCCAGTTTGGTCGAGCGAGTTGCGCTCCAGACCATCAATCGCCTTGCTGACCCGGCCATCCTTGGCAATGTCTGATGTCTTGCTAAAGAGGACGTCGATCGGTGCGTCGGTCTGAGCCAAGTCCCAAGTAAAGACGGTCTTGTCGACATTGGTATCGTTGCGGTAGTAGACGTTGTAGTCTAGACCAGCAAACATCTCGTTTGTACCAACCTTTGGCCCGCCAATGTTAGCACCACCCTTGGTGCGGACACCGTATGCCCAGTATGGGCTATCGCCATCCTTAGCAGTTGCGGCACGTGACGAGATGATGTTGTTGTACATCTCTGTACCCGTCGTGTCCCAGCTCAGGCCTTTGGCCTGCGACCAGCTCTCCGGTGCAGTACAGGTGCTACCTTGGTAGGCATTACAACCCTTGCTGCGGGTATCCTCACGGATGCGGATTGGGTAGGCGGTGCGTGAGATAGAGTTGTTGTAGATCTTCGTCTTGCTACTACCCGACACTAAGATACCAGAGCCCGAACCCTCAATAATATTCGAGGCGATGATACCGGTGTGTGATACCTCGTAGAAGATCGCCATCTGCACGTTAGTAAAGTAGTTATTGACGATATTAGTGTTAATACACCCTTCGTCACACCAGAAGCCTGGCAGCTGGTGACGCTTAGCTACAGCGATGTCGGAGTTGGTCGAGCCAGACTTCGAGTAGTCCACCACATTATTGCGGAAGGTGAAGTTTTCGGCGTGCGTCACCTTCACATCGGCCATACCGCACCATGAAGTACAGTAGCTGCCATTGGTTTCGAAGCCAGCGGCGTTGTTGTTGCTAAAGGTATTATTTTCAAACACGGCATTCTCAATGCGGTTTGCGCCAGCACCATTACCCCCGTTGTCAAGGAATTGGCTGTTCTTCACCACGGTACCAGAGGCTTTATCAAGGAACAATCCGGAGCTAGAGTTCTGCGCCACAATCACATCTTGCACTAGCGAGTTCTTCCCGTTAATAGAGATAGCGATTGGCCCAGCCTTGTCGTCTAACTGAGGGTCTTTAAAGCCCCAGGTTTGGTTCGGTGCATATTGCGAAATATTAATACCCTGTAGCTTGAAGTTCTCGCCTGTTGTGGTAAAGGCACGGGTGCGCTGCGAGATCTCTGTCGTACCAGCCGTAGGATCTGAACCTAGGTAGTAACTCACCGTATCTTGCTTACCTGGGTTGAAGTGCCCACCATTACGCGTCGTCTGCGTAGCGTCCTCTACGTAGAATTTGCCGGGGCCAACTTCAGCCTTGCTCCCAACCTGTGTCAGGGCCTTATCATCAATAAAGACCTGCTCTGGGTAGGCAGCCATGCCTTCAACTTCTGGCTTGACGTTAGTGGTACAAACGTGGCAAAAGTTCTGGAAGTTGCCAGTGGCCTTCCACATATTACCTTCGCGCGACCAGTTAGTCACGACATCGCTACCCTTCAGCCACACCTCGGCGTTCGGTGCTGCCTGCATAGTGACATTCTTCTTCGTCACAAAAAAGTGTGGCTCGCGGTAGATACCACTCTTTGCCACCACTGTTCCGCCGTCGCCGATCTTCGTGACAGCGCGACCAAAGCTCTTGTACGGTGCTGACTCGCTTCCGTTACCCTTGTTGTCATCCCCGTTGGGCGACACCCAGGCTACGTTGGCGTTCGGCACAGCGTAATTTGCCTTGATATAGTTATAGTTTTTATTCAGACCGGCTGCGTTCACCGAATTGAGGCCATAAAAAAGCCCGCCTATAGCGAGCCCACTCACAGCCACAACCGATGCGATACGCATGACGATCCCACGTTTTTGACGTCTAATCTTCACTGCTCTTTCCTCCCCTTGTCGGTTGGCGTTAGATTTACGTTACAAAAACTATTCTATCATAATGGCCGCGCTGGTCAATTAACCATAACCCGCATATCCGCACTATCTGAATGTCTGAATCTCATTCAATGCCCATACTTCGTCCCTTTCAAGAGCCTTGCTACTATAGCGTACATACATAGCTCATACCACAGATAACACCCTTGACACATATGATACTTCGCACGTATTGCATGTACCACTTATTTCGCCATATTCTGCACAAATAAAAATATCATTGTAATATCTACAATGATTTGTTTCTCTCCCGTTCTTACGTGTTTTATGTTAAAACTATAAACTGCTAAGCAATCTCAGCATTCATATGGTCTTTCATGTGTCTATCGAGCTATCAGTGCTACTGCGTGGTTGCTTCTTCTGTTGCTTCTCGTCACTATTTGCACAAGACGAAGCCCAGCATGTAGCGATATCTCAAAAACAATCCTGGCGGAGGAGGGGAGATTCGAACTCCCGCTGCAGGTCTCCCCGCACTAACGATTTAGCAAACCGTCCCCTTCAGCCACTTGGGTACTCCTCCAGCGTGTCGGATTGTGCACCAACGTGCACTGGTTATTGTAGCATAGGTGCGGCAATTGCGCTAGACATTTGTGAGGTGCAATTTTATCTCTGCTCTGCCTCAGTGTCCTTAGCCGTATATTTCCTGCACCCCCTTCCCTCTATCAAGCAATATCAATGAGTAAGAGGCTAAGTGTCTCGCTAACATACCATTCCTCACGCTGAGCTTCAAGATATCGTCATAACAGCAAGCTTTCAAGACGTCACTGGCAAAAGAGATGAAGGAAGCGAGTCACCACAGTATCACAAGCTGAGAAATTTCACCGCTTTCCTCTCGACAAAAAAAACGCCATATCGTATAATTACAAGATAAAAGGAGCTAAGTTTATTATGCTAAAAAAATGTCTACTATCTATCAGTGCTCTTGCCCTCATCGGGGGTGGGATAATTGCTGCTGCACCGCCCAGCGCTGCAATTGGTGGCGTGTCAGATGGTGCCAGCCGCTCACGGGGCAAAGACCAGCCAGCCGATCTCTTTGGTGACGCTGGTATCTTCACACGAGTAAGCAACATCATGCTGTTTCTCGTTGGTGCTATCGCGGTCATTATGATCATCTTCGGTGGTATTCGTTATGTTGTCTCTGGTGGTAATTCATCACAGGTACAAGGTGCAAAGAATACTATCATGTACGCTCTGGTCGGCGTCGTGGTGGCGCTACTAGCCTATGCGGCGGTGAACTTTGTCATCAACACTATCATCCCTGGTGGTAACATCAACACTACTACCAATAGCAGCAACACTGGTGCTTCAACCACCTAGCCAATAATACTTGGCTCTCTTCTCACACAAACATATGCGCACACTTCGCGGTGTGCGCTTTTTCATTACCTCTGGTGAGTATGTGCAAGACAGAAGTGCACCAAGCGGCACCCCTCACGTCGCGATGCGTCGTTATATAATAAAAACCTGCCAGCCCAGAGCTCGCAGATAAATACGATCAAAAACATGGCGGAGAGAGAGGGATTCGAACCCTCGAAGCCTTGCGGCTTACCGCTTTTCGAGAGCGGCCAGTTCAACCACTCCTGCACCTCTCCACGTGGTCTTCTCTCATTATAACAGATGTGGTGCCGGACGGAAATATCGCGCAGCAGATGTCCTTGAGCTCTTGCCCCACCTTCGCGTATACTAAAGTCATGCAGGATTCTATTTTTACTAAGATTATCAAAGGTGAAATACCAAGCCATACGGTGTATGAAGACGAGCACACTATAGCCTTCCTCGATATCAACCCACTAAGTGATGGTCACGTGCTGGTCGTGCCGAAGCAGCAGATTGACTCGCTGTGGGCGCTCCCGACCGAAATATATCAACATCTCTGGACGGTGGCACAGCAGATTGCCCACGCAATGGAGGTGGCACTTCAGCCTGAGCGGGTCGGCGTTGTGGTAGAGGGCTTTGATGTGCCGCACGCTCACATTCATCTCGTGCCGCTGTATGACCGCGAGGTGCTACAGCTCCATCATGGCTACCCAACCGACACCAGCGACACTCACCTGTCTACCACTGCTCAGCGCCTTGCTGCAGCAGTGTCCAGCAGTAGTAGAGACGCCAACGCATGATCACCATCATCGCTGTTGGCAAGCGGCACGAGCCCTGGCTAGCCGATGGCATAGCACGCTACGAGCAACGCATGACTCGTGCCTGGCAGCTGCAGTGGAAGCTCATCCCAGCTAGCCAGCATAGTAACGATGCGGCACGCCGTGAGGAGTCGCAGCAGATTCTTCGGGCACTTTCGCCCCAGGCATATGTTGTACTACTGGACGAGCGTGGCACAATGCTCGACTCGCCTGCCCTCTCGCGCAGCCTGCATCAGCCAATGGCGCAAGGCAAATCACTCGTACTTATCATTGGTGGAGCATACGGTGTGACAGAGGCAGTGATGGAGCGCGCTAACCTGGTGTGGTCGCTGTCTCGCCTGGTGTTTCCACATCAGCTGGTGCGGCTCATCTTGGCCGAGCAACTCTACCGGGCGCAGCAGATTGCCGCTGGTCATCCGTATCACCATCAATAGTTAACCAACAATTGGCAAAAACTGATTATCAAAGGCGTGACGCGTTCCCCGCTGCTTATGTGCCAGGTATCTATATTCATTATCGCGCGGTGGCACACTCGGCGTGTGGTGTTGCCCATGGTGCCCTGCCTTGTGCCCCAGCGACGCATGATGCGGATGGACGTGTGGGTCGGTTGTTAGCTTATCGTGCTCCGCCGAGCCTTGCAGTCCACGACTTCGCAGCGCGACAGGCTCGAGCGTAAGGAGCACGGTGGTCATCTTATCAAATTGCCCATCGTGCAAGAACACCCCAAGTGCAGTCGCTATGCTAAAGACCGCCACAGCCGCCTGCGCGAGGATGGTTTTGTATGAGGTAGTGTGGTTTTTGTATTTCATTGTGTGTGTTGGTGACTATCGTTAGTTCTATTTTTGTTCATATTCATGGTAGCAGGATGTTTCTTTTCTGTCAAGTATGTTTTGTGTAGATATAGGAATACCCTTCTTTTCTTCATTAACTCTCTTCTCCTATCGTCTCGCTTAAATGAGGTATGAAAGCTGTTTGTCGCAGCATATGTATGCTTATAAAATCCATGCGATGAACACTCTTCGTAAGCCTTACTCACTACAAGTCTCAGAAAAAGAATGGTACGAATTGAAAGAGTGATGCGGTGAGATTTTTCAGCTTCAGGTTAATATAGCTCGTCATCACAATAATCCCTTTGTCTGTGCTCGCACTTCCCTCCTTACCACCAAGTGCCCTTTTGTCATTGAGAACGCAAGAGGTTAAATCAACATTCTTCAATATCTCTACTCATCAAAAAGGCTGCCATCTCACATCGACGGTAGCCTTCTCTATTAGCACAAGTTATTAAGTTTGCATTACTGCTATTCGATCACCTGCAATTCCTTCACCAGCCGCTCGATCAACGCTTGCTTGCTTGCCAGCTGCTGGCGTGATTCTTCCACCAAATGAGCGGGTGCTTGGCTTGTATAGCGTTCGTTTGCTAGGCGTGCCTCCAGCTTGGCGGCGTCATTGCGCGCTACAACTAAACGCTTCTCGAGGTTCGTTTGGTGCTCATAGAGCGTCTCGTCACTCACATCAAGCCAAGCATCCCGGCCACTGGCTGCCAAGCGCAGCCCTCGTGCTACATCAGTATATTCCACCGCCGCTAGGCCAGCCAAACGCCGCACCAGCTCGGCATTGTCCGCTACGAGCGCGTCATCCATATAGAGCAGTGTGTAGCGCTCATTGCCTGGCAATTCACTCGTTACGTAGCGCGCTTCGGTCACGAGCCGCTTGAGCCGGCCAAACTCAGCTGCTTGCAGCTCATTGTATTTCTCAGCCTGCGGATAGCGCGCTGCCGCCAGCAGGTCGTTATGCCAGCTCAGGCTTTGCCAAATCGTCTCCGTTACAAATGGTGCAAACGGGTGAGCCAAGCGCAGACACGTATCGAGCACCCACACCAGCATATCAGCGTGCTGCTCCACCTTAGCTGCCTCAATATACCAATCGGCTACATCATCCCACACCGTATGGTAGAGCGTTTCTGCCGCCTCGGCAAAACGATACTGCGTTAGCTGCTGCTCCATCGTCTCCCCTGCCTTGCTCAGCTGTCGGATAATCCAATGATCAGCCATCGATTGCGGCACTGGCACATGCACCGGTTGCGTATCTCCCACTTGCGCCTCGATGAAGCGAGCAATGTTCCATAATTTATTACAAAAGTTGCGCGCTGCCACCACCTTGCCGGTGTTAAAGGCCTGCGGCTGAGCGGCTGAGCGGCTAGCGATAATCCCCATGCGCAGTGCGTCTGAACCGTACTGGCTGATCGCCTCCATTGGGTTGATCACATTGCCCTTACTTTTGCTCATCTTCTGCCCATGCTCATCCAGCACCAGCCCATGGAGATACACATGGCGGAACGGCACCTGCCCCGTGCAGTACAGGCCAAGCATCATCATCCGCGCCACCCAGAAGAAGAGGATATCTCCCGCCGTCTCCATTACTGCGTTGGGGTAGAATTTCGCCAGCGGCCCATCTTGCAAATAGTCGGTGGTGATGAATGGCCACTGCCCACTACTAAACCAGGTATCAAGTGTATCTTCTTCCCGGCGGTATGTTGTGCCATTTACAACTATTTCTTTTTCGTTGACGTTTATGTTGAAGATCCAATCGCTTGGGTCGGTCGTGCTCTGGAAGGCTGGAATGGGTATCCCCCACGGGATCTGCCGGCTGACATTCCAATCTTTGATCTCGCGCAGGTATTTGATGACCACCTCGCCTTTGTTGGCAGGAGTGAAGGTCACATCACCGCGCTCAATAGCAGCAATCGCTGCATCCGCCAATGGCCGCATCGAGATAAACCATTGCTCTTTCACCATCGGCTCAATGACAGTATCACACTTGTAGCAGTGCCCCACCGAGTGCTCCAGCTCCTCCTCGCCACGGCGCAGCTCTTCGCGCTCCAGCGCCTCCAGCACCCGTTGGCGCGCCTCCGTCGTGGTGAGGCCATCAAATGGCGTGGGTACATTCGTCATTCGCCCATCGAAGCCAATCACCTGCTCCACTGGCAGCCCATGCCGCTGCCCCATCTCGAAGTCATTTGGGTCGTGAGCTGGCGTGATCTTCACCGCACCAGTGCCATATGACGCATCAACATATTCATCAGCAATAATCGGTATCTCGCGCCCTACCAGTGGGAGCAGCGCCTTAGTACCAATCAACTTCTTGTAGCGTTCATCTGCCGGGTTGACAGCGATGGCGGTATCTCCCAGCAGCGTCTCAGGCCGCGTCGTAGCAACGATAATTTCACCAATATGATCGAGTAATGGATACGCAATACGCCACAGCTTAGACTTCTCCGTCTTGTGCACCACCTCGATGTCAGCAAAGCTGGTCTGGTGCTTGGTACAGTAGTTGACGATCCGCTCACCGCGGTAGATCAGCCCATCTTGCCACAGCTTGTTGAAGGTACCATAGACCGTCTCCACCACCTTAGGGTCAAGCGTAAAGACCATATCTTCCCAGTCGGCCCCAACGCCAAGGGCGCGCAGCTGGAGCTCCATATCGCCCCGCTTCTGGTCGACAAAGTCCCACACCTGCGCATACAGTTCATCACGAGAGTAATCGAAGCGCGTTTTACCCTGCTTCTCTAGCTCGCGCTCGTACACCACCCACGTCTCGAATCCAGCGTGGTCTGCCCCAGGAATAAACACCGCATCATCGCCTTTCATCCGGTGGTAACGCACTAAGATATCTTGCAAGGCTGAGCCAAGGGCATGCCCGACATGCAGGTTGCCATTGGCATTGGGCGGCGGCATCACGATGCTATACGGTGTGCCCTCTCCTCTCGGTCGAAACACGCCAGCACTCTCCCACATAGCGTAGATATTTGGCTCGTATTCGTTAGGGTTGTAGGTCTTGGCAAGTTTCATGGCGATGGCTTCCTTACAGATTATTGATACTTTTCACACGAAAACGGCGCGGTCAATACTTCACGTGAAAATATGAGTGCAGCATCTGCCAGGCCGATTTTTTGGTGCAACTTCAGCTACCTAGTATAGCACGTTTGATGGTTCAATGGCAGAGATGACAGGGGTTAGTGATGAGGCTAAGACGCAGCTGATTAAGATGATATGATTTGTTTCTCGCTTTGCAAATTAGTCACTATCGAGCAGTCACTTGTTCTGATAGTTTCCCATTGTGTAGTTTTTCACGTGGAAGGTGCACCTTGTGACGACCTGCGACTAAAGCAATTACAATTTTACTATCTCATCCAGTAGAACATGAGGAATGGGCAGACTACCAGAAAGCAGCAGAAATCTCTGCACTGCAAATGTCTGCTCACATACCATCATGCTGCATTCATCAACGCGCTTCATACAATGCAAAAGGGAAGTATGAATAATAAATCAGAGATGAAGATAAATTGCGTTTATCATAGTTACAACCAAAATTGAATTACAGTAGGGAAGTGATAGCCCAATTTCTCACCTATACATATCCTCATTTCACGTGAATAATGCGCAATTTCATCAAGCTCTATAGCCCCACATCATCATATGGATCTCATATCATCATCCATCTGAAGTCACGTCTGTAGAGTAGGGCAGAAGAAATAAAAAAAAAGACGCCCAGCTAGAGCGTCTTCTTCTAAGTGATCTCTCTACCAACTACTTATGCGAGCGGCGATACGATGCTTGGCGCAGACTGCGCATGTGCTGATACATCGCTTGGTAGAGGTGATACAACCGGTAACGCAGTGGGTGGAGAGGTTTCTCCCAGGTGCCGATGTAATCCACTGGCGTACCCCCGAACGACTTCTTAAAGTGCGTGAAGCCCGCCCAGGGGTGATCCTTTGGCACATCGTCTGACGCAATGCCGTAAAAGTCAAAGAATTTGTGCCCGGTATCGTGCGCATAGAAGAGAGCAGATACCACTAGTGCTGTAGCTGGGCTGAGGTTGCGCTGGGCGGTGTAGGACGCAGCATGGGCATAGGCCATCGTCGTGCCATCACTAAAGAATATCAGGCTAGCAACTGGCTTGTCCTCTAGCGTGGCATACATCAGGCCAGCTGCCTTACGTGGGAAAAGCACTTCTGCCATTTGACGAAAGTAGGCATCACTATGAGGCTGCATGCCAGTACGCTTGGCAACATCGTGAATCATATTAAGAAAAATCTCGATATCTGCTGGCTCATAACTAGTATGGAAGCGCACCCCTGCCTTCTGATTTTTGCGCCAGGTGTAACGCACCGCTTGTTTGGCATTAGCCAGGATCGCATCGTGATCCATCGTCACATCATTAATAATCGTTCGGTCTGGCTGGAGACTCTTTGCTTTGCGAAAGCCGAGATTTTGCAGCTGTTCAAGCCGCGTCGTTCGGGGGTCGACCCGCACAAAATCTGCACCATATTGCCGCCCTGTGGCAATAATATCCTTGAGTGCAGCTTCCTGGGCTGCATCATTATCTGCTTCGGGCCCATAGGGTACATACAACCGATGGTTGAGCCGACCGTGCTCAATAATGCCATAATACTGCCACCCTTTGTCTACTCGCCGCACCGTATGGCGCTGCTGCGCTTGTTGAAAGGCCTCCCATGCCTCAGTCTGTAAAAAATGTTTCATAACATTAGTATAGCAACTTTGCGGCGGATTTTCACTGATGATTATTGCAAAAACACATTCATGAACACCACAACAAAATGATAAGTCTGATGTAAGGTATTATCTCTTTAAACTCCTTCGTTATAACCAATTGTATGTCGCTCATTACCATCGCTCTCTTCCTCTCACCACTCAAAAATGCTATACTATCGCTATCATTATGCAGCTAAAGCCCATCGATCCATCCACTCTCGAGCAATTTGTTGCGCAACATCCACTAGGGAGCTTCGTCCAATCAGCCGCTAATGCCAAGCGAGTGGCACAGCTGGGCTGGCAGCCACATTATTTGGGATTGTTTACTGAGGATGATCGCTTGGTAGCTACTGCCGTGTTATATGAGTGGCACACCTTGGGCTATAGCGAGTTTGAATGTTTGCAAGGACCGCTCGTGGATTATCACAACCCAGCCGTGCTCAGTACATTATTGACAGAACTTAAGAAATATGTCAAAGCACATAAAGGTATTTTACTTCGGCTTCAGCCGCCACTCATCCTACGGCAGGGAAGTGACCCTACTCAGCTTCTCGAAGTAGCAGGCACGACCAAGGCGCTGCAACAATTAGAAAAGGCAGGCTTTCGCGCTATCCCCCCGCAGCAGACCGACCACAACGCACGCTATGTGCGCTGGTTCTTTGCCAAAGATCTTTCGCCTTATCACGACGACGCAGCACTACTCAAGAGCTTCGATGCTAAGACACGCAGCTGCGTCAAGGCGGCCACCAAGTATGGTGTGGCGGTACGCGAGATTACTGCAGTGGACGATCTCGTCCCGTTTGCGAAGCTGCTAATCGATACTGGCACGCGGCGTGGCTTCTCAGGACGCAACGAAGCGTTTTATCAGCAATTGTTCCGCGCCTTTCACCGCAAGCAGGCGTGGTTCCTGATTGCCGAGCTCGACCTTGCTGGCTACCAAGCCCGTCTCAGCGGCCAGCAGGATGCACTGCAAGCCAAGCGCGATATGCTGGCAGCTGAGCCAGACAAGCAGGGACAGGTGAAGGAGCTCGACAATCAGCTCACTGCGGTATCCAAACGCTTGGCAGATTACGAAACACTCCGCCAGGCAGCCAATGGGGACGTCCTGCCGCTGACCGCCGCCATATTCATGCACACGAGCGATAACGAGGTGGTGTATTTTCTTAGCGGGTCGGACGATCAGCATGCCAAGTTCTCTGGCTCATACGCCCTGCAATACGCAGCAATGCGCCGTGCCATCAGCCTTGGCGCTCAGCGCTATAACTTCTACGGCACAAGCGGAAACTTCAACGGCTTCCCCGAGCAAGAGGGAGTGTATCACTTTAAGAAAGGCTTTGGTGGCCAGCTGGAGGAACGCGCTGGTTGCTATGAATATATTGCTCGACCATTCATACATCAGGTGGTTCGTTTCATGCGTGCGGCGCGAAAGATTATAGCGCGGTAGAGCACTGCCTTCGTAACAATATCTACACTACTAGGCACCGTGGTAGATAGCATTCACCTTACGGTAAGATAAAAAATCCGCGACTTGCAGATCTTCAGCTTATTTTTCGTGTCTGTGATATTTGATCTTTGCAGTAGTCCATGATACTATTTTGCCATGCTCGTCAAACGCCCAACATCAGCGTTATCTATGCAAGAATTACGACCAGACATCTTCGTTGCAGGCCCTATTTCTGGGGCAGAAGATTGGCAAAAACAAGCAGAAAAATTATTAGAAAATATTGAGCAAACAGAATCATGTGACGAAGAGCTCATTATTGCCAACCCACGACGCCCGGAAGGAATACCGCGCGTTGGTGATATTGCGAAGGAGCAGATCACATGGGAGCACCGAAATTTGCAGCTTGCACGTGTGGTCATGTTTTACTTCGTCAAGGGGCCGGGCATCATTACACCACTAGAGCTTGGTAAGGAACTCGGACGCGGCTCGCCCATTGTGCTTGGCATTGGCAAAAGCTTCGACCGACCATTTGACATCGAAACACAAGCACACCTCGAGCAGCCAGAGCTCCCGATCTATCACACACTCGATGAAACTGTTGTAGCTGCTGCAGCGCTAGCCAGGCAGATTCGCGCAAAAGAAGGCTAAATATCAGCCCACACTGCTTCGCGCATCGACAAACTCGGCTGCACTTCGAGCAGGTATGGATCGACTGTGTGGCCAGCCTGGGCGTAGTAGTAGCCGAGGGTAGCAATCATCACTGCATTGTCCGTGCAAAAGGCCATCGGTGCGTAGCTAATGGAGCAGGGCAGGGCGGTGCGCAGCTGGCGGCGGAGTTCTTGGTTGGCCGCCACACCACCAGCAATCACGACGGAGCGTGGCGCATAGTGTTCATACGCCAGCACCGTTTTATCTACCAATGTCTCTACCGCTACACGCTGGAAGCTCGCTGCCATATCATAGCGCTGCTGCGGCGTGACAAGCGCTGGGAGCTCGTGCGAAGGAAAAGAGGTATCTTTGCCCACCTCAGCTTGCATTCGGCGCAGCACGGCCGTCTTAAGGCCTGAAAAAGAGAAATCGTACTGGCCATGCATCCGCGCCTTGGGTAACGCGTAATGCTGCGGGTCACCATGCATAGCGGCAGCAGCAATGGCCGGGCCGCCAGGGTAGGGCAAACCAATGATCTTTGCTACCTTGTCGAAGGCTTCGCCTACAGCATCATCCTGCGTCTGGCCAAGTAGTGTATAGTCACCATGCGCACGAAACAACACCAACTGACTATGCCCACCAGAGACGATGAGCGCCAGCATAGGGAAGCTCGGCTGTGCAGCGGGTAGCGCTAAAGCTGGCTCGGGCTTTGGCCGACCATCTTCCACCACAAAGTTGGCATAGACGTGCGCCTCCACATGATGAATCGCGTAGAGCGGCTTCTCGTGCACAAGTGCCAACGTCCGCGCCGCCAGTGTCCCGACCAATAGTGACCCTACCAGCCCAGGCGCATACGTCACCGCAATGCCATCAATCTCATCCCAGCTGCACGCTGCCTCGACCAAGGCGCGGTCAATCACCGGGGTAATCATCTCAATATGGCTCCGCGCCGCTACTTCTGGCACCACGCCGCCATACTGGGCATGAATATCTATCTGCGAGTGCACGACACTACTCAGCAGGTGCCGCCCATCGGCCACCACCGCAGCCGCCGTCTCGTCGCAGCTGCTCTCAATCCCAAGAATCTTCATAGGGTTATTATAGCAAAGGAGGGTACACAACGCAGAAAACTTACTCCAAAATAAAAATGGTGTAGAAAATACGTATAATCTCACTTTTGCAGTGTTAGCTCCACCAGCCAATCCCTTCATCCGATGGCGTGTGGGTCAATCGCAATAATCAATCTTAGCCCAGGCGCACACGATGAATATTAGAGAGATATTCACCTTTATAATGGTCTGGAAGCGAGTGTTTTACAGCCCTCATCTTAGCATATTTACTTGCTCAAAAAATCATGCCTCTCATGGTTTTAAATACTACCAAAAGTGGTATAATATGTGCCATGGCATCTTCTTCTCTAAAACAAACACTCAAGAATACTCTCCCACCCAGCGTGCTGGCGGCGCTAGAGCCAGGCTATCGGCTGCTTGAAGCCACTATAGCAGCAGCCAACCAAGGCTTCCCAGCCCAGGGCATGCACGTCATTGGCGTAACAGGGACGAACGGCAAGACCACGACGTGCTTTATGATCCACCGCATGCTGGTCGAAGCAGGCTACAATGTCGGCCTAATGACGACGGTGGCCTATGGGGTAAACAGCGACATCACACCGCAAACCGAGCACATGACCACTGTGTCTGCACCCCTGTTGCAGCAGCGTTTGGCGGAGTTTCGGCGGCATAATGTGCAGTGGGTAGTGCTAGAGGTGACGAGCCACGCATTGGCGCAGCACCGCATCTTTGGCGTCCCGATCGACATTGCCGTCATGACTAACGTCACGCACGAGCATCTCGATTATCACAAGACATTTGAGCGCTACCGCGCCGTCAAAACGCGTCTCTTCAAGCTGGCGCGGCGGGTTGGCATTATCAATGCGGATGACCCATCAGCAGCAGTCTTCGAGCAAGCCGTGCCCCGTAGCCTATGCTACGGCATCGCTGACGGCAACATCCGGGCGACTAACATCACCCAAACCGCCTCGGGTAGCCGCTACGACGTGTGGCTCATGGGGGAGATGCACCACATCACCATCAATATGCCGGGTGAGTTCAACATCGTCAACAGCCTAGCCGCAGTAGCGGTGGGGCACGAGGTGGGCTTAAGCCGGGCGCAGATCGAGCACGGCCTGGCTGCACTCACTGGGGTGGATGGCCGCATGACAGTCGTGGATGCTGGGCAGCCATTCTCTGCTATTGTTGATTTTGCCCACACACCCGACGCTTTTGAGCGGCTCCTCGGTAGTGTGCGAGCGAGCACGAAAGGCAAGCTGATCGTCCTGTTTGGCTCGGCTGGCCGGCGCGATGAGTCCAAGCGAGCCATCCAAGGCAAGATCGCAGGGCGAATTGCTGACGAGCTTATTCTCACCGAAGAAGACGACCGCGATGTCGATGGGCAACACATCCTCACCCAAATCGCCAAAGGCGCAGAAGCCGCTGGCAAAACCCAAGATACCGATCTCTTCCTCATCCACGACCGCGCTGAGGCCATCCGCTTTGCTATTCGCCGTGCCCGCACCACCCGCGACACCGTTGTCTTCCTCGGCAAAGGCCATGAAAAAACCATCGAACGCGCCGACGGAACCCACCCCTGGGACGAAATAACAGAGGTACGAAACGCTATCCACGAGCGGCAAGCATCGAAGAAGAAGCCAGCGCGAGGCAAGAGCAAGCGCACAAAAGACGCTAGCAAACCTCGACCTAAAGCCAAAGACAAAGCCAAGCGCAAGAAAAAGCCAACTTCGCGCCACAACAAGCGTACATCGGCAATCTAAGCTAGTGTTTTTTACCCTGCGGATACCTGCTCTGACTGCTCTATGAAATGTCTGTCTCTCCATCAGCTTGTTTGGCCTCTACTTCAAGTATCACATCTTCTGTATTATTGCTGATATTTACTCTTACATAGCGCCCATCAGTGGTCAGACCAATTGCTACCCAGCCATCCTCGGCACACTGTAGCGACATCCACTGGATAGAAAGCAGCCTCGTCTCATTCTCAGCCCCACTATAGGGCCATGGCCTTCTTTCAAAAATCGATCGAGAAATTGACTCTTTGAGTACTGAGTGCCTCTCGTAGTCTTCATTTGACGGCTGCCGTGGTATTTCGTGTGGCATATAGCAATGCACCTCCTTTACCTCTGTTATGGTCGCATGTCTGTGGTGGAATCTACCTCTGTTGTGTTGGCTTATCTAGAATGCCATGGCTATACATGCGGGCTACCACCCGTGGCATAACCTGAATAATTTTTTCCTTCGGCAACATTAATTTATTACGGTATTCATACCCCTCCACACCAGGGAAGAAAAAGATCCGCCCGTCATCATCATGCTCAGCAGCATCTTCCTGGGCCTCATATTCGTAGTATTCAGACGACTTGAGGTCAATAAGCTTACCATTCACTATCATATCTATCCCGCGCATATCCTGGTTGGCCGTACCTGGCTCATAGGCAATGCCCGCTTCATCCAGCACCCGCATAAAAAGCACTTCATTGCGAATGCCCGCTACTGTCGCATACAGCATATCTTTTCGATCTTGCTTGTTTTGAGTATGCTTATTGCCTGGGCACACTGCTTCTAAGCCGTTAACTATATCTGATACAGACGGTATCGACTTCCATGTCTCACAAGAGTGTGTGGCGTTGTCTATCACATCGCGCAGGGCATGGTTAAAGTGTGTGAGCTTTTTGATCCGCTGTTTATTTTCTTGTCGAGTTAGCGTCGTATCATCTTGTTCAGTCGCCTCCACCCAGCCAGGATACGCTGCGAGCAGCCGCGCCATATCGACATGCGACCACTGTTCTTTGCTCGCATAGTGCTGCACAAGCGTCACAGCACTTTCTCCCAGGGCAACCGAGCGTCGCTGGCGGCGTTTTTCCTCACTCCAATTGCGACCCTGCTGCTCGACGAGGTAGGCAAGGTGTGGCTTTTGGCTCTTCAGCGCTGCATCAACGGTAACAAGCTGCTTTTTGATGTTCGAAGAAGACGTCGACCATTGGCTCGGCGATATAAGCGACGGCATTGTATCAATATCATAGCGTTTGCGTTTATGTGTATGGTGTGACTTATGGTGGTGTGTCTTTGTCATGGTTGTGTTTGTATTATATATCATTTTTAGCACCATAACAAAATCACCACATCAGTGGTGATAATGCCTATTCTTACTCTATAAGTCGTTACCGCTGCGACAAATAATCGATCTCTTTGATGATGTCGAGCAGCGCTTGGGCGCGGCGGGTTTCATCGCGGATGGATTTGGCAATTTGGTACGCTGGGTCGATCAAACTCTTGTCGTCTGTCGAACGGATCAAAAGCAAATAGGTATCGAATTTCTCATCTGGACTGACATTGAGCTTATCCACCAGTGGGCGCAGCTCTTTGATCGCCGATTGCTTCACGCCATTGAGCGCCTCACCACTGGGCGCAGGCTGAGAAGATTGCTGCTGCGAGGACATGACTGGCACCGACGAACCCATATTGCCCGACATACCCGAGAGTGATGAACGGCCAGCACCTTGCCCCGACATCATCGCCTGCGACCGCTGCGACGCTGCTGTGCCTACCTGTGGACCGATCCCAGCAAGCACCTTGGCAAGCTCTTGATCGTCGGTAATTGATTGTGATGTAGTGCTGATATTCATGGTTCCCACCTGTCTCCAAATATGCTTATGATTCTCTGCTAATTAATGTATCATGGGAGGGTATACTCTTGCAAGCAGAAGGAGACGATTATGCTTGATGACCAGACCATATTACTTCAACGTGGTGCCGAGGCCACTCTGCGTCACGTTGCAACATTATGGAAACAAACGACGCTACCAACAGAGGTAGCAAATCAGCTCTCACACATATCACCCCAGCATGATATTCATAATGTTGTTATTATAGCAACGGATGGTGGTGCAGTGCTGGCTCACGTCGCTCAGCAGCTCGTGCAGCCTCACATGGCTGTGCCTGTACTGTGCTGCAAGGCAGCAGCAGTACCACCATTTGTGAGTGCACAGAGTTTGGTGATTATTATCGAGGCTGGCATCTCACCTGACCAGGTGAAAAATATATTGCGCGATACACAGCAGCACGCCGCTCTAGCTATTCTACTCACTCATGCTGCTGCCGTGGCTGAGTATGCTGCAGTATATCCTACAGCCACTATTATGCCAATTGCTCATAGGGAAGGGCAGGTGGAGCGGCAGCGCATACTCACGACGCTTGGTAGGTTGCTGGCGGCTTACCACCTGCTGGATGGTAACGTAGTGGATACTATAGTCCATAGAGCAGGGCATGTGAGCAACGTGCTGCAGCAGTGGGGCGCTACCGTGTCGACCACCCATAACCTCGCCAAGCAGCTCGCACGCCAGGCGGCGGGCAAGACAGCAGTGTTTTGTAGCAGTGGAGCGCTCGCGCCAGTGGCCCAGTGGTGGCAATGGTGTTGGCAGGAACGAGCGCATAATGTAGCCTTTTCTACCACCCTTACTGAGGCAGAGCACGCTGATGCTCATGGCTGGCTAAGTCATCCGGTAGATAAGCCATTTGCGCTATTCGACCTAGTGGGGGAGAATGACACCACTACCCAGCAGCGCATGGCGGTGCTCGATCGCCGCCTCAGTGGCCGCAGACCCCATGCAAAGTCTATCTTGCTTGCTGGCGAGACAGAGGTAGAGCAGGTATTACATGGCATGATACTAGCAGAATTTGCTAGCTGCTACCTTGGCGTGTTGAATGGCGTGAAGCAGGGAAGGGGCAGTATATCTTGAAATGTCAAACTTCACACTTCAAAACTCTATATTTAGAGTAGAGTAGGATAGAAAGCCAAGTAAAAACCCGCCACTCTCCTGGCGGGTTCTGTGTCAACATAACTATGTCGATTAATGGTACTGCCGTAGCGACTCAATTGTGTTCTTGCGCGCGGCACGGATAGCTGGGTAGAGACCAAAGGTGAGGCCAACCGCTAGTGCAAGACCAATTGCCATCACCGCTGTCTGCCACTCCAGTGCTGGCGGGAAGGACAGCCAGACGCTAAAGCTCAGCGCCACTATGTAGCCCAGGATGTAGCCCAGGATACCACCAAGCAAACTAATCGCCAGCGCCTCAATAACAAACTGCGTGATGATATTACCATCAGTCGCACCAACCGCTTTGCGGATACCCACCTCGCGCGTGCGCTCTACCACGCTCACCAGCATGATGTTCATGATACCAATGCCACCAACCACCAGCGAGATGGCTGCAATCAGCGTCAACACCTGGGTTAGTGCTGTGAAGAGCCGGTTGGTTGGTTGGCTGATCGCATCGCCCGTTGCCACAGTAAAGTCTTCTTCCCCTTGGTGATTTTGCTTAATCTTGTCCTTAACTTGCTGAGCAATCTGCCCGACCTGCTGCGACGCATCAGCCTGGATGTTGATCTGCTGAATCTGTGTATGGCCGTTGTGAATTTTTTTACCTGCCTCAGTGGTGATGATAGCTGCGTTGTCGAAATCGACATTGTTATAATTCAGCGGTTTTTCTACACCGCGCAATATCCCGACGACGATGAATTCCTTGCCGCGAATCTTGAAGGTCTGGCTAATTGACTGCTCTGTACCAAACAGCTGCACCGACAGCTTTGGGCCAAGCACCGCTGGCTTGGCGTCGTGTGTGCCACCCTCAAGGAAATCGCCATCGCGCAGTGCAAGCTGGCTCGTAATGGCAAGATCTGGCGAGGTCGCCACAACAGTCGCATTAGCTTCTCGACCATCGCCCTTGAGCTTATTCTCAGAAGTCATCATTGGTGCTACAGCGCGGATATGTGGCATCTTGCGTACCGCCTCGACATCGGACTCGGTGATGGTGCTGGTATTGTAATTATATTGCGCGACCGAGCTCGCCAGTGACGAGAAACTCTTATCTTGTACACCAGGGCGCACGACAATGAGGTTATTATTAAGCTCAGACACCTGTTGAGAAATAATATTATGCAGGCCACCACTCAGCGCCAAGATCGCCACGATGCTACCCACGCCAATTGCCACACCCAGCGTCGCCAGCAAATTACGGCCGCGGTTGCGCCGGAAGCTGCTGCTTGCATTTTCGAAATGGTCAATAATTATCATGCCTGGGGCTCCTTTGTGCTAGATTGGTGAGCAGACGATGGTGTAGCGGGCTGCTGAGCCGGTGTAGCCACAACTGGCTGAGCGACCGATACAGCAGACGACGTAGATGATGGCTGAGCTGCAGTATGGGCCACTGGTGCTGCAGGTTGGTTGGTTGGCTGTGGTGCAGCTGGTTGGGATTGAGCTGGGGTAGGTTGCGCTGGCAAAGCTGGTGTAGACTGAGCCGGGGTAACTGAGGTTGTATGAGCCGGCGCAGCAGAGTGTGCCAGAGCAGGCTGCGCTACCGACGGAGCCTGCGGCGCGGCCGGCAAGGCTGGCGGCACCTCTGGTGGGGCAACTGGCATAGGCTCAATAGTTGGGCCATCTTGGGTGTGCGGATCTTCGTAGTCGACCACTGTTGGCGCTGTCGTTGCTGGTGCCGTAGCCTTGGCGGGACGACCGCGAGCAATTGCCTTGACGGGTACAGCTGGCTGAGCAGCCGATGCCGAGCCGTGCGCAATCGTCGGTGTAGTCTTGCCAGCAGGTGCCGCTCGGCGAACCCGTGGCTTGCGAGCCACTGGTGTTGGCGTGGCAGCAGTGGTGCGCATCTGCTCATCACTGGCAATCTGCCCATCAAGCATCTTAATCACGCGGCTAGCATAGCTCGTGAGGTTCGGGTTGTGCGTCACCATAATGATGGTATTACCCCGGCGGTGTAGTTGAGCCAGTTCTTCCATGATGATATGGCTCGAACGGCTATCGAGGTTACCAGTTGGCTCATCAGCTAGGATAATCGACGGGTGATTTACCAGGGCGCGAGCAATTGCCACACGCTGCACCTGTCCACCACTAAGCTGCCACGGCATGTAATATTCGCGCTCTTGGAGGTGGAAATTCTTCAGCACTGCACTGGCTTGCTCCAGACGCTTGACGCGGCGCATCCCTCCACGATAACTCAGGGGAAGGGCAACATTCTCAAGCACCGTTAGGCGATTAATCAGGTTAAAACTCTGGAAGACGATGCCAATCTGCCGCGAGCGAATCCGGGCGTGCTGGCGCTTGCTCAGCGTGGCCACCGATGTTCCATCAAGAAAATACTCGCCGCTATCGGCGCGGTCGAGCAAGCCCATGATATTGAGCAATGTCGTCTTACCGCAACCACTGGGGCCCATGATTACGATGAATTCGCCTTTTTCGACTCGCAGGTCGACGTTGTCCAAGGCATTTTGGGCAGCGTCGCCCAGACCATACTGCTTGGTGAGGCCTCGGAGTTCTATAACTGGTGTAGAAGATCGTACCATAATTATCCTTTAGTATAAACTGTCAAAAAACATTTCTGCAAGCCCAATCTGCACAAAAATATGCAGTATAGCCACGCATCATGCCAAAAGACGAATCAGCAGCGCACTTCTATGGCAGCGTGCCGCCTGGCGCTGATATGGCGGAGAGACAGGGATTCGAACCCTGGGTGACGTTGCCGCCACACACGCGTTCCAGGCGTGCCAATTCAACCACTCTTGCACCTCTCCGTACCTCTGTATTATAGCGGATGTAGGGTGGGGTGGCAATATGTATGAGTTGCTCGGATATATTGCAATTTGCTCATGCAAGTATTTTACCTATGAGCGTGTGTATTGGTATTATATTTGTCAGTCTGTATCGTTATATATTTTAAATACAAATATAGAGGGAGGATGAATATTATTTATTCTTACATGATTAGGTGGTTGCAAACCACCATATTTTCTTTATCATGCGGTATGTATAAAATATCTCCCATTTTTTCCAAAAAATATCGTTCGAATATATTTCTATACTAACCTCTGTGTGCATGCGCCATTCATTTTCCTCAACAGAGGCCAAAAAATATTTGACCTGCCGCGCAAACAATGGTAGCATGAAACGCAAGTGCGCATACAATAAGCACACATAACCACTAATCCTGTATTGGGGAGGATTGAAGCTTATGACAGACAAATACAATGGTTATCCGGCAAACGCTAGCGGATCTGAAGAACCAGATAGTGCAGCCTCACATGAACAAAAAAAACCCCGTAGACGAGATTTCCTTCTCGGTTTGAGTCTCGGTGGTGCAGCCTTGGCTGTTGGAGCAGGTCTATCAGCAGCTCTTTTAGGTCGTGGCCGATCTAGCTCAGCCTCTTCAGAAACACCCTCTCCATCAGAATCTCCAAGCTCGAGCCCAGAAGCAACCCCATCTGCCACGGCGACAGAAACTCCGTCACCTACCCAAGAGCCGGTAGAGCCTGGCACACCAAGTAGTGAGCGACCCAAGCCCCTCCGGTCGTATAATTTCGCAAATCTCAGCGAATTCGATTCTAACAGGTGGGATACCTTAAATGACTATGACAAAGGGCTCACGTGTAAAACCTTCTTTAGTAACAATCTTGACCCCAATGTCATGACAATTCTTACCGAATCACGTGCTGACCAGTCAAAAGAGTTGGCAATTGCGTGGTTTGATAATGTTGATCGACTTTTCCGTGATCTCTGTGATGATGCTCAGTCAAATGCTTTATTCACAAATGCAGAGGGTAGAGAAGTCGACGCATGGCCAGTGCTGCGGTGCTTGGCAGATTATATAGACGTCCCACATTCTAACATTGTTAGAGGTTCCAATGATGAGAGTAAAGATGGCGGCGATAAAAACCAATCAAAACCCCACGGTTATTATGGCCGCCTTGTCGAAGCTGCCTATGAAGCTCATACGAAAGGCAAAAAACCGAAGGAAGAAGACCGCATAGTTCTCCGCGTTACGAAATGCGCCCAAATGGCACCATACGAAGACCCATTCCCAATCAACGACGGCAAAGAAACCAATCAACCCCAGGTATATTCGGCAGCATATTGCGAAGTACAAGAGGTGAGAGAAAAGGATAAGGATAAAAAATCATACGACGCAGGTATTGAGCGCCAAAGGCAAATAACTAAAAACGATCGAAAAACGGGCCAATACACAGTGCATTCATTCCCTCGCATGTCTTACCTCTATCCAACAGACGACAAAAGCGACGAGGCTCGCGCTATAAAACCAGAGATTACTGCGCCTCTCAACGATGTCGAAGAACAATAGCCCTTGTTGAAGCAAAGACCAGCCAAATATCATACATTACTTACGTTATTTGGCTGGTTTTCTTACTTATTTTTGTGTATTATATGTAGTGTATGACAAACTCTCTTGTATCTAAGCTAAAGCGCTTTTCACTCTTTCCATTAGCTATTATTCTCGTGCTGAGTTTTAGTGTATTTATAGACCACAAGGCGTATGCTGATGATCATGATGATAAGGTTCGGACGTGGGTTTTATATATGGGCCAGAATGGGGACAGTAACAGTCTTGACCCAGGGTGTTTTGATGATGTAAAATGGCTTTATTTCAAAGATATTTCGGGTAATTCTCTTCAGGGGTCCAAGCTTAGTAGGAAACGCACTGTCGGAGGCAAAGAAATGTCTTGTACTGCTATTTACGAAGAGGGTATCCCCAAATGGGGTTTTTCAGACGCTGAAGATTTTCTGACTGCAGCTGGGTATAGAAAAGATGATGGAGGAGGAGACTGGTGGGAGCCGACTAATGGCAAGCAAGGAGGTGTGAACAGAGCAATTAGAAGCAAGCTTGGTGTAAAAAATGATGACCCAAAGGAATATCTATCACCAGGCGAATTATATTCGTACTATTACAGCGACTTTGTTAGTACATGCTCTGTCAAGGATGAGAAAAATCGATCAGAATTTAATAGTTCTCAAACTACTCTCGCAGACAAGGCAAAAGATGGATATATATCCTACAGCAAAATTGGGAAAGACGGCAACAACGACGTAGTACAGCAAGTTATAGCAAAATATACAGCCCCAACTGACAAAACTTTGTCAGCAGGGCCTGGTGCTGGAGAAGTAAAAGATGAACAAATTTGTATAGATAAATCAAAAAAAGTCACAGAGCAAGCGCAGGTTGCAATTAAAGAAGCCGAGAAAAATAAAGCCAACACAGGTGGCAACACCAATGCTGGAACAGGAGAGCAGGCTTCTCAAGCAGCCGGCGCTAGTGAAGAAAATAAAGATGGGGGAGAAGATTCCAAATCACGCTGCGCCATTGACGGTATTGGCTGGATCATCTGCCCCGTCGTCAACTTCCTCGCCGACATCTCAGACGATTCCGCAGGTATTTTGGCCAAGCTACTTGAAGTTAACTCGTTTATATTGACAGATCGTGGCCCCGACTCGGCCTTTCACTATTGGTCGCGCATTCGTGATATTGCCAATATCGTCTTTATTATCGTTTTCTTGATTGTTATCTACTCACAGGTTAGTGGTCTTGGTATTAGCAATTATGGTATTAAGAAGCTTTTACCCAAGCTTCTTATGACTATCGTCCTCGTCAATATATCTTTCTATATATGTAGCATTCTTGTCGATATCTCTAATATTGTTGGGTCATCATCGTTCAACTTCATTACCTCACTTGGTGGTGGTGGGAGTGGCCCAGAGGGTGGCTGGGCAACGAAAGGTAATGGGTGGACCGGTTTTGCTGCTTTGGTTCTTGCTGGTACTGTTGGCTTCTTTGTTGTAGGGGCGCTCATCTCTGGACTTGTCTTTGTAGCCGTCACCGTCACAGTCACAGTATTCTTACTTGGGGCACGGCATGCATTGGTTATCTTTACTATTATCTTGTCTCCGCTTGCCTTTGTAGCACTGCTATTACCAAGTACGGAGGGACTGTTCAAGAAGTGGTGGGGGTTCTTCAAGACACTACTCCTTCTTTACCCTGCAGTTGGCCTGCTCTATGGTGCGTGCAACCTAGGAGCAACGGTCATTAATGGTATGAAGGGTGAGTCGGAGGTATTATTACAGATTATTGCTGCTGCTCTTACCTTCACGCCACTTCTCCTGGTCTCTCGTCTGACAAGCCTCATGACCTCAATGATGGGGCTAGCGAATATTGCCGATAGATGGGGTAAACTAGCTGGTAATGCTACTGAGAAGAAATTGCAGTCTGGGCTGGATAATTCTATGTATGGGCAACTTATGGCCACTCGTAAACGAAATAAAGAGCGTAGGCGGGCACAAATACAAGCGGGCACCTATAGAGGTTCTAACTGGATCCCCACAAACTGGGTCAGAAATGCAAGAAGCAAAACAATGGGCGGTATCAACAATATAGCCGGGAGAGTCCCAGGGGCTATTGGAGAGACAGCTCGACGCGCCCAAGGGAATGCTGCCAATATTATAAAACAGCAGTCAAAAGAGGAAATGGACCTCGCTGAAGCAAAATACGAAAACATAGAATATGTAAATGCTGAGGGCAAAAAGCAATCACTTACTCAGGGCGATTATTTTGATCTTGCAATGGGTGGAAATATAATGGGGAGAAACAAGAAGGGCGAGCTTGTCCCAATTCTTGAAGGCGCTAAAATGCCTCAATATGACAGGCGTTTTGTCCTTCAACGAGCAGCCAAGGGTGGAAACTCAGATCAGATTAAAAAGCTCGCAGAAGCATCCGTTGATCCAGAATCGTCAATGGGGCCACTAGACGCCTTTGATCTTCAAACACTCGCTGAGGGTATTCGAGATTCAGGTGCGGCTAGTAAGAACCCCTGGGTGACCGGTCGTGCAATTGCCGATATTCAGTCTGGAAAATTTAACTTCGATAAGGCTGTTACTGACGCAGCAAATGCTGGCAAAATCACTGCGTCTAAAGTCGCACAAATGGATGGAGCTGCAGCAAGGAATCTACATGAAGCCCTCAACAAAAGACACTCAAAAGACCCACGTGTTAGCTATAATGATATTTTTGAAGCGCGCAAAGCAACAGGACAAGCTGTCGAGGCTGCTCTTAACTCGCCAGAATTATCTCCAGAAATTCTTGGTAACCCAATGGTAAATAATCACGCACAAGCAATGAGAAAATGGAAAGATATCTAATATCCTCTCTCGCTTCTGTAAAGTAAACCAATCACTCATCTTTACTGTCCATCTATCCCCCTCATGCTATAATAAATACATAAGCTATGTCGAGATATAAGGTTGCGCAGGATGTAGAGGCAGAGGATAAGATTCTTGGGCCGTTTAGCTTTCGCCAGTTTATTTATCTGCTAGTTGCGGCGGCGGGGATTGCGTTGGCGTGGGGATTGTCACAGGTGTTTTTGCCGCTGGCGGTCATTCCAGTGCCGATTATTCTGCTGTTTGGTGCGCTAGCTTTGCCACTGCGCAAGGATCAGCCAATGGAGGTCTACCTTGCGGCGATAGTGTCATTCTACACCAAGCCACGCCGACGGATGTGGCAACCTGATGGCATTAACTCGTTAATCGAGATTACGGTGCCCGAGAAAGTGGAGATTGAGCGAACGAAGAACCTCAGCCAAGACGAAGCCGAGCGCCGCCTGGCGTATCTGTCACAGCTAGCTGATAGCCATGGCTGGTCTATCCGCCACACCCGCGTGCCCGATGCACAGGGGTCGATGATTAGTGACGTCTACTTCGAGGCGCAGCAGACCTCGGATATGTTTGATGACAACAGCAGCGAAGCACGGGCGATGACGCGGCGCATTGAGCAATCCAATCAAGCCCGGCGCCAGGCCGCCATTGAGCGCATGCAAGCCCCACCAGCTGCACTACCTGCCATAGCTGATGGGCAACCACTCCAGCAAGCCCCGGTGCCATATCAGCCAGCATGGCCGCAGACTCAGCCGCAACCATACCAGGCAGCAGCACAGCCAACTCCAACTATTCCACCACAGGTTACACCACCATACCAGCCACCAGTTGACGATGCTGGTTTTGCACCAGTATCACCACCTCAGCCTCGTATGCCTGAGCCGCCATACCCAGCACCAGAGCCTCAGCGCCCAGCGGTGTCGTATTCGTCCACGAGTTTCCCGGAGAACCGCACTGTATCGTCGCGTCAGCAAGCTCCTTCACCCGACGCTAGCGCTTACCAAAATCAACCAAACCCATACCCACCTCAGCAATCTACCAAGGTATACGAGATTTCGCCAGTGGATGATGTGGCGCATGACTCACTCCAGTCTCTACCAATGGCACTGCCCGCCGTTATTCCACACGATTCGGTTTTGCCAGACGCCCTGAGTAAGCCCTACACACCGGCTAAACCCACAGCAGAAACTGCGCCAGAGCCCAAACCAGAGGAGACACCATCCTTCGAAACGATCTATGCCAACCTGCGCCAGCACGTTGCTCCCACCACTGATGCTGTGCCGCTTGTGCCACCCCAAAAGTCAGCCACGCGCACCACAACTGCACCCAGCTACCCATCAGCTGAAGCAACACCTCCTACCGATACTCAGCCGCCATTCACTCCAGCACCTGCAGAGCAACCGACCCCAGCAGCGCCAACTCCCAATTATCCACACACTCCTACGCCACACCCTTCCCAGCAGCCAGTACCAACTCAGCAGCCACCCGTCGCACCAGCCCAAACCACACAAGCTCTCGCACCCACCCCAGCCGCCGTGTCCTACCGGGAGCGCTCGACACTGGCTGATGACAAAAATGTCATCGATATGGCGGTGCGCTACAACCCATACCCCAGTATTCACCAGTCGGTCATCCAGCCGCTCGACCCCAGCTATTACGCCAAGACAACCCCCACGCGCGAGGAACGTCTACGTGAGGAGCAGCTCGCCCAGCAACGCAACAATATGCCGCCAAACACTAGCACAAACACCGTCTCGCCTGATATAATTAGACTAGCCAGCAACTCTGATTTGTCCGTTGCTGCCATTGCCAATGAAGCCAACCGGATTCAACATCAAGAGCAGGCCAGTCAAGATGATGACGATGATGAGATTGTCATCCCTTTGCGCTAAGAAATAAGAAGGAGAGTGGTGTCACCAAATTCACCCAACAATCAACAGCCACCAGCTGGGCCACCCAGCCAGTTTGGGTATAGCCAAGGCCAGGGCACTGCGCCAGCGGGCCAGGTACCAGCTAATTATCCGCAGTACCCCGCTCCGCCGCAGAGTAACTACCCCGTAGTACAAACACCGGCTCAGCCACCAGCTGTGCAGGGTGGTACGAATGATCAGCCTACTCAAGATACCAAGAAAAAGGCTCCGCCCAAGCCCGCTACCACGCAGAATAGCCTCCTCCTCTCAGAACTGCGCGATGATATGATCATCATGGGTGATGGCAGCTTCCGCGCCGTCATCGCCTGTGAGTCGATTAACTTCGACCTGATGAGCGCCCGTGAGCGCGAGGGGGTAGAGTATAGCTACCAGAACTTCCTCAATGCGCTATACTTCCCAGTGCAGATCTGCATCCGCTCGCAGCGGGTCGATATTGGCCCGTATTTGGATAAGCTTGTTGCTATCCAGCGCACCCAAGACAACATGCTGCTCAGCGTACTGATGGAAGACTATATCAACTTCATCGACGACCTCTCGCAAAACGCCAACATCATGGACAAGAGTTTCTACGTCGTCATCCCGTATTACCCAGCAGGAGAGGGGACGATTCTCGACCAGAGTAAAGGGTTCTTCACTAAGCTCTTCGCCCCTAAGAATACCAACACCGTGACGAAGATCAGCAAAGAAACCTACGAGCGAGCCCGCGAGGAAATTCGTAACCGGGCTGACACCATCCTCAACGGCTTGATGCAGATTGGTGTGCGTGCAGTGCAACTCAAGACTAAGGAGCTCGGCACTCTCTATTACAACATGTATAACCCCGACACGGCAGTGCGCGAGCCGCTGGGCGACTTTAATAACGTGACTTCCACCTTCGTCCGCAAAGGCGAGGGAGCTGTCCCAACCTCGACAGCATATCACAAAGGAGATTTTTAATGGCACGACGACCCGATCCAATCGACATTGCTGCCCAGCAGCGCGAGCGCGAGCAAGCAGAGGTAGAAGAAGCCTTTATCAAGGGGATGACGACACTGCGCGACTTAATCGCTCCCAGCAGTCTCGAGATTCACAGCACGTACTTCCGCATTGGCACCAAGTATGGCCGCACACTTTACATCTATGGCTACCCACGTGAGCTCTACACAGGCTGGCTGTCAGGATTGATCAACATCGACCAAGTGCTCGATATTAGCATGTTTATTTACCCTGTTGAGACAGAGATCGTCCTTAATAACCTCCGCAAGAAGGTGACTCAGCTTGAGGCCGATATGGCACTTAATTCCGAGAAGGGTAAGGTGCGTGACCCAGCCCGCGAGGCCGCTCTGGCTGACGCCGAGGAATTGCGCGACCAGCTACAGCTTGGGGCCGAACGCTTCTTCCGCTTTGGACTCTATGTCACCCTTTATGCCGATAGCCTCGAGGAGCTAAGCTTTGTCCAGCACGTCATCGAGACAATCTTTGGCCAAAATATGGTCTATAGCAAGACCGCCAGCAACCAGCAAGAGCAAGGCCTCAACAGCACCATCCCCCAAATGACCGACCAACTGCAAGTCCGCCGCAACATGAACACTGGTGCGGTGAGCACGAGCTTTCCCTTTACCAGTGCCGACCTCAGCGACGGCGAGGGTATTCTCTACGGCGTCAACCAGCACAACCAAGGACTCGTTATTTTCGACCGCTTTAGCCTTGAGAATGCAAATATGGTCGTCTTTGCAAAGTCTGGTGCTGGTAAATCCTTCACCGTTAAGCTCGAGGCACTGCGCAGTATGATGCTTGGCACCGACATCCTCGTCATCGACCCGGAGAACGAGTACCAGAAATTAGCTGATGCAGTCGGCGGCAGTTACATTCGCCTCAGCCTCAGTAGCGATACGCGAATTAATCCTTTTGACCTCCCCCGAGTAATCGACAGCGACGAAGCAACCGACGCCCTGCGCGCTAATCTCATCACCCTGCAGCGGCTCTTCAAGCTTATGTTGGGCGGCACATTGGTGGGTGGGCAACAGATTGCCTTGCTCAGCCCAGCTGAAGAGGCCGATCTCGACCAAGCACTTATCGATACCTACGCCCGGGCTGGTATTACCAGCGATCCACTAACACATAATTCTCAGCCACCGACTATCATCGACCTCTACGATACTCTCCTTCACATGGGTGGAGCAGGGCCGTCACTGGCCCAGCGCCTGCGCAAATACACCACGGGTACCTTTGCTGGCATCTTTAGCCAGCAAAGCAATGTTGATATCAATAACAGCATGGTGGTGTTTAATATCCGCGACCTCGAGGACGACCTGCGGCCAGTAGCGATGTATATTGTGCTGAGCCACATCTGGAATATCGCTCGCACCGTACAACGCCGGAGGATGCTGATCGTCGATGAGGCCTGGCAGTTGATGAAGTACGAAGACTCGGCAGAATTTCTCCACAGCCTAGCCAAGCGAGCTCGTAAGTACTCTCTGGGTCTGACGACTATCACACAGGACGTAGAGGATTTTATGGGGAGCGAGAAGGGCCGAGCTATTGTAGCAAACAGCTCGCTTCAACTCTTGCTAAAGCAATCGACCAGTGCGGTGGATGTGCTAGCTGAGGTCTTCAAGCTCACCGAGGAGGAGCGTAAGCGTCTATCTAACTTCCCTGTGGGAGATGGCCTCTTCTTTGCTGGGCAAAACCACGTCCATATCCGCATTTTTGCCAGCGAGACTGAGACACAATTCATTACCACCAACCCAGTGGCCAATAACAGCTTATACCAGCAGCCAGTGAGGTCGTAGTTCATTATGCCTACCCCTATTCCTTCCCAACAAAAACCCGACCTCGACCGGCATAATCCGGGGAATACGCATTGGAGCAACGACACCTTCGCTGGTCGGAATAACCATGCTGGCAGTAGTGATCATAGCCAATCCAACACCGCCCAAGACCTCCAGTCACGCGAGAATAGCGGGAGTGGCTCATCCGCCCATAATAACGCCAACAGTACTAGTACAACTGGCAGCGACTATGCCAACTCCGTCCGAGGCCAAGAAGGCGCGCCAGGAAGTAACTGGAGCGATAATAACTGGTTCAATAAGGTAGTCCCGCCAGACAGTAAACTCTCTGAACCCAAATCTCGTTTTGCCAAGGCGCGGAGTGCTATCTTCTCTAAGAAGGGCGGGCCAATGGGTATCCTTGGCGCTATTTTGCTTGGTGGTGGCTCAATGCTCTCATTTTTTGGTGGGCCAAGCCTACTTTTGCTTCATATCAAAGAAAATCTCACCAACCACTGGAATTCACAAAATACCAGCTTCGAACGACGCGCTAATAAGGTGATGTTCAAGCGCATCCAAAACACTGCAACCGATGGCCTTTGTTCGGTTGTGAATGTACGATGCCGCTATAATCGTGTTTCGAATCGGCTGCTAAAGCAATTTGAAAAAAATAATGTTGAAGCCCTCGACAAGGAAGGGAATGTCGTCAAAGCTTCCGATGGGTTTGATGCAAAAAAGTCCACAATCGGTGAAAAAATCGAGAATCTGCGTGTCACCTACCCTAATGGCACCCAGGAAACAATTAGCGCCAAAGATTTTAAAAAATTATATTATGAGAAGCCTGAGCTCAGAGCAATTATGCACCGCGCATATGCACCGCGTTGGGTCGCTTTCTTCGATAAAGTGTTTAACAATGGCGTCATAAAAAAATTCTCTCTTACCAAGAAAAACAAGCTCGCTGGTGCCAAAAGCGAGAAAGAAGTCCGCGAAAGCATCGACAAAAATACCAAAGGCCAAGAAATGAAAGGCAAATATGAAGCCAAGGAAAATGACGATGAAGGCAAAGAAAAGGTTACTGAAGATACCGATGTTGGCAAAGCCGCTAAAGAAGCAGTAGGTGAAGGAACTGAAGGAGCAACAAAATCTGTTACTAAGGAAGCAGCTGCCAATATTATCAAAAACGGTGTCGGCAAAACTGGTAATATTGTCGCTATGATTGCTGGTGGCCTCTGTATGGTGCAAGATGGTGCTAAGTCTATCAGTAAGACAATTCGCCTCATTCAAATGACGCAGGTCATTAGCTATGCCATGATGTTCTTTACGATGGCAGATAATATTAAAGCTGGCTCAACAGATTATATAGCCGTTGCTGTACTTGGGACGATTCTGACTACTGTACTCGTCAACAAAGCTGGCAATGTAACCAAAAAAGCCGCAACCGACGGAATGGGTCTCAAGTACGGCTTACTAAAAGAAATAGCCCCAACTGGTACCTCCAACTGGACGGAATATGTCCCTGGCGGAGGGTGGGCCCGGAAGATGGGTGGCGTTGCCAATGCCCTTGGGGCTAATATTGGTGCGCTGAAAACATCCTGCAAGGTTATCAATAGTACTGGTGGTCAGCTTCTCATGAGTGTTGTTGGTGGATGGACAAGTGTCGTCGGTGAGTTAGTCTCAAATTTAGCTGCTCCTGTTATTTCTGCTGTACTTGCGCCAATTCTCAGTAAGCTCATAAATTCTATGGCGGGCACCCTCGTGAGTAGCGCTACCGTTGGCGAAGATGCTGGGGATGCTCTAACGAGTGGTGCAGTAAATATGTTCTCCGAAGCAGCAGCAGCGGGCGGTAACGGCATGCTCAATGTTGACCAAACAATTGCCTACGAACGAGAAACAGCTCATCTCAATCTTGCCTATGCCGCCGAGCAACGCGTTGAGCGGAGCCCCTTTGACGCAACATCGCCATATACCTTTATGGGAAGTCTCTATAGTTCATTTATTCCATACATGGGCAGCTTTTCTAATCTTAGTAGTTTTGTTCATAATCTTGTATCGCTCCCTAAGAATATCGTACCGGCCTTCTTTGGCAACAAAGTTAGCGCTAATACCGAAACAGATCGCATGAAAAAGATTTGGCAAGCGTGCGATGACCCAAATATCCCCAAAGACGTCGCTGCTGGGCCATTTTGCAATATATCGTATGGTGCGCTCAATCTTGATAAAGATCCCGACGATGTCGCCCAATCTCTTGCTGGGCAATACAACGAAGAAACAGGCGAAGCAACTGGCGGCACGCTCAAAGAATGGCAAGAAAAATGTGGCAAAGGCACTGATGGCGAGAATGGTGTCGATACTGATTATTGCAAGTTTGATTCTGAAGAAAAAGTCAATGCTGCACTCTTCACGATCGACCAACGCGTCGTCGACACCATGGACAATGAACCAATCTCTGGTGGAGGTGGTGGAACAAACCAATCTAGCAGTAACACCCCCAGTGGCTCGGCAGTTGGTGAGCCAGAATTCAACCAAGCCCAGCCTGCTGCAGAAGGCGGCGATTCTATATCAACGTGGAATGGTCTTAAAAACGGCGAGCTGGCAGAAGGCGACTTGGTAGCTCTGTCATTTTCATCCGGCGAGAGGATGCATAAACAAGCCGCCACCGCTATGGAAGAAATGAACAAAGCATACAAAGCAGAAACTGGTGCTGATTTCGGTATTAATGAGGCATACCGAGACTGCCAACGACAAATTGCATACGCAACACCAGGTGACCCACTATACCAAGGTGGCCTCGCCAAGCCAGCGCCACCGTGTAGCTCGAACCATGGCTGGGGGCTCGCAGCAGATATCAGCGTGGGAGACTTTGGTTCTTCTACTTACAATTGGCTCAAAGCTAACGCTCATAAGTATGGCTATGTCCACCCTGAATGGGCAGAACCAAATGGTAGCAAACCAGAGGCATGGCACTGGGAATATGCTCGACGCATTGGAGGGTCATCATGATCATACGATGGATTCACATTACTTTTACTCGGTGTCTATACTTTCTTTGCGTTTTTATCGCTCGTTGCCGAATATATATTCGGCAACGATTACTTAGCTTTCTGTCTCTTTTTTCGCCATCGACGAAACTCTTTTCTCGCTGCACTACCATTTATCGAATAAGTTCTCTTGTTTTTGCGATAGTATTCTCTCTCGTGTCAACTCCTGCTTCAGCCTTAGATGCAAGATTCTTTTCTGGCAACTACATCGAACATTTCGACCCCGACGCAGCAACCTGCTCTACCAGCACCACCAGCAGTAGCGACGGTAGTAGCGGGACTGCAGCAGAAGACCTCAAGGACTTCGTCCGTAAGTATGTCAAGATGGCTGTCGAAACGAACAAAAAGTATGGCACGCCATACGAGACGGTCCTCGCTCAGGGAGTTATTGAGTCTGGTTATGGTAAATCTGGTCTTACCGTCAAGGCAAACAACTTCCACGGCATCAAGGCTGGCGGAAATTGGTCGGGCGAGGTAATCGATATGGAAACAGAGGAAGAATACTCCTCTGGCCGGACAACAATCGTTGATGGTTTTCGCAAATATCCTACCGTCGAGGCTGGCTGGCTTGGCTATGGCGAATTCATCACTAGTAACTCACGCTATAGCGAAGCCCTCAAATACCCCGGCGACCCACGCAAATACCTCCAGGAAATCAAAAATGCTGGCTATGCTACCGACAGTCAATACGTCTCGACTGTCACCGAATATATTGACAAGATTGAGCAGATTGTCAAGGAAGAAAACTTGTCTCCGCCTTCATCCCAAATCCAAGTCGAAGGTGGTAATAACAATGGCACTAACGCCCAAAATGCTTCGACCGGAGGTTGCACCGCAAATGGTAATAAGAGTGCCGCCGGTGGATCAATCGTTGAAACAGCCAAGAGTCTTGCTTGGGAGGACGGACGGCGAGTTGGTAATGGTGGTGAAAAAGAAGAATACCGAAATGCTCGCCAGCAGTATAATCCAGAAGCGGGTGGTGACTACACAGACTGCGGCAAATACGTTGCAACAGTGATGCGTATGAGTGGAGCAGACCCAAATTACCCACCGGCTGGAACAGTCAACCAGCGGCCTTATGTCCTCAGCCATCCTGAGAAATACTATACTAAAGAATCCCCAAGTATGGGGGATTTACAGCCTGGCGATATTCTAGTCTTTAATGGTCATACACTGTTTTATTTAGGTGATCTTGGTAATGGGTTTGTCGGTGCGCAAGCTTCTCAATATGATCACGTCCCATCTTATATTAATCAAGGAACAATCGAGTGGATGCTTGGAAACTCGGGTGTTGTATTAGCGAGGACAGTCAATGGAAATACTCAATCAAAAACGTAACCAAGTTATCGCAATATTTGCACTGCTTGCCGTTGGCATGATTGCTTTTACGATATATCGCTTTGTTGATAATCTCAAATACGACAGTACTATCCTTGTCTATGCTATCCCCGATAATCTCACTGTCTCGTATGATACAATCAAAGACCAAAAGGTAACAACGCGGACAAAACACGCCGTAAAAAGTGGGTCATACACATACATATTCCGAGCCAAAGGGTTTGCCGACCACCAGGTTAAGTTAGATCTCAAGCAAGGCGAAGAAAAGAAGTTATTCTTTGCCATGAAGCCGCTAACCGAGGAGGCGAAGAGGGAAGCGAAGAGGGAAAGATATAATGATATCCGCGAAGCAATCGGGGGTCACGAAACAACACAAGGAGGAGCAAAGATATCTCAAGACAGTCCTCTTATTAATAAACTTCCTCGCTACTCGCGTTGGTTTTATATTGTTACCTGCAACCCATATCGCACGACCGACCGATCAAATCGGCTTGGTATATGCATTGTCACAACAGACAAGACAAGCCAATCACAGGTTGACCAAGCGCTCAGCTATCTTAAAAAATACGACAAAGATATTGATAAATACGACATAAAAATCAATGGTAAAATATACCCCACTGCCGAGGAATTAGAAAAGAAGCGTGCTGTCCCGTGTGGCGGCAACAACCCACCGTGGTGCTATATGTATACTGATATATAAAGTGGAGCCTACCCCACCGCACTCGTCATCACAATCTGGTTATCGATGAATTCGCTGAGGAGGCGCTGCTGGCGCTGCTGGTCGAGCTCACCAAAGACATCGTCGAGCAGAATGAGTGGCGCTTGGCCTGTTTGCTGCTGGATGTAGGCTGCTTCGAGAAATTTGAGGGCAAGCACAATGGTGCGGGTTTCGCCGCGCGATGCAGTCTTGGCGGCCGGATTGCCTCGGAATAGCACCGTGATATCATGCCGGTGTGGGCCAACACTCGTCGCGCCAATTGCTTTGTCGTACGCTGTTTTTTGCTCATACTCGGCGAGAAGCTGCTGCGCGGTCATACTGCGCTCCTCCGAGTAGTGCAGCGCAACGCTATCCGCTACGCCCGCAATACTTTGGTACATAGCACTGCTTTTTGCATTAAGATAACGCAGCACGCGCTGACGCTTCGTAATGATCGACGCGCCATACTGACTCAAGATAAGATTCCACGAGAAAAGTGCCGCCTCGCTGAGGGTAGGGTCTTTGAGTAATTTATTTCGCTGCTGCAGTGCTCGGTGGTAGCGACTTAGTTCGTGACTATAGTGTGCATCATATTGCTGGATAAGCGTATCGAGAAAATCACGCCGGCGCTGCGGCGAGCCAGTGATAATCCGCAATGTGTCTGGCTCAAAAAGGACGATCGGATATTTTTTGCCATAGGGAAGGCGACCATAGGTTGTACCATCGACAATAAAACGCTTGCGCTTCGTCTCATGTCGACGATCGTACTGGACGCGGTAATGTTGTTCATCCGTCGCAAGATCAATTGTATAACTTTTTTGTTCATGTTGGCAGACTGCTTCATCACTACCGCGAAAGGAAGTACCACGCAGCGCAATATGAATCGCCTCAATAAGCGATGTCTTACCAGAGCCATTTGGGCCAGAAATCAGCGTCGTACCTGGCTCAAGGTTGAGTGTCTTGAGCGTATGGATTCGCACATGCTGCACTGCTAGCCGTGTTATCTTCATCGCTAGCTCTTCAGTGGCATAATAATATGAATATAGTTTGGCCCAGGCTGAGCGACTGTTAAGACACAGGGCGAGAGCTTACCACTAAAGCGGAAGGTGATTGTCTCGCCATCAAGAACACCTAATGCATCACTAATGTACCTCGAATTGAGCGTAATTTGCCCATCACTCGACACCTCAGCCTCTGCTTCGGAAGTATTTTCGCCCAGCTCGGACGCAACGGAGTGAATCCGCAATTTCTGCGCCTCATGGTCGGCGGTAAGCGTGACACTGCCACCAGACTCACGCGCAAAGAGCCCTGCCACCTTTACTACGCGCGAGAAATCGCCTGCTGCAAGCGTCACGTTTGTCTCTGATTGAGCAGGGATGAGCTGCCGATAGTTTGGATAGGTGCCATCAATTAAGCGGCTGGTAATCTCCACTTCCTCTAGCCGAAAACGCACCTGCGTCTCATCAAAGAGCACCTCCACTTCTTCCGTGCCGTCACTGAGCGAGCGTAGCGCTTCCTGCAAACTGCTCGCTGGCACAATGGCTGCAATCTGGCTCTGGCTTGCCATCAAACGCCGCTCAGCCAGGCGATAGCCGTCCGTCGCTGCCATATACAGCGCACCATCCACTGTATGCCAATACACACCAGTCAGAACAGGCCGAGTCGTATCATTACTACAGGTTACCAAGGTTTGCGCTGTCGCCTGCTTAAAATCTGCAGCAGCAATGCTATAACGTACCGATTGTTCTTCATCAATCGTCGGTAGCTCCGGAAAGTCATCTGCTACTACACCATTAATCGTCGAAGTGTACCCGCCAGACGTCAGTGTCATACGCGTGCCATCGGCCTCAAGCTCGATCGGCCCCTTCGGCAAATTCGCCACAAATTCGCTCACAAGTTTAGCCGGTAGGGTAATTACCCCCGGCATCTCTACCTTTGCACCAATATAGTAGGTGGCGGCAATCTCTAGGTTTGTCGCAGCGAGAAGAAGGCGATTACCTTCGGTGCGGAATAATATATTATTTAAGATCGGCAGGCCAGCTCGGTTGCTCGCAACGCGCCCGACAACCCCGAGCGCCCGGGCAAGGTTTTCTTGTGTGACAGACAGTTTCATATCTACAATCCTTTCTTTTTATCTGGTTGATATAGTAATAGGTGCTGTGGATACTGTGGAAACCATGACGAATAACAGAGGTACGACCTGCCCACTACTTGTGTAAAACGCTGCGATCGCTGGCGTGGATAAATCGGGGAGAAGCAGGGGTTATCCACCAGCCAGTAAGGCTTTCGTATGGTGTGCTTTTCATGCTGTGGATGATTGCCTACGAGCTGTCCGCGGGTTATACGACCAGCTGTGCACGGCTTTTCCACAGGCGCAGCGAAAAAGACACATGGCTTAGGCATAGAGCTTATCCCGGATGTCAGCGACCTGCTCACGGATGAGGTAGTCGAGCTTGATGGACTTTTCGATTTTTTCGACTGAATGGATGGCGGTAGTGTGGTCTTTGCGGCCTAGCTCATTGGCAATTTGTGGAAAGCTCATGTGGAGCTCGCTGCGCAGTAAGTACATGGCAATTTGTCGCGGCACAACGATATGCTTAGCCCGCTTAGCACCACAGATTTCTTTGCTATCGATCTGGAAATGGCGGGCAGTCTTATCGATGATCTGCTTGGCAGTAAGGTGTTGGGGGCGACTGCGTCGGACGTTACCAAGCAAACCCTCCGCTGTCATTACATCAGGAGCGACGCCGCGCATCTCGGCATAAGCAAGAAGTTGATTAAGCGCGCCCTCGAGCTCGCGGATATTTGTCTTGACGTTCTTGGCCAAATATTCCACGGTGTCGCGCTCAAGCGTTACACCAGCGAAGCTCGCCTTGGTCTCGACGATCGCACAGCGCGTCTCGAAGTCGGGCATCTGGATATCAATTGCCATCCCCCATTCAAAGCGACTGCGCAAGCGCTCCGTCAGGGTAGGGATGCTGTGCGGTGGCTTGTCACTACCGATGATAATTTGCTTGTTGGCTTGGTGGAGGGCATTGAAGGTGTGAAAGAATTCCTCCTGAGTCTTTTCGCGCCCAGCAATAAATTGCATGTCGTCGACGATGAGCACATCAACATTGCGGTACCGGTCAGAAAAGCCAGCCTTTTTGAAGCGGATCGACTCGATAAATTCTTTAACAAACGTCTCCGAGCTCAGATAGGCGACCTTCTTGCGTGGGTCGCGCGCAAGGATCTCATTACCTACCGCTTGGATGAGGTGTGTCTTACCGAGACCGACGCCACCGTAGATAAAGAGGGGATTATACTTCGTACCAGGGCTATGTGCGACCGCTTGGCAGGCGGTGTAGGCGAGGTCGTTGCTCGAGCCGACGATGAAATTCTGGAAGGTATAGCGCGCATTGAGGCTTGTCGCTGGTGTCGGAGAACTAGAGTGCGAGGGGGTGGTTGGCTTGCTAATGAGTGCTGCTGCTCGCTCCTCGACGCGGTTGGTTGGCTGACCAGTAGTTTCGCGGCTAATAACAGTACGTTTTTTGCTGCGTTTGTTCACCACATAGGCGATGCGCGACACCTCAATACCACTGCTCTGCAGCGCTTCTTTGACGATGCTATCGTAGCGCACCTCAAACTGGCGAATCGCAAAGACATTCACCACGCCAATAGTGATCACCCCGTCTTTGTTGCTGAGCATCTCGGTATTGGCAAACCACGTCGAAAAAATACCGCTTGGTATCGACACTTCAATCTCACCCAAAACACTCTTCCACAAACTGTGGTACACTAGCTTTTACTACTCCTTATTTGTTATACAATGACTCTTTTTAGTATAGGAAAAAACCGACTTTTCCACAACCGTGAGAAATACAACAGCGGGGTGAAAGCGAGAAGAGTAACAGGGGTGTAGTTTTTCCACAAAAACACACTACCTCTGTTAAAGTGTGGATAACTCACGAACAAATGTGGATAAATAATTTGGCTATGCTTACCGCGAAGGCTGATAGGAACAAAAAATCTACTAAAAAGGTGAAAAGTTGAAAGATCTCGGGCAATCGCGTATAATAGCGATGATATGCCAAAACGAACTCACCAACCACACACTCGTCATCGCGCTCGGACGCACGGGTTTCGGGCACGGATTGCTACCAAGGCAGGCCGCAACGTACTCAAGCGCCGCCGCGCCAAGGGCCGCGCTCGCCTCGCACTCTCGTAGTGTGATGATAGCAAAATGACGAGAATAACCCACTGCTTAGTGGGTTATTTTGTCTCGGTCTGTAAGTAGATTTGCTATAATACAGCTATGTTACAGCAACGATATCGGTTTCATGGCTATGGCGGGCTACGCTATTTGTATCGCCATGCGAGTGCCGAGCGTTCGCGCCTGCTGACCGTCAAGTACGTTGCCAATCGCCGCCGGCGTATGCCACGAATTGCCGTAGTAGTAAGCAAGAAGGTGCACAAATCCGCCGTGGGGCGCAACCGTATTCGCCGTCGTATCTACGAGATTCTGCGCCAGCAAGTATCGCACTTTACAGGGGTGTACGACGTTGCACTGATCATTACCTCAAGCGAAGTACTTACCACGTCGCACGATGAGCTTGTGCTGGTGGTGACAAATCTGCTTGTGCGAGCTGGCATTTGCCCCGGTAGGGTAATGCCAGGTAATGATGCGGATAAGCGAGAATAGGAATTTGTGGCGACTGAGTCTTTTTTGTCCTACTTTTTCTGTATATTAATTTGAGTCAAATTGGTACAGAAATTTTTCCGTAAACTGTGTTAACCAAAGCTCAAAATCTCTACATGATATTCTATTTATTGATGTTCTGCTCAGTTAGATTGCAAGCTAGATGAGTGTTATTTTTCTAAACTTCTGGATACACCTATGCGCAGCATTATTGATAATATCTTGGACATATCACTGATTAATCTCCAAATTACTTTGCCACAATTCATCTTCCGTGACCACCTATGATACAATAAATGCAGTAATCGGAGTCAATATGTTTGAGACAATAATTTTGCAGCCCATTTTTAACGCGCTTTTGCTTATCTATAGTATCATCCCTGGTGGTGACTTTGGCGTGGCGGTGATTCTCTTCACGGTCATCATCCGCTTCTTGCTCTACCCACTGCTCAAGCGGCAGCTCCACCAGAGCAAACAGATGCGTAAGATGCAGCCTGAGCTCGCCAAGATCAAGAAAGCGGCTAATGGCAACCGCCAAGTAGAAGCTATGCAGCAGATGGAGCTGTATAAAAAATACGGTATCAAGCCATTTCGCTCGATTCTCCTACTCTTTATTCAGATTCCGATCTTTATCGGTCTCTACCAGGTGATCATGATCATCTCGCTCCACCGTGACCAAGTAGCGCGCTACATCTACGAGCCGCTCAAGAATATCGATGCTATCAAGACCATTATTAACCACCCCGATCAATTCAACCACACCATGCTCGGCTTTATCGACCTCACTAAGGTAGCGCTTGGCAAGGATGGTATTGTCTGGCCGCTCCTCGCTCTCGCAATCATCTCAGCTCTCACCCAATATGTGATGATTAAGCAAACTATGCCGACTGGTAAGAGTGCTAAGCGTTTCCGTGACATCATGAAGGAGACGGCTGCCGGTAAAGAGGCCGACCCCGCCGAGATGAACGCCGCAATGATGCGTAATATGGCGAAGTTTATGCCAGTGATGATGTTTATGATCATGATGGGCTTGCCAGGGGCGTTGGCGCTCTACTACACAGCATCTAACCTAGTAGCGGTAGCGCAGCAGTCATATCTCCTCCGCAAAGACAAGCAAGAGCTTGAAGCAATTGCCGATGAAGTAGATATTACAACGCCTGCCAAGAAAAAATCGACGAAAAAGCGCGCCAAAGCGGCTACAGAAGCCAACATCACACGCATCAAAGCCAAAGAATAACAGAGGAGGAGAACCCGATGGATCGATACCAATCAGTAACATTTGCCCGAGAATATCTCCAGAACATTATCTCATTTTTTGGCGAAAATATTGCGGTATCGGGTGATGACGATGGCGAGGTAATGACACTTCGGGTAGAGTCGTCGGATATCAATAGTATCTTGATTGGCCGCGGGGCAGAGACATTACGGGCATTGCAATATATCGTCTCGTCGGCGCTGCGGGCGCAAAATGCCGCAGTGGTGCGCGTGAGTGTTGATATTGCCGACTATAAAAAGCAGCACGAGGAAAAGATTGCCGACAAAGCGCGGGGCTGGATCGAGCGCGTGCGTGCAACTGGTGGGCCCTACACCGCCCACCTCAACCCAGCCGATCGACGTATCGTCCACCAAGTTGCCGCCGACGCAGCTGGCATCACGACCGTCTCCGAAGGCGAAGGTCGTGAGCGCCATGTAATTATCCAGTTAGAAGAAGCTGAGTAAAAGTAAAAGTCTACACACAACAGGGGAGTGAGACACTAAAGAACATTCACCCCTTATTCTATATATCTTTGAGAAAAGGTAGCGTATTTAGTAGAATAACTGTTTGGCGCTGCAGAGAAAAAAGTATTATACCATTGTTACATACTAAGAACCACGAGGAACCCCTATGTCACGTTATGAAGACCCATATTATGAGCAGGAAAAACAAAGGAATTAGCAACCGAAGACTTTAATAGCCTCGTCGATAAGCGGCTTAATAAGAAGCCATTTGTACACCATGGCGACCCATATAATGGCATAAGTAGGCAAGAGAAATATATAACAGTCTACACCTTGGAAGATCTTACGAACATTGCAGAGCAAAATATGTCTGAGACCATTATGACATTCCTGCAAGATGCGAAGCAAAAAGCTGCCCACATAGCACAGTATAAAGGGACGGATGATGTACGCGTTGCAATAAATATTGCAAAAGAATATAACAAGGGGAGTAATGAGCATGAGCCATTAATTCGCCGCGAAGTAAGCATGATATTACAATAAGTGAAGAAGTAGCGAGGCGTGATATGAATACAAATATACCCTCTAACAACCAACTACATGAATCGGGGTCGATGACAGAGGAGCCGATGATTGGGTCTATGAAATTCGTAACGGTCGATGGTGGTCGGCTGGATATACACCAAACGGTAGAAGGCGTGAGAAAAAAGAATAATCCATCACGAGACGATATAGCAACCCTTAATACGCTACTCGATCCTTCATGGAAGGAAGTACAAATGGCGCAAGCTCGAGGGGCTGCTGTACAAGCCTTAGTAGAACGAGCGACGAGTACACCTCAGATGTAGCCATAGTAGCAGCTCCTTTAGGTTCTGTATTGAACTATAGGAGCTGCTACTGTATATAAGTTACTCTGTTATTTTATGTATCACGCTTACTGCTTACCAAGTGCTCGCTCATACACCGCCAATGTTTCCTTGCCGCAGCGCTCCCACGAGTAGCGGGCAGCTTGGGCTTTGCCTTTGACGATAAGCTCGCGACGGCGAGCTGGTTGGCTGAGGACGCGGTCGATTGCGCTAGCGATGGCATCAACATCGAGTGGGTTGAAGTACTCGGCAGCATCGCCTAAAATCTCGGGCATACACGAGGTATTGCTCGATATAACAGGTGTCGTGCCATACGCCATCGTCTCGAGTGGTGGCAGGCCAAACCCCTCCATCAGTGATGGAAAGACGTATGCCTCGGCTTTGTTAAGTAGCCAATCACGCTGTCCATCGGGGATAAACCCAGTGAAGTGAATATTACGATAGCCTTGCTGCTGGTAGTAGGCTTGGTTGCGCTTGGTGTCTTCGTTCATTCGCCCTACAAATACCAGACCAAGGTCAGGCCAGCGACTCAGCAGCTGCTGGTGTGCGGCCGCGAAGCGCCGCAGATTTTTATAATCAGGCTGCTGCCCAACGTAGATAATAAACCGCTTGAAGGGGAGATCGATATACGGCGTGAGATGCCCAGGGTGTACCTCGCCCGCCTCGTAGATGACCGAAATTTTGCTATCGGGGATCTTGGTAAAGTCCTGATATTCCTGCTTAGTCGTCTGAGAGATGGTAATGATATGCTCGCTGGTGCGGGCAATCCGCCGAAATACCCAGCGTCCCACCAATTGTTTGAGATGAAACACAAGCCAATTTTTATCGGAATTATACGTCTTGAGGAGGGTCATATCGTGCACCGTGGTGACGTGCTTACCTCTGTAAAAGACCGGTTGCTGCGGCATGCAAAAATGTACTAAGTCGGGCCCTAGCTCATCTAGGTAGCGCCGGAAGCCAAGTTGCTCTGCTAGCGAATAGTTGGCAAAGTCGACCGTGCGGATGGTGAAGTTAGGGTTGTGTGGTTGCCAGTAGTCGCGGTCCTTAGTAGGAACGAGGATGCTATAGCGGTTGGTCGTATCAAGCCGCTCCAGCTGCTCAAGCAACTTCACGACATATGTGCCCGTGCCAGAATTGATCACGCGGGCGTCGATTGCAATATGAAAACTCATACCCTCTAGTATACAGCTCCTGCACCAAAAGCGCCAGATGAGCGAGGGTATGTCAAGGCGGATAATAATAACACAACTCTGTATAAAAGTGTTATAATACCCATATTATCGTAATATGATGGAATTACTGCAACACATAGCAGCTCAGACAAGCGTGGCGCAAATCGAGCACATTCTCCGCCAAGCCGGTTACTACATTACTGGGGTAGATAGTCAGCGGCCATGGGGCGGGTTTGTCTGTATTGATCCAGCGCAGGCAGGGCGGTTTGCGGCGGACTTCTTTGCGGCCTCGGGGGTAGAAACTAAGGATAAAGTCGATGCGCCGCTTAGCCCCAAGATTCTCTTTGTCCGGCCAGGGGCGCGTCTGAGCTGGCAATATCACCATCGGCGGGCGGAGTTGTGGCGTTTTCTGACTGCTGGTGCGTACTATCGCAACATGAGCGACGAGCTACCAGCCCAGCCAACACCAGCTCAGGCAGGCGATATCGTAAGGTTGGCGGCAGGGGAGCGTCACCGTGCTTGCGGTGATGCTCAGCACCCAACGATTATTGCTGAGCTCTGGCAACACACTGACCCAACGCACCCATCAACAGAGGATGATATTGTGCGGGTGGCGGATGATTATCAGCGTCAATAATAGTTATGAGAGTATAATGAGTTTGTAAATGTACTGTTTAAAAACCGTATTTTAGCGAAACATTATCTCTCTGTTGTTCGAAAAACAACATGATCATACAAATAATAATTCCACACCAGCGATGCACCAGTAGCAATAATTTTTGCGAGCAGCAGCACAAGTGACTCGGCATGAATAACAGATGACAGGATAGGCGAAGCGCAGAAAATAACCGCATTTTGCAGCCCCCACAAGCCCGCCAGAGTAACGACGACAAACAAGATCAGCTGTCGGCGCACATCACCCTGAGCGCGAAAAGTATACGACCTATTAGCAAAAAAACTAAAAATAAAGGCCAGGCCCGTTGATACTGTATTAGCCGCGAGCTTTGGCAGGCCAAGCGTGGTGAGTCCAAATAGCAAGCCAATATCGATCGCTGTATTAATCATGCCAACAAGCGCAAACCGCAGCAATTTACCTCTGTTATTTGCGATGACGAGCCTCACGATGTTCCTCGACGAGATAAGGTGGGCGCTGCTTCGTTTCGCTAAAAATCCGGGCGATGTATTCGCCGATCACCCCCAAGCTCAGCAGCTGCACTCCACCAAGGAAGAGAATGACTGCCATGAGCGACGAATAGCCTGCACCGGTTGGCACACCGAATAGCGGTCGAATGAGCAGATAGAGGATATAGATAGAGGCCAAGAAGGCGATAAGGAAGCCCAGCACGGCCGAGATACGCAGTGGCGCGGTTGTAAAGCTCGTGATGCCGTCAATGGCCAGGTTAATGAGCGTGCGCGGACTTTGCTTGATAGTGCCAGCAGCCCGTGGGTCGCGGTCGTAGAGGATCTCCTTCTTTTTGTAACCCACCCAACTAAAGATCGCTTTGGTATTGCGCTGAGATTCGCGCAGCTGGGTGATAGCAGTGACGCAGCGCTTGCTAAGTAAGCGGAAGTCACCCGTGTCGATCTGAACAGGGATATGTGTTGTACTCTGGAGGAGGCGGTAGTACCAAGCGGCAGTTTTTTTCTTGAGCCAAGTCTCGCCTGAGCGGCTTCGGCGCCGCGCATATACATCATCATACCCCTGTTCCCATAACTCGATCATCTGCGGGATCAGCTCTGGTGGGTCTTGCAGGTCGGCATCAATTACCACGACAGCATCACCCGCGGCGTGGTCGAAGCCAGCGAGCATAGCAGCTTCTTTACCAAAGTTGCGCGAGAGATTGAGGTAGGCAATGGCGGGGTTGTGTTGCTGCTCGATCTGGATGAGCTCGAGCGTGTGATCTTGGCTGCCATCATTAATAAATAAGAATTCGAACTGGTAGCGCCGGCGATCAACACTGCGCTGCAGCGTCTCGAGCCGGGCAAACAGCTGTGGCAAAACAGCTGCTTCGTTGTAGGCAGGAATAAGAATGGTGATTGTTTTCATCGTAGCCTTATTGTATCACTTATTGGTTGGTATGAGCGCGATGAGCGACTGGATGGACGATGCCACCACTGCGCCACTGGCCTCGAGCCGTGCCGTCTTGGCCTGGGCCGATTCCAGCTCATTTGTGCCAAGGATTGCCCCAGCATGGCCCATCTGTACTCCAGATGGTGCACTGTGGCCCGCAATGTAAGCATAGACTGGTTTGCTTATATGACGCTTAATATAATCTGCCGCGGCAATCTCGCTCGTGCCACCAATCTCACCGATCAGCACAATCTGCTCTACCGCTGCATCTTGCTCAAACAACTGCAAGCAATCAATGAAGCTACTGCCGCCAATCATATCGCCGCCAATCCCAATCACATAACGCTGGCCAATACCTGCTTGAGTGAGGAGGCTCATTGCTTCGTAGGTGAGCGTGCCACTGCGGCTGACGATAGCAGTGTGACCTGGCGTGGCGAGCGTGGCAGGGATGATGCCGAGGTTATGCACGCCGGGGATGAGAACGCCAGGGCAGTTGGGGCCGATCAAAATCGAAGAACTGGTTGCCAGGCGTTGTTTTATATGCAACATATCGTGGACAGGCACGCCCTCGGTGATACAAATAATGAGTGGCACCTCTGCATCAATTGCTTCCATAATCGCTGCTTTGGCATAGGCTGCTGGTACAAAAATGACGGAAATATCGACAGGCTGCTGCGCCTGAATTTCACGAATCGTCCGGAAGACAGGCACGCCGTGTACCGCTGTAACCGATTGGTTGGGTGACGTGCCGCCAACGATATGTGTACCACGTGCCAACATATGCTCGGTATGAAATGAGCCATGTTTGCCAGTTATACCCTGGACAATAACATGCTCACCACGAAAGATATCAGGGGTCATCATACGGCCTCCTCCAGGATGTGAGAGAGATTATCGTAGAGTGAAATGTGCTCGCGGGCAAGGAGCGTTTTGGCTTCGGCTTCGCGGTTACCTGTTAGGCGGACAGCGAGTGGCGGGAGGTCAGGTAGCTGCTGCTTGGCACTGATGATGGCCCTTGCTACGTCGTCGCAGCGCACAATACCACCAAAGATATTAATAATGATGAGCGCCACGGCAGGGAAACGGGTAATCTGCTCGAAGCTAGCCAGGATCTTCTCTGGAGTTGCCGTGCCACCAATGTCAAGAAAATTAGCTGGCTGCACGCCGCGGGCAGTCACCGCATCGACGGTTGCCATTGCGAGACCTGCGCCGTTGGCAATCGTCGCAACCGTCCCATTATAGTCGAGCGTGACGAAATTATGATCCTCCAAGGCTGCTTCGTGCCACTGCGGGTGGCGAAACAGCGCTGCATCGTCAATCGTCATCTTTGCATCACCAGCGATGAGCTGGCCATCTGTTGTTACAACGAGTGGGTTAATCTCGAGTAATAGACAATCGTTGTCAATAAAACAACGCAAACAATTCGCCACCATATCCTCAAGCGTAAAGGCTTGCTCTGGCAGCGACAGATACTCCGCTAGTGCTTCGGCTACAGTATGAACTGTTTGCGGTGTAATGGCCTGGCGAAAGAACGCTGCACGATCGTGTTCTTCCACATCAATGCCACCACTGGTGTGGGCGAGTAGCTCGATGGATGATTGCTCACGGTTAATAGTAAGCGAAATGTAACATTCGCGGGCGATGGAGAGAACTTCCTCGGCAAGAAGCTTCGTGGGGGTGTAGCCACCGATATCGAGAGCAAAGAGACGCTGAATGGTTGGTGTAACAGCGGATTGCTCGCGGACAATCACCACACCACCTGCCTTGCCGCGGCCACCGATCGGGACTTGTGATTTGAGGACAATAGGGACGGTGGGCATCACTGTTGCAGATTCTATAATATCACTCTGCGGCACCGCCACACCAGCCTCGGCCAAGCAATGCTTGGCTTGGTATTCAAGAAGACGCATAGGTATTATTGTACGCATAGATGGCGAATATGCAAAATGATTGCGTGCGTAACAGGGGTGATAAGACGCAGGTTAATTGTGCACTGGTAGAGTATGGTGCGCTACTTTTGTATGAATAATTGTACAAGAAAATATCTGGAGGCCAGTAACCTAGTAGGCGGAGAAGCACTATATAGAATCTGGCCGGAACATTTTCGGTACAATTATCATGCAAAAGCCGGCCTTTAAAATTCGCTTCTTTAGCGCTGACCTGTCCTCTCAAGCTGAGCTATTTACCAGTAAAAAACTTCCGGAATTTGAGTAGACCTGTCTGGTTGGGTAGTGGCCCGTTGTGGATAATACCACGGATATAATCAACCGATACGTTGCGCTGCCGCTGGATGGCAAACCGCTGCCGATAGGCCGCTGGCTGGCGAATAACAGAGGCGAGCATACCACGCAGTGCTGGCCAACCATTGCCATGGCGCAGTGCACTCAAGAATATCAGCCAGTAGGTGAGGCAAAAGCGCGCCCCAATCGACCAAAACAGCCGCCCCGGCACATTCTTGATAAAAATAAGCGGCAAGTTCTTAAAGGTATTGTATACCGCGAGCCCTGGGACTTTACTGCTGCTGGCACCAACCTTGTGGTATGCGACGGCGTGCGGCGTGAAGCGCACCGTCCAGCCCGCCAGCTGTGTGCGAAAACTGAGGTCAACATCTTCGTAATACATAAAGAATGCTTCGTCAAAAAGATCAACAGTGTCGAACAGTGCCGTGCGATACACTGCTCCACCACCCGTTGCACCAAACACTGCTCCGGCCTCTGTTGGCGCGTGGCTAATTGGCTCATCGCGGTGGCGCGGGCCAGGCAACCCCCAGGTGGTGTAGAAGTCGCCCGAGCTATCGATGGTCGTCCCATCGCGGCGAGCCAGTAGCCCAGTGGCAATGCCACAGTCTGGATGAGCCCGCAGCTCGTCCACCAAGGCTTGGCACCAGTGTGTGTTAGCAACTGCGTCGGGGTTAAGCACGCCAACAAAGCGAAATTGCTGCTTCTGTGCGTAGCGCAGGCCTGTGTTAATACCACCGGCGAAGCCGAGGTTGCGCTGATTCTCAATGATGACGAGACTGAGCGCAGGGTGTTTAGCTTGATATGAGCGGAAGCGTGCCACCGAGTCATCATGCGAGTCGTTATCGACCACGATAATGGTCGGCACCAGCGTCTGCTGCGCCAACGAGTCGATGCATTCTAAGGCATCATCGGCGCCGTTCCAGTTAAGAACTATGATTGCAAGATTGTTTTTTACCACGGTCATATTATATAATGGCCAGAGAAACTATGAAAGTAACAAATCTTTTGCAACGAAAAAACCGCATCTTGCTGCGCGAGTTAGTCGTAACGGACTTCAAGCTACGCTACCAGGGATCGGTGCTGGGCTATTTGTGGTCAATCCTCAAGCCGATATTTTTGTTTATTATTTTGTATATCGTGTTCGATAAATTCCTCGGCCTTGGTAAGCAAGTCGAGCACTATCCGGTGTATCTTTTAGTGGGAATTGTGCTATGGAACTTCTTTAGTGAGGCGACGGTGCAAGGGCTACAGTCGATCGTCTCGCGCGGCGACCTTATTCGCAAGATCAACTTTCCCAAGTACATTATCGTTATCTCAGGTACGATCTCGGCCTTTATCAACCTTGCCATCAACATGGTAGTGATTTTAGGTTTTTGTTTGGTTAATGGCGTACAGTGGTCGCTTGAGGGATTGTTGGTTATTCCACTCATCCTCGAGCTCTATGTACTTTCCTTGGCGGTGGCATTTTTCCTTGCGACGATTAATGTGAAATACCGCGATATTGGCTACCTATGGGAGATCTTTATGCAGGCCGCCTTCTATGCCACGCCGGTTATTTATCCTTTGCAGATGGTAATGGAGCGCATGCCAGCTGCTGCGCCATATCTTATGCTCAACCCAGCAGCCCAGATCATCCAAGACGTCCGCCAAGTGCTCGTAACACCCCAGACTATCCAGCTCTACGATCTTGTTTCTTTCCCGTGGGTGCTCATTCCATTTATTTCGATTATCATTATCATTCTGTTGGCGGTGTTTTATTTCCGGCGCAACCAACAGTATTTTGCGGAGAGTATTTAGATGGCGCAACCAATCGTTGTTATCAATAACCTCACGAAGTCCTTCAAGATCCCGCTAGAGGCAAGTTCGGGCATTAAGCAAAAGCTCATTAACCTCCTCAAGGGGCGCAAAGGGTATCGGGTCTTTACCCCGCTTAAAGATATCGATTTTACCATTAACGAGGGAGATTTCTTTGGTATTGTCGGACGCAATGGCTCAGGTAAGAGTACGCTACTCAAGACAATCGCTGGTATCTACACCCCCAATAGCGGAAGCGTCGAGGTGGGTGGCTCGCTGGTGCCGTTTATCGAGCTGGGCGTTGGCTTTAACCCAGAGCTAACTGGTCGTGAGAATGTCTTTCTCAATGGTGCACTGCTCGGCTTTAGTCATGACGAGATGGAGGCAATGTATGACAAAATTGTCGACTTTGCCGAGCTGGACGACTTTATGGAGGAGCGGCTCAAGAATTATTCCAGCGGGATGCAAGTGCGCCTGGCTTTCTCCATTGCCATCCGTGCCCATGCTGATATCTTGCTGCTAGATGAAGTCTTGGCAGTGGGGGACGAAGCCTTCCAAAAGAAATGCTACGCCTACTTCGATAAGCTCAAGCGCGAAAAGCGCACCGTTATCCTCGTCACGCACGATATGTCGGCGGTAGAGCGCTTTTGCAACAAGGCAGTATTTATCGAGGATGGGAAGGTGAAGATGATCGGCAAGCCATACCGCATCGCCGCCGCCTATAGTCGGAGCAATATTAAGAGCTACAACGAGTCAGAAGGGCTAGACGAGCAAATATCAGATGACTTCGATATCACACTGCGCGGCAGTGATGGTAACGAACAGACGGTGTATGAGTATAACGAAACTATGACGGTGGAGTTAGAGTGGCAGCAAACAGGGGTCAAGCACGTTGGTGTGGCAATCTTCCGCGAGAATGGTGAGTATGTCTATGGCCCTAACACCTACCAAGAAAAGGTGAAGATTACTGACAAGAATCGCGCGACCTACACGGTGCAGCTCAACCTCAATGAGGGGAGTTACTTCATCAAGGCTGGCTTGATGGGGGCGGACGACACGAAGACGATCGCCTTTACTGAGGAGGGGCCGCACTTCTCGGTGCAACGTGATTATGATCATGGCCGATGGGGTGGTGTTACCAAGCTCAAGCATACCTGGAAATAGGGAGAAATGTCGTATATATTACATCGTTTGACGCACCTTATCAAAGCCAATCGCCATCTCCACCGCGCGGTACGTTACCTCCTAGCGCCGTATCGGGCTCATCTCGATAATCGCCAGCGTCGCATCTACGATGCATGGCAGCGTCAGCACACTGAGCAGTCGCCAGCACTTGCCTCACTTACTAAGCAGCCGCTTATCTCCATCATCGTACCGACGTATAATACGCCGATTCCATTCCTGCGAGAGATGGTACAGTCGGTGGTGGTGCAGTCGTACCCGCACTGGGAGCTTATCCTTGTTGACGACGCCTCAACCAATGAGACTACTCGTCAGGCGATCCGTGACTTAGCTGAGGACATACCGCAGCTCAAGCCATTCTTTTTGGATAAGAACCGTCACATTGCTGGTGCAACCAACTATGGCATCGCACAGGCTACGGGCGAATACATTGCGCTGCTTGACCATGATGATACTCTCCACCCCGATGCGCTTCTGTGGGTTGCGGTCGCGATCGACCGTACTGGCGCGCAGTTTGTCTACACCGATGAGACGAAGATGGATGAACATGGCCGGCCGTATCAGCCATTTTTCAAGCCCGATTGGAACGCAGATTTTTTGCGTGCGGTGAATTACATCACACACTTTGCCGTTATGTCACGCCAGTTACTCACAGAGGTTGGCGGTGAAGATGGAGCGTATAATGGCACGCAGGATTGGGAGCTGTTCTTGCGCCTGACGCGGGCTTTGCAGCCCGAGCAGATTGCTCATGTGCCGCAGATCCTCTACTATTGGCGTGTTCACCAAGCTTCTACAGCGAAAGACCTTGATGCTAAGCCTTACGTCATCGATGCGCAGCGCCGCGCTCTCGAAGCGGATAGCACCGCTCGCCAGGTGCAGACCCAGGTGGAGCGCGACCCGCAGTATGGCGCTCAGTGGCAGATGAGCTATAGCTTAGGCCAAGCATATAGCACTGACACCGCGTCATTTGATGAGTCGACCACCGTTGGTCAGCTGCTTGAGGCAACCACTGCCGAGATGATATGCCTAACGCAGCATAATGCGCTGTCCGCTGCCATGCTGCAGCACCTCGCTACCGATGCCGCTCGCCCAATGATCGGTGCAGTGGTACCGCGTATTACTGATGAGCGGCAGGTGATTGCAAATTTATCGTCGATTTTGCAGCCATCGGTGGTAGGTCTGCTTCAGCAGCTCAGCCGGCGCTCATTTACCAAACATATCTACTTGACAGCCCGCTACAATCTTGGTATTATCGACGCACCAACAGTGGTGGTGGCGCGTACCAAACTTGCCGCTCTTGCGCCAGATACACCGCTTACCAGTGCTCAGATAACTGCTGCACTCTGTGGTAAAGGATACAACACACTATATAACCCGCACGTAACGCCAGAGGAGGACGTATGATCGGTAAAGTACACAAAGCCGCCAAGAAAAGCATGAAGATTATCAAAGACGATGGAATGATTGGCTTTGGTAAGCGCGCCACGAAGTATGCCTACTATCGCAAGTTTCCCGAGCGCAAACAGAAGTATTACAAGGATATCCTCTTTATCAACGGCTGCACCCTGCCGCACCCCGAGCGCTATCGCGTGGCACACCAGATGGAGCAGTTGATGTCGCAGGGGCTAACGGTGGAGAGTGTGTTTTATGATCGACTCTCGCTGGATGACCTCAAGTATTATCGTGGCTTCGTCTTCTTTCGTTGCCCAGTGACAGAGACGGTGCGGGAGTTTATCAAGCAAGCAAAGTTCTTCAACAAGACCTGCTTTTTTGATATCGATGATCTTGTCATAGATCAAACGTACACCGATGGTATCAAGTACGTCCAGCAGATGAACCAGGCCGATAAGCAGCTCTACGACGATGGGGTGAATCGCATGCGTGAGACACTTAAGCTTTGTGATCACGTTGTGACGACTACAACGCAACTGCGCGATGAGCTACAGAAGTACACTACCGGTGATGTACTGATTAACCGCAATGCTGCCTCTGATGAGATGATCAAGACGTCTAACATGGCGCTGGAAGACCTTAAGGAAGGTATCATCGAGAAGGATGAGAATAAGCTGATCATCGGGTACTTTAGTGGGAGTATTACACACAATGAGGACTTTGAGCTGGTGATTCCAGACTTGATTCGGCTGTTCGATGCGTATCCACAGCTCCACCTCAAGATTGCTGGTATTCTCGATGTACCGGCTGCGCTTGAGCCGTATAAAGAGCGAGTGATGACCTCGGGTTTTGTCGATTGGCGTGAACTACCTAAGGTGATGGTGGACTGCGATATTATTCTTGCACCACTAGTTGATACAATCTTTAACCGTGCGAAGTCCGAAAACAAATGGCTTGAGGCTGGCCTCGTCAAGGTACCGACGGTGGCGAGTCAGGTGGGGGCCTTTGCTGAGCAAGTTAAGGACGGCGAGACGGGCCTCTTGGTTGGCGCGGATAACGATTGGTATGCAGCGCTCGATCGTCTCATTACCGACGAAACACTGCGCACTCAGCTGGGTGAAAATGCACACAAGATTGCCACCAATGATTATTCGACGGTCTACACTGGCTACACGCTTGCATCGTTTATACGGAAGCGCTTAGCGCGCAATATTGGCTTTGTTTTGCCTTCGACGGATATCTCGGGTGGGGTGATCGTTGCCGTCAAGCATGCCGATATTCTGCGCAAGGCAGGCTGGGATGTAACGCTGATCGATTCAGTGAGTAAGCATGCCCTTAAGCAAGCTAAAAAGACCTACCAATACCGCTCTGAATTGCCAGGTTTTAATGTTATTACAGCGCATAAGACGAAGATAGAGGCCTTCTTTGACACGCAAGTGGCGACGCTGTGGTCGACGGTGGAGATCATCAAGAAACATCCCAATGTGCGCAACCGGCTTTACTTCGTCCAGAACTTCGAGACTGATTTTTATATCCCCGGCACGGGTGGGCCACGCTTCGCGGCCAATGCATCGTACTGTGACCAGTCGGGTGTGCGCTATGTAACAATGTCGCTCTGGTGCCAGAAGTGGCTCAAAGATATGTTTGGCAAGGATGCGAAGTATGTCTCGAACGGCATCGATATCGAGTATTATCCATACCGCGAGCGCGACTTTGACAGTGGTCGCAAGATAAAAATCCTCGTTGAGGGCGATAGTAAGAGCGAGTATAAGAATACCGACGAAGCCTTCCGCATCATCAACCAGCTCGACCCTGCGAAGTATGAAGTTTCGTACCTATCGTACCGCAAAGAACCCAAGGACTGGTACCGCGTCGATACATTCTACAATCGCATTGCACCTGAGAAGGTTGGCGAAGTATACGCCAGCTGTGACATTCTCATCAAAACGAGCATACTCGAGAGCTTCTCCTATCCACCACTTGAGATGATGGCAACTGGTGGCCTCGCAGTGGTGGTGCCCAATGGCGGTAATGTTGAGTACCTCAAGGATGGTGAGAACTGTCTCCTCTACCAGCAGGGTGATATAGCGGCTGGTGTCGCGGCGGTGGAGCGCCTGGTGGCAGACAAAGCACTACGCGACAAACTCATCGCTGGTGGCCGCCAAACAGCCAACGACTATCAATGGAAGAATATTGAAGAGAAAGTGGCGGCGATTTACGAATAAAGTTGTTGTCTTGTTATAGTGTATGACACTCCTCCCACAAATATGGGAGGAGTGTTTTATATGTTGATCACTCGTTACTCTTCTCGACGAGCTTAATCATCACTGCTTCGACGTGTGAGCTGGGCCGGTCGCCAGCTACTTCGCCATTCTTTTTCCAGCCCTGCCAACCTACCCAGGAGAGGTGAGTGTTGTAATAAATATCGTAGCGAGCGGTGTCGGTGGGGCTGAGGCTAAACTTAAGGCTTTCGAGTGCTTTGCGCTGGCCAGTCGTGCCACAGGGCTGCGATGGTGAGAGAGTGACTGGTGGGAGCCACTGGCCAGCAGTTTTTACTTCGCACTGGATGGTAATGGGTGAACCATCGCGCAGCGATACGGCTTTGCCAAGACGGATTGCCTCGAGGTAGCGTGATTTGCCAGTGGTGCCAGCCATGATAGGGTGTGACACATCGGGCATCCAGCCGATATAGCCTACGTGGGCAGCGTAGCTCAGTTGATAGAGATCGGGCACAGCAGTATTGGTTGGGTTATAAAAGGCACCGCCAGGTAGGCTTAGTGTATGCTTCGGCACAAGGCGCACCTCTAGTGCTTCGAGTTGTCGGTAGGCACCGGTCGAACCAGCTGGTTGGCCATTCTTAGCCCAGCCCATCCAGCCGACGTATTGCGAGTAACCTCGGTACCAGATGTCGTATGTAGTGGCAAGTTTGCCAGTGAGTAAGAAGCGGACTGCCTCGATGGAGCGGAACTGCCCTGTGGTGCCGGATACGTCGCCCGCTTGCTTCCAATCTTGCCAGCCGACGTAGCTAACATGTGATGAATATTGGATACTGCCTGGCAGACCCGTTGTGTTGTGGAGCGATGCTTTGATGGCTTCGATACGGCGGCTTTGGCCAGTGGTACCACTCATCATCTCATCGCGCACTTCTGGCTGCCAGCCAACCATACCAACATGTGAATTGAGTGAGAGTCTAAGGGGTGATGGGTCGCCATGTGTTGCAATATTTTTATACGCTATTCCAGATGACCCAGGCGCAGGCGTTCCTTTGCGCACAAGCTTTATTTCGATCGCTTCGATAGCATTGTTAGCTCCGCCAGTCACACCAGCCACTTCACCATTCTTAGCCCAGCCCATCCAGCCAATGTAGCTCACGTGGGCGCGATAGTAGATGTCGTACGCCTGGGCGAGAGTACCAGTTGGCTGGATTTTGACGGCGGTGATTGGCCGGCCAAGCCCTGTTGTACCCGATTGCATACTACCCTGTACAGTGGGCTGCCAACCGCGCTCGTTGCTGTATGAGGTATAAGTTACCTCACCATCGATCGTGAGAGCTTGCATTGCCTTGCTTTGACCAGTGACGCCTGTAATGCCACGGTTATGAATTACCCCTGTCCAGCCGATGTAGCTGCTGTGCGATCGGAAGCTGATAAGTGGCCGGCTATGCTGGGTCGAGCCAAACCAGTCGTTCCACACGCGCCAAAAGTTGCGGTTGCCATAGGCGCTGCAATGATCGCCTAAGCCATACATATTAGCCAGGGCTGCTTGGTTGGGCTGGTATGGTGTGTAGGTGTAGAGCGCCGCTGTGGCCTTGCTCTCGATATACACATCGCCAGCGCCGCAGCCTCGCTGCACCACATTCCACAGGATACGATTGGTCGCAAACGGTTTTTTGTACGACCACCACGGTTGCTGCATACTATCCAGATACCAACGGATGAGCTGTGCTCCTGAGGCAACTTGCATCGAGAAGCCAGCATAGTTGCGATCGCAATTAGCACTGCCACCCGGACCACTATCGGGGCAGTGCGAACCCATGGCATAGGTGTATTGGTTTTGAAGTGGCCAAGTGTCAGAGGTGAGCGGGCCAGCTGACTCGGTGGCGATTTTCACCAGCAGGACTTTAGGGTTGAGATTGTTCTGCTTGGCAGCATCATAGATAATCTGCGCGGCACTGACTGCTCCAGCGGGGATCGTTCCACTGAAGTTATTGGCAGGGATGTAATTGCCCGGTGTGTATTTAGGCACTTCATAATAGTCCTTGAGGCAGACATATGGTGGCCCATGCCAACCTCGAGCGGCGGCATACTGTGCTCGGCTGATATCGCGCCGGCCGTGTTCGGCAGCAGGCTGCCGGCCATAGGTGTCGCATTGTGGGTTGAGGCTATTGAGAAACGCCTGAATATCTGCCACTGACATATCGTCGCTATTGGTAAAGAGCAAATCATCAACGATATTGCCTGCTCGCCAATCGGCTGCCGTTACTGCTTGGGCTGGGTGAGAGAGGATAGTCGCAGCAAATAAACTCACACACAAAACACCAGCAAAGATATATCGCCAATATGTCGAGAAGAGACGAGCGGTGGAGTATGATTGAGCCATCATCTAGCGAATCTCCTTATCAAGTGTCTTCGTGAGTGTCTTGCCACCAAGTGGCGTGACAGCGAGAGAAATATGCCACATACCTTTGGGGAGCGACCGAGCTGGCAGCGAGAATCCTGCGCAGGTGGAGTATTCTGGTTGGTAGATGATGGCAGCGTGCTGCTCGGAGCGCTGCTCGCTACTAGTGATCGTCAGCACGCACTGACCAGAGGAAAAGCCTTGTTCTCTCAGCTTAGTAGTCACAACGACTGTTTCGCCTGACTGCTCAGCAGAGAGCTCAATATGCTTCGCTGAGGTTGGGACTGGCGCGGGCTGAGCCTGGGTGATGCGCTGCTGAGAGGTGTCTTTGGTAGTATTCGTGTCATGGTTTGTGTTGCTGTCTAGAAATGATTCTTTCGTGGCGGCATCGGTCTTGTGCTGCGTTTGTTTTTGGGCTGGTGTTGGCTCATCTGACAGGGGTGGCAGTGGGGCAGGGCGCGTTGCGATATAGGCACCATAACCACCAGCGGCGACGAGCGCAATGCCAATACTAATGATGAGTGTGAGACGTTTTTTGGATAGAGTACGTAATAATTTCATAATGCTTGTGCTATTAGTGTTCTATGTCACTATAGCATAAGCGTAATGAAAGGGGAAGGTGAAAAATAGAATTTCAAAGAATCCTTATATAATCTTATTTTTTCTGTGGTGTATGGAGACTATGTTCTCAGTGGTATAAAAATCTCTTGATTAAAAGTAAAATAGGTGTAGCAGTCAATTAATATAATTCAAGGTAACCTGTGTTTCAGAGCCTTACCAATTCTCGTATCTCTCTGTTTTTATCACTCTCAAGATGTCACAAAGAGCGCCACTCTTCTCCACAAATGGCAATCTCCCAGCGCTGAAAATTGGCTATGATAGTGATAGGTTTGTATATACCCGTTGGATGAAGTAATGGAGCGGAGGGGTTGACTCCAAAAAGAAAGTTTTGATACTGAGGCAGATGAAACCAAAAGAAATAGAGAGTTTTGAGAGATAGAAAGAAGAGCTTTCTCTTTCTTATGCTACCGGCGGCACTGGTATTGGCGCGTGGTAAGCCCAATAGGTGCCAAAGGTATAGTACAGCAAAATTGCCCCGCAGCCAAAGAATATAAGGGCGTGAAACACCTTAGCCGAGGCAGTATGGAACCAAATATACTTGCGTAGCCACACCCCACAGGGGATGAGTAGTACGAGTAGCGCCGTAAAGTAACGCCCCTGCACTCCATCGGCGTAGTATGCACCGGCACCAAAACGAATTGGTAGCAGCGCCCAGGCGGTGTACATGGCGTACGAAACTGCCGCAATGAAGACAGCAACAGTGGTGAGGTTGGCCACGGCTAATCGACCAGCAGCTGGGGCGAGTGCTTGCTCCTCAGTCTTATCGCGCTTGATGAGTGCAAGAAAGACCAGTAGAAAGAGTGGAATCAAAACAAAGAGCGGCAGGTGATATTTGAAGCTTGAAAAGTCGCCCACACTCCCACGTACCACGATGTCGGTGTAGCCGATGTTTGGATTAATGTAAGTATTAAAGAGGATGCGGATAAAGCCAAGCGGGTTGTGATGCAATGGATTATCAGCTGCGCCAGATGAAAGGAGCGCACCATCATAGATCTTTTGCCAGATGAGTAGTGCCGCCAGCGACACAATGCCAGCGCCCGCGATCAGCGCCCACTTGTGTAGGCTGAAGGGGAGCTTCTTGAGTAGTGATGGCAATTTCGACAGCTCGGTGTTTGGGATAAAGAGCCGCCTTGGCAAAAAGAGTAGCGGAAAGAGCAGTAAGCCATTAACCGCCTTGGTCAGTGCCAGCAGCGCCGCTATAGCTAAGAGGCCAGCGACTTGCTTGCGGCGGATCGGCGTTTCTTGGGTGTAGAGATTGAGTGTCATGGCGGTAATGAGGAATATCGCCACATTCGTCATGACGTCGCTCGAGAGCGAGGCAGCGAGATGAACCATTAGTGGTAGCAGCCCCACCACTGCAAAGACCCACTTGCCAATCCGCACCCACTTGATAATGAAAAATACACTCAGCGCATAGAACAGCAAGTTGGCAATCCGCCCAAAGAGAATCGTCAGGCCCGTCGATCCATTGAAGAGATTAGCGATGAAAATACCAAGCGTTTGCGGCGCATGCATAATAGGGGTATAACCCACAGCACTGTTGCATTTGCTTGTTGTCTTGAGATCTGAGCGGTTGATGGGGTGCGAATAATCAGCGCTAATATTGCCATGATACACCGATGATGCCCGGCCATTAACATCCGCTGGGTAGGTGCAGCGCTTGGATTCTAAGCGCCCATCTGCCAGCGCATAGGCCCGCAAGTAGTGCATATTCTCATCACTCACCGATAGCTGCGGCACAAAAAACGCCGACAACAAGCCAAACAACAAACACAGCGAAAGAAAGACCCGCTCTGGCCGTGCAATAAATGATTCGAATGATGCCCAATACTTCTTCATAACACGCCTGATTATAGAGCACAAATCACAACAGAGCAAATTATGGTCTAAATCGCGAGAAATAACCAACCAGTGGTATACTAAATAAGATTATGCAATCTAAAAATTATATTTGGAACTCCATCGGCTCCTTTTTGCAAAGTGCTATCTCGCCAGCGCTCCTGCTACTTATTACGCGGCTTAATGGCATTGCCGACTCGGGAATTTTTTCCTTTGCGTTATCGCTCTCGGTAGTGTTCTGGGCGATTGGCTTGTGGGGTGGGCGCACTTATCAGGTGTCGGATGTGCGCAAAGAGTTTAGTAGCAGTAGTTACCTTGCCGTCAAACTCGTGACGTCGATCGTGATGATGGTGGGTGCGGTGCTGTTTTGCGCGGCGAATCACTATGATGTCGTTAAATCGAGTATCATCATTGCGCTCGTACTCTTCAAGGCGCTGGAGGCAGTGGCCGACGCACTCTATGGCGTGCTGCAAATCCACCACAGACTCTACGTTGTTGGCTATTCGCTTACTATTAAGGCAGTGGGTGGTTTTGGAGCATTTTTACTCGTCGATATGCTTGTGCACAGTGTGCTATGGGGGGTAATAGCGATTGTGTTGGTCAATGTCCTCGTGCTTGTGTTGTATGATTGGCAACAGGTACAGCGGTACGAATCCATTCAGCTTCATATCGACCATCTCGTGCCTAAGCTGCGTCATGTTGGTATGATCATGCGGCGCTGCGCACCAGTGTTTCTTACCACATTCTTGACGATGTTTTCGCTTAATATTCCGCGCTATTTTCTTGACAAATTCCACACGCACGAGATCGCGTATTTTGGTATTATGGCCATGCCCATCACCTTGCTCTCACTATTCATTACCTTCATAATTCAGCCCAATATTGTGCAGCTGTCGGAGCTCTATCATCAGCAAAAGCGCCCTGAGTTCCACGCTTTGGTGAGCAAAATTATCCTGATTGTCTTGGGTATTAGTGCGCTGACACTGATTGCAACCTGGCTAGTTGGGGCACCGCTTCTTACTCTCATTTTCAATGCACGCATTACTGATTATCGCACCGAGCTACTCGTCATGGTCGTGGGAGCGGTGGCTAATGCGCTGGTGTCGATTTATATCAATATCCTCACTGTACTGCGCGAATTCAAAGGACAGTTCTATATACTTTTGCTGAGTAACATTGTACTCACAGTCGTTTCGTATGGTGTGGTGCAGCACTATGCGATGCTGGGCAGTGTGCTGTGCTTTATGGTGGCAGGCATCATCCAAGCGGCGCTGCTCTCAGTAGTCTACCGCCGGCAGCTGCGCTGTATGGCTGTGTTGTAGTGTGAGTGGATAATCTCCATATCGCTCTGAGGCAAAGCTATTGGTTGTTTTTTATTAATCTCCTACCCTAAACCTCAAAGCACCTCACTCCCCCGACGGAGTACTAAAAGGGTTGAGCTTACGAGATACCAACCTCTTATGCTGGGGTGAAATTGATCATTACAATTGATTGTACACCTCTATCTGATAGAGCGATGAGAAAGTGGGGTTCTATCTAGTACTAAGAAAGAGAGATTATGAGATTCAAGTTTTTCTGACTCACTTACTTAACAAAATTGATTGCTACGATATCCTGAGAAGGTGAGAGATCTAACGGTGCTATATGAGTTTTTAGAAGGAGAGGGTAGCTCTCCAGTGTACTTTTTTGTTTCACATCGACCATACGATTTCGTATATTTCAAAAAGCTTACGCTAACTGTGCTATAATAGCGGAAATAAAGGAGGGTATATGAGCAAGGGGATTGTAATATTGGGTTGTAATGGCCAGGTGGGGCGGGCGCTCCAGGAGATATATCCAAAGGCAACGGCGCTGGGTCACCAGCAGCTCGACATTACTGATGAAGAGCAGGTGCTTGGGTATGATTGGTCGGGTGTGGATGTCATTATCAACGCGGCGGCGTTCGTCAATGCCGATGGATCCGAAACACGTGAAGGCCGCGCTAAAGCCTGGCAGGTTAATGCCGTTGGCCCGCGCAACCTCGTCAAGGTAGCGCTGGAGCATGATATTACACTGGTGCACTACTCATCCGACTATGTCTTTGATGGGACGAACAAAAACCATGGCGAGGATGAGTCACTCTCACCACTGTCGGTCTATGGTGATGTCAAGGCAGCAGGAGATCTACTAGTTAGCCTTGCGCCACGTCATTATGTGCTGCGTGTTTCGTGGGTGATTGGCGATGGGCACAATTTCCCACGGACGATGAAGCGCCTGGCCGACATGCGCATTAACCCTAAGGTTGTGGATGATCAATATGGTCGGCCAACCTTTGCGTCGGAGATTGCGCGTGCCACCAAGCATTTGATAGATACCAAGGCCGAGTATGGTTTGTATCATGTCTCTAACTCCGGACCGATCAAGTCATGGGCAGAGCTTGCCGAGGATATCTTCGAATATGCAGGGCACGATCGCGATAGGGTTGTAAAAGTGTCAACACAAGAGTATAGTAAAGATAAGATTCCGTTTGCACCTCGACCAATGTATAGTGATATGAATTTGTCGAAGTTGCACAACACCGGATTCATCAGTGAGAGCTACCAGCCATTACTGGAAAACTACGTAAAAAACATAGCAGCGGTGGAATAAAGGAGAGAGGCAGGCCATGCCCAGAGTCAAAAAGAAAATCTTAAACGTCTTGTATCAAAGTGACGATAACTACGCAGTGGTGAGTGCGATTTCGATCGCATCACTGCTTGAGAACAACAAGACACTCGATGAGATTCATATTTTTTATTGTGGGTATAAGCTAAGTAAACAAAGTAAGGATCGTCTCAAGAAGTTGGTTGAAAAATACCCCAACGCCTATTTAACATTTATCAATCCCAACACGTACCACAAGAAATTACAGAAGCTAGGTGTCAAGCCGTGGCATGGGGTGTATGTGACGTGGCTCAAGATGCTGGCGCTAGCCGATCTTGATATCAAGACCGATCGCGTACTCTATCTCAATCCGCACACGATCATTACCAGCTCGCTCGATGGTTTACTGGAGTTTGATTTTGAAAAAAATATCATGGCACTGGCCTACGATACTCTTACTAATCAGCACAAAGCAACGATTGGTCTCCAGCCTACCGATGGCTACTACAACTGTGGTATCATGCTCATCAATCACAAAAAATGGCTCAAAGATGATGTATCGAGCCAAGTTGTCGAGCACCTGTCGAAGAAAAGCGACTATGTCATTGCCGATCAAGACCTCTGCAATGTTATGTTCCGAGGGCAGATTAAGACGCTCGATATTGCCTATAATTTCTCTAGTGCGTTTTATGCTTATCGGCCGCAAGATCTACTGCGCATTAATAATCTTAAGCAGCCGTATTTTTATAGTTACGACGAGATTATGACTAACTATTACAGTCCCAAGATTATCCACTCCCTCTATGGTATTCAGGGTAAACCATGGGAAGTTGGCAACAAGCACCCGAACCGGCTGCTGTGGCAAAAGTACTTTGCACTCACTCCATGGAAAAACACCGAGCTCCCACATGCCAAGAAAACACTGGTGTGGTATCTGTATGATGTCTTACCTCGCCCAATCTTTATGCAGCTATACATCATGGCAGTGGAGCGCAAATTTGCTGAAGTCGATAAAGAAAAAACCGAGACTACTGAAGCAAACGTGAGGTAGCGTATATAATAAAACAAACCGGCTCGAGGAAATCGAGCCGGTTTTGTCGTGCGCTGCAAAGAGTAATACTTCTTGATGTAGAATAGTGTAAATTTTTACGCTCTTACTATCATGTATATTACTCAAGACAGCGCGTTATTCTAAAATTTCTCGATATAAAAATATAAAAAAGTGTTTTATAAAAGTGAAAACCAATTTCGCGTCCATTATCTCATCTATAATGAAACTGGAATTAACTAATAGAGAAAATAATAAGCGAATTACTACTAATGAATGTATTCTCAAGTTCTACCATACAGTAGTACAAGAGCAAAGAGGCACTAATTTACCATAAAATAACCTCTATTTTTATAGAGATTAGAGGATGTTCAAATTGCATTAACTACGACAACAACTGATGAATGCGCGATGTAATATGGAGCCGCGCTGCCCGAGCGGCTTTATGCCAGCCAACCGATGCGAAGCGCTGAGCATAGCTATTATATACTGTATTTTCTTCTGCAAAGCGCACGCCGTCTTTTGACTTTTCTTTGCTTGAGAGCGACTGGGCAAAGCGTCGGTATTGGAAGGTCTCCTTTGTGTCAAAAGCAAGCACTGCACCATCAAGAATGAAGTCAAACACCAAAACAAGATCCTCTAAGATGGTATATGTTGCATCAAAGGAATATCGCTTGAGTGTCGCTGTCTTCCAGACGATCGATGGGAAGTAGAGCCAGTCGCCATGACTCAGAGACGTTGCGAGCTTTTCGCCCGAGTAAAGCCCTGATTTACGAGGCTGCAAAAATCGCTTGACGCGGTCAACCAGTGGGAGATATGGCTGACCCTTATCATTAATCACTTCCACCCCTGGCTGATAAAAATTTGCCTCACCAATTGTTCGCAATGCCACTGCTACGCACTCCGGCAAGAGCCGATCATCACACCCCACAATCATACAGTGCGGTGCTGTTACGTGCTGGACGGCAAAGTTGAAGTTGTTGGTGATGCCGAGATTTTTCTTGTGCCGGATGTAGGTGATGCGTGGGTCGGCGAGCTTTGTGTAATAATCACGTGCTTCGGTCGATGGGTAGTGGTCATCAAGAATGGTTAGGTGCCAGTCGTCGCTCGTCTGAGCCAAGACAGAGTCAACCGCTTCTTTGAGTAAGGCAAATTCACCCCAGTAGGGGATGACGATATCGAGTGATTTATTTTTTGTCATGAGCCGAGAGTTTAATTGACAGTTCTTGATGGAGGTCGCGCACGCGGCGTTCGTTTTGGTCAATCCGCTGGCGCTGCGTGTTGACGATGTAGAAGAGTAACACGATCGCTGTCGTCTGGACAATATCAAACAAGCTCAACTCCGACGAATCAAACGGTGGGTGACCAATCGAAATATTATACAGCGGGAAGCAGCTCAGCAGCACTGCCATCACCACCAACCACATCACCACTTGGTGGCGTAAGCGAGTGACGGTGATTTTATTTAGTTTGTATTGGGTGATGATGTTGACGAGCGCCAGGAGAATAATTGGCACATTGAGCAAGACAAGAGCAAAATATCTCATTCGAAGAGCTCCGTTAAGCGTTGTTTGAATAAGCGTTTGACGATATTGATGGCATTCCAGTTGTTTTGACCTTTAGCACGGGAATAGTCAGTGTATATTGCCTTGATTGGATATTCACCAATTGTCATCCCCGCTTGCTTGGCACGCCAAATCATTTCCGAGCAAAATTCGTAACCAGTTGACTTCCAATCGAGGTCATCAATGGCGCGGCGCGAATAGATACGTAGGCCAGACTGTGAATCTGTCACATTAATGCCAAACAAGAGCTTAGTGATCAAACTCAAGCCTTTATTGCCGAGCACTTTTGTCTTGGACATGCCGGTGCTGTCAATGAGACGACTACCGATAAGTAAATCAGCGTGGCGCTCATCGATCTGCGCGATACCTGCCAACACATCCTCTGGCGCGTGCTGGCCATCGGCATCCATCGTGGCGGCAATGTCATATCCATGCTGTCGAGCATACGATAGACCAGTTAAGGTTGCGCCGCCCGCACCAGAGTTAAGGATATGATCGATCGTAATGGCACCGCCTTTTTTAGCTTGGGTAAGTGTGTCGTCCTTCGATCCATCATTGACTAGCACGACATCAATTGTATAGCCAGCTGCCTTGGCTTTGGCAAAGACTCGCCTGGATTGTTTGATCACGTCCTTGATGACCGTCGCTTCGTTGTAGGCTGGGACGATCACACACACCGTCTTAGTATTCGTTTTCATATTGGTATTATTATACTACGCCGAGAGGTAATTTCCGTAGCCTGATTTTTTTAACGGTGCAGCAAGTTCGGCAAGCTGCTCGTCGGTGATCCAACCGTTGATGTGCGCAGTCTTTTCGGGGCTGCCAACGACTTGGCCGGTGCGATTTTGTACAACGCGCACAAAGTCCTCAGCATCGGTTAGGCTGCTAATCGTCCCAGTATCAAGCCATACATCGCCGTTGTCTAGTGTCTGGACCTTCAGTTTGCTGCGACGCAGATACTCAGCGTTCACAGAGGTAATTTCTAACTCGCCACGGTCGCTTGGCTGGACATTCTTCGCAATTTCTACCACATCATTGTCGTAGAAATAGAGTCCCACTACTGCGAAGTTCGACTTAGGTTGGGCGGGCTTTTCTTCAATCGACACCGCATGATTGTTATCATCAAAGGCTACAACGCCATACCGCTCTGGGTCAGATACTTTGTAAGCAAAAACCACACCACCATCTGGATTGGTACAGGCGCGCAGCGAGTCATCGAGCGCTGCGCCGTAGAATATATTATCACCCAAGACGAGCGCCACCTTGTCGTTACCAATAAATTCCTCACCAATGATAAATGCCTGCGCCAAGCCATCGGGGCTGGGCTGAATGGCATATTGCAGATTGATACCCCACTGCGCACCATCACCAAGCAAGCGCTGGAAGCCTGCTTGATCAGCTGGGGTAGTGATGATGAGGATGTCGCGAATCCCTGCTTGCATCAGCGTAGTGAGGGGATAATAGATCATCGGCTTATCGTAGATGGGCATCAGCTGTTTGCTAATTGCTTTAGTAATCGGCCACAGGCGCGAACCCGAACCACCTGCCAAAATAATACCTTTCATACGTAAAACTCCTTTTTTGAAACTATACACTTATCATAACAGATATAGTTAATAGTACCATATCCCAAAACATGATGCGAATATGACATTGTAGAGATTCTACCCACAGCGGGACTAGCAAAGAGACTTGTTGATACATCACTATTAGTATATTATTGTGTACACAATAAAAGCTAAATATCAAAAGGAACCCATATGGCAAATCGTGCATACTTGTATTCAATTGACCGAAAACCATACACAGATGATGATGTTGACAAAGCCCGAATAGTTGATATATCTGAATATAACTGGGGTATGCCAATTGTATACGAAATTCTGCTGAGCGCTAAAACAGAGATTGTTGATTCGATATTATTTAATAGTCTTGAAGAGAAAGGCAAGACGCTACCACTTGCTCTCATTGCTGATTATAAACGTGGTGTAGATCGACTCGAAATGTTCTTTGCTAATATAAAAGAACACATTGACGATCAGATGGTTGCTGAGACACTCGCTTTTTTGCGCAATGAGAAAAACGCTCAGCAGTATTTTTTGCTTGAGGCGGGCGA
>CALJPD010000018.1 GCA_937981355.1 uncultured Candidatus Saccharibacteria bacterium | reverse complement strand
TAACAGGGAAAAAACAGGGTAACTATAGTACAAATCGATTTGTACTATAGTTGGGGGGGGAAAATAGCGATGTTTTGGTAGATATATAGTGAACGAAGAGAAGCAGCAGAGCAGGTGATCTAGTGAGAGAAACGTTCGCCTGCAGGTTGACGAAGGGGAAGCGGGAGAGGGAGCGTAAGGTGACTGATAGCTTATGCGATTTGGGCGGAGCTGGCTTGACTTTTCTTGCTGGAGGTTCTATTGTGTAACAAACGAATAACAATACACTCACGGAGATACCCCTTATGACCTTAATGCCACCAAACGGTAGAGATTTGAGCCCAGATCAGTTACGGGCGCTCGAGATGGAGCCGCACCGCAAAGGATATGACAAAACAGCCACGCAGCAACAAGCCGAAAATGAAGCTGCCGTTAATAGTCTCTACGCCGGCCTTGGCGGCAACAGCGCGCCCAGCAGCAATACCTTTGACAAAACAGACACTGCCATGCTAGAGAATAGCAATCCTGACCCGCGGATGGATGACCTCGCAAGGCAGGTGGATGCGCTCTATGGTTCTCCCCAAAACAGACAAGAGAACTCTGATGAGATGGCGACAAATCGCTTCTACTGGGACGTGAGCAAGACTGGCAAACCTGACGAGGCAGAGAAGGATAGTGCTTTGCCGGATGAGCAGTATGAGCCACTTACTCCTGAGGATGAAGGCGACCACTTGCTAAATGGCCGCCGGACGAGTGCACGCAAAGTGTATAATCAGCTTGATGCATCGACAGCCGATCGTTTGGCTGGAGAGGGTGACTCGCGGCTTGCGGCGCTTGATGTGATCGATGGCTTTGGCGACTCGATCCATGCCAACCAGAAGGGGAAGTTTGACAAGCAAACGCACAAGACCGAGACCAAGGTGCAGCAGCAGTTTGAAAAGCTTGGCATTGACGAGCATCTTGATATGCATGATGGTGATGTCCAACAGCGCGTAAAAACCCGCGTCACTACAGAAGTGCTGGAAGCTGGCGTGGGTGACACCGGTGAGTACGTGATGGGCAAAGACCAGGTGTATACCGAGACACATGGTGATATTCTCAATACCGACAAAGCGCGTGAAGCAGTGCGAGCTGTTGCAGCAGAAGAGTTCTTGCTGTGCATCAAAAATGGTGATATTGCATATAATGCGCTTGCAGCAGCTGACCCATCACTCGCACGTTTTGTTAGTGGCTATGGGAACTTTTTCTCTGACCGCAATATTGAGAGCGAGACGAATAAGAACCTCGCCGAGCTGGGTCGCCGTCTTGAGCAGTCGGAGCCTGCTATGCAGTTGATGCAGCAGATGCAAGAGCAAAAGCTCGCTGCAGCGCCATCTCCCGAGGATACGCAAAACACCAAACAACAGCAATCTATCGCCGAGCACTTTGGCTTCGATCTCGCGGCGTAATCACAGGGATTTTTCCGCATTATACTCTCGAATCTATTGAGTTTTCGTAGGCTTTGTGGTATTGTACTCTCATGTATAAAGGCGAGCGGCCAAAAGTTTTTCCGATTATTGTCACTATCTTGGTGATTTCGTTGGTGGTGGCAGCGGTGGCGTCGGTCATCCGTATGGTGGCGACCCGCCAGGAATCGAATAACACCAACACGCAGCAATCAGCCGAGAGCTTCTATGACCAAGTGGTGGCGCACAACGCGACCAACAGTGTCCGCTGGACGGTGCGTGGGCCGATTGTGGCAGACGAGACCTTCCGCTCGTACCAGATCGAGATTTCGCCCAATAAGCGGACATATACGGTGTATCAAGGCTACTTAGACAAGCAGCTCGACCGCAAAGAGTTTGAGAACAACCAGCAGGCCTACGAGCAGCTCGTGTATGCCCTGAGCAAGGCGCAGATCCAAGATACGCGCACGGTGGATGATGACGACGTGCGTGGGGTGTGTGCGACTGGTGGGCGGCTCTATACCTTCGAGACGATGGAGAGCGGCACGACGAAGACGCGCATCTGGACATCGAGCTGTCAAGGTTCGCCCGGCTCGATGAAGGCCGATGTACCTAAGATTCATGCACTCTTTGCCAACCAGATCCCTGGCTTTGCACCAATGTTTGATAAGACGCAATAAAGATTAAAGGCGCTGCGTGGCTCGCTCCCGAAGCTTACATAACCTCTGTGGTTTTGCACGCCTTCTTATGAAATACCGTGGCAGGTAGTTCTCTCCAGAGCACGGTTCTCTTGCGTAAGATCCGAAAATTATGACAACCCCTCACACTTCGTCCAATGGAAGAGCGGGGGAGGAGCGTATACGCGGATAAAGATGGCTTTGAGATATCGATTGTGCGATGACTCTACGCGGATTGTCTGATGCTCATGCTAGCCACACCCCACCACCAATGATATAATCGAGCGTATGATTCGTGCAGTGATTTTTGATTGTTTTGGCGTGCTCTATGGCGGGAGCATCGAGGTGCTGATGGCGCAGTGCCCGCCGGATCGCCGGGCCGAGCTAGAGGATATTAACAAGCAGTCGGACTATGGCTACATCTCGCGGCAAGCGTTTATTACAGAGGTGGCGCGGCTCTCGGAGCAGACGCCAGCCCAGATAGCGGCGTTGCTCGAGCAGGCCCATGTGCGCAATAGCGAGCTGATTGCCATGATTCACACGCTGCGCCAGCACCACCCTGCCATCAAGGTGGGGCTGCTGAGTAATGTGGGGAGTGATACGATCGAGCGGCTGTTTGCCCCCAGTGAGCTGCGCGAACTCTTCGATGCGGTAGTGCTCTCGTATGCCGAGCACGTCGCCAAGCCAAGCCACGAAGCCTTCGAGCTGGCGGCAGATCGGCTCGGCGTGCTACCTGGCCAGTGTGTGATGATCGACGACCGGCTGGACAACTGCTCTGGGGCCGAAACCGCTGGCATGCGTGCCATCCTCCACACAGCCAATCGCCGCACAATGGCCGAACTTGAGGAGCTGGTGGGGGAGTGATGGCGACGGTGTGGCTTGGGCTGATGGCCGGTTGTTTGCTTGTGCTGCTTGTCTACACACTATGGATGGTGCCGCCGCAGCTTGGCAAGACGCTCAGTATGCATATTGAGCAGCGAACGAAGACGGTGATTGCGGGTAAAATCCTCTTGCCACTGACTGGTCTGTGTCTCGCGCTGTGGGCTATGCAGTCGGCGTCGCCACTTGCGATGCAGCTACTCCTTCTTGTCGTGAGTCTTAATTTTTGTGTGATGGGGTTAGTGCCATTTGGCGTGAGCCAGCGGCGCACGCTGATCCACAACATTGCAGCGTGGGGCTGTATACCAGTTATAACGATCATTGAGATTCTTGTCCTGCTGAGTGATGCTCACCCAGTGGTGCGGGTGGTAACGAGCGGCGCTCTGGTGTGCCAGGCTATTGTTCTTGGCTGCTATTTCTTCGCTAAGTCGTGGCATCGCTATATTATGCTAGTGGGGCAGGCGATTTATTTTTCGCTTTTTGTGGCAATGATCTGGACGATGGAGTGTGCCCATGCCTGAACTCCCTGAAGTTGAGACGATTCGTACGAGCCTCGCTCGCTTGGTGGTGGGAAAGCAGATTGTGGCAAGTACGGTGTATGACTCGCCCAAGAGCTTTCCCAACGACCCTGCGGCAGTGGCGCACTTCCTGCACGGTGCGACCATCACGGCGGTGGAGCGCCGCGCCAAGGTGCTGCTGATTCGCCTGAACACCAACTACACGCTGGTGGTGCACCTCAAGATGACGGGCCAGCTGTTCTTTGTTGGTGAGGAGCGCTGGGGCGGCGGCCACCCAAATGATAGCTTTCTCCACGAGCTACCCGACCGCCTGACGCGGGTGGCGCTGACCTTTGCGGATGGCGCGCATTTGTACTTTAATGACCTGCGCAAATTTGGCTGGATGAAGCTCTATCCTACACCAGAGGTGGCGCAGCTACCCTTCATGCAAAAAGTCGGGCCCGAGCCGCTCGATCCGCATACTACGGCAGCGCAGTTTATCACGCGTATCCGCCGGCGCAATGGTACGACTATGAAGGCGGCCATCCTCGACCAAACCACCATCGCTGGCGTGGGCAATATCTATGCCGATGAATCGCTATGGATGACGCAGCTCCACCCCGCCACGCGGGTGCGTATGGTGGATGATGAGCAGCTTGCCGCGCTCTTTGCCCATATTCGGCAGGTGCTGCAGCTCAGTATTGATAAGGGTGGCAGCACCGACCGCAATTACGTCGATGCTGAAGGTAAGAAGGGGAGCTATCTGGCCTTTGCGCAGGTGTTTCGGCGTGAGGGGCAGCCCTGCCCGCGCCACCCCGACGTAGAGATTATGAAGATTCGCGTGGCAGGCCGCGGGACGCATATTTGCCCAGTGTGCCAGGTGAAAGTGGGGGAGTAACCGATGCTTTATCTCATCGTGGGGAAGAATAGCTACGTAGCAGAGCAAGAGCTGGCGAAGATCACTCAGCACGCGCCAGTGCCAGCAGAGCATGTCGACACTCAGCAGCTTGATGCCGCGGGTTTGGCTGAGTTGGTGCGTGGTGTGTCGCTCTTTGCGGCGCAGCGGCTTGTTGTGCTGCGACGCCTGTCTGAGCGCCCAGACCTTTGGGAGCAGCTTGGCCAATGGGCCCATGATATCCCCAGCGAGACGACGCTTGTGCTGGTAGAGCTAGGGCTCGATAAGCGCACCAAAACGTACAAAGCACTGCATAAAGCCGCGACTATTATCGCTGCTGATCCACTGACCGACCGCCAGCGTCCTGCCGCCGAACGGTGGCTGCGCCAGCTCGCCAATGAACGCGGCGTGTCGCTGAGCTCAGCGCATGTGCGCAGTATGGTAGAGCGAGCTCTGGTGCCAGATGAAAAGGGGTATGGCGGGTCGATCGACCAGCTGCAGCTGGCGCACGCTATCGACGCATTGGCTCAGCTCGAGACTATTACCGATGATGTAATTGCCACCGTGTTACCACCGGCTCGTGAGTTCTCAGTCTTTGATGTCGTAACCCTCGCGGTGGAACGCCGAGGCCCAGCCCTGCGCGCTGCCCTGGATGAGCTGCGTCTGAGCCACGACCCATACCAAACCGCAGCGCTTATTTGGGCGCAGTGGACTCAGCTGGCGGCGATTGCATGCTATGGCGAGGCAGGGGAGGCAGAGATTGCGCGCGAGCTCTCACTTCACCCCTACGTCGTCAAAAAAACCAAGCCACTCACCCGGCAAGTCTCGCTGGCCGACATTCGCATCCTCACCCAGCGCGCTGCCCAGCTCGACGCTGACATGAAGACGACAGGCATACCGCCGTGGGATGCGGTGGAGAGTTTTTTGTTTGCGGTAGCGGGGCGGTAGCTTTATGTCACAAAAGAGCGAGTGCTAGTAGCCCCAAGGTTGGCCGGCTCTTTACAAATCCTGCGCCATGCCTTATAATGAGCGCTTGATTGTAGTACTAACCCATAATAACAAGCGATAGAGGAAATTAATGCCCATCATCAAATCAGCTGTCAAACGCATGAAGCAAACGGCTACTCGCCGCCAGCGCAACATTGCTACCAAGCGCGCCATCAAGGCCAGCACCAAGGCCTTCGCCGCTGAGCCAAGCGCTGCCGCTCTGAGCCAGGCCCAGAGCGAGCTCGACAAAGCCGTCAAGAAGGGTTTGCTCAAGAAAAACACCGCGAGTCGCCGCAAGGCATCGCTCGCCAAGGCTGCCAAGGCTGCTGGCGTCAAGCTTGCGTAACACAGAAGCAGCAAGAGCAGATACCAAAACACCTCGGGGGAGAGGTGTTTTTTGTATACAGACTAGGGTAACTGTTATGAAATAGTGTGAGATATAAGGATCACACATTTTGGGAATTTTTGCACAAAGAAAGGTGCTATACTTCGCATGGCTACCTCTGTTAATTGTGACTTGCCATTGACGAAACGAAATTACTTATGGTAGGATAGATGGAGTTTTGGGTAAGGCAAAAGTAGGAGTTATGGACGAGATAAAGGTGCGGCAACAAATCATCGACAAACTAGGTGAGAGTAATAATATTTTGGTGGCAGTCAACGCCCACCCCACGGTAGATGAGCTGAGTGCAGCACTGGGGTTGACGCTTTTGCTTAATAAACTCGACAAGCACGCCACAGCCGTCTTTAGTGGGGACGTGCCAACGGCAGTGGGTTTTTTGGAGCCAGAGCGTACCTTTGAGAGCACGGTGGATAGTCTGCGAGATTTCATCATTGCCCTTGATAAGGAAAAGGCCGACCATTTGCGCTACAAGCTCGATGGCGACCTCGTTAAGATTTTCATCACGCCGTACCGCGCGACGATTAGCCAGAGTGATTTGGAATTTAGCCAGGGTGACTACAATGTGCAGTTTGTCGTGACGATCGGTGTGCGCAGCGAGGATGACCTTGACCCAGCCCTCAAAGGGCATGGCCGTATCCTGCGTGAATCGCCAGTGGCAGCGCTGCACATCGATGCGCCAGGTACGCTGGGCAATATCGTCTGGACGGATCCTCAGGCCAGCAGCTATAGTGAGCTCGCGGCAAGCCTCGCTCAGGGTTTTGATAATACGGATGATGAGCAGCCGCTTTTGGACAAGCATATTGCCACGGCCTTTTTGACCGGTATTGTAGCGGCCACCGAACGCTTTAGCAACGAAAAGACTACCTCGCGTGTTATGACCCTCGCTGCACAATTGATGAGTGCTGGCGGTGACCAGCAGCTGATTGCGGCCAAGCTCGCCGAGGCCAAGCAGCTCGCTGCAGGCCCAATGCCTGCTAAGCCGGCCAGCAAGAAGCCTGCTCAGGCAAATAACAAAGATAAGTCACTCGTCATCTCGCACAACGCTGAGGCTGGAAAAAAAAAGTTAAGCCAGACCGACGCTGACGAAGCCGAACTAGCCCAGCAATTGGCCAAGAATAATCCACAGCCCGAGCCCGCACCAGCTCCACGCCGCTCATCGGGGCGCAACAGCAGCGCCGAGCCATGGCGTCAGCCCATTGAGACGCCGCTGAGTGAGCCAAGCCTGGGTGGCACGCTCAATGCTACTACCAAGCAAGCAGCCGATGACAAACGCCGCGAGCGCGAGAATGGTCGCAACAAGACTATCCTCTCGCACAAGGGTGGGCGCTACCTCGACAGTGACGACACACCAGGTAGTCAAGCGCCGCTCAACGCCGCGACGGCAGCACTCGACCATGAGCCAACTGTCCCCAATGTGAATGACATGCCGCGCGTGCCAATGGCTCACAACGACGACATTCTCCCGCCACCAACGGGCAAAGAAACCCTGGCCGACCTCGATGCCAAGCACCGTGCTGCGCCAACTGATGATGCCGAAGGGCCAGCCTTGCCACCGCTGCCACCGATGCCAGATTTCTCCAGCTTGCCACCATTGCCACCAGGTGTGCCACCGCTGCCTGGCCCTGATGCCGACAACCCTATGGCTCAGCTTGACGCCGCGCTCCAGTCTGAGGCCAAGGCCAAGAAAGACCAAGCCAACCCATCGCAATTCCACGTACCAGAGAAGTAGGGGCTACTGACTTCTGCCGCTACATGAGAAATGACACAATAAACCGGCCATGGTTTGGCCGGTTTTAATATGAAATACTGGACTGGGCAGGTAATGAGCGAGAAACGTATGTGGTTGCCTTCAACCAGACCCCTCACGTATTGGAAATGTACATGAGTGCAGGTGACATCGACTCTATTTACGAATCCAACTGTTCGTCGGAGGGAGCCTGTTCTCGTGGGAATCCCAGCTGTATAGCAGTCGCAATAGCGTCCGCTGCTAGTTTGTCGTTGAGCTTGCGTGCAGATTCTATCGATATGCCATAATGTTTAGCCGTCTCTTCGTCGAGCTGTACTGTCGCAGCATCTCTTTCTGACGTTTCTGGTGTTTTGTCTTGATCGTGACTGTGTGATCCGAATGTTTCCATACCAATGGCTCCTGCGGTACTGTCATGCAAGAAAAGCATACCAACTGAGGACAATACAATCTCATAATCTTTAGCATCATGCTATACTAACCACATGACGCACCAAACATCTGATTCATCATACAACCGCATTCTCCACATCGACAAGCCAGCTGGTATGACGAGTTTTGGGGTGGTGGCGCGGGTGCGGCGGGTGCTGAGCCAGCAGGCTGGCAAGAAAGTGAAGGTGGGGCACTGTGGTACGCTCGACCCCTTTGCGACAGGCCTTTTGCTGCTGGTGACGGGCGCAGAGTGCCGCAATGCCATGCGCTACACTAAGCTCGACAAGACGTACGAAGCGACGATTATCCTGGGTCAAACTAGCACCACGGGTGACCCAGAAGGGGAGGTTATGCCCTATCTGCCGGAAGATACCAAAGCGCCTATCACACCGCCATCACGCCAGCAGCTCGATATGGTGCTGCAGCGCTTTATTGGTGAGATTCGCCAGCGGCCACCGATCTTTAGCGCCATCAAGATCAACGGCCAGCGGGCCTACAAGCTCGCGCGTGATGGTAAAGAAGTGGAGTTGCCAGAGCGCACCATTACGATCCACTCGCTGGAGGTGCTGGAGTATCAGTATCCACGGCTCGTCATTCGCACGCGGGTGAGTAGCGGCACATACATTCGCAGCCTGGCGGTGGATATTGGCAGGCAGCTTGGCACAGGGGCGTACTGCGCGGCGCTGCGGCGTACGGCGATTGCCGATTGGCCAGTGGCACAGGCGCAGCAGCTGCAGGATTTTGGGATTGTTGATTAGCCACAAGCGATAATAAAAAAGCGAGGAGCAACCGATGAACATCACATTACACGCTGGCATAACCACCGCAACCATCACGACAAATGGCGCGTATATCACCAGCCTGGCTGACGAGCATGGGGATGTATTCTACCCGCTGCAGACGCTCACCACCCCTGATAGCGAGCGCAAAACGCGCGGTGGCTGCCATGTTTGCCTACCCAACTTTGGCCCGGGCGGAGCGAGTGGCTTGGCACAGCATGGCTTTGGCCGCACCAGCCAGTGGCAGGTGGTGGAGCAGGCAAGCGACCGGGTGGAGCTCGTGCTGCAGGGGAGCGATGATTATGCTGGGCTGGAATCTCGCTTGGTGTATACAGTGGCGGAGCATCAGCTTGCAATGCAACTCATGCTGGTGAATGTTGGTGAGGAGGAGCTCCTCGTGGCACCAGCCTTCCATCCATATTTTGTGTATGATGGCGTGCCAGTGCTGGATAGCCAGCCATTAGCCGACCTCGCGCCACTCGCCGATACGATCTTTGTTGATGGGCCCACGCGCCAGCTCGCGACGGGCCTGCGCACCATTACGCTGCAAAGCGAGGGATTGCCTCGCTGGGCGGTTTGGACGGATGAGTTGGGCCCATACCTCTGTGTTGAGCCAACGCACAGCGGCAACTCCTTCGCCGATAACCCAGCTCACGCTGCAGCGCTGGCACCGGGGCAGACGGTGCGGTATGGCGTGCGGGTGGGGTGGTGAGTCTGCTGCGAGAAGCAGTAGAGCTCTGAGACCAGGATAGCCTCAAGTTGACACCACCACCCAATAATGGTTATAGTGGAAGGATGAACCACAACATACCACCAGGATCATCCGAGTATCATACCAATGGGGAATTCCAGGCTTCGCCGGAGAGTCTTAATGGGCTGCTGGCAAAGGCGTGGGATGTGCTGTATCACTACGGTGAGCCGTTCGAAGAGCCGCCAGGAGACCCATCATATGGAGATACGTGGCACAAAGGGTATCGTGTGGAGCTGCCAGACGATGTGGTGCAGGCGATGTTTATCGGTCAGGGTAGTGATGAGACAATCGCTGTGCCCGATGACTACGAGCAGAGTGATACAGGGCGACGTCTCCAATATCCACAGCAAATTGCCTTTCGCTCCTCGTGTATGCGCAATAATCAGCCGACTGGCGACGAGCTCTTTCTTGATATAAAAACCCAAGTTCCTATCAAAGACTCTAATGATGTACTCACTGTTGCCCGCACATATGCTATCCGCGAGGGTGATAGAGAAGGAGATGTAACTGGCACGCAGGCAGTAGAGTATTCGATTGGCCACAAGCGGATTAGCCCGAACAATCTCCAGCCCCGCACAGAAGGGGCGCTGACAGAAGAGGATGCGCTGGCATTGCTTGATGATCTCCAAGCACTCGACGCCCCACTAACGAACAATGACGTTCGCCGCCTTGAGGATGTGCTTGATATAGTGCCAAAGCTCGCAGAAAACAGCGGCCCACGTGATAGGGTGCGCTACCCCTACGAGAATACCCCGAGCTTTATGGACATGGAGCGCTATGCAACACAGCTCGAGCAGTGTTTGCGGAGGCCTGAGAATCAGCAGCTCCAAGCACTTATCGCCAAAGGCAAGCCGCTCATCGATATACCAATAACGCACCACGAAGCTACGCCTGATCTCGTGTGGCCAACAGCAGAGAATACACAAGGAGTCGACTATCAGTCGCCGTTTCCCGACGCAGAGACATTCTTTGCTGCGCTCGATATCAGCGAATTTATCGATAGTGACATTGGTAATATGCGCCTTTTACTCACCGAGCCATTCTATGACCCAGAGAGCGATGCTGATTATTATACGGTTGCCCATCGGGGCAAGCCAGCACGCCGCCGCGCGCATTGTGTTGCGCCCGAGCTTGTGGAGACACTTCGGCAATTTTATACCGCACTTGATGCTCGATACCCCGCACGGACGGGCAATAAGGTGGGCAAGCGGCGTGAGCTCATCGCGATGAGTCAGAACCACCGTGCCATTGCACAGGCAACCTTCCAGTATTACAACCTGATGCGGCTGCTAGTGACCAGGGATGACATTAAGCAGCAAGCAGTGCTGCTCGGCCAGGAGAATAATAACACCATCATCACCCAGGCTCACCAAGCACTCTTTCGATAGTGGTATCCGTTAGTAAGGGGAAGAGGCGTGAGAGCTAATGAAGCTTCGAAACTTAAGTACTCTTACATTGACACTGCGCCGCCCTCCTGCTACAATACACCAGTATGATTACTAAGGATAACAAAGCGAAAGCGATTGCTTTGACTCAGGTCAGCAAGAACGACGTCGGCAGCCCACAGGCGCAGGTGTCTATCTTGACGGCTCGTATCAAAGAGGTGACCGAACACCTTAAGTCCAACAAGCACGACAACATGGCTCGTCGTGGCCTCAAGCAAATGGTCGGCCGGCGTAAGCGGCTGCTCCGCTACCTTGAGCGGACGAACTTTGATGCCTACAAAGCAACGCTCGAAACCCTCGGTCTGCGCAAATAAGCGCTCGCCACGAGATATAAACCTCCCCACTTATTGGGGAGGTTTTTTGGTGGTGGGGTAGTAGTACAGATATACTACACTTGACAAATATGAGATCAAGATGTACCGTACAATACATTATGCCATAAACAAAAAGGAGTTATAGTATGTACGAAGCAGGGCATGAGGCAGGTAGTGGTGGCATTGCTACTCTCGAAGCTATGCTGGGCCGGACTGAGTATGAGAAGACAGTGGCTGATTTTGGCATATTTATTGATCAGCAGCTTGAGGGTGTACCATTGCTACGCGAAGATCCAGATTTGCAACGGTATGTGACGTATAGCGACTTGACGCTTGACGATGTGGCAGACATAGCTGATGCTACAGATTCGCCACGGATGCGTGAGCTGCTCAAGGCGGCGGATGCAGTGCGGGCGCAATATCGCAAGCAGCATGAGGGTAAACTCCGGCCTCTCGAGACCTTTGATGGCTCGACACATGTGCTTGTAGAGCTGTATGAGCATATGACAACACAGAATGGGCAAGTACAACAAAAGGAAAAAGGTGCGACCATTCAATGTATTATGAATGGCATCAGTATTCGTGGCTATGGTGGTGAAGGATTTGTTCATCAGGTAGATCTTGGCGGAGCACAGTATGTGATTGACCCAGATGGACTTGCTGTGCGCTATACACAGCAGACACAAACAAAGCCAAGCAAGGACCTTGGTAAATATGCCCAGGTAGAGGATATGGACGTTGTCAAGAGGCTCATTGAGCGCTCCAAGAAGAATACCGCGCCTACGACGCTTGACGTTGTCCGCGGTGGAGTTAAGCGCATGATGAACATATTCTCTCGCCCTTAGGATATCTGATGAGGGCGGCCCTTCGCCTTGTGTATCATTCTCCCACCAATGTTATACTAGAAAAAACCACCACGAAAGGAGCACACCATGGCATTTGGCCCAATGTTGACAGTCACGGCAAAGCAGGGGCTTGAGCTGGAGCTTGCGCCGTTTGCACGGGATAAACTGAGACCATTTGTAGAGGGGTTTGCGCGCGGGACGGTCACGCAGTATTTTGCCGAGCATCGGGCGCAGACGCTCGAGACCGAGCAAGCATGGTATGACAAAACAATCGCAGATAAAAAAAGTATCGTCTGGGGTATCTGGGCTAAGGATGGCAAAACACGGCGGCTGATTGGCAGTACATCACTGGTGAATATTACGAGAAAGCACGTCCACACTGCCATAAGCGGCATCATTATTGTGGATAAGAATTACTGGGGCAAGGGTGTTGCTAGTGCTAGCCACCATGCTCGTACGTGGTATGCCTTTGAGAATCTGGGGCTGCACTGCATCACATCTGCCGTGGTGCAGGGTAACGTTGCCAGCCTGCGCGCCCTCCAGCGGTGTGGCTATACTCACCTCTACACCCAGCGCAATGATGTCTTTATCAACGGCAGGCTGCACCACACCGATCACCTTGAGTGTCTCAATCCCATCGACTGGGCCTGGAACCAGTGGTGGGGGAGCGACCAACCCTCGCCCGAGCACACAGCAGCTCGCCAGCGCAGCCTCGCCGCACTAGAGTGGGCGCGCGAGCGGGTGGTGTTGCTATGATGCAATCAATTTGACATATAGGGTGGTGATGGGGTACTATTGAGTAGTTACCAACCTCGCCATATAAACACAGCAAGGAGTAAACAACACATGGAACAAAAAGTATCAGGACCACAAGCAGCAGCGGCAGAGAACCGGGACGGCACAGACCACGAGAAAGAGGTAAGTCTTGGCGAAGTGACTCGTGCGTTTATCGAAGACACCTTTGCGCAGCATCCAGACGCCGTACAACGACGTGACATTCACCGAGTGTGCTGCGAGACGTCTGTTGAATTTGAGTCGCCAGAATCTGGGTATGTTTGCACAACAGCAAGTGTTTATCGAGTTGAGTGGTGGGACCATGCTAACCGAGAACCTGAACACAAAACTCAGGAGAACCTCGGTTTTGCTCTTAAAAAGATTGATACAGGAACTGGCGAAGCGATTACAGAAGACCGGTACTTCATCAATCAAAAGGATGGAAAAGTATACCACATCGTATGGAAAGAAGGACAGACTCCTAAAGCTGCCCAAGCATCTGATACATGGCTACCTGCAACTCGCGAAGGTCTGAGCGATGCAATGGAGCGGATTAGCAAGCTGAACGTTGTTGGGGCATCCCAGGAGCAGTAACAACGATACCTATCTCGTATAAATCTCAATCGAACCAAAACACCCACATAAGTTGGGTGTTTTGTTGCCTGTGTGATACCACCTCATACCACACACCACAACAAAGAAGCATACGCAAAAACATTGTGACATACACAACATAATACCCATTTGTGCACAAAGATGCTATCATAGAGAGTGACTATGCAGGATGTGACAGACGCAGCACAGGCGTCCACGGGTGTGGCGGTGCGGTGGAGTATGCAGCAAGCACGGCGGGCTGTGCTGATGTTTGTGGCCACCGTAGCGGTGCTGGGCCAGTTGCTTGCGCCGCAGGTGAATGCTCTGGCACCGCAGCAGTCCATCATGATGCCAGCCTATAGCTACCCCATGCAGGGTGGCAATAATCAGTATTGGAATGATATGGCTAATGTCTCGAGCAAGACGCCCTTTGTAGTGGTTAATCCCTCGAGCGGGCCAGGTACAACGGTTAGTAGTGATTATGTGAAAGCTCTAGCGCGGCTCGATTCGCTTGGGGTCAAATACATTGGCTACGTCAAGCATGGCCGCCAGACGCGCAATATTGCTGAGGTGGCAGCAGAGATCGACCGCTGGTATGCGCTCTACCCCAATGTGAAGGGGATTTTCTTTGACGAAGCCGACAACCACAGTAGTGGTCAAAAGACCTGCTATCTGGCCAACCTCTACAACTACGTCAAGGTTAAACACCCTGGCTCCATCGTTATCCATAATGCGGGCACACGCTTTCTCGGTGAGTCTGTCATGCCTTATGGTGATGTATTTCTCAATGCCGAGACCTCGGCGGCGCGCTACCTGAGCGATAGTTACTATGATCTAAATCACCCAACTGCCACCAACTTCGAGAAAAACCCTGCTAATGCCTACAAAATGTGGCACGTCATCCACAGTGTGGGCAGCAACGAGCAGCAGGCTCAGGTGGTAGCCAAGGCCCGTGAGCGCAATGCTGGCTGGGTGTATACGACCTCCGATCGTGGCCCGACCACACCAGCCGAGGAGGCAGACCCAAATATCAACCCGTATAATGATTCATCTACCTTGCTGGGTGGTTTGGCTGGCCTGGGGAGTATCCAACGTGGTAATGTGCCAGTGGGTGCAGCGACGCCGCTCACGGCTGATTGCGCCGATACCTTTGGCCTGAAAGTAACAGCTCAGCCCGCGCCAGCGCCTGCGCCAGCATCAAAGCCTGCTCCCAAGCCTGAGGAGAAGAAAAAAGACGACAAAGACAAGAAAAAGGATGAAAAGAAGGACAAGAAAAAGCCACAGCCAAGCAAAAAGCGCCAGCAACCGACTGTGCGCAAGCAAGAGGAGAGCCCCAACTGGACGGTCATCATCCTCATCGCGGGAGCAGTCCTTGCTGCAGCTGGTAGCGGTGGCACCTGGTGGTGGTTCGTCGGCCGCAAGCGCCGCCAAGCGAAGAACCGCAGCCGGTACGACAACACGATGATATAAGCGACAAGTGTGTCGCACATACCATCAATTCTCACATATTTTATACCTCACTATTTCTCTTGGCGTTGTGAGAGCAGCCCTTGGCTGATTATCTGGTCTCTTACGTCAAGGCTAGCAACTCTCGTTACGACTGATCGCTGCACACCACCCGAGTAGAATAATGGGGAAGAGGGGCGAAGGACAGGGGTGATGAGGCTATGCTGTGTATACTTATGGTGAGGGGTTGATTGACGAATCTGGGATAACTTGCTAATATAAAGCTGTTTTGGAGAAAGAGCTCTCTCGACGTAGTGAGTATATGATCTATGACCAACCACAAGAGGTGGAAGATGGTGTCTCGTTTGCCGTCATAGGGGATCAAGGCGAAGAAATTATGGTTATGCCACGTGGTGTCGAATGGCTGAGCGCAACGTACGTACGATTTATAGGCAATGCAGCGATTAAGGGCAGTGGAAACATTCTCTCTATCAAGGGCTCGCAGACTACATATGAAGGTGATGATACGATGCGCTTGGTAATTGACCATAGCAACTCAGATGGCGTGTAAGCTCTGAGGCTGTCCGATACGAAGCACTACCAGTATATCCCAAAATGCGGTATACTAAAGGGAGTATATTAACGCGGCAGTGATAGCGTTGAGGGCTTGCATGGAAGTGATGAATGCGAGCATTCACCCCTGTTACTTGCCGCAAGAAAGGAGCTCTGTATGAGTATTATTAACCCAAGCGGCAAAGATGTCTTTGCTGTGACGACCGAGCTATGCGGTCGCCCCCTGACCCTGGAGGTTAACCGCGTTGGCTTTCGCTCCACCGCCAGTGTGCTGGTGCGCTATGGCGATACGGTGGTGCTGGGCACCGCCCAGGTGGGCAGCCGCCCGGTAACGCTGGATTACTTCCCGCTCAGTATTGACTACGAAGAGAAGTTCTATGCCTCGGGCAAGATTAGCGGCAGCCGCTTTATTAAGCGTGAGGGTCGGCCCAGTGACGAAGCAGTGCTGATTGGCCGCCTGATCGACCGACCGATCCGCCCACTCTTTCCTAAAGGCTACCGCCAGGAAGTGCAGGTGGTGGCTACAGTGCTCAGCATGGACCCGAGCTTCCGCCCAGATATGGTGGCGATGGTTGCTGCTAGCAGCGCCCTGATGTTAACTGGTACGCCGTTTGATGGACCGGTGGCGGGCCTGCGCGTTGGTCGGGTGAATGGTGAGTTTAAGGCCTTCCTGACACCAGAGGAGCGTGAGCAGTCCGACCTTGACCTCGTGGTGGCAGGGATCGAGCGCGGCATTACCATGGTAGAAGCTGGCGCTAAAGAAGTACCTGAGGAGGTGATCGTCGATGCAATAGCCTGGGCGCACCAAGCGATGCAGCCAGCGATTACACTGCAACAAGAACTGGCTGCTAAGGTGGCACCAGCACCGCAGGAATATGAGCTCGTTTTGCCAAATGAAGACATCCAGGCCGTAGCCAACCAATGGGTTGATGGCAAACTAGGTGAGAAGATCCGCCGCCCATACCCCGAGCGCAATGAAGTTGTGAATGAAATTCGCTGGGCTTTCCACGAGGCAATGGCCGAGCAGCTCGGCCTTGATGCCGAGGAATACGCAGCGGTGCGTGATGAGTATGACGAAGCCTTTACACTGGCACTACACAACGATGTGCGCCGCGGCATTGTGGAGGAGCGCACTCGCCCCGATGGCCGCGCCCTCACGGAAATCCGTCCGCTCTCGAGCGAAGTTGGTATTTTGCCACGCACCCACGGTAGCAGCCTGTTTACTCGCGGGGTGACGCAGGGTATGAATATTGTGACGCTGGCACCGCTGAGTTACGCACAGCTAGTCGATACCATGGAGGTGACAGAAGGCGAGCGCCGCTATATGCATCATTACAACGCCCCGGGCTATACAGTGGGTGAGGTGAAGCGCCTTGGTAGCCCTGGTCGGCGTGAGATTGGCCACGGGTATCTGGCGGAGCGTGCCCTGACGGCGGTACTACCAAGCGAAGAAGAGTTCCCCTATGCCATCCGCAGCGTCACAGAAATTATGAGCCAGAACGGCTCTACCAGTATGGCGGCCACGTGTAGTAGTTGCTTGGCCCTGATGGACGCTGGCGTGCCGCTTAAGGCACCAGTCAGTGGTATTGCTATGGGCCTCATGATGGATGGTGACACGCCCTACGTACTGAGCGACATTGCCGACGCCGAGGATTTTGCTGGCGACATGGACTTTAAGGTGACGGGTACGAGCAAGGGTATTACAGCCTTGCAGATGGATATGAAGGTGCATGGTCTGCCCGTGCAGGTGCTGCGCCAGGCGCTCGAGCAGAGTAAGGCTGGCCGCGCCCATATCCTGGAGCATATGCTCAGTGTGCTGCCAGCGCCACGTAAAGAACTCAGCCCCTACGCGCCGCGCATCGAAAAGCTCAAGATTAACCCGGATAAAATTGGTGCTGTTATCGGCAAGGGTGGTGAAACCATCAACAAAATCACTAGCGAAACTGGTGCCGAGGTGGATATTAAAGAAGACGGTCTGATTACCATTGCTAGCCCCAATGGCGAGGCGATTGAGAAGGCGCTGGCCTGGATTAAAAGCCTGGTGGAAGAGCCCGAAGTTGGTCGTACCTACACTGGCACCGTGGTGACGATTAAGGACTTTGGTGCCTTTGTGAACATCCTGCCTGGCGTGGACGGAATGGTGCATATCTCGAAGCTCGCTAAAGGCCGAGTTGGTAAGGTGACAGATGTTGTGCAAGAAGGCCAAACCGTGCAGGTGAAGATCACCGGCATTGACGAGCGCGGCAAGATTAATCTGACAATGATTGGATTGTAGTAGTCTAGAGCGCTAGCCTCGCAACAAAAAACACCCCAGCAAAGACGCGTGGGGTGTTTTTATTGGTAATACATCTTCCACACTTCACTTAGATAAAGTAGTAAGGGAGAGCGACCGACTATAAAAAAGCAACCCTGCAAACGACACAAAGGTGATGTTCTTGCTCAACTGAGGTAATTATATTATATAATATATGCATAACCTAAAACCGAAGGAGCAAGCGATGCCGCGTCAGTCAGCCACATCCACTAGCCAATCTACCACCAAGCGCCGTGCCACTGCGGCCAAAACTACCAAGAAGCGGTCGTCTACTAAGGCGTCCTCGTCGGCCACTCCGGCCAAGCAGCCAGCCAAGCGAGCTTCTGCTGTGCAATCGCCAGCTAAAGCTCAGCCTACGTCAACTCCAAAATCGGCACCATTAGCTAGTAGACTATCGCCCGCTCAACCTGCTTCCACGTCGCGGCGTTGGAACAAGAAAGTGCGGTGGGGAGTTGGCGCAGCAGGAGTAGTGGTGCTTGGGCTGGTGATTGCTGGTGCTACGATGTTATGGCAAGCGCCCAGCCGCGCCGACTACCGCGCGGCCTATGAGCTGATGCAGAGTAGTGATACTGCCGATACTGAGAAACCGTGGAATCTTGCTCAGACGGGCGACCCAGCACGTGCCCTACATAAGCAGCTCCAGCAAGCCGAGCGCTCCATAAACCAACTGCGCAGCACCCGAGCCATGCGTGATAGTGATGTGCAGGCTGCTTACGAGTATTACAAAGCAGCATACAACCAAGCCAAAACACATGAAGCCGAGCTCCGTGCTGCGGGCTATGCAGACAAGATTTATCGTGAAGGTTGCACCATTACTGTAACAGCCCAGTCATCGACCCAATCACCGACAAGTTCACCAGAGGAGGTAGGCAGGCACTTCGACGAGACGTACAAGCGCTGCGTAGCGGCTGTCGGTGAGCTAAAGGGCTGGCGTCACTTCTATATTGCACGTTTTGCGACGCGGTACGACGACTATCTCAAAAAACGCCGTGCCTACCTTGTGCAGCGTGCGACCGAGCGCGCCAGCGGCCAGACAAACACAGCAGCCCACCCACCCGAGCTACCCTTTAGTACATCAACGGCTCGCCCAGGCGATGCCGTCCGCCAGCTGTCGTACGATACCCGCGAGAAATTCCATGAGGATGGCCAGGCTCTGCGCCAGTTACTGCGAGCGAAGTCGCTAGGTCAGGCCGCAGTACTGGGTGGGCGAATGTGAGAGAACAGAGGGAGAGGGGGAGGATATGAGAACAGCCGGACTCCTCTTTCGTAGCTGGAAAAGGGGCGTGAAACGAGAGCAAGGTCAAATCAAAACAAATATTGGCCTATCAGTATCTTTCCGGTATAATAGTTATGGTAAATAATAGCCAAATCAACAAGGAGATGCATGAGTAAGCAACCAGCAACCCCCCAGGAGCAACCACCAGAGGCTGCTCAGACTTTTGATATGAATAATCCACCTTACACTGAGGAGGAGAAAGCCGCACTAGCCGGCAAGACTGCTGCCGAGCCAGCACCTGCTGCGCAATCTCAACCTCAATCACAACCGCAGCCTACTTCACGGCAACCAGCTCAGCCAGCAGCAGGGCAACCGCAACCCATGCAACCTGGCGTCGCTGGTGTACCACCACAATATCCCAAGCAGGGCATGAGTAAAGGATTGCTCTGGGGCTTGATTGGCGGTGGTGTTGCCTTAGTATTGTTGATTATCGGCGTAGTGGTGTTCTTTGTCTTCTTTGGGCCGCCAAGCCGAGATGATTATGCAAAGGCATATAACAAAGTCGCTGGCTTTAATGCTCGCACTGTTCGAGAAAAAGCAGCTAGCTCGGATGATGCAGAGGCGGCGATAAATGAGTTGACTACAAAGGTTGATAAGCATCTTGATGAGCTTGGCAAAATGCGAGCCATGCACGACGGCGATGTGAAAAAAGCATACGACAACCTCAAAAAAGAATATGAAGAGCGCAAGCCACTCTTGCACGAATACGCTGCGACAACAGTTGCTAAGAAGGAATATAACAAAAACTGCAACAGTAGGTCTACTACGTATATCTCAATGAGTAGTGTAGGGTCTGGCGATGAAGCGGGCAAAAAATTTGATGAGCAACAAGGCACTTGTATCAAAACACTCGATAAGCTCAAACAATCGCAATACGAGAGTATTCGCAAATATGCCGAAAGCCAATCACAATATTTGAAGGAGTTGCGAGCCTATTATGTATCTGCCGTGAACTACCTGAAGAGCCGAGAGGGTAGTATGCCAAAGGTACCACGATCAAGGGGAGGCTATCTTGGCAAGGATATCAATAGTAAGGTAAGTGACGCTGGGACATCGATCAGTGATGCTGAGCGGGAGTTGCGCCAAGTCTTGCGCGCGAAAGCAAGCGGTAGCAGTCTGAGCGACGACTAGATACTCTATCGTATAAGAACAAAAAACACCTGGGCTTGTGCTCAGGTGTTTTTATGATGTGAGAAATGCGAGACACATAGCAAATACGCTTGCTGTTGTTCTCATGTGGTGAGAAATTTGTGACACTCTTTTTTGTTTATTCTTTGCGATATGTTGAGCTTTTGTGCGCTTCATGAACGCTTGAGAGTGTGATAATGACAGGATGAGGTTAAGGCTACAACAGAGGTAGAATCTCTTGCAACATGCTCAACCGGCCCAAACTATGCACTGAGTGTATAATAAGGCTTGCACGATCTAGTCACTCGGTGTATAGTGGAGATATGAACGTTCAATATACATTACTCGGATTGTTGGCGAATGCGCCAAACTATGGCTACGAGCTGAAGAAGCAGTACGATGGTTTCTTTGGCAAAGATAAGCCAATTTTACCTGGGCAAGTCTACTCGACGTTGGGGCGCTTAAAACGCGACAACAAAGTGGAGGAGGTTGCCGACACGAGTGAGTCTGGTGGGCCAGACCGGGTGCGCTACGCCATTACCGAGCAGGGCAAGCAAGACCTGCAGGCCTGGCTGGAAGCGCCCGAGCTGCCATCGCATCAGTCGCAGGCCAATATGTACGTCAAGACTGTGCTGGCAATCCTGCGCGAAGGTGATGCCGCGCCCTACCTAGACAACCAGCGGCAAGCCCATATTCAGCGGATGCGCAGCCTCACAAGTCGCCGCCGCGAAAGCAACTTAGCCGACACGCTACTCATCGACCACGCACTATACCATCTGGAGGCAGATCTGCGCTGGATTGAACTAACGACGTCGCGCTTAACCAAACTTAAGGAGGAACTGATCAATGAGACCAACCAATCAACCAATCATTAGCGCCCGCAACCTGAAGAAATCCTTCGGCCAGACGGAAGCATTGCGCGGTGTATCGCTGGATGTAATGCCCGGCGAAGTGCTGGCTATTATGGGGCCGAGTGGCTCTGGTAAGAGTACATTGCTCCATAGCTTGGCGGCGATTACCCCTGTCGACAGTGGCGAGATTCACTGCGCAGGTAAGCGGATCGACAAGCTCAACGACGACCAGCGGAGCGTCCTTAGGCGCACAGCCTTTGGCTTTGTCTTCCAGTTTGGGCAGCTCGTGCCAGAACTCACGGCACTGGATAATGTCGCGCTACCACTGCTGCTTAATGGCGAGAAGCGTGCCATAGCGTACAAAGCAGCCCAGCGCTGGCTGGATAATGTCGAGCTGGGTGATAAGGCGGGCAACATGCTCGGTGAGCTCTCTGGTGGGCAGATGCAGCGGGTGGCGATTGCCCGAGCGATGGTTATCAAGCCGAAGGTGTTGTTTGCCGATGAGCCAACTGGCTCGCTCGACAGCCTCAACTCGCAGCGTGTGATGGAACTATTTATCGCCACTGCCAAGCAATATGGTACCACGGTGATTATGGTGACTCACGAGCCAACCATTGCTGCCTATGCCGACCGCGAGATCATCGTGCGCGATGGGCAGATCTCGGGAGGGATGTAGCATGAGCATCAGTTGGTTATTACTAAAAAAATCGGGCCGGCAATCAATGATGCGCCTGGGCCTCACAGCAGCAGCTATTTCACTTGGAATCGTCATGCTGTGTTACATGGCTGCTGGGCTTAATGGCTTGGTGGGCCGCCAAAACCGGGCGATCATCTCGAGTACTATCGCTGCAGCTCAGCGTACACCCCAAAAGCCACAAGCGACTAGCCAAGCGCCGCTCAAAGCTAGCGGTGTCGAGCGGGGCAACAAGACCGAGTGGCGAGGCAAGACGATCAGCGTCATCTCACTACAGGGCACTGAGAAGTCCGCCAAATTTGCCAAGATAGATACACCAAAGGCAGGTGAGTACTACCTTTCCAAAGGTCTAGCAGCAGCGATCGCCCAACACCCGGAGGACAAGATTCTCGAGCGCTTTGGCAACCTCACCACCAACCTTGGCACGCTGCCAGACGAGTACTCTGCGAGCCCTGATGACCTGTACTTGGTCAAGGGTGTGAGTGCGGAGGAGGTCGAGAAGGCCGACCAATATGCTAAGAAAAGTGGGCGGCCCAGTGACTACACGAATGTCTATATTACCGATGTCAATGGCACAGCGCAGAGCGTCGGCTTTGACCCATTCTCGCTGATGCTGCTAGTAGTAGGCGGATCGATCTTGCTCTTCCCAATCGTCACCTTCGTTGCTGTTGCTACGCAGCTGGGTGGGGCACAGCGCGAGAAGCGCTACGCCGCCCTGCGTCTTGTGGGTGCGACCAAGGGGCAAGTGGCCCGTGTGCTGCTGCTCGAGTCGTTGCTGGCCTCGCTGGCGGGTGTGGTGCTGGGCCTCGTTATTTTCGCGCTGACGCAGAGTTCGCTCTACGGTTTCTCTTATGACGACATGCGTTTCTGGCCGGCTGATCTTGCGCTGCAGTGGCATCAGTATGTTGTTATCGTTGGTGTGACCCTTGGCCTGACGACGTATGTCAACTGGCACCGGATGCGCAAGGCACAGCTCTCGCCACTGGGTGTCTCGCGCTTAGCCGAAAAGACAAAAAAGCTGCGCGTGTGGCGCGTCATCCCCCTGGCATTTGGCCTCAGTATCTTTGGCTGGATGGCGTCGAAGCCTGGGCATGACTGGATAGTTGAGCGGGCGAGTGAGAGTCCTGAGTCCACCCTCATATTGCTGGTGGCTCTCCTCAGTGTGATGTTTGGCCTGGTGCTGGCTGGTGGCTGGCTGACGAACAAGATCGCTCGCATTGTAGCACGCTATGCACGCAGTGGCTCGGCCTTGATCGCGGGCAAGCGGATTGCCGTCCATTCGCAGATTGTCTTCCGCAGTGTGAGCGGGGTAGTGCTGGCCCTCTTTGCGGGGAGCTTCTACCTCTCAGCGGTGAGTGGTATTGATGCCCTCAATGCTTCATCGGTGGCAAATAACGGCTACTCACAGCTGCGCAGCAATGCTGTAGCGATCACTTCGCAAGATCATACCTTGCAGCCCGATACCCAAAAGATCCTGAGCGAGCAGCCATACATCACCAATGTTGCCCCAATGTATCCTATTGCTGGTGACAATGGCCGCGTCCAAGCTCGCGCTATCCGCTGCAGCGACCTCGCTATCTACACCGAGCACAGCTGCCCCAGCAGTGCACAGGGTGATCAATATGCTTTGCTCGACTTCAACGGTGCCGTCGTCAAGACTGTCTCACTCGCCGAGCAGCCAGTCAATACTAATGGCCCCAAGGATTATCTCCTGACCGTTGCCCACAATGATGACGTGGAGAAGGTGCGCGCTCTTGTCTATGCTCGCCAGACTCCGCAGGACTTCCTCTATATCCGTAGTGGGGACTTCGAGAAGCACCCGCAGATTAACCCTGTTATCAAAAACTTCGCCGAGATGGCCTATGCTGGTATGGGTGTGACACTCTTCGTCGCAGTGGCAAGCTTGATCGTCTCGACGATTGGTGGATTGTTTGAGCGCCGTCGCTCGCTCTACACGCTGCGCCTCGGTGGCATGCGCCTGGGCCAGCTCAAACGCCTCATCATGACGGAGTCGCTGGTGCCGCTGCTGAGTGTCTCGCTCCTCTCGTGTGCCATTGGGGTGTGGGTTGGTACCATCTTCGTCACAACCTTCTCTGCCTCACTTAAGCCAACGCTCTCGCCACTATACTTCGGCATTGTTGGTGGAGGGCTGCTCGCCGCCATCATCGGCATCTACCTGGTGCTGCCCATGGTGCGCAAGCTCACCGACCCAGAGGCAAACCAAACGGAGTAGGGGAAACAGCGCACTCAGCGCATCGTTTCCTCGCATGGCAAAAACACCTCCTTTTGTGGAGGTGTTTTTGCAACAAAAGTAGAAAATTATCCCATACTATTGACAAATGTAAAATAGCATAATAGCATAATAGCATATCCTCTCCTTATCAGAAGTGGATAGCAACTTTTTGTGGTGAGGAGTCGAACTCTCTCGACTTGCTGCTGCCAGAGGAACTGCCGAGCGCTATAGAGCACCCAGTCTTCTGATGACGCTATACTAGAGCGTGCACAGCAATGGAGAGAGCTCGACACAGGGTTGAGCTCACTAATCGCACTCGTATGAGTGCAGGAAGGAGCCGATTATGGCTCTGCCAGCTAGTGCAATGCGTGAGATTTCTGTAGCCTTCTATCAGTCGAAAACCCCCGATCCGGGGACAGAGGAGATTGTCCAGTCTATCATCTCGATGGCTCAGATAGTAGCCGAACAGGGTGAGTGGTTGATCACTTACAGGGGTAAAGGGTTCGATCGCCTAGATGTGGGTGATAAACCCAACCCTATACAGGAAGATATCATGGATGGTCTTGTATCTTTGGGTTATAGCCCAAGGATCGAACGCCTTGGGGTGGGCCTAGTAGTTAGTTGGTAACCTCACCACCACCCGCTCTCCGCGGAGGTATCGACGCGTCCATCTGGATGCTCTACCTCCGCGGGAGCGGACTACTCTTGGTAGACAAAAAGCAATGCAGGATTGCTTTTTTATTTTTATACCCTCGGTTGCGTTTGTTTGCTACCGACCTGCACCGCAAAACCTCAGCAATTATTACACCCCTAAATGCTGCAAAGCAGAATATCACCACCCAGCACCAGAGCGATCAACGACGGCCATTTTTTTGCTTCACCCGCCCATCGATTGCTATACTGGATGTATGACCCATTCACTCGACTCATCCACGCCAGACCAAACTCAAGCCGCCCAGCTAGCATACCTTGCTGAGGAGATTATCGCCGCCAAGCTCTGCCCCGAGCTGGCTGCCCAGGCCACACAGTTGGTGCTGGGTGATGGCAACCCCAATGCCGACATCGTCTTTGTGGGGGAGGCGCCCGGCAAGAATGAAGACCTGCAGGGCAAGCCCTTTGTGGGGGCGGCAGGGAAGTTCCTCGACGAAATGCTGGCCACGGCTGGCCTCGTGCGCAGTGATGTGTATATTACCAATATCGTTAAATATCGTCCGCCCAATAATCGCGACCCGCTGCCGGAGGAGAAGCGCGCCTTTTGGCCGTACCTCATGCAGCAACTCGATATTATCCAGCCAAAGGCGGTGCTGACTCTTGGGCGGCACAGTGGTGGTGGGTTCATCCCCGATCTACGCATTAGCCGCGACCATGGCCAGCCGCGCAAGGTGCGCTTGCACGAGCGAGAGTTCGTCGTCATTCCGCTTTACCACCCAGCCGCTGCGCTGTACAATGGTGCCATGCGTCAAACACTCATCGACGACTTCGTGCGGGCAGTGGCATATGTGCGGCAGACGATGCAGGATAAATAATGAACATTCTGGAAATGCATTCAGGTATATAGTGCCTCACAATCAGCGGTAGAGGAAGGGGTAAGAGGCATAGCAAGGGCTTTGCCGCACAAACGAGAAAGGTAAGCATCATCACAATACTTACCTTGGTATGTGTATTTACAAGAGCTGGTTAGGCAGCCTTTGTTTTGCCAGCCTCTGGTGCGGTCACGCCGTAGCCTTTGCGCTCGAGGAGCTCTTGGGCGGTTTGGAGCTCGGTGGCGACTTTGGCTTGCTCGTCGGCTTGCTTTTTCTTGGTGTTGTAGTCGGCTGTGGCTTGAGCAGTGGCATCGGCGACGTAGTCGTCGAGTGTGAGCTCTTCTTTGGGCTGAGGGCCAACGCGGGTGAGGCCAGCTGGGCCATAGGGGCCAAAGCTCGCACGGCCGAGGTCGCGCTCGATCAGCTCGAGGTTGGAGCTGGGCAACACCTGGAAGGGCTGGCCATTATACGAGCCATTGACGGGCACGCGGCGGTGCTCTAGCTCAGAAAAAATACGCGACACCTCCAGCGCATGGCTGATGTAGTCGCGTGCACTGGTACCCAGCTGTGCCTCGCCAATCTCAACGGCGGTCACGTGCTGCAGCGCCTTTTGCAGGGTGGCAAGCTTGCTCTTGGTTGTATCAAGCTCGCTCTGCGCGGTTGCTGACGTGGTGCGCTCAGTGTCGTCGGCAGGCTTTTGCCGGTAGGCGCTGCTATCGCGGATGGCAGGGTCAGACTGGCGTGTGGTTTGTCTGCGGGCTGCTTGGGCTGGCCATGGCAGGCCAGCTGCTTCTGGTTTTGGCATTGTGTTTCCTCCTCACCTCATTGGTATAACACTTATACTTATATATGATACTACAAATCGCCCCATTGTCATAATTATGATATCGCTCATGCTTTGATAAAATAGGCCTATCTGAGGTAGGAAAAATGACATACGGAGAGAGAATTTTAGCAGCAGCAAAGAGGAGTGGCTGAGGAAAGGGAGGGTAGAGAAAGACCCTGCAAACCCACTTCATTGAGCAGTTCTACGCTATACTATAGAATAAGCACAGTAACAAGGAGAAAAAGATGAACACAAAGAACAACGGTGTTGCTACATACTATTCGCGGTTTGGCTCGTGGGCTGGCTACAACATGGTGCTGGGCCGATCGCAACACGCTGGCTATTGGACGAGCGAGACGAAGAATGAGCGGCAAGCTCAGGCGAACTTCTTGCGGATGTTTGCCAAGGAGCTGCAGCTTAAGCCAACCGACCGTGTGCTCGATGCCGGCTCGGGCCAGGGCGTGATGGCGCGATACCTCGTCCAGGCCAATGGGGGGGGGTGAGGTAATAGGTATTACCATCACTCCACGAGAGGTTAAGATATCTGAGAAGTTGTCGCGGCATATGAGCCCCGTGCCACGCTTTGTGCTGGGCGATTACTCGCACACCGATTTCCCAGACGAGCACTTTGATGTGGTGTATGTAAATGAAACGCTGTCGCACGCCAAGGATATGCGGGCCACGATGCAGGAATTTTATCGCATCCTTAAGCCTGGTGGGCGTGTAGTGTTTGCCGATTATGAGGTCGATGTTCGTCATATGTCGGCTCGCCAGCAGCGCATGATGGACTTCTTGGAGCAGTATGCTGGTGGCTTTGGTGTGCGGCAGCAGAACCCCGGTGAGATATCGCAGGCCCTGCAGCAGGCTGGCTTTGCGGATATAAGCGAGACCGACTGGACAGAGGCCGTTATGCCAACATACCACCGCTTGCGCTCGCTTGCTCGGCCATTGGCCTGGATTCAGCCCGATGCGAAGCTTGCGCCATTCTTTGTCAATGCCGTGATGGCATCGCATGGCTACAGCACGCTGTATGAGGCAGGGCTGTTTCGCTACCTACTCTACAAAGGCACGAAGCCGCTGGCACGCCGCATAAAGTAGCATAAGTAACAGTAAACCTAGCTCTCAGAGGGTTAGCAAAGATCAGCGTCATTTCGCCATTGCTTCGCTATTTTTCTGAATTTTCTGCGATCTCTGCCAGCATTGGTTTCATCAATGATGGCGAGCCAACAGTCATTACCTTGCCGTCGTCAGTAACAATAAAAGGTGTCATACCTACAGGCGTAGTGGCGCGGTCTGCCCAGCGGAACACCCAGCAGCCCGTCTCTCGCTCGATTCTGAATGTATCGCGTGGATCGTGAGACCCAGGATTTAATGGGTCATACGCCTTTACAAAGACTTCCCAGGCGTCATTTTCTGTATGGATGGTTTTTTCCATAGCTCTTCTCCTTATGTTATGTGTCGCTATTCTACCATATTTTCGGTTTATTGCATAAAAAGTTGTTATGGTGAGAGGAAGTTAGAGATATGGGGAGCTTCTGGTATATTCTCATGCAATAGGCTTGAAAGAGAGGGTAGTCTATGCTAATCTGGATATTAGATATCCATTATCAACAATCAAAGAAAGGAGGAGTGAGGTGCTGCATAGTGCCTCGCATATCAACAATGAGATTATCAGGAGCAGTTGAGCAGGCCTGTTGCATTGTGATTTTGCTGGCACATCCAGACCTGCGATCACCAGTGACGAACCAGAGCTTGGCAAAGCAAATGGGGGTGTCGCCAACGTATATTACCAAAGTAACGCGTAAGCTCGTAACAGCCCAGCTGATTACCTCGGCGAGGGGTGCGGGTGGTGGCTTTCGCCTGGCGCGGGCTAGTACAGAGCTGACGCTGTGGGATATCGTGGCGGCAGTCGAGGGGACGGAGAGCTTTGTCCACTACCAAGGAGTAGCCGAGCGGATGTTTGCCCGCCAGGCGGATGATAGCAAGATTAAACGCGGTGAGGTGAGCATCCTTGGTGTCTTCGATCGGGCTCAGGCACGCTGGGCTGAGACGCTGCAGAGTGTGACATTGCAAGATATTATTCGGGAGTTAATGAACAATGGGTGAGAAAATAAAACAAGCTATCCAGCGTCGCCGCAGCGTGATGGTCCAGGCCGAATGGCGGCACTTGCTGCAGAGCAAAACACTACTGGTGGCAGTGATAGCAATAGCCTTTGTGCCGGTAATATATGCGGCGTTTTTTCTGAGCTCGGTATGGGACCCGTATGGGCATACCGACCGACTGCCAATTGCCTTTGTGAATGAGGATAAAGGGGCGCAGATCAATGGTAAGGAGCTGCAGATTGGCCGGACAATGACTGAGTCTCTGCATAAGAGCAAGGCGCTTAAGTGGGAATTCGTCTCCAAGCA
>CALJPD010000017.1 GCA_937981355.1 uncultured Candidatus Saccharibacteria bacterium | reverse complement strand
CAGCGTCGTATCTATCCACGAAACTGCTTGGTGGTCTGTCGAGGATGAGCACAAGTGCCTGCAGCCAACGCTCTGCTCCGAGCCAGAACGACCAACGCGACACCGCGCTATAACGGGCGTTATGCAGCAGTCGCGACAAGGCGGAGACCAGCTGATCCAAGGACTCCTGACAAGGTAGATTCCAGCACCAGCCGACGCGCCTGCAGCGAGGCCGCCCCTGACGAAGCGCAGGTTGCTCACGCAAGGCATGTGCCCGTGCTGCCGCTCGAATCTACAAATCAGCGACGATCTACTGCTGCACGATCGTCACTCACTGCTGAGAGTCGCTATTGCATAGTGCAACATTGAAGGAGTTCTGAGAGCAGCGTTGTGCTGGACGGAGCGGAGTCTTCGCCGTGGTGGTGGACGCTTTGGCGTCATGTCCCGCTTGAAGCCTCGCAACGCAACCGTGACCATCCACCCGCCGTCCACGGCACCGCTCGGTGCGATACTGACAAAGTTGTCGCGCTGATGCTGCGGTCGCACACAGATGTGTTGACCATCTCAGTGGAGGTGCTTGGTTTGGTTGTATGAAAGAAGGCGTGCTCTGTGCCCGTGGAGCGTGAGTGGAAGGTTAGCCGGTGTGTCACACCCTCCATAATGAACCCTACCGGCACACAGAGCGATCACCGTATCCAAGAGAGATGTCGACCATGAGCAGATGAGAAGTTTACACGTAATTGGCGAGACCAATCTGACGATATCAATTCAAATCCGAAAATAAAGCGACAATGAATCCAGCAGCACTTTTATTTGATCAACTAACCAAATACCGGACTGCCACCGGGAATGTATCGCTACTAGAACGATGGCATATCTCCGACGATGAGAACTCAATCATAAATGATGCAGATCGAGCAGCGCTTCTCGAATCGGTAAAGTGGCTCACAGACATCAAAGCAATAATCGACACCCTGGATAAAATGGGGCGTAAGGTTGGACCCTTCCGACGCAATTATTCCACCTGGGTCGACAGTACTTTGAACATCGGGAAGTCGTGGAGCTCGCCCTATACACCCGAAGAAATATGCTCACAAGCCGCACTCGATTCCCTAGAGACTCTAGCCGACATGGTGGACGTTCTTACCCCAAGTTTGCCGACTCCTCTTCATGACCAACTCATATCATTGGCTAACGAGCTCGCGGATGGACTAGAAGCCGATACAACACTCACCGATCAGCTTCGTGATCACCTGCGACGAACTGTCGAATATCTGCGGAAGTGCCTGGAAAATCCAGGAGAATACCATCTTCAGAATGTAGTCGATGCAGCTGACAATGCCATAACAGCCGCCAAGGCTGCTGCCGGTGAGTCGACAGATTCAGTGTGGAAGGAGCGATGGCGTCAACTAAGCACTGCCATTGTCTACCCAACAATTTCGGGCCTCATTGCTAGTTTCCCATCGATGATCCTCCAGATCACCAGCAGTGCGTCCTAAACTCCAATATAAGGAGAGCATGTGAACAACGACAATTGGGAACCTCTATCTGTGCGCAGAAATCAACGCCAACCGTTTACGCCGGTTGATGGCGTGCCAGACTTCCTCTGGCAGTATGCGATGAGGTGGATCGAAAATGCACTTAACGACGATACATCTATTGTGTGCGGGCTCAGTATCGACTTGAGGCTTGAGCGCGCTGGAAACTATCTTGAATACCAAGGAGCGAGCTACGCTATACGAGCATGTTTGGAAGAGACTGGCCACGATCAATACACAGCTCTTGATGTCATCGATTGGCTCCTTGGTCACGGATTCGGCCATGCCCAACCACTTGAACATATTCTAAAGTCTGCGGGCCATGTTCTCCGCGTATCACCTGATGGCAGCCGTCTAGTGGAGCGGATTGAACCCGCGCTTTGGGACGAGTACGAGCAGGTGACTCAGCCAGACGACAAGGCATCGCAGTACATGCAAGAGGCATGGATATTCGCCTTCGGTCGCGACCCAAATTTGAGTGATGCCTGGGGCAAGGCTATCAAGGCCATCGAGACGCTTCTCAAGCCGATCGTTTCGCCAAGCGACAATAAAGCCACCCTCGGCAAAATGATCAGCGTGCTCCGTCAATCTCCAGACAAGTGGGAGTGCAAACTGCCGGATCGAGAATATAAAGCCAACGGTGAGACAAACGTCAAGCCTGGCATCGAAGTTTTTATTGACGTACTAGCTACCATCGGTTACC
>CALJPD010000016.1 GCA_937981355.1 uncultured Candidatus Saccharibacteria bacterium | reverse complement strand
ATAGCAAAGGCCTGTTCTTGATTTGATCGGTTGACTTTCAGAGAGAGAGAGAGAGCATTATAGGTGTCATAGTATATAACACAACAGAGGTATACCATGGCACACGAGCAGCCCGGAACAAACAATCAAGAGAAAATCGCTACGGTAGGGCAGTTTGCTGAGTGGCTCTCCAAGGAGGAGAAGGCGCAGGCAGCGGCAGATTTTGACGACTTAGTGCAGGAGACGCTGCTGCGGTTTGCTGGTGAAGCGAATACATACGATCACACGGTTCGCACTGACCGCGTGAAGTCGAGAGTCTTGCTGTATGCAACACAGGGTGAGAGAACGGTCACGATCCTGACCGAATCGGCAACGCTAGATGATGGCACGCAGGACCGAATAATTAGCCTTAGCGAGCGGGGTGGCGACCGTTTTCGCTATCACCTTGAGGATGGTGTGGTGCGGCGATTTGATACACCGCAGGGGAGCGAATCTCAGCGTAAAATACCAAAAGAATTGACCATTGGCAGGAATCTGCCACCAGAGGAAGCATACGAGCGCGCGCCTGCAACGGTAGATCATCTCAAGAACGAACTAGCAAACCAAAAACTCGAGCGCCAAATGGGCATCAATGACCAACCAGTCGACACGCATGAGGTAGCCCAGCTGCGCGAACTGCTCGCAACGGCAGAGTACAGGGAGCTATATTAGAATTATTCTGAATATGGTATAAAATTGTTCATTTGTTCACCTCTGTTATTTGCCTTGGGCTATGCTTCTATAGTATGCTAAAAGGGACGTATATCTAACACACAGAGGGAACAACATGACATACAACACAACACCCCGCGCGGGCGGTGCTTTGCGTCGCGTGCCACACGCAGCCAATACTGACGCTGAGTGTGCACCACCAGGCCAGCACGAGCAGCCGGGCTTATTGGCTGAGCAGCTCACTACAGTCGTCCAGGATATTATTACTACCCAGTATAGAAGTGCGCGCCGACGTGGTGCGGCTGACCGGCAGCGCTACGACGGTGGTGAGGTGCGCAGTGTATACTTTGGCCACAAAACTGATGATGGGCAACGCCTCACCTTGAGTGCTCGGGCTGCCCTGGATAAAGATGGCCGGGTGCACGACCCGCATATTGTCATCTACGAGGTGGATCTATACGGCGCGTATGCTGGCGCAGTGCGGTCGTATTACCTCGACGCACCTGACCATAGCGATGCATCGCTGGCTGAGCCGCAGGTATTTTGCTATGAGTATGATTATACCGAGCCTAATGATGCATTTGCACCAGTAAAGAAGGTGCAGCCAACAGAAGTAGATAGCCAAGAACTGGTCGACGTGTGCGCACTACTCCAACACGCGACAATCCAATCACCAGACTATTACACCCACCAAGAACTCGACAAAGTAGATCGTATGTTGCGGCCCGAGCGTTGGCCGCGAACAGCTGTGGATGTGGTAGGGCAGATGGGTCAGCGTGCGCTGCAGCTGGCTGGGTCATGCTTAGCACTGCTTAGCAAAGGCAAGCGCATACCCCTCGCTCCGCACATGGGTGAGCTGGTGCGTGGCAGCGCGAGCGATGATGCGTGAGTGCTGGCAGGGGTCGGCCTCGAGGATGAGCAGGCCGCTGGGCGCGAGCCATTGCTCCGTCTGAGCGAGGAGGGTAGAGATGAGGGCGAGCCCATCGTCCTCGGCAAAGAGTGCCAGGGCTGGCTCGTGCGCTGTCTCGCGGTCGTCGCGCTGCCAGGTAGGATTGACATAGGGGAGATTGGCAAGAATGACATCATAGCGCTGCTGCGCTGCCGCGAGGAGATCACTCTGAATAAAATGAACAGAGGTAGCGCCGTGCTGCTTGCTATTGTGCTGAGCGATGGCGAGGGCCTTGGGGCTTATGTCGTACGCATCAACTTGGCACTGTGGGAGCTCGAGCTGGGCCGTGATGGCGAGAATGCCGCTGCCAGTGCCAACATCAGCAATGGTGTGCTGCGTGGGCTGAATGAGCTGCAGCAAGAGGGCAATCATCTGCTCTGTCTCGGGCCGGGGCACGAGCACCGCGGGCGAAACGACGAAATCGCGCTCGTAGAATTCTTTGTGCCTCACCAGGTAGGCCAGTGGCTCATGCCGAAGGCGGCGGGTAAGGAGCTGCTCCGCCTGCATGTGTTGCTCGTGCAGGAGTGTGCTATCGCCGTGGGCGTGCAGCCAGTGCCGAGGCTGCTGCAGCACATGGCTTAGTAGCAGCTCACTATCGAGCCGGCTGCTGGCAATACCAGCCGTCCGTAGCTGGGCAGCCGCCGCAGCCAGCCACGTATCGACAGAGGTAGGTGAGGGGGTTGAGTGACTCATTAATGCATTATATTGTAGCATAGTGGGTGACATACACAGCGGCAACTGATCCACCGATTTGCAATTAGCACAAAGCAGTATTACAATACATAATCACTACGACATGGCACCCACAACCCCCAACTGCAACAAACTGAGCCGCTTGCTGTCGTAGAAT
>CALJPD010000015.1 GCA_937981355.1 uncultured Candidatus Saccharibacteria bacterium | reverse complement strand
GCCAACGTATGGAGAACGGCACCTTCCTGGGCGAGGACTACTTCGAGCGCCTGCTTGATGAGATCCGCGAGATTCGCTTGTCCGAGCGTCGCTTCTACCAGAAGGTCACCGACATTTACGCCACCAGCGTCGACTACAACAAGGACGCCCCTACCACCAAGCGCTTCTTCGCCACCGTTCAGAACAAGCTCCACTACGCCGTTCATGGTCACACCGCCGCCGAGCTCATCCAGTCCCGCGCCAGGGCTGACCAGCCCCACATGGGCCTGACCAGCTGGGCGAACAGCCCCGATGGCAAGATCCTGCGCGGTGACGTGACCATCGGCAAGAACTACCTCACCCGCGAAGAACTCGAAGACCTCGGCCGCCTGGTCAACGCCTTTCTTGATCTGGCCGAGTCCCGCGCCCGCCGTCAGATCCCTATGACGATGGAGGACTGGGCCACACGCCTTGACGCCTTTCTCGACCTGGACGACCGCCAGATCCTCGACGACGCAGGCCACATCTCCAAAGCCCAAGCCGACGATCATGCTCTGAGTGAGTTCGAGACGTTCCGTATTATCCAAGACCGCAATTACGTCAGTGACTTTGATCGCTTAGAAAAACAAGCAAGCACGAGAGACAGAGACGACAGTGAAAAGCAATAAAGCAGCAAAGGAAGAATCGACCTACCTAATTCTGTCCTAAGTGGGAGAGTTGTCTATAGCCACAAAGTGCACGAAAAGCAACCGGGGGCAGATCATAGACTCAAGTAGCCATAACGTGCGCATCGAGCATTCTGACTTCCGAGGTAACCACGTCGTGGAGTGTTACATCATCAAAGATGGGGTTGTAGTTGCTCGAGACTGCATCGATGTACCGATCACTACCAACCGGGCACAGAAGCGGTAGTTCGGCGTATAGTGCCGCTCATCGTATGATGTGTTCTATTCTCAGTAATGGGCTCCCTGCATCTGCACTGTCGCCAGATGCTTCTTGACCGTATCCCGCCCGAAGCCGAGCTCCAGGCCGATCTCGATGTAGGTACGCCCCTGGGCGTGGAGCTGCTGAGCACGCTGGAGGTCGTCGTCCGTAAAGCGTCGCTTGCGGCGGGGTGGTTGCTTGGCTTGGCGGCACGTGGCACGGACGGTGGTCTCTGCGACACCGACTTCGGCAGCGATCTGGCTGACAGCTATACCTGTGCGAGCCGTCGGGATCTCGCTCACCTGTCCAGTAGGCGCTACGCTAGCCGTGTTCGGCTTTGGGGCCACCTCGCCCGCAATTGAAGCGCCTATGGAAGGCGAGCAGAGGCTTCCAGTTGTTTGTGTCGAGCTTGCTGAAGCGCACCAATCACACTCTATACACAAAACAAGTCTTAGCTCGCTTAACACTCTTAGAGCTATCCAGGCTCACCTATAAATAATATGCTGGTATACACTATGAAACGTATACCGCAATAAGATATGGTAGACATAAGATAAGCTTAGCTGTTTTTCCTGGTACCTCATAGTCTGACCTTCCTCCTCATCCCTTCTCTCGAATTAAGTCGCACCCCCTATGAACATCTTCATCAGCACTGGCATCTTTTACCCCCTCACCACACCCTTCCCTCGCCTTTATATACACTCAAAAATCGTCTCTTTTTATCTCCTTTTTCATCCCAACTATAGTACAAATCGATTTGTACTATAGTTACCCTGTTTTTTCCCTGTTAGCGTCGGTTCTTTTTTCTCTTCTTTTATATATTTATATATAATAGGAGAGAAATCGATATGGATATATGGATGTATGGAGATATAAAGATTGAGAATAGTATGGATATAGAGAAAGATAAAGATAAGAAGATAAAGAATAGATAAATAGAGATATAAAGAGATATAAGAATAGATAAATAGAGATATAAAGAGATATAAGAATAGATAGATAGATAGATAGATAGAAATAGATAGAGATAGAGAAAGAGATATATAGATATAGATATAAAGATAGAGAAATAGATAGATAGAAATAGAGATAAATATAGATAAAGAGAGATGAATATATAAAGGTAGTTAGAGAGATAGAAAGGTTGTGAGGAGGCAAGGAGACATGAATATAGTATGAGCAAGAGAGAAAATAAACAAAATCGTGTTCAGCTTGGTGCAGATAAGCGCTCAGTGTCAGGACGACGACAGCGCTCTATTCTTATTGCACTATACCGATACCGTTTTGGAACACGGCAGTTACTTGCCAAGAGCCTCGGAGTCGCTGCTGGATCAAGCTTACATACCCGTCTTATTGCCCTATGCAACCATGGTCTTGTAGCACGCCGCTATACTAGCCACATGAAGCTCCAAGGCAAACCAGCAGCCTACTATTTGACAGCACGAGGGTTGCGGGTGCTGCAGCAGATCGATAACGAACCTCGGGTGACAGAGCAGCTCATCAAAGCAAGCTATCGAGATGCCCAGGTCAGCCAATCGTTTGTCGACCACGTACTTGCCGTATACCAGTGGACTCATCAGCTGCAGCAGTGCCATCCAGCACTGCGGATGTTTTTGCCTCGAGAGATGGCACACTACCACTACTTTCCTCAAAAGCTACCCAATGCCTTTGGGTCACTCAAAACAGCCTCAGAGACGCGTCGCTTCTTTCTCGATATCTTTGCTGCAAATACGCCGCGAGCAGCAATCACCAAAACAATTGCCCAGTACCTCTCATACTTCCGTCATGGCGGCTGGGCAGTCACAGGACAGCCATTACCTGCCCTGCTCTTCATTGTGGCATCGAATCGAGAGCAGCGACACTTGCAGCGAACTATTCGAGCAGTGCGGCAACGCGTCGATTGTGACACTGCCGTGCAGATAGCTATCACACATCAAGCACTAGCCCAAGAAAACCGAGCACCATTATGGACACAGATTGACGAACCAGAGCGCTCCTACTCACTTGAAGAACTATGGCGCTAGTGTCCTTGCGTTATACCCACGACATTAGTGCCTCGAGCGGGTGCCTTAAGCAATCTCTTGCACGTTAAACCCTTCCACGCAAATACCGCTCAGTACACGAGCAACTCTTTTGTCTAGGTATCATCTGGAGTCTGGCAAGTCAAAAACGTACACCGCTCAGCGTACTCATACTCACGCTCATCGCGCTGCACGACAAATAGACTATTACTACCACTACATCCCTCATCATTTGTCATATACCCCACATGTAGCAAGACAACCCATATTCTCGCGACTACGCCACCCCGGATACATCATACGGCGTACTCCTTCCTTGCATGGCTACCCTCTTTCCCATGACAGGGCAAGTACAAAAACGAGCGAGCAAAGCAACCAAATCACCAGTAGATATTCCCCCTTACCCGTACCGCTCTGACGCGATTATTTTGTTTCATGAACAACTAACCTAAACTCGTTTATCCAAGCCATATACTGCGCCAGGAGATGAAGAAAACGAAGATATAACTCAGCACCCTGCTACTCGCTATAACCGTAACACGCTATCGCCTCTCTTACGTGCCTGGCCTATTTCTCTTCTAACCCCACTCACGAATCGTCGTCTTCTCATAGCATATCAAAGGGTTCACATCACGATTCTGCATCAATCGCTGCAACCAGTGCAGCAATTGACATATACTGCTGCGATGGCTGCGTGCCATCCATCATAGCACGCGCCTGAGCAATCGCGCGTTCAGTCTCCTGGTTATACCGTGGCTGTGTACCCTGAGACGAAATATCACCCTCTTCTCCCCGCTTGGTAGCTGGATCAATCTCAAAATCACTGTGCGCCGTCTTTACCATGGTATATTCACCTCCTATCATCTAAAATGACACTCGCAAGGCACTCGTGATATACACGGGTAACCTTTTTGCAGCAACTATATAAGCATCCACGAATAGCCCTTAGCTATTCATAGCCCAGCATATCATACGCCGTAGCTGCCATATACGCCTGGAGCCGCCGCACTGCCTGAGCTGCCTCAGGAGCAGGCTGAGCGCTGCATACAGCATAATACCCTACTAAGCCAGCAAGCAGCGGCCGGTTCAGCTCAGCCTGCCAGGCCTGCACATCGTAGCCACGGCGCGCCATATCGAGCAAGAACTCGGTTGCACTCCATCGCTTTGGTACATAAGCCGCCCACTGCCAATCAATCAGCTTCACTTCATCTTGAGCAGCATGGTAGGCAATCGTCTCGCTCCGCACATCGCCATGGCTCAAGCGATCACACGGCTGATCAGCCACCTGCTGAGCCAGCGCCGCGAGATCAGCTAAGCGCTCAGTATTATCAAGCACGGCGCAAACCTGCTCGTAGCGCCGGCGAATCACTGGCTTACTGGCTTGCTCAGCCCAGGAGCGATACGTCTGCTGGAGCTCCTCACGCCGCGTCGCATCATCGCAAAGTAGCCGAAGCCCCTGACACTGCACCACCCGGTCAAACGCCGTAGCATGCAGCGCACACGTCTCAGCTGCCGCCTTGGGCAGCTTAGTCTGCTCAAGCTGAGCAATCGCCCGTAGCACCGCCGCTATATACCGCTGACGAGCCAGCGTATCCGCCGCATCAGGCGGCTGCCACTGCCAACCATCCTTAGCAATATACGCCTGGCTCAGCATAATCACCCGCTCATCATCATACTGGACAAACTCTGCCACTAGAGGCGAACCGGCCTGCTGCAGCGCTCGGATCACTGCATCATCTTTACTCAGAGCCGCCGCTAGTGCAGCGTGGTTCGAAGCTTCTGGATCGGCTTCCTTGACAAACACCGCCTGCGTCCCAGCCAGTGCAACAGCTCGCCGGCACCCGGTTGACGCACCGTCAATTGGCACCACCCGCACCTGATCACGTGCCACCTTGCAGTGCTGCGCTACCATCGCAAGCGCCGATGGACTCAAAACCTGGGAAGACGACGGCTGACTCATACCTCTAGTATAGCAAAGGTGCCATAAATCGCCATACCGACCAAAACGCGGTCCACCGCATGCTTTCCGCTTCCCCTCTACACAAAAAACAAAAACACACTAAAGACCCGCCTTGCAAGGCGGGTCTTTGCTATCTATACTCACCACATCTGCTCTATGGCCGATCAGTCACCACATCGGGGCGATGATCCGCCTCCATTATCTGCGGCGATGGCCCATAGACCCGGACACTGACATAATCCTTCGGCGAATAGGTACACGCCGAGAAGATATCATAGCGATCATGGCAGGCATCATGCTGCACCGTTACAATCGCCCGGCTGCCGTCCTTGGTCACCGTCACTGTCGGCTCTGTCACGCCCTTCATCTGCAGGTAATCTACCTCAATGCGGGGCTTCTCAGCATAGCCGCCGTAGCTTGCCCGAGTTGTTCCATCGACGCGCACCGTACTCGCATCAGCGAGGTCAACCACCTTCGTGCGCTGCACGTCACGCATTTGGCGCTCCAGACTCATCCCTGCGTTCATTCCCCCGACCGCCAGGCCAGAGACAGCAATCGCCCCGACAAGGAGCATTGCCAGCATCGCAATGCCAACCGGCCGCTTCAGCCGCCAGGCAAAGATGCTCCATGCGCCAAGTGAAAGTAAGGCAGTCAGAGCGACGCCGCCAAGCACCGCACAGCCATACGCTAGCCACAGCCAGCCCTGCGCAGCAAAGTCACCCATCCTCGATATAGCAGCAGCGCTTATCACCCCGCCAACGATCAAGGCAACAACTACACCCAGTGCCATCATCAAGACACCGCAGCCGATCATAATGCGCAGCACCTTCGCAGCAGTCTGAGCCGCTTGGCTACCACCAGCAGGCTCGGCAGCGGCTTTTTTTAAGCTATCAAACGTCACTGGCTTACCGGCCATACGCAGCTTATCCGACGCCGTGACGGCTGGTGGAATAGAAAGCCACATCACAATATAAATCAGCATCGCCGTCCCAAACGTCATAAAAGGTGAGATAATCGCCAGCAAGCGAATCCAGAGCGGACTGACCCCAAAGTACGCTGCCACACCAGCACACACGCCGCCAATCACGGCGTGGTCAGTATCGCGCATCAGCTGCTTGGGCGCGCCGCCTGCAAGAGTCGCCTCAGCTGCATCTCGCAGCGCAGCATCGTCCTCCTCTGCCGCAGCGTCACTGGCAAACTCTCGAGGTTCACCCATCTGACCGCGCAGCGCTGTGACATCCTCAGCAGTCACCACGCCATCGCGCGTCACGCCGCGCTCAGCCAGCAGCTCAACCATCCGCGCTTCAATCTCGCGCATTGCTTCTGGCTCGGCATGCATCCGCTGCTGAATCGATGCCAGATACGCTCCCAGCGCGTGCTTTGCCTCGACCTCAACACGAAATGGCGTTTTAGCGAGGTGAATGTTAGTAATTTCCTTCATGAGAATCCTCCTTATAACTTCTTAATCGTGCTGCTCAGCGCCGCAATATTACGCTTGAGCTGCTTGGTTACCTCTGTGCCAAACGACGTCGCCGTGTAGTACTTGCGCGGCGGTCCTTGCTCACTCTCTTTCCATTCGTGCTGCAAGAGCCCATCCTTTTGCAAGCGACTCAGTAACGGGTAGATCGTCCCCTCCACCACCATCAGGTCAGCCTGGCGGAGCTGTTGGATGATCTCGCTGGTGTAGCGCGGCTCCTTGGCGCACACCACCAGCACGCAGTAAGATAAGAAGCCTTTGCGCAGCTGCGTCGTCAGCGCCTCGGCATAGTCGGGTGCGTTCATTGCGTACCTCCTGGGATGTTATGGCGCGTGACACGCCCGTCTTTAATCACTACCTGGTAATCACAGTGCGCGGCCAGGTCGTCGTCGTGCGTCACAATAATTAGCGTTGTGCCGTGCTCGCGCTGCTGGCGAAACAATAGCTCCTCAATCTGAGCACCCGTCTCGCTATCCAGGTTGCCAGTTGGCTCATCAGCAAACAGGATCTTTGGCGCGCCGACAATTGCCCGGGCAATCGCCAGGCGCTGCTTCTGCCCACCAGACAGATCCTTAGCCTTATTGTTCCTTTTGCTGGCTAGGCCGACCGCCTCGAGCGCCTGATTCACCTTAGCGCTACGCTGCGCCCGCGGCACGCCAGCGATCTCCAGCGGCAGCATCACGTTACTCACCACGCTATCATTACCTTCGACAAAGAAACTTTGGAAGATAAAGCCAATCGTCCGCGCCCGGAAGGCATCAACTTGCCGCGGCTTCATCTGCAAGATATCCTGCCCATCGATCACGACCTGCCCCGTCTGCGGCCGGTCCAGACCAGAGATAGCGTGCATCAAGGTGGACTTACCTGAGCCAGATTTACCCACAATCGCCACGCTCGCGCCTTCGGGGATGGTGAAGGTAATATCACGGAGCGCCGTAAATTGGTTGTGTTTTTTACCATAGGTTTTAGTAATATGCCGTAGTTCAATCATATCCTCCTCCTTATTCTGCCCTCAAGGCCTCAATTGGGTCAAGCTTGGTTGCCTTGCGGCTCGGTACGTAGCTGGCAATAATGCCGAGGATAGCGAGCAGCACCACCAGGGCGATCATCTGCCAGGCTTCAGGCAATAACACCTGCATGCCCTGCTCGAACTTGAGCTTTTCGACAATCCACGGGTTAAGCAGACTAAGTAGGCTCGCCCCGCCCGCGCCAATCACCCCGCCAATGACGCCAATCAAAGCGGCCTCGTAGCGGAAGAGCTTACCAACATCGCGGCTACGCATCCCCAGCGCCTTCATGAGGCCAATCTGCTGCGTCCGCTCCAGCACTGAGATATACATAGTGTTAATAATCCCAAACATACTAGCCAGCAAAGCCAAGGCCCCAAAAGCCAATAGCCCATACTGCGCCCCATTGATAATACTGAGCAAGCCTTCCTTCGCCTCAGTAAACGTCTGTGCCTGGTAGTCGCCACCACCGAGCTTCACGACTGCATCTTTGACAGCAGCAGCATGCTCATCACGGTCCGCCCGCACCACCACACTAAAGTACTGGTTAGCCGTACCTGGGGCTTTGGTTTTGTGATTAATCAGCATAGCGTCATCGGTGGTAATCGTCACGCCAGGCTGGTAGCTCATCGATGTCATACCAGCTGTCTCAACCGCCACGACCTTCAGCTGAGCATCATGCGTCCCACCTGGCCCCTCAGCATGGAGGGTAATCGTCTTGCCAACCGCATCCTGAGCGGTGGCAAAGCCAAAGTCAGCCAGATATTCCTGAGCGAGGATAGCGTGACCCGGCGTCAGGTCTGTGCCATCATCGGTTTTCGGTAGCGTACCAGCCACAATCTTCGATGATTTGCCTTCATTTTTGACGTTAATCGAGGCAATCAGCCGCTTGTGGTTCGCCGGGCTCTCTACGTAGCGCACCGCCTGAGTCACATTCACATACGGCCGGACTGCCTTGACGTGCTTGAGTTTACTAAGCCGCGCTACATCGTCATCATTTAACATCACAGCACCAGTCTCGCTCATAGCCTTGTTCTTGCCATATTCAGGCAGCTTCGTCTCGTCCCGAGTATGCGTCACGTACACCGTTGACGCACTGCCAGCGCTTTCTATCACCGAAGTCAAAAAGGCCCGGCCACCATTGCCCAGCATCAGCGCCAGCCCAATCGTAAACGCCCCCACCGACATCGCCAGCGCCGTTAGCGCCGTGCGCATCTTGGCCTGGCGGAGACCCTGCCCCGCTCGCCTGATAATATCGATTCTTCTCATTCAGTAATCCTTTCTCTTTTGTTATTACCTGGTACTATGTTATGCAAGGTACATTGAAATGTCAAGTAGTTTAAGATATAAACTACTGGGCACTCAGTTATTTTAGCTCACCATCCACTCGGTATCATACTATCCTTAACTATTTGTGGGTTAGTGTAGCGCATAAACTTTTCACCAGGCTACATCATCTACCACAGCCCTCACTCTAAGAGATTTACAGACTTTTTCGTCCGTTCCCCATTACAGTAAGCTTATAGAGCAAAATGACCCTGACACGATCAATCTTTCTGATATCGCGTAACAGAGAGTATAAAAAAGCATAGGCCAGTGGGGAACCCTAGGCATATCTCGCTGAATATTATACAATAATAAATGCTACACTCCGGCACCCACAACCCCCAACTGCAACAAACTGAGCCGCTTGCTGTCGTAGAATACT
>CALJPD010000014.1 GCA_937981355.1 uncultured Candidatus Saccharibacteria bacterium | reverse complement strand
GGGTGCTGGTCAACCCGGCGGTGGATGAAGACGGCCGGGTCATCCTGCCTGGCGACGGTGGTGATGGCCTACAGGATGAGGATGACAGTAAGAAGGGTGCTGGTGACGAGCCTGATGGACAGCGTGGACGTGATGAGCAAGAGCGCGGTGACTGTGAGATGGACGATGCTGGTGACGAGCCAACGCGTCGAGCCGATGAGGCGCCCTGCTCTGTCCGCGTGGCGGACACCGGCAGCGATGTCTGCCTGGAAGCACGGCTCAACCGGCCGTTCGACCAGCTGGCCAGCGCACGGCTGCGGGCCGTGGCACGGATCGCCGCCCGACGAAAATCGCCCACCTCGACAGGAGGTGGGCGACGGTCCTCAGCTGAGACAGCCACAGAGGCTGTTTCTCAGGGTGAGGGTTTGTATAGCGATGCTGTGGTGCGGGTTAGGAGACTCTAACTCCTGGCCTCTTCCATGGCAAGGAAGCGCTCTAACAACTGAGCTAAACCCGCATGTTGCTGAGTTGTATTATATGGAATAGTGCGTAAAATTTCAAGCCCTTTCTTCTATGAATCGCATACTATTCGCTCTTGCGCGCTTCGTTCCACCGCTATTCTAGGATATGTACGTGCGGCTATTGTGTACTCACCTCCTGCTTTTGGAGAAGCGGAAAATAAATTATACTCCAATTCTCACTGTCCACTGAATAACGCAGAAAAGATATGTATCCTACTCTGCCGCACCAAAGCCACGAATTTTGCCGACGGCCGCTTGATCGATTGTGCTGACGTGGATCGCGTTGCCTTCGTTGCCACCAACGGTGGTGAGCTTGCCATCTTGGTAGCGCAAAAGGATGTTAACGTGCTCACCACGCGAGCTGGTTGTATCGTAGAGGATGGCATCGCCTGGCTGGGGTGTATAGCTGCTATCGGCTGGGTGCCAGCGACCAGTCGTGCGATAGTACGTTTCGAGGCTACGCACACCAGGGATGCGCCAACCACCATTGTGCGGGTTGACAAATGGCACACCCGCCTGCTGGTGCACCCAGCTAACGAAGTTTGCACACCAATCTTGCCGCTCGCCTTGGCTATAGAATGTACCAGGCTGTGGAGTGTCAAATTGCTGATGGGCAGTTGTGATGATCTTCGCTCGGACGGGCGATAGCTTCTTCATATCTATTGCTGGGAACTCCTCTTTTTGCCTAAGTTGTTGGACTGGATGGGGCTGCACGCGGCGTGGTATAAAAAACAAAGCACCATACACAATAGCACTGCACAGTGCAATCGCAAGTATAACCCAGAGCGCAAACAGAGCAAGGCGTTGCCAGGAGAGAGGTGTGGACTGACGGAGCGATTTCATAGTGCTTATTATACACGGACGTCTTGTTTGTGGGTGAGTTGTACCATATTAAAAGTAAAACACTCTCTTGCTCTAAAGAGAGTGTTTTACTGGTGGCTCCTACTAGACTCGAACTAGTGACACAAGGCTCTTCAGGCCT
>CALJPD010000013.1 GCA_937981355.1 uncultured Candidatus Saccharibacteria bacterium | reverse complement strand
CTCTCTCTCTTAATTTGTCAAGCTATTATGTAATAATTACACCTGTCAGTAAAAATATCTATCTGAATCCTCTCACGTATTCTCTTTTCTACCAAAGCGACGGAGTAATAGGCACTTGTGTAGAGTTGGTAGTTACTTTGCGACTTCAGTATATCCAATAGCTCAAGAGTCACCCCCCGTGGTATAATCATTAGCATATGCCCAAAATTTCTCTCGATATCGCCACCCTGACGGCTGAGCGTACTGCGCTGGAGCAGTTTCTTGCCCAGCCCGATGCGTATAGTGCGCCCGATTTTACCGCCAAGAATAAGCGCTTTGCGGAGCTCGAGACCATCATTGCTACCGCTACCAAGCGCGCTACCGTGGAGCAGCAGCTGGCTGAGGCGCGTCAGCTCGCTCAGGGCAACGATGAGCTCGCCGAGCTCGCCAAGCTCGAGATCCCCGAAGACGAAGCCACCATCGCCCAGCTAGACGACGAGCTCTTCGTCCTTCTCACCCCCAAAGACCCCAATGACGAGAAGAATATCATCATGGAGATCCGGGCTGGCGCTGGCGGTGATGAAGCCTCGCTCTTTGCGGCCGAGCTCTACCGCATGTATCTGCGCTGGTGTGAGGCGCATGGTTACCGCACTGAGCTGCTGAGCGAGTCCGCCAATGACTCTGGTGGATACAAGGAAGTCATCTTCAAGATTTCGGGCGATGCACCCTACGCCAAACTCAAGTTCGAGGGTGGTGTGCACCGCGTCCAGCGCGTGCCCGTTACCGAGAGCCAGGGGCGCATCCACACCAGCACCGCCACAGTAGCAGTCTTGCCCGAAGCGGAAGAGACAGACATTACCATCAATCCAAATGACCTTCGCATCGACATCTACCGCTCGAGCGGCCACGGTGGGCAGAGCGTCAATACAACCGACTCAGCCGTGCGTATCACCCACCTCCCGACTGGTATGATCGTGACCAACCAAGATGAGAAGTCACAGATTAAAAACCGCGAGAAGGCTATGAGCGTCCTACGCTCCCGCCTCCTCCAGCGCAAGATTGATGAAGAAAACGCTAAGCTCACTGCCGAACGCCGCGCTCTAGTGGGCACTGGCGACCGCAGCGAAAAGATCCGCACCTACAACTTCCCCCAAGATCGGATCACCGACCACCGCATCCGCTATAGCCGCAGTAACATCCCCGCTGCCCTCGGTGGCGATATCGACGACATCATCGAGCGTCTCCAAAGCTACGAACGCGAGCTGAAAGCACGAGGGGCGGAGCAGTAACGCTTCGCCCTATTGCCTTCTCTCACCTCATCCTTCCCTCTATTTCCCTCATTTTCTTCCTTCAAACAGGCGAATTTCGAAATTCGCCTTTTTTACCCTGTTTCTTCCCTGTTAGCGTGGGTTCTTTTTTCTCTTCTTTTATATATTTATATATAATAGGAGAGAAATCGATATGGATGGATATGGAGATATAGGTAGAGATAGAGGATAGAGATAAATAGAGAAATAGAAAGAATAAGTAAATAAATATAAAGATAAAGAGATATAAAGATAAGGAAATAAAGATAGAGAGATATAAAGATAGATAAATAGATAGAAATAGAGATAAGTATAGAGATAGATAGAAATATAGATAAGGATATAGATAGAGAAATATAGAGAAAGAGGTAGATAAATAGTAGAGATATAGAGTTATAGAGATAGAAAAGGAGAATATATGAAGATAGATATGATTAATAAAATATGAGATGGAGAAGAATATATGGATGGAGATAGATAAGCAATAGCTACTATAGAGACTAAGACAAAACTTAGTCACAAAAGAGTTACCGTTATATTGGCATTAGCTTTTTAGTATGTTCTGTTTCTATACGCTTATTTACTACTTTGTGTTTTCGTATTATCTATTCTCAATCGGTAAATCATAGGAGAGATAAAGCCACCTCTATATAACCTCTTTGTCTCGTAATTTGCCACACCCTACCCTGTCTGTTATAATGTGTAGTATTCATTAACTTTAGATTATTATGGAGTAGTATGGACTACGATTATCCTTCGAGCTATTATTCAACCCCCTCATATACCACAGCAGCCAGCAGCCCCGCTGATCCACTGGTGTGGGTGATGGTTATCATCATGCTCATTCTGAGCTTTGCTGTGATGGCCGTCGTGCTTGCCTCGCTGTGGCGGATGTTTACCAAGGCTGGCAAGCCAGGCTGGGCTGCCCTTATCCCTATCTACAATACCGTCGTCCTGATGCAGATCATCGGCCGGCCCGAATGGTGGGTGTTGCTGCTGTTTGTGCCTTTTGTCAATATCTATGTTGCTATTGTGTCGGCACTCGAGCTTGCTAAGTCCTTTGGCAAATCAACTGGCTTTGGCGTATTAACGATCTTCTTCCCGGTCATTATGTACCCAATCCTTGGCTTTGGCCCCAGCCAGTATCTTGGGCCAGTTGCACCTCAGCCTGCACCATACTATCCACCACAGCAACCACAACCACCACAGCAGCCACCGCAAGCCTAAAGTACTAGCCTGCTAAGCCAAAAGAGCCAGCATAACGCTGGTTCTTTCGTGACCCCTGTTTTTTGTACGAAGTTTGCACTGCAAGCAAATTGTTGTTACACTGGAAGTAGAAAGGAGATACCATACTATGCCAACAGACAAACCTTTTATCTGTTCTCAAGACAGCGCCAGGTGGTGGCGACGGATCTTCATACCCTGTTAGTAAACGACGCTAGGCTACCATTAGCTTAATAGCGTTATTTGTAACAGCATCTTACTATAAAGTCTAAAGTGCTAGCGCTGCTAAGCCAAAAGAGCCAGCATAACGCTGGCTCTTTTTTGTGACCTCTGTTTATTGTACGAAGTTTGCACTGCAAGCAAATTATTGCTACACTAGGATTAGAAAGGAGGAAATATACCATGCCAACAGGAAAAGCAGCTGTATGTTATGACGATAGCGCCAGGTGGTGGCGGTGGGTTATCGTACCCTGTTAGTAAACGACGCTAGGCTACCGTTAGCTTAATACGTCAATTTATAGCAGTCTACTATAGCTATAGCAAAAACCACATAACACAAGGAGACAAGGATGGGCAAGTATAATCGTTGGTGTTGCGCTAATCCAGTACAGTACTGGCACATGCGTCACGATGTTTCTTGTCTGGCTACAATCAGCTACACCGAGACGTGTAGTTATTTTTTTGGCAAATCCTATTGCGTATAGATAAATTTTTGAGCGCGCGTCTATACGAAGCGTCTCCTCAGGAACAAAGCACCTCTTGGACGAGAGGTGCTTTGTCGTTGTGTCGGCAAAAATGCTTCTTACGCAGCGTCCTCTGCCTCGGCTTGTTTGCGTGAGGTTTGGCGCGGCGTAGCAGTCTTTTCAAATGAGCCACCAGCTGCCTCAAGCGCAGCCATCACACTCTTCGACGCACCTTGCGTCTGGAGCACGAGCTTGGCAGTCAATTCACCACGAGTAATTACCTTCACACTGTGGAATGGCGTCTCAATCAGCCCAGCCTCATACAGTGCGAAGTTATCAACGGTACCCGACAGGCTGTTGAGATGGTCACTATACACCACCTGAGCAGGGGTGCGCAGGCTCTTAAAGCCACGTGCCTTTGGCACTGCTGTAGCAATACCATTCTGCCCACCTTGGAACATCGGGCGCAGCTTCTTACCAGTACGGGCGTTTTGCCCCTTAGTACCACGGCCAGCGGTCTTACCACCACCAGCGGCAATACCGCGGCCAACGCGCTTGCGATCTTTATTGGCTGCAATGTGGAGTTCGTTGTATTTCATCTACTTGCCCTCCTTTGCGGATTGCTTCTTGGCACCAACCCACTGCTCACGCGGCACCATACTGCGCAGAGCTTCCACCGTAGCATAGGCGATGTTTACCTTGTTGGTGCTGCCCAGGCTCTTCGAGAGCAGGTTGCGGATGCCTGTCACACCAATAACGGCGCGCACCACACCACCAGCAATGATACCCGTACCAGGCGCAGCTGGCTTGATAAGCACACGTGCACCACTGAGCTTAACTTCCATCTCGTGTGGGATGGTCTCATTCACCACCGGAATAACAACGAGGTGCTTCTTGGCTACTGAGGTTGCCTTAGCAATGGCGGTTTGCACATCGGCACCCTTCGCCACACCAACACCAACCTTGTTCTTGCGGTTGCCCACCACCACGAGCGCCTTAAAGCGGAAGCGGCGACCACCCTTAACGACGCGCGCCACGCGGTCGATGTTGACAACAACTTCTTCAAATTCCTTTGGCGTGTCATCACGCTGGTTGCGCCGGTCATCGCGGCGACCACCCCGGCCCCGACCACGCTGGTTGCGCCGGTCGTTTGGGCGAGGTGTAGTATTTGCAGGTCTGTCTGCCATACTAAATTTCCTCCTCTTCTAGCTCTGCATCTGCCTTACGAATCGCTTTCTCAAGTTCTTTAAGCCCTTCAGGTTGATAAAGAACAACAAGATACTTTAGAATCTGCGGAATGTCATATGGACTCACTTTACTACCTATGTCAGAGACGACACCAATAATCTCATCATCCACACGACCCGCAGCTTGGAGTACTTCTGGACTCATCTCACTCTCGAGTCTATCTATCACTTGTTGTCGTGTTTCCGGACCGGTGGTGGTTGCGTGCTCGTGACTACCCATACTAAAACTCCAATCCTTCCTTGCGGGCAGCGTCTGCCAGGGCGCTCAAGCGGCCAGCGTACTGGCGACCATTGCGATCGAAGACGACTGCACTTATCTTTGCTTTCTTGGCCTTCTTGGCGATATCTGTACCCACCTTGGCGGCCTTCTCTGTCATGGTACCGGTTGCTTTGGTACCAACAGTAGTGGCAGCAGCCAATGTTGCGTGAGCATCATCATCGATAAGCTGCGCGCTCACGTGCAGATTGCTAATCGTCACACTTAGGCGTGGGCGCTGAGCCGTGCCGTGCACACGAGCTCGGACGCGGCGCTTGCGCAGGTCACGATTCAGGAGTTTTTTTGCTAATGCGTGTGCCATTATTTCTTACCTGCCTTCCCTGCTTTGCGCAAAATTTGCTCGCCAACGTACATAATGCCCTTACCCTTGTATGGCTCTGGCTTCTTAAGAGCGCGGATCTCGGCGGCGACTTGGCCGACCTTTTGCTTGTCGATGCCCGTCACGACGATCACCATTCGCTCGTTCGTTACATTAACCCCCTCTGGGGCTTTGTAGTGGACTTCGTGGCTAAAGCCCAGGCTCATCGTCAGCTCGTTATTGCTCGACGAAACCCGAAAGCCCACACCTTTGACCTCAAGGCGCTTCTCGTACCCCTGGGTCACGCCAATCACCATGTTGTTGATGAGGGCGCGCATCAGCCCATGCTGGGCCCGAGCAGCCTTAGACTCATCCTTTGGATGAACCGTCACCTGTCCGTCCTCGACCTTCACCTCGACCGCTGGCGTCATGAACTGCGAGAGCTCACCTTTGGGGCCCTTGACGACCACATCACCAGAGTCAACCGTGATTGTCACACCCGATGGAATCGCCACCGGCAGTTTTCCGATTCGACTCAGACTCATTGCTTACCTTTCGATTAGTAGCCAGCAAAATGTTTGTCTCGTGCTGCCGACTGTTCTCCATAGGCGAACAACCAGAACGCAAAACTCCCGTTTCACTCGCAAAGTTAATATCTTGCTAATTGTACCACAGATGACGGAGAAAGCGCAAGGCTAGAAGACACCAACGGCAGAACTGTGGTATAGTCCGGATAAGAAACTACATCGAAGTTTGCGACCAACACCGACCAAGTTAGATGTATAACCCGGGGGTATTTTCATTATGATTATCAATACACATCTTCTCACTCGCACCCCCAGCAAATAAAGCTATAGAAGTAGAAATAAAAGCTGATGCAAGCAAAACGGGCCGTACTATTCACGCCAAAAACACGAGAGGCATCACAGCCCCTATCGGCCAGCATAAGCTGCTTAATAGGTATGTAGGATTATTGCTGCGTGCTGCTCCCGCGGCGGACATGCAGCAGCACCGCCACCGCAACGATCGCGCCAATCACCATCAATCCCACCAGCCCGGCAAGTGCCCACAGCGGACTCCCTGGCTGCCACTGGCAATCGAGCCAGCCGATTATTTTATCACTACAGGCAAAGAATGTCAGCATAGCGTTCCCCTATCGCGAGAATACATCGTCTGTGTTGTCATGAGCAACCTCCTTACTGCATATTGGTTCTCTTCTTTATAGTATACACCTACCCTCGAGCAGCATCAAACTGCTCAGGCGTCAAGAGGAGCCGGCCCGTCGATTGCCGATAGAGCGGGATGTAGCGGCCGCTCTGGAGGATGGCCTGCTGCGCTTGCTCAATCGCATCGACGACTTCTTCCTCCATCCAGTCTGTACTCCGATCGCGGATGACAATACTCTTAACCTCTGTTGTCGCCATACTCGCGAAGCTCTGGTATTGCTGAGTATGCTCGCGTGATAGATACACCTGGCCAGGCTCTGGCTGGGCCACAATGAGATTAACGAGGCCGTAGGGGTCATTGCGGGGTAGTGGTATATCGCTCCCAGGCTGCACCGTGTGGCGAGCGGCGAAGAAGCTCACCGTCAGCGGAAAAGCCGGGTCAAGCCCCTGCCGATGAGTAACCTCGCTGCAGCGCAAGCCAAGCACCAGTGCCTCAGCCACGTGGGCCGGCTGCATAGCGTGGATCATATCACCCTGCTCGATCAGCGGCTGGCCAGTCTCGCACTGCTGGCGGTTGCGTCTATCAGCCTGCTGCCACTGCTCGGGTGAGCTCGACTGCGCCATCGTCTCAAAGAGGCGCTGCCGCATCACATCATGCTGAGCCTGAGACACGAGCTCAGGCAGCAAAGCAGCACCACGCGCCATCACCATCCCAATCTTATCTGGCGCGCAGTAACCTGCCAACTCTTCATAGCTCATCTGAGCAATTGGCACGTGTGCCACCGAGTCAACCGCATCATCATAGTGCATTCGGCTCCGTAGCGGCAGAGCAATCGGCAGTGTCATAAGCGGCGTCGGCCATCTAAGATCAGCGCGCTGCAGATCATGCGTATTCAGCAGCTCCACAGCCCGCTGACTTGCACGATACCACAGCGCATCGGTCAACTGGTCTTCATATGACGTTACTTCGCAGGATGATAATGGTAATACTTCGTATGATGGCATGGCGTTCTATAAGATACTTCGCTCGTTTTCTCATTCGTTTTTTCGTTTGTATGCATTAGTATGCAGTGTTTTTGATGAGAAAGCAAGCCCTTATCCCCTACTGCACTCCAATCTCTACCAAGAGATAGCTTGCAAATTTATTGAAATAAATCGAAAATGATACCATCATATGCTATGATGTTGCTATGGATAAGGATTCTTCACAAACACCATCACCATCTCACGATGCTATGTCGCAGCGTCACGATGGCACATCACACCCTCAGCATGAGACAGTACATCAGCAAAACAGCTCGACGCAGCTACCACGCCCCTCGCGCTTTGATCATATGACGTGGCCACAATTGATAGGCTGGCTAGGTGGTATATATGTATCAGCGATGGTGATTGAGTACGGCTTAATATTCAGCCTAAGTTATATTCATGAATCGTTCCATCCCTATCATAATTCACCTATTTCGGCCATCTCGGTCATTAATATGCTTATGTTCATAGTTACAATCTTCCTCGTGACATTTCCACTCTGTGCGCTGGCTATCATTATACACTTCTCTGTCAGGCAAGATCTCTTAAAACTTGCAGCCTCCCAAAGCACAGCAGAGCAACCTCACGATGACGCACCAAAGCACCAAACTGTGGCAACAAAGAATACACCAATCGACCCCCTCCCTCGGTTTGTCGACCGTTTGACGTGGCTGCAAGCAGTTGGGGCGGCGGCTGGTGTATTTGTTATATCTGTGATAGTGTTCAGTGTTCTCGTTAAACTATCTGGCGCACACCCTTTGGATGGACTTATGGGGTCTACTCGTCATAATTCAAGCACTCAAGACTTTATTCTTGGAATATCATATTTTCAACCTGTAGCAAACGTACTGCTGTTTGCTCTATACTTTGCCGTGAGGCGAAAAGATGTGCCCATCTTATTGCGTGCAGCACTTATTGTGCTACCACCTCTGCCTCTAGGGTACATTAGTATGGTAGCGATGATGATAGCTGCTGCCCCCTCTTATTAAATTGGGACATCAGCGTGAGATACTATAAACCTCACAGCCTCTCTCCCAACACTTCATCTGCTGGAGCGTGAGAATCGATCAGCCCTGGCGTCGAGACGTCGATGTTTGAGAACTATCGACCCTTTGAGCATTCCTGAGGAGGGAATATAAAGAGATGACCGGTGAGTAATGAGCAAGTTTTTGAGGTTCATCATACGCACCACCACGATAATGCCGCGTGCTGTCTATCACAAAAAGCGCCCAGGATTTCTCCTGGGCGCTTTCATTTTACTGGCAATGTACGGATTAGTAGATCTTCATCAGCACTTCGCCACCAAGCTTGTGCTTGGCTGCTTCGCCACCGGTCATGACACCCTTGCTGGTACTGACGAGGACGATGCCGCGGCCTTGCTTGACCTTAGGAATGTCGGCAGCAGCCACGTACACACGGCGACCTGGCTTAGACACCCGGGCCAGCTCGGTAAAGGCTGGGCTCTCGCCAGCGCGGTTGATGGTAACAACCAATGTACCGCGTGGCTTACCAGCCTCGACGGTAGCATCTGCTAGGTAGTGATTCTTGACCAATTGCTCGGCTACAACTTGCTTGAGCTTGCTGGTGGGCACACGGACTTCTGTCTTGCCGACCATCGCAGCGTTGCGGATTCGGGTGAGGAGATCCGCGATTGGGTCAGTTGATTGTAAACTCATAACTCTATCTCCTTTCCGTTACCAACTGCTCTTTGTAATGCCTGGGATTTCGCCCTTCGATGCCTTCTCGCGGAAGTTAATGCGGCTCAGGCCAAAGCGGCGCATATAACCACGTGGCCGACCGCTGAGGGTGTCGCGGTTTTTCCAGCGGGTTGGGCTGGAGTTGCGCGGCAGCTTCTGCAGGCCATCAAGGTCACCCGCCGCCTTGAGCTCAGCGCGCTTGGCAGCGAATTTCTCGATCATCTTTTGGCGTTTGCGATCGCGTGCAATCATTGATTTCTTAGCCATACGCTATTTCCCCTCCTTCTCAAACGGCAAACCAAACTTCTCCAGCAGTGCCCGGCTTGCCGCTGGGCTACCCTGCTCGATGGCAATCGTCACCTGGAGGCCATGAACGATCTGCGTCTCCTCAAAGGTGAGCTCGGGGAAAATACTCTGGTCAGTAATGCCAAGGTTGTAGTTGCCACCCTTGTCGAACTTGCTCCCCACGCCGTGGAAGTCGCGCACCCGCGGCAGACTGACATTGACCAGCCGGTCGAGGAACTCGTACATCCGAGCGCCGCGCAGCGTCACACTCACGCCAATCGGCGCACCCATGCCAGCACGGATCTTGAAGCCAGCGATCGACTTCTTGGCCAAGCGATCAACCGGTGCTTGCCCAGTGATCTTGGTAATGGTATTGCGTACCAGTTGGTGGTAGCGCTTGTCTTCTTTGTGCTTGCCGATTCCTGCGCTGACCACAATCTTCTCGAGCTTGGGCACTTGGTGCACATTGCTCAAGGCTAATTCGGCCTGGAGTTCCTTGCGGTATTGATCCAGATACAAGGCTTTCAAGCGAGGAGTCGGAGCGGCGGATGCAGTTGCCTTCGCCATTAGTTGACCTCCTTGTTGTTCAGTTGCCGAGCGACGCGTACCTTAGCGCCTTCAGCATTAATAGTATAGCCAATGCGGCTCGTCGTGCCAGCTGCTTCGTCGACGACTAGAGCGAGCTTGCTCAGCGGCACAGGCACGTGAATTTCTTTGGTGCCACCACGTGGGTTGAGCTGGCTTGGCTTGACGTGGCGGTGGCGCAGCCCCACACCCTCGACCAATGCGGTCTGCTGGGCGGGGTTGACGGCCAGTACTTTGCCCGTCGTGCCCTTGTCGTCACCATTGATGATCTTGACGATGTCGTCTTTTTTGATGCGCTGTGCCATTAGAGTACCTCCGGTGCCAAGCTAATGATCTTGCTGTAGCCAAGGTCGCGCAATTCGCGTGGCACAGGGCCAAAGACACGAGTTGCCTTGGGTGTTTTGTCGTCGTTGATAATAACGGCAGCGTTATCGTCGAAGCAGATGGTACTGCCATCTTTGCGGTGGATCTGGTCGCGGGTGCGTACCACCACTGCCTTAACGATAGACTTCTTCTTGACGTTGCCAGTCGGGCTGGCGTCTTTGACGCTAGCGACAATCACATCACCCACCCGGGCGTAGCGACGCCGAGTACCACCCAGCACGCGGATACACAAGATGGACTTTGCACCACTGTTATCTGTTACCTTAAGGCGAGATTCTTGCTGGATCATGCTGCCTCCTCTTCGCCTGCGTCATCGTTTTTGAGCTCAATCGAGCCCTGCGAGCGCTTGAGCACGGCATCGAGCCGAAATGCTTTGCGCTTGCTGATCGGGCGCGTCTCAATGACCCGCACCGTATCACCAACATTAGCATCGTTTGTCTCGTCGTGAGCAGCATACTTACGGGTGACGGTGTATTGCTTGCCGTAAATAGGGTGTGTTTCGCGGCTGGTCACGGTCACCGTGATGGTCTTGTTGCCCGCGGCCGAGGAAACAACGCCGGTCAATGTCTTGGCCATTAGTTTGTTCCTTTCCGCTGATTAATTTCCGTTAGTATCTGCGCAATCTCTCGGCGATACACGCCAAGGATCCGCGGATTGGCGAGCTCACCTGCCCGGTGGCCACGCTGGGCCTCAAGCAGATCGGCGCGCTTGGCGGCCAGCTCTTGCTGGAGTGTCTCGAGGTTCTTGACCTCTGTTGCAGGGACTGTATTCTCTGCCATCGCTAGGCCTCCTCTTTCTTAATAAAGCGTGTCTTGACGGGGAGCTTGTGGCTTGCCAGGCGCATTGCCTCGCGGGCGACATCCTCTGGCACACCCTTCATTTCAAACATCACCGTGCCGTTCTTGACCTTCGCAACAAAGAACTCAGGGTTGCCCTTGCCGCCGCCCATCTTGAGACCAAGTGGCTTGCGGCTCACTGGGGTGTGTGGGAAGATCCGAATCCAGATCTTGCCACCACGCTTGACGTAGCGGGTCATTGCCTGGCGGGCTGCCTCGATCTGGCGGCTTGTGACGCGCTCATTGCTCAGGCTCTGCAGGCCATAGTCACCAAAGGCAATGTAGTTGCCCCGTGTGGCGTTGCCTCGGTTCTTACCAATGCGGACTTTGCGAAATTTTGTTTTCTTCGGTAGCAACATTACTTCGCACTCCTTTCACCCTTATAGATCCAGACCTTGACACCGACGATACCCACGCCAGGGCAGTTAGCCCGTGCGGCGTGAAAATCGATATCGGCCCGCAAGGTGTGCAGTGGCACCGAGCCCTCAATGACCTTCTCGCGGCGCGCCATCTCGGCATTGTTAAGCCGGCCGGCTACCTCAATACGGATACCCTTTGCACCACTATTCATAGTGTTCTGGGCAGCCATCTTGACAGCACGACGGAAGTTAGCCCGGCGCTCAAGCTGGCGAGCGATATTTTCCGACACCAGCTTGGCGCTGAGCTCTGGCCGACGAACCTCTTCAATATTGATACGGACTGGCAAGCTGGCGATCTTCTCGATCTGTCGCTTGAGCTCTGTCACGCCAGCCCCACCGCGGCCAATCACCACACCAGCCTTGGCGGTGTGAATCGCGATGGTAATCTGGTTTGGGCTGCGCTCAATCTCGATCCGGTCAATCGTTGGCCGGCTTGCATAGCGAGCTTCAATCAGCTCACGGATTTTGATGTCTTCTGCCAACCAAGCCGCAAAGTCGCGCTTGTTTTGGCCAAACCAACGCGAGCTCCAGTTTTTGTGGACTTGGAGGCGGAAACTGACTGGGTTTACTTTTTGGCCCATTTAGCTGTCTCCTTTCTTGGCTGTATCGGTTGCTTTGGCGGGTACCTTCTTGACCTGCTTTTCCACACCACTCACCTCAACCAAGATATGGCTCGAGCGCTTCTGGAATGGCTGAGCTCGGCCGCGGCTGGCCGGCTTGTAGCGGCGCAGGCGTGGGCCAGCAGTCACGCTAAGGCTGTGGATATGCAAACTGCGTGGGTCAAGGCCATGATTGTTGATGGCGTTGGCTTGGGCGCTGGCGATTGCCTTCTTGACGGGCAGCGCGGCGCGGCGCGGGGTGTGATCAAGAATGACCAGCGCATCGGCCACACTGCGGCCACGCACCAGGCTAGCAACAATGCTTACCTTGCGCGGGGTCTGGTCTATACCCTTGATGTGCGCCCGAACGATGGCTGGTGCATCGCTCGACCCCTGTTGTGTCTGTGATGCGGCCATTACTTCTTATCCTTTCCACCGTGCTTGCGGAACTTACGGGTTGGGCTAAACTCGCCGAGCTTGTGGCCAACCATATTTTCTGTAATCAGCACCGGCACATGCACCCGACCATTGTGCACTGCAAAGGTGAACCCCACCATCTCTGGCGTGATCGTGTTGCTGCGGGCCCAGGTCTTTATCACGGTGCGGTCGCCAACTTTCAGCGCTGCCACTTTTTTGGCAAGCTTGGCGTCGACGAATGGGCCTTTTTTGAGTGAACGACTCATAGACTACCTCTTCCTCTTAGCTTCGTGACGACTGCGGACAATCATCTTATTGGTTGATTTGCGGCGGCGGGTCTTGAAGCCAATTGCTGGCTTACCCCATGGCGTCTTCGGGATGCGGCCTGGGCCCGTCTTGCCTTCACCACCACCCATTGGGTGATCAGCTGGGTTCATAGCCTTACCATGGACGCTTGGACGCCACCCCATACGGCGACGGCGACCGGCCGAGCCGAGCTTGACGTTCTGGTGCTGGACGTTGCCTACCACACCAATGCTGGCTTCGCACTCGAGGCGGAACTTGCGCACCTCACCACTAGGCATCCGCACCATAGCGTAGCCGTCTTCCTTAGCCATAAGCTGCGCTTTAGTACCAGCGCTGCGCACCATCTGAGCACCTTTACCGTGGTTGATTTCGATGGCATAGATTTGGCTACCAACCGGGATGTTAGCCAATGGCATGCGGTTGCTCGCCTCGATTGGCGCATCGGCACCAGTCTGGAGCACTTTACCCTTGGTCATTTGGGTGTCAGCCAAGATGTAGTGGTAGAGACCATGCTGGTCCTTGACGCGAGCAATGCGGGCACTGCGGTTTGGATCGTACTCGATCTCCTCCACCGTTAGTGTCAAGCCAGCAGCCAAGCGATGGTCGAGCAAGCGGTAGTGTCGCTTGACGCCACCACCACGGTGCCGGACGGTGATTTTACCAGTGTTGTTGCGGCCAGCCTTTTGCTTGCCAGCCTTGACGAGGCTCTTGAGCGGCTTGCGCGTCGTTACATCGCTCAAATCCTGCGATGTCATGCCGCGGCGGGCGGGAGTGGTTGGGTTGTACTGCTTAATCGGCATTACTTATCCTCCTTCTGCTCTGTTTGCGGCTGTTGCTCTTCGGTCTCAAACACCTTGATCTCGCCTTCGCTTAGGCGCACGTACGCCTTTTTGCTGTCGCGGCGGTGTGTGGTGCCTGGGTAGCGGCGCTTGCCCCGGCTATAGCGAATAGCTTTGCCGCTTTGCACAGCAGTAGTGACATTGGCTACCTTGGTGCCGTCATATTGCGCCTCGACGGCTGCAGCGATCTGCTGCTTGTTGGCAGACAGTGGCACATCAAAGATGTAGGTGTTTTGGCCAGTAATGAGCCGGTATGCTTTTTCGGTGGCGCGGGGAGTGACTAATACGAGTTGCATTTATTTGTCCTCCTGTGCGAGCCACGCCGTAATAACATCCAGCGCCTGAGGCGACAGGACGATATGGTCGGCATTAAGAATGTGATAGACATTGAGATACATCGCACTCACAGCCAGCACCTGCTGGAGGTTGGCCGTGGAGCGAATCAGCTCGGGCGACTTCTCACCAGCGACGAGCAGCACTTTGCGCTCGAGCTTGAACTGGCGGAGGAACGCCGCAGCGTCTTTGGTCTTGCCAGTTACCTTGTCCTCAAAGGGCAAGACCTGGATCTTGCCAGCCTGGTGAGCGAGTGTGAGGGCTTGGCGGATGGCGACACGTTTGCTGGTCTTGGATAGCTTCTTGCGGTAGTTTTCGTTGCCGCGTGGGCCAAAGACCACACCACCACCCCGCCAAATTGGGTTGCGGATACTGCCGAAGCGAGCTCGGCCAGTGCCCTTCTGCCGCCATGGTTTCTTGCCACCACCGCGGACTTCGCCCCGCTGCAAGGTGGTTGCACTTGCCTGGCGGGCGTTTGCCAAGAATGCGTCGTATGCGAGCTTGAGCAGCTCGTGATTCGGCACATCAACGCCGAAGACACTGGTTGGCAAGGTTGCTTTTGCTGGCTTGGTAGATTCAGCCATTACTTAGCACCTCCTAGGATAATTAAGCCCTTCTTGGGGCCTGGGACAGCGCCTTTGACACCAATCAAGTTATCCTCAGCCGAGATAAACTCAACCGTCAGATTCTTGACAGTGACGCGCTCGTGGCCCATCTGGCCTGCCATGCGCTTCCCTTTGAAAATCTTTTGTGGGTACATGCTACCGATCGAACCGACCTTACGCGTGTTGCCCTTACCACCGTGGGTTTTGCGGTGGCGCTTGAAGTTGTGCCGCTTGATCGTACCAGCCCAACCTTTACCCTTGCTGATGCCTGTGACATCCACGACATCGCCGAGCGCAAACTCCGTAACGCTCCATGTGTCGCCCACCTTGACATCGCCAAGGTCGTCGACACGAAATTCCCGAATGTGCTTCGGGGTGACACCGGCTGGCTTCACATGCCCAGCCACGGCCTTGCTCAGGTTCTTACCCGCACCATACGCCACCTGCACTGCGTTGTAGCCGTCTGTCTCGACGGACTTGACCTGAGTCGCAGCGACAGGCCCAGCCTGGATAAGCGTGACAGGAATCGTCGTGCCATCCTGGCTGATGATTTGGGTCATACCAATCTTGGTACCGAGAAGTGCTTTCATTGCCCTCTTGCTCCCATGTAAAATCCCCGGCGACTAGCAGTATCTTGGTACCAGCGCTGCATGGCTACACGCTTTGCTGGCCAAGACTTACCAATTCGTCCTGGGATGAGTTGCTATTACGTAATAAATTACAGCTACCATAGTACCATAGAATGGGGCAAGAAAGCAAGAGACCGACACACTAGAGTGCTGGCCTCTTGTAGTACGCTGTGAGCGATAGAAATAAGAGAGTGCAAGAACCACCGAAGCTTGGTATAAAATCTATTGTAGACACTACCCTCAGCCAAAACTATTGCGACAAACTATAGAGCACCCCTTAGCGCCATCACTATTAGCCTAATCCGTTGAGCTTGTCGTTCGCTGCCTTTGCAGCATTAAGACCACCATCTTCAAAGCTCTTTGCAACATAAAACGCGCGTGAGGTGCCGTTTTGCTGCGAAAAAAGTGCCTGTGGCGGAACATCTCCTTTCGTATAGCCATCTACGCCTGGTTGAAATTGTACACACTCCGCTTCTGTAGAAAACTTTGTAATATCGATCTTTGTACCATTTGTGAATACCTGATAGTGTCGATCTTCGTCTGGTACTTCAGAGACAGTCTTGCTTTCTGGATCGACGGTGTATAGTTCGACATCATCTTTCGATACTTGTATACTTTCACCAATGCGAGAACCATCGCACGCAGGCATACCATTTACCGTTACGAGTGGAAGAGTGGCTGCAGAGCCACTATTTGGATCCGCCTTTTCTGTAATGATACCCGGAGCGACCCAGACTGGATACGGCGAATCGATAACTTTCCCCCAAGCATCGTAGCTCGTTTGATCAAATAAATCACTCGTCTCTGGATAGTAAGGGTCAACACTTGTGGGGGTGACTGTTGCTTCAGGCGTTTGAGTTGCACTGCCACTCTCATGAGCTGCGCCACAGCCAGGCAATCCAGCCGCCAAAGCCAACACTGCAGTCGTACCAACTATCCGATGAAACCGTGACAGACCTTTATCTTTCATTTCTTGCGTTGCTTCTTGCGTTGCTATTGCTGCTAATTCGTGAGACATAGGCCGCTCCTTCTCCGTTATTAGTATGCCTAACCTTAAAAATGAACTGCAACAAACCATCCCAAGCTCTAGCCGGGCGT
>CALJPD010000012.1 GCA_937981355.1 uncultured Candidatus Saccharibacteria bacterium | reverse complement strand
CGTATTTAGTGGCCAGGTCGTCTTGTCCTGCCTGCAGTTTGTCGAGACGTCCATCGATTCCTTCAAACCTCGTGTCAATCTGTTCGAGACGTTTGTCTATTTGCTCGAACCGCTTGTCGATCTCGTTAAATTTCTCGGTTACGGTTGCTGCGAGTGCTGCAATTTGCTGTGAGATTTCTTCATTCGTCATACTTCTATTTAAACACAATGCGGGCGGGCAAACAATGTCGGGATGCTTATTTCTGTCGCGCATAAACGCGATGCTAATCTGCGCAAATACACCTTTACCAGGTGCTTTTTTATTGCAAAATGCAACTAGGTGAATAGCCTGAATTGACATAGCTGGATAGCTTACAGTTATTATCTACCAGTTAGTAGCAAACACCCTTTAAAATTGGTTCTATTAATAATGTACAATAAGGGTATACATATTAAATATGCGACATGCAACGAAAGCAACAACGCTCATGGAATACAAATATAAAATTGCCTACAATGTATGCTTGCTTGCAGCGCTGCTATTAATCTATAATTCCATCAATACTGCATTTGGTGATGGTATTTCTGGTAAGACACCAGACGTTGCAGTTCATATCGTCATATTCTTTATAGTAATGGCACTTATACTGGCGGCTATATACTGCCGCTATAAAGATATGGGTCAAAAGCAATGAGGTAGTATGTTGTGGAAGAAAAACTGTGGTTTGGCTGGAGACACCAGATGCCACCCATTGGTAACGGTCGGTGTCTGCTAAGATGGCCATAAGCCGGCTCGTTTTTTGCTATTGCAAATACTACCAAACTATGACAATATAAAGATATGGTATTATCTAGGGGTAGCGAAATTACAAAGACGACACAGATATTGCGATATCTACTGTCCTTTGATGATAATGGCAAAATGAATCGAACGAAGCTTATCAAGCTTCTTTGGGCAGCTGACCGCTACCATGTTCGTCATTATGGGCGATTGGTTTCTGAAGGAAACTACGTTGCTATGAGGTTTGGCCCGGTGGCTTCTCTTGCGCTTGATGTAGCCCAGGTTAAAAATGATTTTGCATTCGATAAAGATGATATAGAGTATATTGGATATTATCTCTCTGCTGATGAGAAGGATACGATGGCAACAGCTGCAAAAATAGCAGACGATCATCTATCAGAGACAGACAAAGAGGCACTTCAATGGGCATGGGATACCTTTGGTAAGAAAGATGCTTTTGATATGGCTAACAACATTAGCCATCGCTATCCTGAGTGGTCACAGTATGAAGATTTCTTTATATCTAGCGGTGGACGGGGCCGAAAAGAGATTGACCCTGAAAGGTTCTTTGATAATCCACAAAATGATGAGTTCTTTGTGCAAGACGCTAGCCAGCTTGCAGCAGCTCACGAACGCTATATTGATAATAACAAGATATATACCATTCTTGGTCTATAAATGATTCAAATCCCCTCCGATATTCAGGTAAATTCATTCTATAGATCACTACGACAAGGCTTCTTATTTAGAATGAAGGGTGATGAGCCATTTCTTAGTGATAAGTATCATATTTTTATAGTACTGAACTATGATCCGCACACTCACGAGGCGCTTATTCTTGTTAATGGCACATCGCAGGTGCAAAAACGTCTTCGACATTATCGTTCTAATCCTCAGCGTAGAGCGAACCAGGCAACTATTATATTTGAAGCTGGTAAATACCCATTTTTTCCAAAAAAGACGTTAATAGATTGCAATTCAGTCAAAACCTGTTGTATTAATTCAACGCACTTTGCAAACGGCAACCTGCAACCTATGAGTGAACGGCTAAGTGATGAAGATCTGCAGCGTATCATTGAAGGAGTTATGAATAGTAGAACAATTCCGCCATATATAAAAAATAAGATCCAACCACAAGAATAGAACAGGGTGAAGTCTTAGTTAGTATACGAAGAGTACAGGTTTTATTTATCACCGCCGTGCTCTAGCAATCACCTCCTGATATCGCTCGACATAATTTTGCGCCATAATATTAGCAGAGAATTTTTGCTCAATGCTAGCCCGACATGCGGCTGGGTCGATCTCGTCTACCCGGTTGGCATAGGCGAAGAACTCGTCTTGGTTGCTCGCAAGGAAGCCATTGACACCGTGAGTAATAATCTCGGGCATGGCACCGCGCTTCATCGCCACAACGGGCGTGCCGCAGGCCAGCGCCTCAATGACTGCCATACCAAAGGGCTCATCCCACTCGATAGGGAAGAGCAATGCCTTGGCATTAGCCACGAAGTCGAGTTTTTCTTGCCACTGAGGTTGCCTGCATAAGTGATGCGCCGATGCTTGAGGACGGCCGGGAGGATGTGGTCGCTATAGTAGCGGAATTCTTCGTTGCGTCGGTAGTTGGTGAGCGGATTGGAGAGCTCAAGGAGCAGCTTACGGTTACTGCCGATCCCTGCGACTGTGCCCGCCATGCGGAGGCGCTTCTTGTACTGGGCAGCGTAGGCTACGGCGGTGGCTTGGCCTTTATCTTAGGTGAAGCGGGCGAGGGTGATGTAGTAATTTTGCTTGCGCGAGACGAAAGGGAAGGCGTTGCAGTCGATAGCATTGTGCACAGCTGGTAGCAGATGGGGGCGGATCTAGCGCGGGGCTTTGCGCGCCATTGCCTCCGAGATGCATGTCATGTAGAGGCGGCCAGGATTCATGTACTTGAGCTGTGGGCGATTATCCATCTGCCCCGCCTCAATAGTCTGCGGCGTCGAAAATGGTGGTCCATGAAAGGTGTGCAATACTGGTGGCAATCCTGGTATACGGCTCACTGGTGAGAAAAAGGCTGGCCCAATGTAGGGGTTGTGGTCGTGAATAATATCAAAACGGCCATCGGCTTCGATGGCGTGGAGGGTAAAATTGAGATGAGTCTGGAGGGCTTGGAGTGGTGCGTCATAGTAGGGATCATCGATGGTATCGAAGAGCTCGCGCTTGTAGTATGAGTGGGTTGGCGTGCCGTTGCGCATCCGCCGTACGCCATTGGCGAAAAGCTCTACCTCGACATCATCGCGCTGCTGCAGTGCACGCACCAGGCTTTCGACAACGAGCTCGATGCCGCCATAGCCTTTGATGGGTAGAGCGAGCCACGGCGGGGCAACAACTGCCACTCGTAGTGGCCGTGGGAGGGGTACTGCGGGGCGATCACTTGACGAACATTGTGTATCATTTTGTAACATCATATGGCTAGTATAGCATAATCAACCGGAATGTGGAGTAGTAGGGTATAATACAGATATGGAGTCGTTTCATATCTTTAAGCCGTGTGGCGATCATCTCGTGGCACACCTCTACGAGCATTTGGTGATGCAAACGCTACATCGACAGCTGTTTGAGGCAGGGTTATTTCAGGCGATTGACTACCAGGCTTGTGGAATCGTCTATTCTGACGCTGGGGTGATGGGGATCGATGCGACGCTCTACACTATGCAGGCCGAGCGCTTTGTAGCCCAGCTGCGCCAGCCAGTGGCGGAGTATGATGATGCGATGATCGACTGTGCGCTGCGGCAGATCATTGCCGAGAAGGGCTATCCGCTCACCTATCACGACCGACTCGCTCTTCACGAGGCGCTGCACCAGCTTGATACCGAGCCATGGTATGATGCTCAGGATATCGACGTATTGCAGTGCTTGGGCGAGACAGCGCCACGTGGCATCATTGCTCAGCGCGAGGAGTGGGAAGTGGACGTCATGGAGTATACCATTGATATATCAATCGATCTCGAGCCGGGTGACCCTCAGTCAGTTGTCTTCATCGAGCTTGCTCATGCAATCCAGGCCAATACTGCTGCGCTGCTGCAGCGAACGTATGGGTATTATAACCACGGGTATGATAGAGAATATACGAGCGGGCGTTATACCCAGCGGCAGTACCTGCTCGTAACTGGCCGTGAGGATCATTCGGCCCAGGTCTACAACTTGTATGAGCTTATGATCCGAATGATTCGAGCCCAGGGTGGCTGGCAGCGCCTTTTAGAGCGCTTGCAGACGGTTGATTATCGAGAACAGTCTGCGCCCTCCATCGTTAACATGATCGACGACCTACGGATGGTTGTCGGGGCGCGTGGCTGGCGTCGAATTGCGACAGCGGAGACAGTGGATGACCTGCTCGATCGCCTGACTATAACAGTGGTCGCACAGTGATGAGATACGACGCGGTAGAGGCTCTACATTATGCACCGCGATTATGCACATTACCCTAGGCAAACCAGCCGCCAGTATGATACTATAAGCAGTAAGGAAGGTCTGATATAATTCGGGCCGTTATTTTATGTCATGACAGATCCACAGTATATTCGTAATATTGCAATTATTGCCCACGTCGACCACGGCAAAACAACGCTGCTTGATGGCTTGCTCAAGCAGAGCAATACATTCCGCAGCAATCAAGCCGAAATGGCTCAGACTCTCATCATGGATAGTGGCGAACAGGAGCGTGAACGTGGCATTACCATCACTGCCAAGCAAACGACGGTCTACTACCAACCTACCGATGCTGAGTCAGCAGTTGACTACAAGATCAACATCATTGACACACCTGGTCATGCCGATTTTAGTGGCGAGGTGGAGCGCACGCTCAACATGGCTGATGGTGTACTCCTTGTGGTAGATGCGCAGGAAGGCCCGATGCCACAGACAAAGTTTGTCCTGAGTAAAGCGCTTGAGCTTGGTCTAACGCCGGTCGTGATTATCAACAAGATCGATAAGCCTGCGCGGCGCATTGCTGAGGTGGAGGACGAGCTGGCCGATCTCTTCCTCGAGCTTGCCACCGACGAGTCGCAGCTCAAATACCCGGTGTACTACGCCGTAGCGCGCGAAGGCAAAGCCTGGGCGACACTGCCAAGTGATGCGAGCCAGTCAGCCAGCCTGGCACCGATCTTCCAAGCGATTATCTCGCACATCCCAGCGCCGCAGGTGGCAGATGGACCTTTCCAAATGCTCGTGACGGCTCTCCAGTACGATACCTTCCTTGGCAAATATGCGATTGGCCGAATCCATCGCGGGGTAGCTCAGCGTGGCCAAGCGCTGACTCTTATCAAGACAGATGGTACGACTACCAATGCCAAGATCGATAAGCTCTTCATCAGCCGCGGCCTCGCTAAAGAAGAAGTGAGCGAGGCAGGCGCGGGTGACATTGTCTACATCGTTGGTGCAGCCGAGGCGCACATTGGTGAGACGCTCGCGAGCCGCGACCAGCCGGAGGCACTACCTGTCATGGCAGTCGAGGCTCCCACCATTAGCATGTATCTTGGACCGAATACTAGTCCGATGAAAGGCCGCGAGGGTGAATTTACTACCAGCCGGCAGATTGGCGATCGTCTCCAGCGCGAACTCGAGACTAATGTGGCGCTGCGAGTGGCCGAGTCTGGTATTGGCTTTGTAGTATCGGGGCGAGGCGAGCTTCACCTCAGTGTATTGATCGAGACGATGCGCCGCGAAGGCTACGAATTTGAGGTTGGACGGCCAGAGGTTGTGACGATCACCAAGGATGGCAGTGAGCAAGAGCCAGTTGAAGAGCTACTGGTTGAGGTTGGCCCTGAGTTTGTCGGTGTTGTTAGCCAAGAGCTTGGCAAGCGCAAAGCCGAGCTCCGCAAGCAAGAGCAAACCACCAGCGGCGCAGCGCGGATGACCTATACCATTACGACCCGAGCATTGATTGGCCTGCGCAACCGCCTTCTGACAGATACAAAGGGAACAGTGATTATGTATAGCCTGCCGCACGGCTATCAGCCGGTTGGTGGTGCATTACCGCGGACGCGCAACGGTGTTTTGATCGCCTTTGAGCCAGGCACGACCACACCATATGCCTTGCAAGCGGCCGAAGCGCGTGGTGAGCTCTTCGTTGGGGCGGGGACAGAGGTGTACGCTGGGATGATCGCTGGCCTTAATAACCGCCCAGATGATCTTGAGATCAATGTCTGTAAGGCCAAGCACCTTACCAATATGCGCAGCAAATCAAGCGACGGCACCGTCCAACTGACGCCTCACACCCAGCTGAGCCTTGAGCAATCGATTGACTTTATTGAAGATGACGAGCTCCTTGAGGTCACGCCGCACTCCCTTCGTCTCCGCAAGAAATACCTCGACGCCAACGAGCGCAAACGCGCCGCCAAACAGCAACCATAACATCATAGGGAGAAACCGCCTATCATGCACAACGTCCGCCGCGCTTTTGCTGCGAAAATCATTGCTCTTACCAAAGACACCAAAGAGAGTGCCAAAGCCGCTGCCGTGCAGACGGTTGAGCTAGTGCGCCCAACGCCAAACTCACCTGACAAGACGCTCAGCGAGCTCTTTGATGAGGTGCAGACACAGCAAATTTATGGTGACGGCAAGGCGTTTGTCGATATGACACCTACCAAGCCAGCCCGGACGATTATGGCACGGTATCGTCGGCAGCGTCGCCAGCCCGGCTTTGACCTCGCGACCTTCGTTGGGCAGCATTTTTCTACCACAGTATACCCGGCCTCGAGCTATCAACCGACCGACACCACTACTGCGCGCCAACATGTGAGTCAGCTCTGGCGGCAGCTCGAGCGGCGCAATCGCAAGAATCGGGGTTCACTCCTTGCGCTACCATATCCATATATGACGCCAGGTGGACGCTTTGATGAGTTGTTTTATTGGGATACGTATTTCATTATGCTTGGCTTAGCGGCGGATGGGCGCTGGCGCTCTATCGAGCACATGATACGCAACTACACCTATATGCTACGTAAATTTGGGATGATCCCCACGGCCAATCGGACATATTTCTTGAGTCGGTCGCAGCCACCCATGTTTGCAGCGATGGTACAGCTGCTGGCACGTCACCGAGGCAAGCGGGTCTATGCAGAGTTTTTGCCAAGCCTTCTTGCTGAGTATCGCTTTTGGATGAAGGGTCGTCGCCAGATTGCGAAAGCCAAGGCCGTTGAGTACCCAGCGTATCTCCGCGTCGCTGTTATGCCTGATGGCACGCCGCTCAATCGTTACTATGATAACCGCACCACACCACGCCCCGAGTCGCATCGCGAAGATGTCCATACGGCGCATCACGCAGCCTCAGCGCATACGACGCGGACATTCCTTGATCTGCGGGCAGCAGCCGAGAGTGGGTGGGACTTTAGCAGTCGATGGTTTGCCGACCCCTGTCAGATTCAGACCATCGAGACGACAAAGTATGTGCCGGTTGACCTTAATTGCTTCCTCTACCAGCTCGAAATGACGATCGCCGAGGCTTACCGACTCATCAAGCAACGTCGCCTGGCGCGGCGTTTCGAGGCAGCGGCCGAGCGCCGAGCTCGGGCGATTCGCCGCTACTGCTGGCAACCTACCACGCAATTCTTTGAAGATTATGCCATTACCACGGGTCAGACCACGGGGCGACTCACGCTCGCCGCGGTGACGCCACTATATGTGGGAATTGCAACCGATGAGCAAGCTGCAGCGGTAGCGCAACGGCTTGAGAAAGACTTTTTGCAGCCAGGTGGACTTCTTTCAACCCTCATCACTAATGGCCAGCAGTGGGATGCCCCCAACGGCTGGGCACCACTGCAGTGGTTTGCTATTGTGGGGCTGCGCAATTACGGCTATGACACACTGGCGGCAACCATTCGCGATCGCTGGCTTGCCACCAATGAAGCTGTCTTTGCCCAGAAGCGCAAAATGGTCGAGAAGTATGATGTTGTCGCCGCCAGTGCGGGCGGCGGCGGGGAGTATCCCCTGCAAGATGGCTTTGGCTGGACGAATGGGGTGTACGCAGCACTCAAGGATGAGCAGCTCGGAGTAGCGCAGCAGTAGCCCTGGAAGAGGTAGGGCGCTCCGAGTCTCACGTTGCTACGTGGTGCCGTTATATTGCTGGGCTACCTCATCTGGCAAAAATCCCTTCTCATGTTGGAAGTTTGCCTGCCACTGATAGCCTTTGCCATAGCCGAGCTCCTTCATGAGTCTGGTGGGAGCATTACGCAGATGGAGCGGCACTGGTGCATCGGCGTAGCAGCTAGCAAGAGCCTCTGCCTCGTGCATAAGGTCGGTGATCTCGCGCGATTTAGCCGAGCGGGCAAGCGCTGTGGCACAGTGGTAGAGATTGTAGCGGGCCTCAGGCAAGCCAACCCGCTCCACCGCTTGAAAGGTCGCGACCGCTAGAGATAACGCACCATTACCTGCCAGCCCGATGTCCTCACTGGCGAATACCACCATGCGCCTGGCAATGAACTTTGGGTCTTCGCCAGCGTCGATCATTCGACTCAGATAATAAAGGGTAGCGCGGACATCGCTACCTCGCATCGACTTGATGAAGGCCGAGATCACATCATAGTGCATCTCACCTTGCTTGTCGTAGCCCGGGAGCTTCTTTTGGGCGGCAGCTGTAACAGTATCGGGCGTCACTGTCTCAGCGAGACTCAGGGCAAGCTCAAGGTTACCGAGCGCCACTCGGGCATCACCGCCTGATAGTTCGGCGAGATAATCGAGCGCTTCTGATGTGACGTGCTCTGTCTTGCCTAGGGTAGTGATGGCGCGCTGGAGAATAGCGCGAATTTCGTCTTTGCTCAGTGGTTGCAAGACGAGTACGCGCATCCGGCTCAGTAGCGGTGTAATAACCTCAAAGCTCGGATTCTCAGTCGTCGCACCGATCAACGTAATGAGCCCTGACTCAACATGAGGCAAAAAGGCGTCTTGTTGCGCCTTATTAAAGCGATGTATTTCATCGACAAAGAGCATGGTGCGCAGGCCAAGATTCCAATTTTGTCGGGCGTGCTGGATAACTCGCTCGACATCCTTCTTGCCACTGGTAACGGCACTGAGCTCGATAAACTCGGCCTCCACCTCGCGAGCAATAATCCGCGCCAGCGTCGTCTTGCCTGTACCGGGTGGTCCCCAAAAAATGAGGCTCACGGGTTGTTTCTTTGCGACAATCTGGCGCAAAATCTCGGCATCGCCCAGCAAGTGTGTCTGGCCTATCACGGCATCGAGCGACTGTGGGCGCAGCCGCTCGGCTAGTGGTTGGCGTGATGACGATGACGAATCTGGCTCAGGCATAGTTCTATCTAGTATACCGGAAATGGGCTTGCGCGTCGAAGGGCTGTCGGTTTCGGTAATCGAACTATATCTGATCTGGCAATAGGATAGGTACTAAAGTAGCTTATTGTAATTTGTTTTTACACTCTACCGGGCAAAAGCGGTGCGAGAAGGGGTTCTCATAATGCTGTAAGATGCCCAAGGCTGTTGCTGTCTCGCTATTTTGCCACAATGTGGTATGATAAAAGCAATAAGCTAGTCCAAAGGAGGAATATGGAATATATCATTATCGGCATCATCGTGGCGACGATTGTCTTCATGCTGAGCGGGATTCGGGTGGTGAATCAATACCAGCGCGGTGTGGTGCTAACGCTTGGGCGCTTCTCAGGTCAGCGCGCGCCAGGCTTGCGTGTAGTGGTGCCAATCTTTCAGACGATTATGATGGTCGATGTCCGCTCGACGCCGATCGATGTGCCAAAGCAAGAAGTCATTACGAAAGATAACGTGACAGTTGGTGTAGACGCCGTGGTGTACTTTCGTGTCATTAATGCGCCAAAGGCCGTCCTCGAGACGACGAACTACATCTACGCTACCAGCCAGTTTGCTCAGGCAGCGCTGCGTGATGTGACGGGTAACATTGACATGGACGACCTGCTTGCCAAGCGAGAAGAGCTCAGCCAGCAGATCAAAGAGATTGTCGATGCTGAGACTGACAAGTGGGGGATTGACGTTGAGAACGTGAAGATTCAGAACATCGAGCTGCCAGGCGATATGAAGCGCGCTATGGCTAAGCAAGCCGAAGCCGAGCGTGAGCGCCGGGCCAACATCATTAATGCCGATGGTGAAAAAGCCGCTGCAGAGACTCTTGCAGAGGCCGCTCAGATTCTTGCTAACACCCCAGGGGCAATCAACCTGCGTACCCTCACGACACTTGAGCGCATTAGTGCCGAGCCAAGCCAGAAGACGATGATCCTCTTCCCAGCAGAATTGACAGAGGTACTGCGGGGTATCAAGCGGTCATGATCGACTTTCGTCAGAATCGAGCGCGTTGCATTGATGCGCTTGCGGGTGGGCTGGCAGTATTGACTGCGTATGACGAAGTGCAGGGCAGTGGCGATGAACCAGCACCATTTCAGCAAGAGTCGAACTTTTGGTGGCTCAGTGGAATTGAGCGACCAGGTTGGAAGTTGATTATCGATGGACGACGGAGCCGCACAACACTCGTACGGCCTCATCTCGATGCGGTGCAGCAGACTTTCGTTGGTGAACTCAGCAGTGAGGAAGCCAAGCGGATCAGTGGTGCTGATGCAGTGATTGACGCCCACGATTTTGAGGCAGAGCTACGCCAGCTTGCCAAGCGCCATACGGTTGTATACGAAGTAAACGACCGCGCTGACTATGGCTTTATGCTCAACCCGGCCTCGCGCGACCTGAGCAAAGTACTACAGCGGATCTTTCCTTCAGTTCAATCGTGTCTCCGTCAGCTGCGTGAACTGCGGGCTATCAAGCAGCCGGAAGAGATTGCTGCGCTGCGCCAGGCAATTGCGCTGACTATTGAGGCCTTTGAGGTAGCCAAGCAGCGCTTGCCAGACTGCCAGCATGAGTATGAGTGCGAAGCGGAGTTTGATTATCTATTCCGGCACCGCAATGCTCGCCATGCATATAGCCCAATTGTTGCTGGTGGTGCTAACGCCTGCACTTTGCACTACAGCCATAATGCAGGGCCGCTTACCGCTGAGAATATGGTGCTGATTGATGTCGGGGCGCGGGTCAACGGATATTGCGCGGATATCACTCGCACCTATGGTATCAAACCGACGCAGCGCCAGCAGGATGTCCACGCTGCGGTGGTGCAGGCGCAGCAACACATCATAGAGCTGCTTGAGCCAAATCTCCCCGTGGCTGACTACATTCAGCAGAGCGACGACATTATGCGCGATGCCTTACAGCAGCTTGGCCTCCTACGCGATCGCCACGACCAAGCTACCTTCCGGCGTTACTATCCGCATGCTACCAGCCACGGGCTTGGCGTCGATACACACGACAGCCTGGGCGCGCCGCGGGTACTGCGCGCTGGTATGGTGCTTACCGTCGAGCCAGGAATTTACATTCCAGAGGAGGGCATTGGTGTCCGGATTGAAGATGACATTCTCATTACGCCGAGCGGCCACGATAATCTCAGCGCCAGCTTATCGACAAAATGGTAAAAAACCGCTATACTAGAGCAAATGAAACGACAATTTTTTGCCTTTATTATCCGCTGGGTGCTAAATTCACTTGGGCTGTGGATTGCCGTACGTATCTTTGGTACAGGCTATATCGGTGTTCAACCCGATATGAGCATTGCGGTGTTTTTGCTGGCTGGGCTCATCTTCTCGGTTGTCAATGCAGTCTTTAAGCCGATTGCCATCATCCTATCGCTTCCCGCCATTCTCGTCACGCTCGGTCTCTTTACTGTCGTTGTCAACGGCTTTATGGTCTATATTTCGTTAATACTGGCACCAGGTCTCAAGATGACGTTTCTTCACTCCATCTTGACAGGCCTGATTATGAGTCTGGTAAACTATATAGTAAGCAGCGCGCTCGAGCTAAATTATGGGCGCACGCAGGAGGAACAACATGAATCTTGATAGTATTCTACAAACAATAATGATTGGCTCGGCCGTCTTGATGGTCTTGGCTATTTTGCTTCAGCAGCGCGGGGCGACGCTTGGTGCAGGCTTTGGTGCCTCGGGCGAGCTCTATACCACGCGGCGTGGCCTCGACAAGAACCTCTTCGAGGCAACGATCTTCTTGGCTGTTACCTTTGTTGGGTCTATTTTGGCGGCACTCTTGTTGCCGTCTGCGGGGTAGGGCATGGCGAATCGGCAGGAGAAGCACCTCCAGCGCCGTGAGACCTCGTCGGCAGTTGCGCCCCAGGAGGACGAGTCGCTGCGAGCGGCCAAAGCAGCTAAGTCGGTGCCATCGCGCCGCAAGAAACCACGCCGCGACCTCAAGCAGCTCGAAGATAGCGCGACGCGCCATGTTGGTAAGTTCTTAGGGAGTCGCTTCGAGAGCTTGCGCCGAGCCCGGCGGCGGGTTGTGCTGTGGCTTGTCCTCATTGCAGTGATTTTGCTTGGTATTATTGCTCAGATCTTTATCCGCCGCGACGCGACGACGGCAACTGGTGGGACTGGCGGGACGTATATTGAGGGGACGCTCGGCCCGATTGAGACGCTTAATCCACTCTTTGCAACCAGCAGTGCCGAGCTTTCGGCCAGCCAACTCATGTTTTCCTCACTTTATCATTACGACGCCAAGGGTTCGCTTCACACAGATGTTGCGACGAGCCTTGCCTATAACGAAGCAAGCAAAACCTACACCGCTCAATTGCGTGATGACGTCCGCTGGCACGATGGGCACAAGCTGACCGCCAAGGATGTTGTCTTCACGATCAACCTCATCAAGAACCCGGCGGTGCGCTCGCCCTTGCGTGTCAACTGGGTCGACGTCCAGGCCAAGGCGGTCAACGATACCACTGTCCAGTTCGTGCTGCCTGCCACGTATGCTGCCTTCCCCCATGCATTGACCTTCCCAATTTTACCTGAACATATGCTAGGCTCGGCAACGCCAAGCTCAATGCGCCAGGCACCATTTAATCATTCGCCAGTTGGTAGTGGGCCGTTTAAGTTCCAGATTTTGCAATCGACCAACAATGCTCGCCGGCCAAAGACCGTGCACGTCGTTGCCTTTGATGGCTACTATGGTGGCCGACCCAAGCTTGATCGCTTCGAGCTCCAAGCTTATAGCACGCAGCAAGATATCGTCTCGGCTTTGCAGGCTGGTGAGCTGAGTGGTGCAACCGACCTCTCTGTTGTGATGCGCAAAGATATCCCGCGCAACCAATACACGACGACTACTGTACCAACCGACCGTGGGGTGTATTTGCTCATGAACAATACCAACCCCATCCTCAAAGATCGCGCGGTGCGCAAAGCCCTCCAATTAGGCACCAACACCGCTGCGATTCGCACCTCGCTGGGTGAGGGGGTGCAGCGCCTCGATGGGCCGTTTATTCCGAACCAACTTGGGGGCATTAATACACCATCCGCAGATAAGCATGACAAAGCAAAGGCTGCTGCAATGCTGGATGAAGCCGGTTGGAAGCTCGCCGATGGCAGCAAAGTCCGCAGCAAAGATGGCCAAAAGCTAGAGATTATGATCACCACTACGAAGGGTGCGGAGTACGAAGCTGTCCTCGCCAAGGTAATGGAGCAGTGGCAGCAGCTTGGCGTCGCGGTGACGCAGCAAGTGATCGACCGCTCGGCGACGTCATCTACTTTTGTCCAAGGGACATTGCAGGGGCGAAGCTACGATGTTTTGCTCTATGAGTTAGCGATTGGTGCCGACCCCGATGTCTATGCCTATTGGCACTCCTCGCAGACGGGCTACCAGGGCTATAACTTCGTCAATTACACGAGTCGCACTGCAGATGCCGCATTGGCCAGCGCCCGGACGCGCCTCGAGCCCAAGCTGCGTGCTGCCAAGTATAAAGCGTTTGCCGAGCAGTGGTATAGCGACGTGCCGGCGATTGGTCTCTATCGGTCGGCTAGTGTGTATGCGACAGGCCCTGGCGTACAGGCCATCCAGCAAGGCGATACCCTTGTCTCCGGTGCAGACCGCTACGCAGACGTCCTTCGTTGGACAGTGACAACGCGAGATGTTTACAAAACCCCCTAACATGCGGTATAATCAACAGTGTCGCGAGATATGCGGACGTGGCGGAATTGGTAGACGCGTCAGCTTGAGGGGCTGGTGAGCATTGCGCTCGTGGAAGTTCAAGTCTTCTCGTCCGCACCAGATATGATGCCTCGTGACACATCAGCACCACCAAGATAGGTGGTGTTTTGCTTTTGTAAAATACAAACACGTTCGAGATATCTATATAACAACCAAAACGGCTTGATCATAAAGTGCGACGATTAATCGGCGAACTGCTTGTGTTTTGCAAAAGGGTGGTGCATAATAAAGACAAGCTGGTACGCAAAAAGGGGTACCGTTGCGTCCAAACACAAACATCGTGCTAAAACAAACATTGTGCCCCAGGGTGGGCGCGTAGCAGCTACCGGCAAATCACCTCTAGTCAAAGAGGTGATTTTTTGCTATAGTCTATACCAGACGGGGCATTAGCTCATTTGGCTAGAGCGCTTCGCTGGCAGCGAAGAGGTGACCAGTTCGAATCTGGTATGCTCCACCATGGATCTTTAGCTCAGTTGGCTAGAGCGCACGATTCACATTCGTGAGGTCGCAGGTTCGAATCCTGCAAGATCCACCATTTTGAGATTATTCATTTTTAGTGCCAACACCGTATTGTTTTTGAGCAGTATCTTGTCTGCCAATAGAATGTCGTTTGCTAAGGGAGGACTCCAATGAAAGTTGCAATAATAGGTACTGGCGTCGGTATACGAACACATCTTGCGGGACTAAGTCTCCTTCCTAAGGTGGAAGTTGTTGGCGTCGTTGGCTCGACAAAGGAACGGGCCGCGCAGCATCTACAGTCTCATGGATACGACAAAGACCTTGCTGAATCGTTTGATGATGTAATGGCAAAGTCACCTGATATCGTTTGTCTGACAACACCAGTATGCTGTCGGGATGAGTACTGGGAGCGGCTTGCTCACGAACAGTGTTATATATTGGCAGAAAAGCCAGTCTGTGGCGACGACTTGTCGCTTCCATATTTTGATGCCGTCAAAGATCGTTGCGTGGTTGATTTCCAGCTTCGTGGCCTCGAGCAATTTCAAATTGTTGCCAAGATGATCAACGAGGGTACGCTTGGTGATATTTGCTCGATTGATCTCTTTGAACGCACCGCTGCTTTGCGGGCAGATTCGCTACCATCATGGATGACAACGCCAGATCTTGGCGGTGGACAGCGTATGGCAATGGGAAGCCACCTTCTTGACCTCGCCGTGTTCTTGCTCGGCGGCAACTATTCGAGTGTCCACGAGTTTCAATGCAGCGCAGAAACAAGGCGCGGGTCGTGGCGCGGAACAATGCCAAAAGGACAGCGGCCATCTGACGAGTGCTTTGATTGTTCGTTTGTGATGGATCAGGCACGTGTGGCGATACGCACGACATCGATCAGTAGGGCAACGCGCTCTCTCGAATTCCGCGTCGAGGGGACAGAAGGTGCGGCAGAATTCTGCTATCGTAACGGATCTGGTACTCTGCGACTATTCCACGAGAATGGTAGTGAGGTGTTGTACACCGACCAGGCTGCATCTGCAGTGCACACGCAGCCTTCTCACCCGCTCGATAACTCAGTCTTTCGTGTTGCATACAACAGATATTTTGCGTCAGTGTGTGAATGGGCCGAAGGCAAGGACTCAAGCATCCCGGCCTCATTGAGTGATGGGCTTGCAAATGCGAGATTATTGCAAAGGAAATAAGATACCGATATCTTTAGCTACTGTGAAGCGAATAGCACGCCCTTTTTTAGCAATTCTCTGAGCCATTCACTTGTTGCTATTTCAAGAGATTTTACTTCAACATGATGAATTCCATCGATGTCGGCTGACTTGAGTGACTCTATGGATACCAGGATAATCCTCAGGGTGATCCAAGGTGATATTGATATAAAGCGTGCCATCAGCGGTTTTCTCATACGCCCACATCCAGAGAAATTTTCGATTAACCGCATAGCTTACTTGCGCGCGAAATTCTTTTCGAATACTACCCAGCGCCATGACATAACTATCTATCGCATGATAATGAGCATTAGTCTTCGGCTTATCTGAGAACACACTGATCATTTTATTGCTTGGCATGATAGCTCTCGATATAACTTACAATAAAGAAATGAAATAATAACACCTGGTGGAGATAGAGGGATTCAAACCCTCGACCTCAGCAATGCGAATGCTGCGCTCTATCAACTGAGCTATATCCCCACGACTCCCTCTATTCAAGCACAAACGAGCGGGAGAATCAACCAGTAGCATTCCCGCCTGTTTCTGATAAAATAAAGATATGTTCAAAAAGTTTATCCAAAAGCGGCTCGAGACGTATGTGAGCCGGTATTTTCAAGCCCATCCAGAGGTCAAGTTAATTGTTGTGGTGGGGAGCGTGGGCAAAACGAGCACTAAGCGAGCGGTGGCTACCTTGCTATCGCAGCGCTACCGTGTGCGCATGCTCGATAACAACCATAATACCAATCTCTCGGCACCGTGTGGCATTCTTGGCGTGACCTACCCTAGCAAGGTACACAGCATTGGTGCCTGGCTCAAGGTGTTTGCAGCGGCCCGACGACGGGTTGCTCAGCCAGCTGACGTCGATGTGATTGTCCAGGAGCTTGGCACTGATCGGCCAGGGGAGATTGCCGACTTTGGCCGCTACCTCCGGCCTGACCTTGCCTTAGTGACGGCAGTAACACCAGAGCATATGGAGTTCTTTGGCTCAATTGAAGCAGTCGCACAAGAGGAGCTCTCCGTGACGCAGTATGCACGCCGAGTGCTGATCAACCGTGATGATATTGAGGGTCGCTTTGCTGACCTGATCGCTACTCCACACTTTAGTACGTATGGCACAACTGGCCTTGCTGAGTATCGCTTCGAACAGCAGAACTTTGACGCTGAGGTAGGCTATCGTGGGGGGATTATTGCTCCACCAAACATTGCTCAGCCATTCGCGGCGGCCATTAACGTGGTGGGTGAGCACAGCCTACGGCCAATCGTTGGTGCCGTCGCAGCGGCCTTGCTTTATGGCTGCACACCAGATGAAGTAGTGAAGGGTCTTGCACTGATCAAGCCTGTCCCTGGGCGGATGAACCCGCTGCTAGGACTTGGCGATACAACAATTATCGACGATACATACAACTCCAGCCCGGCTGCTGCGCTGGCTGCTCTGCAGACGCTCTATAGCTTTGCACAGGCACCGCAGCGGATCGCTATCCTTGGTGACATGAATGAGCTCGGTGCCTCGAGTCAGGCCGAGCACGAGAAGCTGGGTATGGCCTGCGACTCACATTTGCTTGATTGGGTGGTGACGGTTGGCGGCGAGACAGAGAAATATCTTGCGCCCGCTGCCCGTCGGCGTGGCTGCCAGGTGAAGGTATGCCGTAATGCGATCGAGGCAGGGCAGTTTGTCCGTTCGGTGGCACGGCCTGGTGCAGTGATTCTTGCTAAGGGGTCACAAGGTGGGATATTCCTTGAAGAGGCGGTTAAGATCCTCTGTGTCCTGAGCGAAGATACCGAGCTGGTGCGTCAATCACTCGCTTGGCAGGCTATCAAAGCGCCGTATTTTTCGGAGTACGAGAACTTCTTTGACGGGCCAAGTCAGTAGCGCTGGTACGCGATTTATGGTATATTTGTAGTTATGAGACTAGTGTATTAAGCGGAGAACTATCTATGTCAACAGAGAAAAAACCAAAGGCAACCAAGCGCAGCACAACGCGCAAGACGTCGCCAAAAAATGAGTCAGGACAAACCCCGGCCAAGGCTAATGAGCCAGCAACCCCAGCTGCAGAGCCAACTCCAGTAGCCGAGCCAACTACCCAGCCGGTATCGGAGCAGTCAGCTACTCCGGCCATGCAGCCAGCTCAGCCTCAATATCAACCACACATGACTCCAGGAGCTTTGCGTGCTCAGCCAGCCAAGAAGTCCCATCTTGGGCTTATTCTTGGTCTTGTCGGTGGTGGTGTAGCTTTGCTAGCGCTTATTGCTGGTGTGCTATTATACTTCTTCTGGTATCAGAATCCACACAAGGTAGTCACAGACGGCGTGGCGAATCTAGTGAGCGCACAGCAAGCGTCGTATAGTATGGGTGGTGATATTACACCAAGCAGTACTAACACTTCAGGCCCATCGAAGGTCACCTACAAAGTGAATCTGCAGCATGCTAACCAAGTTGCTGGTGGCAACGGTGAAGTAACGATGAACATCCCGCAGGTTGGTCAGATTACTGTCAAGGCACAGGTGTATATGGATCGCGAAGCAATGTATTTCCGTGTAGAGAACGTCAAGGATGCGTATGATAAGTACATTGACGCCATGGTTGACCGAATGATACAGAAACGTAGTAACTATTCTAGCATGACTGACGAAGAAAAAGATGCAGAGCGGAGTAAAATGCGTGACTATTACCATAAGCTCTTGGAAAAAGGATCGATGGCAGCCATCAAAAAAATCGATGGCAAATGGGTCAAGATGACGCAGGAAGATATGCTCAAGACAAGCTCGAACCGCACAACGACCAAGCAATGTACTGAAGCGATCAATGCTTTGTATGATGCCAAGGCGCGCAATGAGGCTGCAGCAGTACTTCACAAACATGGTGATGTCTTTACAGTAGAGAAGATGAATAAGCCAGCGCTTGATAACGGTGCAGTGGGCTATAAGGTTACAGTAGCGCGTCCGTCGAGCCATGAAGCACGCTCACTCAGCCGTGATCTTGGCAACACGCGTGTTGGGGAGCTGCTTCGCCGCTGCAGTGATGCGACATCGACTCGTGTGATAACACGCCAAAATGGCCGAACCATCAAGACCGAGCGGCGTGCTGCTATCTCGACACCAGACTTGAGCCAGACAGATCTTGAGCTCTGGGTGTCACCATTCTCGCACGATGTGAAGCGCATTGTCATGAAGCCAACCAGCCAGTCGTCTCAGCAGCCAGTGACGATCAACGTCAACGACACAAAGGTTGACTTGCGCAAGCCAAGCGACAGCATCCCGTATAGCGAGCTCATGCAGGGCAGCAGTAGTAGCAAAGACAATGATGATGACACATCACTAACAACCACTGGCGAAGCGTAGGCAAAACGCCGCACATAAATCCAACCCCGCTTCCGAGAAAAGAAGCGGGGTTGTCTTTGCCCTCGCCCACTATGGTAGAATATGAAAGACATGAAACGATACAATCCTGCAGAAATCGAGCCAAAATGGCAACAGCACTGGGCAGAAGACCAGCGCTACCGGGCGGATGACGCCTCTCCCAAACCAAAGTATTATGTGACTGGCATGTTCCCATATCCAAGCGGAGCAGGGATGCATGCAGGGCACTTTATGGAGCATTCCATTGTCGATGCAGTGGCGCGCTTCCGGCGCAGCCTTGGTCACGAGGTACTCTACCCGATGGGCTGGGATAGCTTTGGCCTCCCTGCAGAGAATTACGCCATCAAGACAGGCAAAACGCCGCAAGAGACGACCGCGACGAACATCGCCAACTTTACTACTCAGCTTCGCCGTGTTGGTGCGAGTATTGATTGGAGCCGCGAGATCAACACGAGCGACCCGGAGTATTACCGCTGGACGCAGTGGATCTTTACGCAGCTCTTTGAGCGGGGCTTGGCGTACCAAAAGGACTCGCTCCAGTGGTGGTGCCCGAAAGATAAGACCGTGCTAGCAAACGAGCAGGTGATCAATGGCCGGTGTTGGCGCTGTGAAGAAGTGGTGGTGAAGAAGCCAATGAAGCAATGGTTCTTCAAGATTACTGAGTATGCCGACCAACTCCTGACCGACATCCCCGCGCTCGACTGGCCAGACAAGATTAAGCAAGCTCAGACCAACTGGATTGGCCGCAGTGAGGGAGCAGAGATCCGCTTTGCGCTCGATAAGTCTACGGCAGCTACGGAGAGTGAAACGGCTGATATTACCGTCTTTTCGACGCGCCCCGATACGCTGTTTGGTGCGACCTTCTTGGTGCTTGCCCCCGAGCATCCGCTGGCACAGCAGCTCGCGCATGGTGATGCCCGCGAGACGGTCTTGGCCTATATTGCTGAGGCAGTCAAGAAATCGGAGATTGAGCGCACCAATGATACGAAGGATAAAACAGGGGTCTTTACTGGGAGTTATGCTATTAACCCAGCGACGGGCGAGCGGATGCCCATCTGGGTGGCCGATTACGTCCTTGGTGGCTATGGCACTGGTGCGGTGATGGCTGTGCCGGCTCATGATGAGCGCGATGCCGCCTTTGCTAGGAAGTATGAATTGCCGGTCATCACCGTCATTGAGCGGCCCGACGACGACCCAGACACCGACCAATGTTACCATGGCGAAGGGGTGCTCGTTAACTCTGGTGCATTTGATGGCACGCGCAGTGAAGATGCTCGTGAGCAGATCGTGGCCTGGCTCGAGCAAGAAGGCCATGGCCGCGCCAAGGTGACCTACAAGATGCGTGACTGGCTGATTAGCCGCCAACGCTACTGGGGTGCACCCATCCCGATCATCCACTGTCCCGAGCATGGTGCTGTACCCGTGCCAGCGGCAGATCTACCGGTAGTCCTGCCAGTAGTGCAAGACTTCCAGCCGCGCGGTGATGGCAAATCCGTCCTTGCTGCCCAAGAAGAATGGGTGGCGACGACCTGCCCGACCTGTGGCGGTCCAGCTCAGCGCGAAACCGACACGATGGATGGCTATGCCTGCAGTAGCTGGTATCTTCTGCGCTACACTGATCCACACAATGCTATACAGGCCTGGGACCCAGCGCTGGCTAACCACTGGGCACCGCTTGATATGTATGTTGGTGGTGACCATGCGACGGCTCACTTGCTCTATGTGCGCTTCTGGACGCATGTCTTCCGCGATCTTGGCCTCACAAGCTTTGCCGAACCGGTGCGGAAGCTCGTCTACCATGGCCTCATTCAAGCCGAGGATGGCCGCAAGATGAGCAAGAGCCTTGGCAATGTCGTCGATCCGCTGGAGGTGATCGATGTGGGATATGGGGCGGATGCGCTGCGCACCTTTGAGCTCTTCCTCGGGCCAATCGACGAAAACTCGAGCTGGAGTAGTCGAGGAATTGCTGGCGTCTATCGCTTCTTGAATCGCCTCTGGACATTGGTGCAAGAGTTTGATGATTGGCAGCAGCAGGGCGGGGCGCCTGGGCAGGTCGACGTCGCACAGCTTGAGTCGATCATCCACGCCACAACGAAAAAGGTCACAAGTGATATCTACCGCCTGAGCTTCAACACGGCCATTGCTGGGCTCATGGAGTGCGTTAATGACCTCTACAAGCTCAAGACAACTGGCTTTACTGAGCAGTGGCAGCCAGCGCTCAAGACGCTGATCCAGCTGGTGCAGCCCTTTGCGCCGCACATGGCTGCTGAGCTATGGCAGCAGCTGGGTTATGGCGACCAGCTCGATTTTGCCGCCTGGCCAGAGTGGAATGAGGCAAAGATCGTCCGCGATACGATAACCATCGTCGTGCAAGTCAATGGCAAAGTTCGCGCTAAGCTCACCACCGCGCCAGACGCTAGCGAAGCCGATATCACTGCTCGGGCCCTAGCAGATGATCGCGTTGCAAAATACCTCACTGGGCCGCCTAAGAAGGTTATCTATGTCAAGCGTAAGCTCGTCAGTGTTGTTGTCTAGGAATAGCCGGCTATCTCTTGCCAATCTTGTCGTAAAAAACAGGGCGTCTCACGGAGCGCCCTGTTTTGGGTTGTGTAACCACGGTCTCGTACTTTGTAAGGTCTAGTAGCGATGTAATTGTGCTGGTGGATTAGTAAACTACGGGGTGCAAATCGTCACCATCTTCAAATGCATATCACCATCAAATTCGAAGTGTACCCAATTACCACCTTGCTCGTCATATCGGATCCAAGCTGAGCGCACCCACGTTGTGTTTTGATCTGCTTCATTGTCAGGAGTCCCAAGATGGTGAATAATCTCATCACGTGTTGCAGCGTTGGAGAAGTCCTTAAAAAGGCGTGTTGGATATGCTTTAAATCCGGAAGGCGTGTAGTCTTTCATATACAACATAATTGCTTCCAATTGACCATTTAACCACTTAAACTCAACCCCGACGTCATGTAGTAGCCAACTTGACTTTGTGGTGTCGTATCCGATAAAGTCTTGGTCGAATTCATAAACTGTAGGAGCGCACTTTAACTTGTTAGCAATTTGCTGCGCTTCGATCTTGACGTCTTTATCACTTCGTCCGACCAGTTTGATATATTGATTAATATCTCCATCTATTTTTATCGCCATAGGTGCTCCTTGCTGAGACTAATAGTATATACCATATCATACAATATATGACATATATCTGTCATATCAAAGCCATAACCTAGATGTCTTAGCGAGCGTGTTCTTGATGGGGCAACAAGGCGTAATAGCTCGCTTGGCAATTGGCCACAAATATATTTTTCTATACAAAACAGCGCAAACACTAGAGAATTTTGCGCTTTTAGCGTATAATAGCTACAAGTTTTACGTCAGCCTAAAGAGAAGGAGATTTTTACTATGGCTCAACCAAAAAAACAGAGTAGCCCACGCAAAACCGGTTTGCGCCGCAGCCACCTGCGCCTCAAGCTTGCTCGCATGGTCAATAAAACCTCACCAGTCAAGGTTAAGACGACCAAGCGCGAGACTGGCGCTGCCAAAGCAGCTCGCTAGCTTTTCGTCGATAGCAAAGAATTTTAACAAAAGAAAGAACCAACCAAATGGCTTCGAACCGTCATCTTGGGCGTATAGTTGCACTCCAAACATTGTACGAATATGAATTCCGCCAGCAGGCGAATGATCCGCAGGCCGTGCCACAAGAGATTCTGGCGCGCAATCTTGAGCGTTATGAGTCGATCATTGGCGATCGAGCCTTTGTCGATACACTCGTTGCTGGGGTGATCGAGACGCAGGCCGCGCTTGACGCTCACTTACAACCAATTGCGCCAGAGTGGCCGCTTGATCAGATTGCTCGTGTCGACCGCAATATCTTGCGACTTGGCCTCTACGAGTTGCTGCACTGCCGCGCAACTGTTCCGCCCAAGGTGGCAATTAACGAAGCAGTGGAGCTTGCTAAAGCGTTTGGTTCAGATAATTCAAGCAAGTTTATCAACGGTGTACTCGGCACCGCCTATCGCAACTTGCCTGGGGAGACACCAGACGATGCCAACACCGTCACACTTTGACCGACACTTCAATCGGTTTAAAAAATATTTTGGCCGTCGCAAGCCGTCTATTCAGGAAATTGTTCGTGAACCGACGGCTGGCGGCATTGTATTCCGCTATAATAGCGACAACAAACTCGAAATCCTCCTAATTCAGGATGCTAAGGATCGCTGGACGATCCCCAAAGGGCACATTGAGAAGGGGGAGACTGCAGTGCAAACGGCTCGCCGCGAGATCGGCGAAGAGGCTGGGCTGCACGACCTTGATATGCTGGGCTGGCTGGGCAAGATTCACTTTCGCTACCGCCGGATGGAAAAGCTTGTCTTGATGACGACACAGATCTACCTTGCCCGCGTCCGCACCAGCGGCAATGAGATTCAAAAAGAAGAATGGATGAATGGTATTAAGTGGTTTCCCTTTAGTAAAGCACTTGACCTCATCGAGTACGAAGATATTGCCAAGCTTATGCTCAAAGCTAAGAAACGCATCCGAGAGGAGCGGCTATAACGACAGAAACGAAAGGAGTTACTATGTCTGGCATGCCAACTGGCCCGTATCAAGCGTGGGCACAGCAAGCGCTCGGGTTTGAATATCACGATATTCAGCTCTTAGTCACTGCACTCACCCACCGCAGCTATGTTAATGAGCACAAAAAATCTGTTACTGAGCACAACGAGCGCCTCGAATTCTTGGGCGATGCTGTGCTAGAGCTTGCGGTAACTGACTATCTCTACCAACACTATGCCGAGCCAGAGGGCATCTTGACGAGCTGGCGCGCAGCGCTGGTCAATACTGAGAGTAATGCCGACTCGGGTGAAGCTCTCGGCTATGGCTCACTCATCCGGATGAGCCGAGGTGAGAAGCATGGGAGCAAGCGAGCGCACCGGCAGATTCTAGCTAATGCGTATGAAGCCGTGATTGGCTCAATCTATTTGGAGCGAGGCTACGGGGCGGCAGCTGAGTTTATTGCCAAGCATACCATTAGCAAACTTGATGCCATCCTGGCCGATGGCTCGTGGCGCGACCCCAAGAGTCATTTACAAGAGGTGAGCCAACGGATCGACAGTGCTACGCCAGTGTATCGTGTCTTGGCAGAGGATGGCCCTGACCACGACAAAACCTTCACGCTTGGTGTCTTTGTCAATGATCGGCTGATGGGCCGCGGCACTGGTCCTAGCAAGCAGACCGCTCAGCAAAAGGCCGCTCGCGCTGCTCTAGCAGCCTACCAGCAGCAAGAGACTCAAACAGAGAAGACAGAAGAGTCAGCCAAGAGCTCAGACAAGTTTTGACCTACAGACAAGCAACAAATTGACATTGCCAGCCAAACAGTGTAGACTTGTACAGAACGAACTAACGCAAATATAAGTCAAGAAAAGGAAGTTTTATTTATGCTCGCAATTCGTTTGCAACGTCTTGGCCGCAAAGCCTACCCAGTGTACCGGCTCGCCGTACAAGAGGCTCAGCGCCACCCATCAAGCGGCCGTGTAGTGGCCTATGTTGGTAACTACAATCCGCACACCAAAGAGGTTCATATCAATACCGAGCTTGCCCAAAAGTATCTTGATAATGGTGCCCAGCCGACACCACGAGTAGTCAAACTACTGGCTGCTGCTGGTGTATCGCTGCCAAAGTGGGTTAAGCAGCCTGCTGGCGACAAGCACAAGGCAGTCCGCAACCCAGAGAAGCTGCGTAAGCACCAACCTCAGGAAGAAGCAGACGCCTAAAGCGACTCTCCTGCGACACACCAACTGCTCCGCGTATCGTGGAGCAGTTTTGTAATTATCGATATTGTCAGAATCTAGATTGCGAAAATATCGATTCGCTTGGTCTCTACCTACTGCTACTTTTCTTAAGAATGCTGCGAGGGTTGATATTCCTCACTGCCACCCCCACCAGAGCCAGAAATCGGTTATCTCAATCAATATATTACTCTATCTGAATGTAGTGATGGGAAGGGGTGGTATAAGAGAAGACTCAACGCATAGCCGTACGTGCTGTATGTTGGTAGAATCCAGCCGGTATGCTACAATGAAAGCACAATCACAATAAATCTGAATGACAGCATAAGGAGGGAAAGAAGAAAGCTATGGCGACAATTGATCAACAGTTTGTCGAATATGTCGTAAAGTCGCTGGTGGAACATCCAGACGACGTGGTGGTCGATCGGGTGATCGACGAGAAGGGTGTCTTATTGACACTCACCGTCAACCCGGAGGATCTCGGCCGTGTGATTGGCCGACGAGGCAGTACGGCGCAGAGTTTACGTACCTTGCTGCGCGCGCTTGGCACGAAGAACAGTGCTCGCTACAACCTTAAGGTGGTGAACAATGATGAGCCACATACCGCAGCACCCCAGTCTGTGGATAACTTAACCACTGATACAGTGGATAACGATGATGAGAGCGAATCGGATTTTGCAAAAAAGTCTCGCCAAGAGCTTGCAGAACTCGACGACCTTGATATATAATACGATCAGTTCAGAAACGAACTGCGAGAAAAATAAACGCTCTTTGCGAGCAAACCAACAAGGTTTGAGAGCCTTATTTGTGCAAGAAAACTGCTGTGGAGGCAGTTTTTTTGTTGGGTGAACGTATAGTGTAGCAGAGGCTAAAGTGGTAGCGGTGTGAGCTTATATAACAACGAGTTTTATATGCTATCCGGATGAAGTAGCGAGTGACGCCAAAAAGGTTCTCATATACTACCGCAGCCGGCTCAAAATATTCGTCAAGCCAGCAATACCAGCAATAAGTAAGAGTAAGACGCCAATGATTACAATCAGCAAACCATAATGGGGTTGGTACCTTGGTGGATTGTAGCCGCGATTATGGCGCGGATCGTGGCGGGTGGCTTCGGTATCAATCGAGATATTGGCAATCGCTGGTTCCACAAGGTGTCGAGACACCGCTGCCTCACCGTCGAACTGCTCGAGTGTAATATTCTCGTTGAGCGGCGTGATGGTTGTACGCCGGCTCGATAGTTCGAGGCGCTGAGCGGTAGTATTGCCTGTCTCTGATCCAAAATCCATAGCATAACCAGTATAACAAATAGAAAACATAAGCGTAAAGACCTGAATCTCTCGCAGTATCTGTTAGACGGTGCTGCGGTAATTTGCTACACTAGGAGAGATGAAAAAATTCCAAGTGATTAGCCTGTTCCCGGAGATGTTTTCCGGCGTGTTTGAGGCTTCAATGCTGTGGAAGGCGCAGCAGCGAGGCTTAGTGGAGCTGACGACAATTGATCTGCGCCAATTTGGGCTCGGTCCTCGCCGAACGGTCGATGACACACCGTATGGCGGTGGCGATGGTATGCTATTGCGCGTTGAGCCGCTCTGGAGGGCAGTGCGGCACGCCAAAAAGCGCGACCTGACTGCTAAAGTGCTCATCATGACGCCGCGGGGCCAACGGTGGAATCAGGCGCTTGCGCAGCAGTATAGCCAGACCGACCATGGTTACATCTTCATCTGTGGGCGCTACGAGGGGTACGACGAGCGAATTATGCAAGTGGTTGACCAAGCGCTCCGAGTGGGTGACTATGTCCTGACTGGTGGTGAGCTGCCCGCGATGACAATTATCGACTCAATTGTGCGACTGATCCCTGGCGTCCTTGGTGGTGAGATGAGCGCAGCGATTGAGAGCTTTAGTGATGGTCAGACGCTGGAGTTTCCGCAATACACACGCCCAGAGGTATGGCAGGGGTTGGCAGTACCCGAGGTATTGCTCAGTGGTCACCACGGCAAAATTGCGGCTTGGCGTGCAGAGCATTCACTCCCAGTGGATGACTAGCCCTGTACGCACAAAAGAAACACCCGAGCATGCCATAAACACTCGGGCGTTCTGTTGTGGTGGATATATCGGAGAGCGACTGATACAAGTATGTATAAAAATGTTTATGTTTGTAACGTTCGCTTCCTCTATAGTAGCGAACATGTGGCACAAGTGCAAGGAAATGCGTGTAAAACAGGGTAATATCTGATATGATAAGGTTATGAAGCAGCGTATGATTCATTTTTGGCTTGGGTTATTTCAGGCGATTTTTCCAGAGCATTTACGGCGCGATCCTGCGTATTGGCGGCGTCTTGCGCTTGGTATCGTTGTGACGTTTTTGATCATCACGCAGCTCTTTACTTTTGAGAAGTTTGTCGATATCACGAGCGGGTGGCATGTGGCTGGTGGGGGCATAATGGCTGCTCTCTTGGCTGGCTTATTGCCGCTGCTTGAGCTCGGTAGTTTGCCATTTTTGCTCTCGATGGATATGTCGCGAGGGTCACGCCGTATTTCGCAGGCATGTTTGCTTGTCGTGAACGCAGTGTGGTTTGGTATGGCACTGTGGTGCTTTTTAGCTGTGCCAATGAGTGAATCGGGCCTCTTTGGAGCGACCTTACCACTACTCAATGGCTGGTGGACGGTAGTATTTACGGGCCTGGTTTGCCTGGCGGCAGTGCTTGTGGTACGCGAAGCAAACGAAGCAAATAATGTAAAATAATACCTTACAGGTTTATTTGATTATTGTTGCCAGCTCCTACTTTGCTTGAATGTGATATCACATTCAAGCAGTAAGGCTTCGCGCTTTTCTTACGTGCTACGTGCATACAAAGCAAAGACGTTTCTGGTTTATTTGGCTTTCTTTTATATAAAAACAACCCTCCAAAAAGGTGGGTTGATACATGTGCTATATGGCTGGGCCGGAGGGATTCGAACCCCCGAATGCCAGGACCAAAACCTGGTGCCTTACCACTTGGCGACGGCCCATCATCGCGTGGCACCCCTGTATTGTACCATGCTTGCGAAGGTGGATCAATAGCGCATAGCGTGACCTGCCTAGAGGTCTGCACCTAGTAGTTGATCGGCTAAGTGAGCTGTGATACTGGTACGTAGCTGCTGGATAAAAATAACAACAAATTGCTCCGACCACAGTCACATGCTTCATATAACAGAGGTCGTGCCAGTATACCCGTTGTGAATATCACGCTTGACCCACAGTATATAGAGTAGTATAGTGCATAGTAAGCGCTATATATGGTGTATATAACACTAGTAACCGATGCTTGCACAATCATAAAAAACAAGGATAAACACTCATGCCGTGGCGCGCGTGTTGCCGTGGCAAGTAAAGGGAGGGATATGTATCACACAATTACCAAACGCGATGGGCGCATCGTGGCATTTGACGACACAAAAATTATGGCAGCAATCGAACGAGCTGGTCTGGAGACGGGTGAGTTTGCTGAGGAAGAGGCTTATCAGTTAGCTCAGGCGGCGATTACCCAGGCACAGCAGACTATAGCGGATGATGCACTCACCGTGGAGCAGATGCAGGATGCGGTAGAGGATACCTTGCTGCGCTCGCCATATAAAAAGACCGCCAAGGCGTACATTATTTATCGCGATCAGCATCAAAAGCTGCGCGAGATTGCTGCTAGTGCACATGTTGACCTGATTGACCAATATTTGCTCAAGCTTGACTGGCGGGTTAATGAGAATTCCAACATGGGCTACAGCCTCCAGGGCCTTAATAATTACATTTCAAGTGAGGTGAGCAAAACCTACTGGCTAAACAAAATCTACAGCCCAGAGATTGGTCGCCTTCATCGGTCCGGTGACCTCCACATTCACGATCTTAACCTTGTGAGTGTGTATTGTGTGGGCTGGGACTTAATGGATCTGCTTCGGCAGGGTTTCACTGGTGTGCCAAACAAGATTTCGTGTAAGCCGGCCCGACATTTTCGCACGGCACTCGGCCAGGTCGTGAACTACTTCTACACACTGCAGGGCGAGGCAGCTGGTGCTCAAGCCTTTAGCAATTTCGACACCTTGCTCGCACCATTTATTCGAGCAGATGGACTAGCGTACGATGAGGTAAAGCAGATACTGCAAGAATTCATCTTTAATGTTAATGTGCCAACGCGTGTTGGCTTCCAAACGCCGTTTACGAACATCACGCTTGACCTCGAATGTCCTAAGCATATGGCAGGCACACCTGTGATCATTGGCGGAGAGATGCAAGAGAGTAACTACGGCGACTACCAGGATGAGATGAATACCTTCAATCGGGCACTGCTTGAGGTGATGACGGAGGGTGATGCTAACGGACGGGTCTTTACTTTTCCGATTCCGACGTATAACATCACTGCCGACTTCGACTGGGATAATCCTGTGATTGACAACCTGTGGGAAGCCAGTGCAAAATACGGCATTCCATACTTTAGCAACTTTGTGAATAGTGATATGAGCCCAGAAGATGCGCGTAGTATGTGCTGCCGCCTGAGGATTGATAATCGTCAACTGGAGTATCGTGGTGGTGGCCTGTTTGGGAGCAACCCAATGACAGGGTCAGTTGGTGTGGTGACGATTAACCTGCCTCGCTTGGCACTGAAGTCGAGTGACGAAGCAGCGTTTCGGGCTGGTCTCGTCCACCTTATGGAGCAAGCGCGTGATAGCCTCGAAGTTAAGCGCAAAACACTCGAGCGCCTAACCGATGCTAACCTCTACCCCTATACCAAGTTTTATCTGCGTGATATCAAGCAGCGCTTTGGTGAATACTGGAAGAATCATTTCTCGACAATTGGCCTCATTGGCATGAATGAGGCAGCGCTTAATCTCCTTGGCGCGGATATTGGTCAGGCTGCAGGGCGGGAATTTGCTGAGCGGACGCTTGATCTAATGCGTGAGACGCTCGTGAAATTCCAAGAAGAAACTGGCAATAACTATAATCTTGAGGCAACGCCAGCTGAGGGCACGACCTACCGCCTGGCGCAGATCGACCAGCGCGACTATCCGGAAGCAGCGCATTTTGCCAACGGTATCGGCAAGGCGGTACCAGCGCCGTTCTACACCAACAGTACTCACCTGCCGGTCAATTACACCGATGATCTCTTCGAGCTACTTGATCTCCAAGACGAATTGCAGACCAAATATACTGGCGGTACTGTCATCCACTTCTTCCTTGGTGAGCGAATGGATGACCCCACAACACTCAAAGGGCTCGTGCGAACAATCTGCCACAATTATCGTTTGCCATACTTTACGATCAGTCCGAGCTTTAGTGTCTGCAAGAATCATGGCTACCTGCGCGGTGAACATGAGGCGTGCCCGCAGTGCCAGGAGCCGTGTGAGATATATTCGCGAGTGGTGGGTTATTTGCGCCCGGTGCAGCAGTGGAATAAGGGCAAGCAAGCAGAGTTTGCGCTGCGCTACCACTACGACAAAGCAGCCGATACAATCGATGCTTAAATAATTAGGAAGAAGGGAGGATGGTGATGGTTCAGATCGGTGGTATCCAAAAGTTCAGCACAGTCGACTACCCAGGTCACACCTGTGCGGCAGTCTTCTTGATTGGCTGCAATATGCGCTGCGGTTACTGCCATAATCCAGAACTCGTCTTACCTGAGCAGTATATTGGCTGTATCCCTGAGGCGGAGATTCTTGATTTTCTTGCGCGGCGGGTTGGCTTGCTTGATGGCGTCGCGATCAGTGGTGGAGAACCGACGATGAGTGAGGATTTGCCTGACTTCATTCGGGCTATCAAGCAGCTCGGTTTCCTCATCAAGCTCGATACCAATGGGACCCACCCGGCGATGCTGCGCCAGATGCTGGATGAGCAACTGATCGACTTTGTAGCAATGGACATTAAGGGGCCACTGGAGAAGTACGTAGAAATTGCTGCGCGGCCAATTGACACCAATGCGATTATGGAAAGTATCGACCTCATCCGAAGCCGGGTCGATCACGAGTTTCGCACGACGATTGTGCGGGGGCAGCTTGAGCCAGCAGACTTCGATGCAGTCGGGCAGATGGTGCACGGTGCACAGCGCTTTGCCCTGCAGCATTTTATTGCAAGTGATACGCTGGTGAGTAGCCGCTTTTGCGATGAAACGAGCTTTACCGACGAGGAGATGGCCCAGGCTCAGCACATTATGCAACGCTATGTAACAGAATGCGTGGTGCACTGATGCAGTACTATACAGGGACAATCCAGCAAGTGATTCAGCATACGCACGATGTAGCAACGCTGGTGTTTGATGCCAAAGGCGACGCACCATTTCGCTATACCGCCGGACAATACATTACCGTTATCAAGCCAGAGTCGCGCACGCCTGAGGGTAAGGCATATAGCCTATCGAGTTGGCCCGGCGAAACACATCTGAGCATTACCGTGAAGGATATTGGCGGTGAGTATTCCCACTACCTATGCAGCCGGCAGGTGGGCGACCAACTAACATTTTCGGCGGCGTATGGATACTTTAACCCATTGACAGATCACCCGCTCGTGGGAATTGCAGCAGGAGTCGGTATTAGTCCGGTGTGGAGTATTATCAAGAGCGAATGCGCGCGTGATCCGCATCGGAATATTCAGCTCATGTATAGCAATCGGACCGTCGACGATATTGTCTTTGCGGCCGACCTTGCTGCATATGAGGTGCGCTACCCACAGCTATTGCTCCACCACTTCGTGACGCGCCAAGCAACAGTCCCACCCAAGATACACCAGGGGCGAATTGACCTCGATATGTGTATCAGCCCAGCGGCACACTACCTGGTGTGTGGTTCAGTTGCATTTACGCGAGCGATGTGGCAGGGACTCACTGCGCGCGGTATTGCGAGTAAATGTATTGCAACAGAGGTGTTTTTCGAATGAGTGAGCAGCTTGCCAAAACATCAACCAAGCGCTCGCCGGAGGAAATTGCAGCTTGGCAAGAAAATGCGCGGCGGATTGCGCAGGAGCGGATTGGCCAAGCGGCCTGTAATGCATGCCCACTTGCCCGCATCTGCAGTGTTAAGAATCCCGAAGCCTGCAATCCGAACCAAATTGCTCAGCAAGCTGGTGGAGAATACACTGGTGGCGACAGCGCAGAAGTGTCATACAAAAAAGTCCTTGACGACGACCGTATCAATGTTGTGATTGCTAATGTCAGGAAGAAGGAGCAAACCAAGCCAAAAGCACAGCGACCTCCTGAAGTACAAAGACCCCCAGCTAATACGATCAACATGCCGCCAGCTAACGTTATCAAAGCTCCACCAGCACGTCCGAAGATGGAACAATCGACCAAGCCAACAGTCATCCAGCAGATCATCAATGCGGTTGGGAAGTTGCTTGATGTCCCGAAGGCAAATCAGCAGCCTGCTCGACAGATACAAAAGTAACCTTAGATGTGGATTAAATCCATCACACAAACCCCCGAGCAGTGGTATAATAGGGGTATGAATGCCATTGTTCGCTTGGTTGCTGACGGGCTTATGATCCCGATTGTCGCTGTAGCTCTTTTCGCACTGTTTTTTCGTGCGCCTCAAGCTCAACGCTACCAACGTTACACGCGCGTATTTATGGCAGGCCTGACGTCCTATTGGTGTGCAAAGGTTATTGGTGCGCTCTGGCAGCCCGAGACGCTCCGGCCATTTGAAAAGCTCGGCACCGACCCGGGTGCGCTCTATCTCAATAATCCCGGCTTTCCGTCCGATCACGCACTCTTTGCAATGTTTCTTACCCTAGCGGTATGGTATGTGACGCGCCGGCGGCTACTCACCGTAGCGCTATTTGTTATGACGGTGTTGGTGTGTCTTGGCCGCGTGGCGGCACTGGTACATACACCGCTCGATGTTGCTGGTGGGGTGGCTGTTGCACTGCTGGGCGCTGTATGGTACGTGCCACATCACAAAAAATTCTGGCGCAGACTAGCAAAATCGGCAAAAACATAATATAATAGCTCCCAGTAAGGAATTGGAGCTAGATAATATGGACGAACAGATATACGCACGCACCGCTGACCCAGATGAGGTGGCGGAAGCAGCGCGCCAAGCTAAAAAAGCAAAAACTGCCAAGACGGCGACCATCACCAAGACGGTGCTTGACGATGGGCTCGACCACAGCCGAGCAATCGACAACCCCTTTGCTCAGGGTGGTGTGCTCGATACATCCGAAGACACCGAGCATTTTGTGAACTTATCGTGGCCAGATATGGGACAGATTATGATAGGTGCGGCCATTACTGGCGTGGTGACGAGTGCAGTGCTACTGCTCGTTGCCAACCTCGGGGTGTTTGGTGCAGTTTGTGGCCTTGGTACTGCTAATCCAGCAAGCTGTGGCACACCCACATTCTATACAGTCTTGAGCGCAATGGTTGTGGCAGTGATCGTCGGACTTATATTTTTGGTGCAGCGCCGGGTGTATCGTCCCGCTCTCGTTATGCTTGCGACGGCAGTCGGTCTCTGGCCAGTGCTTACGTGGCTGGCAGCATCGTCATGGTATGTCGTAGTGCCAGTTATTACGATTTTGATGGCACTGAGCATTGGCGTGTTTTCGTGGATCTCGCGCCTGCGCAACCTAGCAGTCACACTTGGTGCAATGGTGGCGATCATTGTATTGATATATCTTGCGACACTGTAGATATCTCCAAACTCCACAATAGGTTGCTTGGTGGTCGTTTGCCATGCTCAAATGAAGCGATTTCCATTCTCCCTCTTTTACGCGGCTCCCTTGTTTGAACTTCAAGTTCTAGCCAACTCTTACGTCACTTCCTTTAGCGAATACATAATAAAAAGGTAATTCCCTGAGAATATCAGACTTCTCGCGCCAGCGCTGAAAAACTCATTACGACACTTCTACTCTTTGTGCTAAATGAGAGACACACTCACAAGAAGCTGACACGCCCCGCTCACTAAAACAACATGAGTGGCTATTTCTGGGGAAATGCTATACTAGAGATATGGAACTTTCTCTTGTGCTTGGAATTATTCTTATTGTTGTCCTCGTTGGCTGCGGTGCAGTGCTGAGTCTGCTGCTGGCGAAGCTTAATGAGCTCAAAGATCAGCAGTCGGTGGCGCTTCTCAAGAGCGACGTGACGGAGTTGTCGCGCACGATAGCCGCTATGCAGCAGTCGGTCGGGGATAAGCTCGAGCGCTCGGGCGCTGCTATGCAAACATCAGTCCAGAAGCAGCTCTCCGAGAGTGCCAAGCTAGTAGCCGATGTGACGCAGCGCCTCACCAAGCTAGATGAGACTAATCGGCGCGTCGTCGATGTCGCAGATGAGCTCAAGACACTACAAAACGTTCTGCAAAACCCCAAGCAGCGCGGTGTCTTTGGTGAATATTATCTGCAGAGTGTGCTTGAGAATGTGTTGCCACCAGCCCAGTATCAGATGCAATATCGCTTTGCCGATGGCGAAGCGGTCGATGCGGTGATCTTTCTTGACAAGGGACGTGTGCTGCCGATCGATAGCAAGTTTAGCCTTGAGAACTACAACCGGATGATCAATGCCACGAGCAAAGACGAGCGCCAGCAGCTGCTGAGCCGCGTCAAGCTCGACCTCAAGCAGCGCATCGACGAGACAAGCAAATACATTCGCCCAAATGAAGATACGATGGACTTTGCCTTTATGTTTATCCCCAGCGAGTCGCTGTATTATGATCTGCTTATCAACAATGTAGGGCAGGGTGGCTCGAGCCGCGATTTGATTGAGTACGCCTTTCGCGATCGACGAGTGATTATCGTGAGTCCAACCAGTTTCTTGGCATATTTGCAGACGGTGCTGCAGGGGCTGCGCAGCCTCCAGATCGAAGAACAGGCCAAGGATATTCAGCTACGAGTTGGTCAGCTTGCGACGCATATCAAGAAGTTTGATGAATTGCTGGGCAAAATGGGCAAGAGTCTCGCCACAACAGTCGGCCACTACAACACAACCTATCGCGAGCTCGGCAAGATGGATAAAGACGTCGTACGTATCGCTGGCGGTGAACGCCAGAGCGAGCCACAGTTGCTCGAACGACCTCAGCGTGGGGATGAGTAGTTTAGTTTTTTCGACAAAGAAAACTCATCACTACTCGGCGTCGTGTATCGAGTAATCTGCTCCATTCTGAATCAAAACTTGCCTATCACCCAGGAATATAACATCATCTCGCTCCTGAGTAAGCTTTGCCACTGTCTTGGCAAATGCTGGAGTGTCGGCGTGAGGTAAGATAGTCTTATCAAGCAGTTTGAGGCCATCCCACACAATGTACTCGGCAAACTCTGGTTTATCGAGCGCAGCAATATGGCGCAAGCTGGCACCAGCGACCACTGCACCAGCACTTGCTCCACCGTAGACGACGGCGTCCTCATTGAGTAAGCGGTGTAGTATATCATCAAAGCCAGTCTGTGCCATAGCATCGCGCAACATAAAGGTATTGCCGCCAAGCACCCAGATTAAGTCATAATGCTTGAGAGCGAGATATTGATGATCCTTTAGTCTTGGATCAGCGAAGTGCTTTAGGCCAATCACAGCAGGCCTCTTCTCGACGCCAAGTGAGCGAAACATCTCCCTCGCCTCAGTGATGCGAAGCATACGAATTCGCCGGATGTAGCAGTCTAGCGCGTTGGGAATCAGTGCAATATTCGTCTCGGCCGGCTCTTTGCCAATCAATGCGAAGAGCTGGTCTGGTGCAGGAACGGTGCAGGATGATAAATAGAGTCTCATGGAAAAATACCTCACGAGTTAGGGTTATGTTGATATGAAAGTCGACTTTGAAGCGAAATTACCTGATATCCGTCGTGGTCAGTCTCTCGTGAGTGACCGCTACCTGCTCAAGAATATCATCCGGCTCAATCGTAATATCGGCGACACGCATAGCGCGTGTTTTTTCTTCTGAAAGTACGTATTTGAATAGTACCGGATATAATCTCTCCTCACGACCTTCATGTAGTGTCGCTATTGTAAATCCTCGCGTGAGATTTGTCAAACAGAGGTAGCAATAATCGTAGCAAAAACCACAACGTATTTCGGAGTATAATACATACGCCATATATTGCTTCTTCGTGCAAAAAATGACCTCTGGCAGATCGATGTGTATGATCAAAATAGACTATCTTACCTGCAAAAAATATGGATAAAGTTATTGTCTTGTGTTTGGCAAAGCAGAGTAGCTGTGATTAAATAAGAACAGCTAACGAACATAAGGAGGGGATATGTTGGCAACACGAGCAACAAAACAAGCAAAAGCTGGCTTGGCGCTTGGGCTCACCATGGCATGCGCTGTGATGGGTACGAGCTTTGCTATGGCGCAGCCAGTATCGGCAGTCGATTATCTGCCGCGTGATGTACAGGCGCATTATAAAAAAGTGTGGGGTGATGAATTTGACGGTAATAAACTCGATACGACCAAATGGGCTGTACCGACCGGTTGCTTTGACCTTGCGTCGGGTATGGAAGGGCGCTTCCAGACAGACATGGTGCGCCAGTACGATGGCAAACTCCATCTCCTCGCGCAGTATGATAAAAATGCTAAACCATGCCAGGCTGGTCATGCTGCCTTCTCGACAGGGATGGTCAACTCGCACTACCTCAGTGACTGGAAGGACAAAAGTGTCGCCCATGCCTGGGGCCCCGGCACCTACTATGAGGCGTCTATCAAACTGCCAGAGGGCAACAAGAACGGTGGTGCTCGAGCGACCTGGGCATCATTTTGGCTCACAAGCACAACATTCAACTGGCCAACCAGTGGTGAGCTCGATGTCTTCGAGTCGCGTGGCTACGACCCAAGCTGGCTGCAGGCCAATATTCATACGCAGCCACGTCAGGGGAACAAAGAGCGTTCGCATCAGCACCAGCGCGTACTCGATCGGAATATCGTTGGTAATACACAAAATACCTTCCATACCTACGGTGTCTTGAATAAGAAGGATGGGACGATCGAATTCTACTATGATGGGCGCATGGTACACCGCGTGGTACCAGATGATGCAAACTGGCCGTTTGCCAAGGCAGCCAACAAACTCTTCATTCGCTTGAATCACCAGATCAGCGGCCTCAATGAGCCATACAAGAAGGCTAGCCCTAAGGATTACGAAGTCGCGAAAGATATGCAGGTCGACTATGTGCGGGTCTACCAAGAAAAGACTGCTGCTGATAAGCCACAGGATGCGGTGGTGAGCGTGCCCGATTGGCGTCTCCGCAACAAGCTCAACCAAGCTATCGCCCAAGTGACCCATACAAAGCGCGGCGATGCACAGCCCATGCTTGCCTCAGATCTGGAAAAGCTAACCACGCTCGACCTCAGCGCGCGTGATGGTGCAGAGTCGTGGGAGAAAATAAAGAACCTCGAGGGCATTCAACATGCAAAGAATCTCACCTTTATTTCTCTTAAAAACACCGAGGTGAAGGATCTCACACCACTCAACAGCCTGAAAAAGCTGAAGAGTGTCGAGCTGAGTTGGCCGTTGACGATTAATCGGTAGACAGCTATATAATAGATGTCTAAAAGATCACTGTATAAGGCGGTGATCTTTTAGACTGTTGCTGAAATTATACTCACTACCGATGACTATCGCAGGCAATCCCGTCATTGTCTCGATCTAGCGCCTGACTATAGCCTGGCTGCCCACGATGCATATGACTATAGCCAGCGACGCGTGCCTCTTTGCAGCTACGGAATTGGATATTTGGGTTTGATGGCGGCTGGGCTGGTTGCTGTGTCTGTCGTGTAGCTGTTGCGGCGCGGAGCTTTTGTTGCGTTTGCCCTTCTGCTTTTATTTTTTGATGCTGTTTTTCTTCAGCCTCTTTTCTCCTTTGTCTTTTAGTGGCTACTGATATTGTATCTCCTGCGCAGGTATTCTCACTCCAGAGGCCTTTCGTATTCTTCTGAGCATCATTTTGGGCTTCTTTAAATTTTTGTTGCCACTTATATGATTGATAATTCTGTGAGCTTTCGCGCCCATAACCATCTTTTAGTAGTTGATAGGCGATATTTGTGCCATTGTCCAAATACACATAAAAAGAGTTAGAGGTAAGCTCTTGGTTATTCTTGGTATATGCAGAGTCTTTCACGAGGTAGATGGTTTTATTGGCAGTAAGCTCGGCTAACTTCTGGGTGGCTTCGGTGCTAAAACATTGAGAAGGCTCAACATGATCATTTTTTGGTGCAGCGATACCAATGAGATGAACACGACTATGTTTGTCGGTGACAATTGTGTCGCCGTCGATGACTTTCGTGACCTTATCTTTAATGCCTTCTCTGTAGTGAATGTCTTGAGCCATAGTCTCATCTACTTTTGGTGGCTCTGGAATCTTTTTTTCGGAGGCTGCTTTTGCCGATTGATTTACTCTAGATCGAGAAGGGTAACTTTGCGTGGATGACATAGGGTCTTTTTGAACTACAATGCCAGTTATAATGAGGCCCACTACAATCGTAATCGTAGACCCGTAGATGGCTATTCTCTTATCCGTTCTTGTGAGTTGGTAGCGCCGTTTTTTGATAATGTAAGAGATGGCAAATGTTATACCAACGAGAGTGAGGATAGTCCCTATGGATAGCAGTAAGCCATTCTCGTGAAGACCAGCCAAAAACAAAACAAGAAATAGCACCCACGCCCACAAAGGTAGAATGTGAAACACTGATATGCTCTGTTTTATATTAGCATTAAAACGGGGCAATTTGTTTCTGCGCATAACTAACTCTCTGCTAAAACTGCCGCAAAAAATCCAATTTGCCGCTCTCGAAATGCCGCACGTCTTCGATGCCGTATTTCATCATTACCAGGCGGTCAATGCCGCAGCCAAAGGCGAAGCCAGTATAGGTGTCGGGGTCGATGTTGGCTGCCCGCAGCACATTGGAGTGGATCAAGCCGCAGCCAATCAGCTCAACCCAGCCTTCACCGCTGCATACCTTACAGCTGGGGTCTTTGCCTTCGCAGAAGGGGCAGCTTAGGGCAAACTCAAAGCTTGGCTCGGTGAAAGGGAAGTAGAAGGGGTTGACCCGCACATCAAGTTGCTTGCCGTAGTAGCTTTGCAAAAATTCCTGCAAGGTCGCAATCAAGTTGCCGACATTGACTCCCTTAGCTACATAGACACCCTCCACTTGGTAGAAGGTGTGCTCATGTCGGGCGTCTAGGTCCTCATTGCGGAAGACACGGTCGGGTACAATGGCGGCGATTGCTTCACCCGCATCCAAATTGTGGCGATAGGTGGTCAGGACGCGGTTTTGCATAGTGCTAGTGTGAGCTGGCGCGATCAGGCGATCGCCCTGCGCGTCTGTCTCGACGGTCATGAAGGTGTCGTAATCGTCGCGGGCAGGGTGGCCTTTGGGAAAGTTCAAGCTCTCGAACATATGGAACTGATCATCGATCTCACGTGACTCTTCTACCGCAAACCCCATGCGGTAGAAGATATCAGCAATCCGCTCGATCTCTTGCATGAGGGGGTGGATTGAACCGAGATTGGTTGGCAGTAATGGTGGAATAGCAGTGTTGATATCCATCGGTGCAGTGACGTCAATCGGTGTGCGCTCAACAGTCTCAAGTTCCTCAAGACGGCGCTCGATGGCGGTTTGCACAGCTTGCTTGAGCTCATTAACACGCTTGCCAAATGGCCCACGCTCCGCTGGGGGGAGTGATGTGATATGTCCATACAGTGCGCGCAATTCCTCGTGGCGTAGCACTTCGCGCGGGGTGGTCGATTGGCTCACGGCCAGGAGCAGCTTTTGCTGGATAGCGTCAAGGTTTGTCATACTGTCACTCCGTTATTGTTGTCCATTGATGGTTAGCGCAACAAAAAAGCCAAAGGTAAGCAGCGCAAGAAAGCCAACCACCAGCCACACCCCAGCTAGTGTCGTTGTTTGCTTGGTGCCTTTGAGGTATTCGGATTGCTCGACGCCGGTGTCGCTGCTTGCTGGTGAGGCACCATCACCGGTATGACTGCTGGCAGCTGCTTTAGCGCGGAGATCGGCCGCGATACGCTCTTGCAGCTCACTGCGCGTTTGGTCTTGTTTCATATATTGTCCCATGTCTTTAGTATAGCATTATTTGGCACAATCGACATCTGATATCGCCGACGAACAGGGTGATGTGATATACTAAAGGCGTAGTATCAACTAGTGAAGGAGGGACGTATGGCTACCAAAAAAGCCGTTTCGACCAAAAAATCGGCCGCGAAAGACTCGGCCTCCCAGCCCCAGGCTGAACCAACCGTAAAGGCTGCATCGACCACATCAGCCACCAAGACAGTTATTCGTAAGCGACATGAGTCAGCTCTGCCGAGCAACTTACTCAACATTATTTTTGCTGAGCTGCTTGGTACATTTATGCTCACCATTGCCGCAATTGGTGCGGCAACTCAATTCGCACCACTCTACCTTGGCCTCACACTGCTTGTGATTGCTGTGGCGGTGGGTGCAGTGTCGGGCGCACATATCAACCCAGCGGTCACCTTTGGCCTCTGGACGATGCGCAAGCTTAAGACAGCGCTGGTGCCATTCTACTGGATTGCTCAGCTGCTTGGTGGCGCGCTGGCTGTCGTTGTGCTCAACGGCTTGAGTGGGAGTGCCTTCAAGCTCAGCTTCGAGCATTTTACTACCTTTAGCTGGGCAGTCTTTGGTGTTGAGCTCGTCGGCGCAGCGGTGCTGATGTTTGGCATTGCGGCTGCCGTATCACGTGTGGCCGAGCTCAAGCAAACAGGCCAGGCAGTGGGGATCGGTCTATCTTTGGCCGCTGCCGCTATCGTGGCTGGTGGCTTGCTGACTCAGGTGCAGGCTTCGGTGGACACATCGTCAGTCCAAGATATCAAACACTTGCCGCACGAACTACGTGCAAAGAGTGCAACACTCAACCCAGCAGTGGCTATCGCTGCAACAGAGGCACCAGACAGTAGCTTTACTGGCGCACAAGCAAGCCGTGGCGAGACTGGCTATAGCCGTCTGAGCCTTGAGGTGATTGCTGGTACCTTGATCGGTGCTGCACTTGGTGGTAACCTCTACCTGCTGGTAGCGGGCCGCAAAGCAGAATCGTAAGCAACAGGCATCAGATTGAAACCAAGACCACTCTCTTTAGTAGAGTGGTCTTGCTATATTGGCAACTATTCGCCATACTATAGCGTATGAAAGATTCTCCCTCATCTCAAGCCGGAATTATAAAAGTAATTGCCACGCTTATTGGCAGCATTGTTGCGGTCAGCGTGGTTGCCATTGCAGCTGCCTTCTTGTGGCCCGCCCAGAAGGCAGAACTACGCACAGCAGATATCAAGCGACTGGATTATGATAGCTCGATGGCGGCTATCAACCAGCAAATTACCCGCGATACAGCAGAGGCTGGCCTGCGTAATGAATGCCGCTCGTTCGCTAAGACACATGGCAAGAAAACAGCTAAAGCTATCTTACTTATCCACGGTATCAGTGGCTGCACTAGTGATATGGCCGATATTGCCAATGTATTCTACGAGCAGGGCTACAACGTTTACGCGCCGCGCGTGCCACAGCATGGCTATTATGCCGACAAAAAGCGCCATGGTCAGATCTCCTTCAGCGATATGGTCAACTATATGACCACGAGTGCTCGCCAGGTCAGCGGCCTTGGTGAGGAAGTTGGGGCAGCGGGCCACTCTGGCGGTGGCAATATGGCAACGTGGCTTGCGCAGTATGGTAATGGACTCTTCTCACGGGTGCTTCTCATTGCGCCGTTTTATGAGCCAGCGGCCAGCCAGGCTCCCAAGTGGCAGATCCCGCTTATGCGCAACCTCTACGGTAATAATATCCTACCAGACCGCTACAGTGGTAATGATGAGGTGAATGGCCTGTCGTATCGCGCCCTAGCAAAGTATGTAACGCTCAAAGAAAACTACAAAGCCAACCTTGCTGCACCAGGTCTCAAGCATGTTGGTGTGGTCGTGAGTGAAGGGGATCACGATATCGACCCAGACCTCGCGCACGACATCCCGCAAAAAATGGCAACCAACAACAATGCTTCCTTCCAATACAAAAAATTCCCTGCCAGCATGAATATTGGCCACGACATGACACGGCGCGCTTCGCCGGGGGTGAGCGCTCATAGCGAGGAAGTCTTCCAGACTTACCTTGCTGTGTACGAAGGGAAATGACGATGGAGGCGCTAGTAGCCTTTGCTGGTTTTGGCTTGTTTGTTATCCATGAGCTAGAGGAGATTGCTCGATTTGTACCGTGGATTCGGCGCCATGAGCATGACCCGGCATTTGCCAGGCAGATGCTCATAGCGCACCGCACCGCGTACCCGTCAACAGAGACGGTCGCCATTATTATTCTCGAAGAGTCAATTGTTGTACTGGCTCTGCTTGGTGGTGCAATTGCCCTGCACTCACTTGCGCTGGTATGTGCGATTATTCTCGCGAATATGTTGCACTTGGTTGGGCATCTCATTGATGCAGCGAAGTATCGAAACTGGACGCCTGGTAGCGTAACGGCGCTTATGACACTCCTTGGTAATGGTGTCTGCATAGCCTATAGTTTTGTTGCTGTACCGCAAGTGATTAGCGCATCGCTGGTACTGACGCCTGTCGCCGGCTTGCTACTGATTGGCAATCTCATGTTTATGCTGAGCCGGTCGCAGGCGATTGAGCGGTGGCGCACGAAGTATTTGTAGGTCACTGGTCGGTTTTCCTATAATAAAACACTGCAGCTAAGTGAGCTGCAGTGTTTTATTATAGGTGGCTTAGAGCCAGTTAAATTTCGGTAGTTTGACGACCCTCGTAGAGGTTGAGGTACTGCGTGTAGACTGCCTGGTGGTGGGTGGCCATACCGCCATCGGTTGGGTCAACCATATTGTGACCAATGTTGAGCCGCTTTGGTAGGTTGTAGTGCTGGAACGATGCATTGTTTGCCTGAGCCATGCGCTGCGGGATACTTACCGCCAAACCGTTATCGACAGCGTCATCATTCTCACTCGTCACTGTTGCAACGCGCTTGAGGCCCGGTGCAGCGAGGTTTTTCTTGAAATTCTCTTTGACGATGAGATACTTACCGAGTGCGCGGTATGACAGACCACTTGGGCTAAACTTATCTGGCAAAATGTTATAACCATACAATGTGCGCAAGACGGGTAGTTGCCACTTAGGGGCTTGGCTAGCTGCTGGCTCGTAGAATGGGGCAAGCAGCAGCACATTCGTAAAGAAGCCATTACCATACTGTGCAAGCCACGTCGCCATATCACCACCACCAGAGTGACCAACAATACCAAGCTCATCGCCCAGGCCACTTACTTGCTGTGCACTCGTCTTCATGAAGGCGGCAATGTCTTTGGTAGAGATCTCACCATGGCGTTTGTTGTCGGTGTAGCCATGCTTGGGTACGCGTGGGACGTAGACGTTGTAGCCTTGGTTGTAGAATTCATCTGCCAAATTTCGGTAAACGTTACTGCAGCCACTGATGCCGTGAATCATGAGGACGGCCTTTGCAGCACGCTTGCCATGAGTCTTCGTGTAAGTGCGACACTCTGGGCGAATGCTACTGTCGCTCTCTTCTTGCTTGATTTGCTGGTCGATGCTGCTCATCGCCTCGTTGTAGTTCTTGCGGCTTATAGTAGCTGAGCGCAAATCGTTACTGGCGGCCGCTTGGCTTGGTGCCAGGAACGTTGTTGCTGCCACAAGCCCTGTCACACTCAACAGGCCAGCAACAACCCAACTCTTTAGGCTGATATAGTCTGGTTTTATCATGTCAGTCCTCCTTTAGTACTCTCCAGTATGCCGGATTGTTGCGTCAATTGCAAACACTGGTTATATATCTTGAAGCGAGCGCACACCAGTGTAGCAAGAGTGCCAACAGAGGTCATATTGATGTAAAAACCACAATAAAACCGCATTAAGTATACAAATGCGGTTTTTGGTATATCACTGGTAGCGAGTATTAGTCGTGATGAAACTCAAGCCGCTTTAGCCGCTCATACTCATCGAATTGGTAACTGACGCGGATACTTGCGCCAGTATCATCGGTGACGCGGGCGTGATGGACGCCATTATCATCGTCGTTCATCTCGATGCTCCAGCCTGGCATCAGCTCCACAAAACCCTCCAGCGACCATGCAATGTCATCCACCTGCTGCAGATAGCGTGGCAAGCGTGAGTAGAAGTAGTCGAGCGTAATGGGAGGTACGGGCTCGGAAAGGTTCTCCAGTAGCAGCACAATCCGCGAACCTCCACCAATTGGTGAGCTATAGTAGTAATACTCGGTGCCAAAAATACTGATGGCGGCACTGCCGATATCGTGTGCCACTCCAGCAATCACCATTGCTTGGTCGGTACCGTCTGGCAGCGTATAGGCAACCTCGTCTGCAGTGAGTTCTTCTTCGCTATGCTTGAGGCCGTAGTCGTGCACGTTATGAGCAAGCTCCACTGCGCTCCCATATTGTGACAGAGCATTTGAAAAGCCCCATAGTAATGTTGGCGGTTTGGCAGCGATAGATGCAAGCAGGTGCGCCTTGGCTGTTACCTTACCTTTATCTCCCACCATAGCAAAGTACTGTTTACTAAGATCAGCTTCGTGGTTGACGGACTCATCGTTTCCTGCTGTTCGCTGAAACATTTCAGTCATCAGCTCTTGGCGGAGCGCGCTATAAATACAGTTACGCTGGCCCATTCGTCGAATACCGGTATGCATATAAACCTCCAGATTATGTTCTTGTATGCTTTTGTAATTGTAGCATAAGCAGACGGATAATGTAGCATATTCTGGATAGTATTGCTATTTTATGTCAACACTACAGGGGTAACACACTGCACCCTCAAGCAACCTTGACAGCACCACAGAAGATAGATACTATATATGTATAACTATACATATAAGGAGGAGTATGATGGCCAATAAAACAATCTATTTTTCGCACAACGACGAACGCTATATTGAAGGGACTTTGCTTGACCTTAGTATGAGTCTATCTGCAGCACTGATGGCGGGTTATCGTTTGTTAGTTGAGCGGCAGCAAGCAACACACGATGGCTTTCATGAAGTACAGCTGCGCGTTGGCAAGGATGGCGTGTATCGGCATAAAATTTTTATGGGTCGTAAGATATACAGGACAATAGCAAAGGACAAAGCAGCTCTTCGCGAACAGCGAGTGTATCTTACGCAAAAGGGTCGCTATGTGTACTATGAGCGCAATCACGCCGACTGGAACTATTGGCCTACAGGCACGCAGCGTAGCACGCAAACCAACGACAATCCAGCGACGGTCAAACAATGGGGGCGAATGGAGGTTGTCGATACGATCGATGAGCTCGCGGCGTATATCCCAGAGCGCGCTGTGCAAAATTTGCAACAGAGCCTGGAGCAGCCAGTGGAGCATTTGGATATTTGAGATCTGCGACAAGGGGAGAGCCTCGTATCTTTTGCATGTAGCAGTGTTAGTATACGACGAAAGAGAATACGGTTTGTAGCGCAAGTTTGTTACACGAGTAAAGCAATCCAGGAGGAGGATTTATGACACGATATTGGCTCGGCGTGGCCTCGAAAGACCACGTCCAAATAGGGGTAGAGGGTGGCTTTTGTCAGCTCTGCCATGGCAAGAAGGCACCGCTGACCCGCATGCAGCGTGGTGATTATATCTTCTATTATTCGCCCAAGCAGGCTTTTCGATCCGCTGAGCCTTGCCAGGCTATCACGGCATGTGGTGTGGTATCGGGCGATGACGTATATCAGCACGAGATGTTCCCGGGGTTCATCCCATACCGACGAGATATTGCCTGGCATGCGCCAGTGCGTGAGGTACCAATTGCGGTGCTGCGCACGCTGCCTGGCTGGCGCGATATCACGCCCAAGCTGCGCTTTGGTCATGTGGAGCTGCCCGAGGAGCTGTTTCGGGCGATGTATGAATATATGATGGCTACTGCGTAGCATCATACTCCATCTCCGAGAAGAGTAGCACAGCTTTACCTTGAGATGGTATACTATAACCCAGTATGAAAGTCAGCCTTAATGTTATAAAACAACTTATTAACTTTGAATTGCCGCCGGTGGATGAGCTAGTGCAGCGTATTAATCAGCAGCTTGGTAAGGTAGACCGGGTAGAGAACCTGGCTGAGCATTACCGCGGCGCACGCGTGGTGCGCGTGGTAGAGTGCGCGAAGCACCCCAATGCCGACCGCCTGAGCGTGACGAAAATTGATGACGGCATGGCAGTGCCCGATGTACCGCGCGATGAAAACGGCCTGGTGCAAGTGGTGTGCGGTGCGCCTAATGTGCAAGCTGGTATGTGGGCCGTGTGGCTACCGCCTGCAAGCACGGTGCCAGCTAGCATCCTCGAGGGCGAGCCCTTTACGCTCGATGCGCGCAAGCTCCGTGGGGTGCTGAGCCAGGGTATGCTGGCCGCGGCTGATGAGCTGGCAATTGGTACGGACCACGAGGGGATTGTGGCGCTGACGCCGCGCGACCTACCAGCGGGTAAGACGCTGCAACCAGGGGCTGACTTTGCCGCGCTGTTTGGCCTGGATGACTATGTGCTTGATATTGAGAACAAGATGTTTACCCACCGGCCAGATTGCTTTGGCCAGCTGGGTGTGGCGCGCGAGATTGCTGGCATCCTCCATCAACCATTTACCAGCCCTACGTGGTATAACCTGGAGCAGGTATTTGGCGATGGTGATAGTGTGCCGCTCGCGGTTTCGAACGATATTCCGCAGCTTGTGCCACGCTTTATGGCGGTGGCGATCCGCGGCGTGCAGGTCACGCCGAGCCCGTTTTGGCTGCAGTGCCAACTGGTGGCGATGGGGGCAAAGCCGATTAATAACATTGTGGATGCAACCAATTATGTGATGCTAATGACGGCCCAGCCAACCCACGCCTATGATTACGATACGCTCCAGGGCGGGCAGCTTGGCGTGCGTATGGCGCGGCAGGGCGAAACGCTGGCGCTACTGAGCGGCAAGACGATTGAGCTGACGCCAGATGATATTGTGATTGCCGACGGGCAAGGTCCGGTGGCCTTGGGCGGTATTATGGGCGGCAGCCGCACTGAAGTATCGGCTACAACCACGACGATTGTACTGGAGTGTGCCACCTTTGATATGTACGCAGTGCGCAAAATGGCCATGCGCCACGGTGTATTTACCGATGCACTGGCCCGCTTTAACAAAGGTCAGTCGCCCCTGCAAAACCCAGCTGTGCTGAACCGGCTGATCGGTATGGTGGGCGGTGAGCAGGCGAGCCACGTAGCGGATAGTAAGCCATTTACGAGTGAACATGGTGGGATTCTTGATGATTATTTTGCAGGGAAGTACGAGCCTGCAACCATAGACATAACGAGTAGATTTATTAATCAGCGGCTTGGCTCTCACCTTACCGAAAACGACATCTGTACTTTGCTCAATAACGTTGAAATCCACAGTCATGGCCCAGAGAAAGAGCTTGGCTATATCTGCCTGCAGGTGCCTTTCTGGCGGACAGACCTGGAAACCAAAGAGGATATTGTTGAGGAAATTGGCCGGCTGCACGGCTTTGATACTGTGCCGCGCCAGCTGCCCATGCGCCGTATTCAGCCAGCACGCAAGAACCCCCGCCGTGAGCTAAAGCGCGTTGTGCGCGAGGCACTGGCCAAGGCGGGTGCCAACGAAGTGCTCAGCTACAGCTTTGTGCACGAGCGTGTGCTTAAGGGCGCAGGCCAAGACCCAGACCAGGCCTTCCGCCTGTCGAACGCCCTCAGCCCAGACCTCCAGTACTATCGCTTGAGCGTGCTGCCGAGTTTACTCGATAAAGTTCACGCTAATATCAAGGCGGGACACAGCGAATTTATGCTGTTCGAAATCGGCAAGGGCCACACCAAGGCGCAGATGGGCGAGGACGGCCTGCCAGCTGAACAATCACTGATCGATCTTGTGTATAGTAGCAAAAAGCCTCGGGCTGGTGCCGCCTTTTACCGGGTGCGGGCAACGCTAGACCAATTGGCGCATGATAGCGGTCTGACTCTCGTGTATACGCCAGTCACGGCAGCTCAAGATGATCCAGTATATGCACCTTTTGACATCAATCGCGCAGCCCACGTTTGGGCGGAGTGTAGTGGCGCAGCTGGTGGCAAGGCAGAGCGAACGCTCATTGGTGTGGTTGGAGAGCTGCGCCCTGCGGTAGTGAAGCACTTCAAGCTCCCTGAGTATACTGCAGCGGCATCACTTCGCCTTGATGTGATGGAGCAGGTATGGCGCGATACGGTGGTGCACTACCAGCCAATGAGTCGCTACCCTACCACCACCCGCGATATCTCAATCCAAACAAGTACAGCGATTACCTATGATGAACTCGTGCAGGCAGTCTCGAGCGCTATGACTCGGGCTAGCGAAACATACCCAGATGTAACGATCCGCGATCTCACGCCGCTGAGTATTTACAAAGCAACCCCTGATGCATCACATCAAACCACCACATTTCGCCTAACGCTATCGAGTAGCCAAGCAACGCTGAGTGCTGAGCGTGTCCGTTCGATCATCCGGACAGTGTTTGCGCCCGAGCAGCATGTGCTGTTTCAGGGCGTGGACTTTGGCGAATGAGGTTGATGCAAGCGACGCTGTGGTAGGCGATTGCGCAGACGGAGGAAACTCCGCCGCGTGGGCCGACCAATCAGTACGCCAAATGACGCACCAGCCGCAATGGCAATAGCGATGAGGACAGCACGCACTAGCAGACCTGCCTCGCTTGAGCCGGTCGTCACGACGCCCATTAATCCATTGTAGAGCGTGACGCCTGGCACAAGCGGAACGATTCCGGCATTGACGATGGCAAGGCTGGGCATATGCCACAAGCGGGAAGCGGTTGTCGCAATAAAGCCAATTACCAAACCCGCTGCCGCACTGGCCGCAATAGCAGACATGCTCCAGCCAGTAATGGCGAGGTATATATCATAGCCAAGCATGCCAGTTGCACCAGCCAGAATGATGCCGACTGGCTGAGTGTGGTTGCCCAGGGCAAAGGTGGCAGCAATGGCGGCGGCTCCGATATACTGATACATCGTGCCAGTCAGCTGCAACTGATCGGGCGTGGCAACAAATTCAATCCCAAAACGCCGCGCTGTATACAGGCCAATCATCACACCGATCACCACACCCATTGTCATCATTGCCACTTTGAGTAGTCGACCTGTCGCCGTCACGTAATATTCGTCGATTGCATCCTGGAAGGCACCAACGATCATCATCCCTGCCACTAAGAGCACGATGCCGCTCACGGTGATGATGGTTGGGTTGATAATACCAAGAACATCAAGATAATGGTTGGTGGCAAGCCATGTAATGATGGTTGCAACCAATGTAATAACGCTTGCCGCGATGATTTGAGTAAAGAACACAGGAAGAGCAATGCGATTTAAACGGCCTAGCAGCCACATAATCGTCACACCCATCACAAAGGTGGCAAAAATTACTGGTAGCGACGCTGTATAGAGCAAGGCCGAGCCAGCACTGAGTCCGCCGCCTGCCAGATAAATTACCCAAGGTGGATAGCGTCGTGGCTTGGCAAGGATAGCATCGAGCTCGCGCTCGGCAGCATCGAGGGTGAGCGCTCCCTCGGCAATAGTAGCGGCCAGGGTTTGGAGGCATTGCATATGTTGGTAGTTGATCTCGCGCGGTGGGATAGTGCGCAGAAGCGTCAGTGGTTCGTAATCGTTACCTCGATCTTGCGATAAAATAAGTTGCGACGAAATAACGTCAATATGTACTTTGCGGGTACAGTAGGTGTCCGTAATACTGAGCGCCATATGAACGACATTTTGGGCTGGTGTGCCCATTGAAATGAGCTGGTCAGCGATACTCATTGCCAGGCGTAGGGCACGCATATTGGGTGTGAGAGCACCATCAAGTTTCTCGACTGGTGCTGATTGCAGCGCGGTCGTACCGCCAATAGCCAGGCGGGCAAGCAGAGGTGAAAATAAGGTGTGGAGACGGTTCATCGCTTTTTAGTATACTGAGAAAAATCGTCATTGCAAGAGGCGTGTTGGCCGATGGTTGTTCGCGTGGTGTTTCTGCGCAGCGCAAGGTGATGGTGAGTAATAGTGCTGGCAAAATAACTGCAGTGCAAACGAGCCAGCATTTATCGATGTGACCTCTGTTATCTAGCAGTCATACTGGCAAGTGTGCTATACTGGGCAAGATAGATTAGTCGATGAAACAAGGGGAGTTATGGCAACAACCAAGACACAACGCTGGATTATTATTGTTATTTTGGTCGCGACGGTTGTCGGGATACTAGGGTCATTTGCGGCGACGTTTCTCGCTTCGGAGAACTACAAGAATGACCAAGCCAAAGCGCAAAAGGCGCAAGAAAAATACCAGAAGCTCATGAAGGATTACCAAGCTAAGACAGCTGCTCAAGCGCAAGAGTTGTCAAACAAATATTATCCAACCTTTAGCCAATATACGAGCCGGGTTGGTGAGTTTGACCGCGATAGTGTGAAGGAGCTCTCCAGCGAAGACTTGGTGGTTGGCGATGGTGAGGAGATCAAGGATAATACGGCATTTGCGGCCTACTACATTGGCTGGAACCCAAAAGGCAAGGTATTTGACCAGTCTATCAAAGACGGCAAACTTGATGCACCATTTGCCATTGAGGGTGGGCTCAAGAGTGCGAGTGTTATCACTGGCTGGAAGGAAGGCATCAAGGGGATGCGCCTTGGTGGAGTACGTGAGCTAACCATCCCTTCCGACAAAGCATACGGTGAGAAAGGCCAAGGCAATGATATTCCCGCCAATACACCACTGAAGTTCATCGTGATGGCGGTACCAAAACCAGCCACAATCGATACTTCAGAACTATTGAAGGCATACCAAGAAGGTCAAGGAGGGAGCAACTATGGACAACACTACCAATAAACCAACTCAGATGCCGACCCACGACGTGGTGATGATCGGCGCAGGGCCAAGTGCCCTGGCTGCCGCGGTGTATACCACACGTGAGAACTTGCAGACGGTATTGTATGAAAAAGCAGTGGTCGGTGGTCTGGCAGCAATTACCGATAAAATCGATAACTACCCAGGCTTTGCTGACGGCGTAGCAGGCCTCGACCTTGCCGAGCAGCTGCAGCGCCAGGCAGAGCGCTTTGGGGCGCAGATTGAGCTGGGTGAGGTATCGAGCCTCCGCAAAGATGGCAATGATACGATTGTGACAGTTGACGGGCAGGATGTGCGTGCCCGTGCGGTGTTGATTGCCACTGGCAGTGCATATAACAAGCTTGGTATCCCTGGCGAAGATGCATTGTATGGTCGCGGCGTACACTACTGTGCCACCTGCGACGGTGCGTTTTATAAAGGCAAGCGACTGGTGGTGATCGGTGGCGGCAACTCTGGCTTGCAAGAGGCAATGTTCCTGACCCGCTTTGCGGAGCATATTGACCTCCTAGTGCGGAGCACGATCAAAGCGAGTGAGATCCTCCAGACCGACTTGCAGCCCTTTATCGAGCGAGGACAAATTAGCGTCCATCTCCACACCGAATCAACCGAAATTATTGCCGAGGATGGCAAGGTAACTGGTGTTGCAGCCATTAGTAATGGCCAGCCAACTACCTTCGCCTGTGATGGGGTGTTTGTCTTTGTTGGTCTTAAGCCAAACACGGGCTTTTTGCAGGGTACGCCCGTCCAGCTCGATGAGCGGGGGCTGATTATTACCAATGAACATCTTGAGACGACGATGCCTGGCGTCTTTGCCAGTGGCGATGTGCGTAGTGGCGCAACGATGCAGATCGCGACTGCGGTGGGCGAAGGCGCAACGGCTGCTTTGAGCATCCGTGAGTATATTCAGCAGCACAAAGTGTAGAATAGACAGTATTGGTGTGGGATAGCTAAGAGCCTAAATCTCAAAAATCAGCTCTTGAGTAGCATCTCCTTTCTATCTAACAAAGTAAAAAAATCAGTCGTAATGGCTGATTTTTACTAGTGTGAAGACGAAGTTGATACACCTAGAGAGGTTGCTTGCCAACTGCACTAAAAGAGCTACCGTCTGCTCTTTTTGGTTGCTTTTTCGATAAACTCTTTAGGTGCTTACTCGATTATTGCTCCTCTGCATTGAATTGGATAGTGGTAATATTCGTCCACAGAAAGGAACGGAGAAGCCTAGCATCACCCAAATAAGACGTTAGTTGGATTCAGACAATATTCCTAATCTCGCACGACAGGCGTACTGTGTCTTATCAGATAGCTTCACATGTTATCAACTAAAGCGTCGTAGCTCAGCAAGAAACTTATCTGGATAGTTGGTAACGACGCCGTCGATGCCGCGCTCGGCAAGCTGCTGCAAGGCACCTGGGCGATTGACCGTATAGACGTAGGTAAAGAGATTCGACCGACGTGCAATCTCTATCGCCAGTGGATGTGCATACAAGCGATGAAACCCTACTGCGGTGAAGTTGAGCTTTCGCTGATAGGCCAAGAATGCAAAGGGATTATTGCGGTGAAGTAGAGCAAGATTGGCCTGAGGCGCAAGCTGCCGAAATTGCCGAAGCTCGCGTACGGAGAATGACGAGAGTAGTACATTATCCCAATCATCTGGCGATGTGATGGAGCGGGTGAGGAGCTGATACGTTGGCTCGGCGCTACCGTGCCCTTTGAGCTCAATATTGAGTAACACAACGCCAAAAAAACGGTCTAGCACTGCGAGGAGCGATGGAATAGGCTGCTCACTGGTGAGGGCCTGCAACTCGGTATACGTCAGATGGCTGATTGATTCATTTCGGTGGTGGGTGCGTAGCAGGCGATTATCATGCGCCACCACGGGCACACCGTCGCGCGTCAATCGCACATCTAGCTCAAGCATATCTACGCCCGCCGCGACACCCGCTGCCATAGCGTCGATAGTGTTCTCTGGTGCGAGCCCGGCCGCACCGCGATGACCAATGATTAACATGCTAGCAGTATTATACCATCAAATGGGTTGGTGATGAGGATAATGTGCCTGCAGAGCAAGGTTGCACTGCCAGCGCATCTTCTTTTGCTATTACCGAGCAGATTTTGCTAAAATAAAACAGATAGCAATAGAAAGGAGCTAATATAAATGGCAGATTTTAATAAAATACTGACGCCCGGCGACGTTGACGCTGGCATCGTCAATGTAGTGGTGGAGATTCCGCAGGGGAGCTACCACAAAATTGAGTGGGATCGCGACCTCGCAGTGATGAAGCTCGACCGGGTCGAGCCAGCAATCTTTGCCAAGCCAACCAATTATGGCTTTATTCCACAAACCCTAGATGAAGATGGTGATGAGCTCGATGCGCTCATCATCACCGACCAACCACTAACGACTGGGGTCGTTTTGGAAGGCAAGGTGATTGGCGTGCTGGAGTTTGTAGACGATGACGAGGTGGATGATAAGGTGATCGTCGTGCCAGCAGATGACCGCAATACGGGCGATGCAATCAACTCGCTCGAAGATCTCCCGGCTGCAACGCTCAAGCAAATTGAGCACCACTTCAACCACTACAAAGACCTCAAAAAGCCTGGCACTACTGTAGTGAAGGGCTTTGGTGACGCCGCGCGTGCCAAGCAGATTATCCATGAATCTATTGCGCGTTGGAATGAACGCTAGATAACGCGTTTAAGCAAATACAAAATACCCCACTGGGGTATTTTGTATTTATGATAGTTATTTATTCTTTGATTTTCTTGAAGCAGCCTCAGGCTTACTGATTGGCATAATTTTATCTGTCAGATTGATGGCACCATTAACAGCTTGAACGCGGATCTTGTTGAGCTGGAGGCGGAGCTTATCACGCGCGTGACTGGTAGTAACAAGCTGCGCCCAACCCGGCTTAGGGTAGGAGAGCTTGCGGGTAAGGACTTCGATGACATCACCATTCTCAAGTGGACGCTCGAATGGCTCCATCTTGCCATTGATCCGGAAGCCGTAGGCGTGCTTGGCGATATCAGAGTGGATGGCGTAGGCGAAATCCAGCGGCAACGCCCCTTCGGGGAGGTTGTAGATATCGCCTTTGGGAGAAAAAACGAAGATGCGGTGGCCAAAGAGGTCGATTGATAACTGCTCGCGAGGGATATCCTCGCCAGCGCGCAGGCGAGCGGCGATTTCTTGCAATTGCGTAATCCACTGCAACTGGGCCGGCAGATTTGATACGCCGCGCTTGGAGTCGCCCTTGAGATACTCCTTGCTATCTTTTTGTTGCTGGTAGTGAAAGCTGGCGGCAAGGCCACGCTCGGCGTATTCATGCATATCGCGGGTGCGGATCTGGAACTCGACGATCTGCTTATTAGGCGTGATGACCGTTGTATGGAGGCTCTGGTAGCCGTTTGGCTTGGGGATGGAAATATAATCTTTGATGCGAGCAATCATCGGTTGATAGAGCGAGTGGAGAATGCCCAGCACTAAGTAGCACTCTTCCTTGGTGTGGACAATGATGCGTAGTGCCATCAGGTCATAAATATTGTCGAGACTACCGCGCTTTTGGAGCTTGCGGTGCAGGCTGTAAAGGCTTTTGACTCGCCCATTGATCTCAAACTCGAGCTTCTCATCCTTGAGTGCCCGCTCGACCTCGAGGCGGACGACGCCAAGCTTGCGGGTGCTTTTGCCTAGGCGTTGCTTCATGACCTTCTCGAGCCGCTTGTATTCTTTGGGGTCGAGGTAGCTAAAGGCGAGTTCTTCTAGCTCCATCCGCACCCGCCCCATACCGAGTTGGTCAGCCATGGGGGCAAAGACCTCGAGTGTTTCTCGGGCGATCTTTTGCTGCTTTTCGGGTGATTTGAATTGCAGCGTCTGCATATTATGCAGCCGGTCGGCCAGCTTGATGATAATGACACGCACGTCCTGTCCTACAGCAATAAGCAGCTTGGTAAGGTTGTCTTTCGTCTGAGGGAGATAGTGGTCGAGGTCACGCATACCAGCTCGGGCTTGGCTTACCTTCGTCACGCCATCAACGAGGAAGGACACATCATGTCCAAAAAGTGACTCAATATCGTCTAGTGATGTCTCGGTATCCTCAACGGTGTCGTGGAGAATACCCGCGATGATGGTGTCGCTGTCCATCCCCCAGTCGATCAAGATAATTGCAACGCTCAGCGGATGGGTAATGTAGGGTTCACCGCTTTTGCGCTTTTGTCCGTGGTGTGCCTGGGTGGCGAAGTCGATCGCATGGTCGATTTCATACAGCTGATCTTCGCTATAGAGACCGCGTGCTTTTGTGAGGACGTCTTGTTTGGTCACCATAAACCTAGTATATACTGCCAAGAAGAAAAGTGCTATTGCCCTTGACCATTCCACCTGCTATAGTGATGTTTAAATATGCTTATGCTAATGGAGGGAGAAATATAATGAGGCAAAGCAGGGCAGTATGGTGGATGCAGCGGAGCCAGAAGGGTTTCACGCTCATGGAACTGATGATTGTCATCGCGATCCTGGGCTTACTCGTGACTTTGTCTATGACGGCGTATTCGAGCTATCGGCGGCGCTCAGTCGATGTCGCAACGCGTGCGGCAGCCACCAGTGCACTTGAGGCGATCAAGACGCACCACGCCAACGCTAGCGCTAGTGGTGCAAGCTATAGCACTAACCTCGAGCAAGTCGGTTACCGTCCACCAAGCGACACAGCTGTGCAGGTTACGCTGAGCGCCGATGCTACCAAATTCTGCGTCCAAGCCACCGACCGCCACCTTACCGACATTCGCTACTACGCCACCACTGGCATGGCGCGGCCGCAGGCAGGCAGTTGCCCAGCAAATATTTGAAAATATGATATAATGTAGTTATGCACTTAACCCAATTGATACGAGACTATGCTAATAAAAACCCTTACCTAACAAGAGCTGACCGAGCAGAAGTGACGCTATATAATGATGCAGGTGAATGGGCTGTGGCTGTCGAATATATTTGTGCAAGATTGACCGATTATTTAGCAGAAAAACGCAGTGCACTATCTCAGCAAGAATTGGATGAGTTAGAGTCGTTAGTTGATGCAACGAAAAGTTTGGAAAAGTTTGATGACGCTTTTTTGAATGATGTTAAGGAAGTGTCAAATACCTACTCTTCGCGCACGTCAGTCTAACACTCCCTCCTTAGCTCTCACAAACGTGAAAGAACGCCGTCGCCGTCTTTACAACACACGTCAGACGCCGTATAATGTCTTGCATGGCTGTCATAGCACCAATTATTTTGAGTACAAAAACTGATGAATACAAGGCTGCGGTAGAGCATTTTATGCCGTTTGCCAAGCGGGTTCATATTGATATTTCTGATGGCGTATTTGCGCCCCGTCAAACGGTAGGGATCGGCCAACTGTGGTGGCCTCAGTCGTGGACGGTCGACATCCACGCTATGGTGGCGCGCCCCAGCGTGTACGTTGAGAAACTGATCAAGCTGCGGCCTAGTACCATTATCTTTCATGCCGAGGTTAAAGAAGATTTAATTCCTGTCTTGCAGCAGATCAAGCAAGCTGGTATTCATGCTGGTGTGGCCCTGCAGCGTACTACGGTGCCGGAGACGGTGGCGTCGTATATCGAGACGGCTGACTATGTGTCGATCGTCAGTGGTAAGCTGGGTGAGTTTGGCGGTAAGGCGCGGATGATGCAAATAGAGAAGATTCGGCTGGTGCGAGCCATCCACCCTCGGGTCGAGATTGGCTGGGATGGTGGCGTGACGGTAGATAATGTCTTCCATATTGCCCAGGGTGGTGCTGACGTGATTAGCGTTGGTGGGGCGATCAACCACGCCAAAGACCCGCAAGCAACGTACAACAAACTCCTGGCTGAGATGAATCGCCAGAGTGTGATTTAAGGCCCACGCTATGCTACACTAAGGAGCGTGACGCACATACCATTTCGGCTTCGTTCTGCTTATCAACCGACCGGCGATCAGCCACAGGCGATCGCCCAGCTACTTGGTGGCCTGGAGGCTGGTCAGCGCGAGCAGACACTACTTGGTGCAACGGGTAGCGGTAAGACCTTTACGATGGCAAATATTATCGCTCAGCGTGGCGTGCCAACGCTTGTTTTGGCGCATAACAAGACACTCGCGGCGCAGCTCTTTAGTGAGTTCAAACAGTTCTTTCCAGACAATGAAGTGCACTACTTTGTCAGTTATTTTGATTATTATCAGCCAGAAGCATATATTGCCAGCAGTGATACATACATCGAGAAGGACTCAGCCATCAATGAGGAGATCGACCGCCTCCGCCATGCGGCGACTGATGCATTACTCACGCGCCGCGATGTGATTATTGTGGCCAGTGTGAGCTGTATCTATGGCCTGGGTTCGCCAGCCGATTATTATGAGCTATCCGTCACGGTACGCCAGGGCGAGCGGCGCGTTCAGGACAAATTTTTGCGCCAGCTGATGGATATCCAATACCATCGCAATGATATCGATTTTGCACGCGGTGCCTTTCGCGTCAAGGGCGATGTGGTCGATGTCTTTCCAGCAGGGCAAGAGACAGCCTATCGGGTGGAATTTTTTGGGGATGAGGTGGATCGGATTACGCATATCAACCCGCTTACTGGCGAGATTCTCGATGAGCCAGCGGAGTTTACCATCTTTCCTAGTAGCCACTATGCAACGCCCAAGGAGAAAATTAAGCAGGCGATTGACCGGATTCGACAGGAGTACGAGGAGCGTGAACAGTGGTTTGAGACGCACGGCAAGCTGCTTGAGGCGCAGCGCTTGAGTCAGCGCACTAAGTACGACCTGGAAATGCTCGAGCAGACCGGCTTCGTGAAGGGGATCGAGAACTATAGTCGCTATCTCACCAACCGCGAAGCGGGTGAGCAGCCAGCTACCTTGCTCGATTACTTTCCTGACGATTTCTTGATGCTGATCGACGAAAGTCACGTAACCGTCCCCCAAGTGCGCGCGATGTATAATGGTGACCGCGCTCGCAAAGAAGTGCTGGTGGAGCATGGCTTTCGCCTGCCAAGCGCGCTGGATAATCGCCCACTGCGCTTTGATGAATTCGATAAGCACATCAACCAAGTGATTTACGTCTCTGCTACCCCTGGCGATTATGAGCTCGAGCGCAGCCCCGCACCCGTTCAGCAGGTGATTCGCCCCACTGGTTTGCTCGACCCAGAAATTATAGTTCGCCCAACTGAAGGACAGGTAGACGACCTGATTGCAGAGATTCGCGAGCGCACCAGCCAGCAGCAGCGCGTGCTCGTGACGACGCTCACTAAGCGGATGGCTGAGGATCTCTCTACTTATCTAACCGACCTCGGCATCAAGACGGCTTATATTCACAGTGAGATCGACACGCTCGAACGGGGCGACATTCTGCGTGATCTGCGTATGGGCCTGTATGATGTCCTGGTGGGGATTAACCTCTTGCGTGAGGGGATCGACCTGCCAGAGGTAAGCTTAGTGGCGATTATGGACGCCGACAAAGAAGGCTTCCTCCGTAGCGAGCGCAGCCTCATCCAGACAATTGGCCGGGCAGCTCGCCACGTTGAGGGCAGGGTAATTATGTATGGTGATAGCATCACCGATAGTATGCGCCGGGCAATTGACGAGACTAAACGCCGACGCGAAATTCAGCAGGCGTACAATCGCGAACATGGCATTACACCGCGTGGCATTAATAAAGCAATCGACGAAGGCCTGCGCTCCATCATCCCGCAAAAAGAGGATGACGCGCCCAAACTTGACCTACGTAAAATCCCCAAGGACGAATATAAGAGCCTTATCAAAGATCTGACTGGCCAAATGAATCTCGCTAGTGCTAATCTTGAGTTTGAGCGAGCAGCCGAATTGCGAGATCTGATCGCTGAGGTGAAGAGTAAGTTGTAGCAGTAGCTGAGTAAACCTACGATCGGCAAGCGCACAGAGTGTATAATATGATGTAGTATGCCTATACGTGATACTCACACCCTGCCAGAGCATGTGATATATTTTTTGGCAACGATTGATCGTCGATCGAAGTTTATCCAGTGGTCGATTCTTATTGGACTTGCTATCTGCAACGTTGTATTGCTCTGCCTGCCAGTGATATTCTTTGTCGTTTGTTATTGCATTGTATTTTGGAGGACGCGTGGTTATTACAAAACGGCAGAGTTTCAAAGTGTCAAGCAGAGGCTTGCCAAGCAGCTACAAGAATATGACGACTTCAATGCTTTTTTGCCCGAAACAAAGCGCTTTATTCGTCAGCAGCAGTCGAGGCTTTCGCGTGCGCATGTGAAAAATAGCACACTTACGGTGTATAAAAATGCGCAGCTTGACCCATACCGCTATATTGTCAAATATTTTTTTGCGCAGCGCACAATAAACGAAGAGACAGTGCAAATACTTGAGCAAATCCTCCAGAAATACGACACAATCAAAAAGACCGAGGAAATACTGCGGAGCGAATACAACGAAATTATGGACTTCATTGATGCCAAAATGTACGTTGGAGCCTATATTTTCAAGAAAATGACGATGAAGCGGCTTGGGTCGAATACATTACCTAAGTTTGAAAAGAATTATTTTCTCGTATATTCATTTAAGTACAGTTCACCCGCCAAGCGTAATAACTACTCATTTGATATCATACTCACAGAGAAAAAGCTCCAAAAATTGGCAGAATATCTCAGCCAGCAGATAACATATCGCAAATCTGCGCAGTTTCAGCGTCAGCTCATGACACCAAAGCTTAGGCGGTTTATCTTGCGCAGAGACAACTACGAATGCCAGAAGTGCCATGTCTCGCGCCGGGATGAGAAACACCTCTTGCTCGAAGTTGACCATATTGTACCAGTGTCGAAAGGTGGTATCACGACTGAGCACAATTTGCGAGCACTCTGTTGGCGCTGCAATCGGGCTAAGGGTGATAAATTAGAGGTAGTCTAGTATCGGTATTGATTCTGCACTTACTCTTACATTTTTCTGGTGCATCTCATTCATTGATATATAGCGATTCCACGCACCAAATGTGGTACAATATATCCATAATGAGTAATATTACCACTGAAGATGTGCAGCACCTTGCACAATTAAGTTCGATTAGTCTTGGTGATTCAGCCGACGTCGCCGCGCTGCGCCAAAACCTCGAGGATATCCTGCACTACATTGAGCAGCTATCCACCCTCGACACGACTGGTGTCGAGCCAACCTACCAAGTAACTGGCCTGACTAATGTATGGCGGCCCGACACAATAGATGCAAGCGACGTATCGCGCGAGCAGCTATTGGGGCTAGCAGCTGAGCAGGCAGATAAGTGTGTAAAAGTACCGAAGGTGTTGTGATATGAATATTACAGAGAGAGTTGCTCAGATCAAACAAGGCCAGACATCAGCTACTGCCCAGGTACAAGCGGCTTTACAGCGGGCGCGTGATGCTAAGGAATACCACGCCCTGCTGAGTCTGACAGAGGAGCGGGCACTGCAGCGGGCACAAGAAATTGATGAGGCGCTGGCTCGGGGCGAGGACGTTGGGGTGCTGGCTGGTGTGCCGTTCGTCGTTAAGGATAATTATCTTGCGTATGGTGCACCGAGTACGGCAGCCAGCAAGATGCTTGAGAACTTTGATACGCCTCTTCAGGCAACAGTGGTAGATAAGCTTGAAGCAGCTGGGGCGATCTGCATTGGCAAGAGTAACCTCGATGCCTTTGCGCATGGTGGGAGCACAGAGAACTCATACTTTGGTGCTACGCACAACGCTGTCGACAAGACGAAAGTCGCTGGTGGCAGTAGTGGCGGCTCAGCTGTAGTGACGGCGCTCGACATTGTGCCATTTGCCCTCGGGACAGATACGGGAGGCTCGATTCGCCAACCCGCCAGTTTCAATGGTGTGTATGGTATCAAGCCAACTTATGGCACAGCGAGCCGCTATGGTGTCGTGGCAATGGCCTCGAGCACTGATACGATGGGCTGCTTTGCGCGCAGTGCTGAGGATATTGCTGTGGTGATGAACGTCATGGCTGGCCAAGACCCGAAGGATATGACGACGCTGCCCGACTTTTTCGCGCCTGCGACAGAGAAGCCGCAACGCTTGAAGATCGGTATCATCAACGAAGCAATGGGTGATGGTGTTGATGCGGAAGTGTGTCAGGCGGTCAGCCAGTATGCCGATATCCTGCGATCGCATGGCCATACTGTTGAGACAGTGAGTATGCCAATGCTCCAGCACGCTCTTGCGATCTACTACATTGTTGTGCCGGCTGAGATCTCAAGCAACTTGGCGCGCTACGATGGTGTACGCTATGGCCATCGCGCTGAGGGAGTTAAGACACTGGTCGAGCTTTATGGTCGGAGTCGCGACGAAGGCTTTATGCCAGAGAACAAACGGCGCATTATGATTGGGAGCTACGTACTCAGTAGTGGGTACTTCGATGCGTACTATCTCCAGGCACAAAAAGCGCGGACATTGCTCATCAACGAATTTAACGCCCTGTTTGAGCAATACGATATGCTTCTTTTGCCGACAGCACCAACTCCTGCCTTTGGTCTTGGTGAAAACAGCGACGACCCGCTTAAGATGTATCTCGCGGATATCATGACAGTGCCAGCCAGTCTGGCGGGCTTACCTGCATTGAATGTGCCGGCTGGAGTGAGCCAGACGGGTTTGCCAATCGGTGCGCAGCTGATTGGCCCCATGCAGAGTGATGCAACGCTGCTTGCTGTGGCAACCCAAGCAGCTACAGAAAGGAGCGCCTGATGTCTGGCAGTGTCACGATCCTTTTGGTGGGTATTATTATCATTGCTGCGATCTTGGTTGTTGTTGTTGCCCTGACGCGCCAGGGTGGCAAGGTGCTCAATGTCGAGAAATACCAAGCACGCTGGCTTGCCATTGAGAATAGCCTCGATAAATCCAATATTGGCACGTATCAGCTAGCTATCTTCGAGGCAGATAAGTTGCTCGATCTTGCTCTCCGTGAACGTGGCTTTGCTGGCGACACGATGGGCGAGCGCATGAAGTCGGCCCGCGAACAATGGAGCAATAGCAACCACGTATGGGGTGCTCACAAGGTGCGCAACAAGCTGGCTCACGAGGCTAATGTGCGGCTCTCGCGCGAGATTGCCTTGCGGGCATTAGCCGCGTATAAACAGGGGTTAAAGGATTTGGGAGCGATATAATTATGGCAGTTTCTCACGATGTTTTGCAAAAATATGAAGTGACGATTGGTATCGAATGCCACGTACAGCTGGCGACAGACACGAAACTCTTTAGTCCAGCAGACAATGACGCCCGCGATGCCGAGCCTAATAGCAAAGTCCACCCGATCGACTTCGGTCTGCCTGGCATGCTACCAGTCCTGAACCGCCACGCGGTTGATCTTGCGATTCGGGCTGGCAAGGCACTCAACGCGCCTATCGCTCGTGTTTCGCGTTTCGATCGTAAGCATTATTTCTATCCAGATCTGCCGAAAGGCTACCAGACGAGCCAGATGTATCAGCCGATTATTCTAGCGGGCTATGTCGATGTGCCGCTTGATGATGGTAGCACCACGCGTGTTCGAATCGACCATGCCCACATGGAGGAAGATGCTGGCAAGTTAACACACCACGATGGCTACTCATTGGTCGATCTCAACCGAGCGGGTACACCACTGATCGAGATTGTCTCACAGCCTGATATTCACTCAGCAACCGAGGCCCGTGCCTACGCAGCAGAGCTTCACAAGCTCATGACCTATGCTGGCGTCACACACGGCGATCTTTACCATGGTAATATGCGCTTTGATGTCAATATCTCAATCGCGCCAAAGGGTTCAGATCAGCTTGGTACACGTGCTGAAGTGAAGAATCTTAACAGCTTCCGCAGTGTAGAAAAGGCAGTAGAGTATGAATTTGCGCGTCAGGCAGCTTTGCTCGAGCGCGGTGAGCGTGTCGTGCAAGAGACCCGTGGCTGGAGTGACGATAAAGGCATCACCACGAGCCAGCGCAGCAAAGAAGATGCCCAGGACTATCGCTACATGCCCGACCCAGACATTCCACCAATTGTCTTGACGGACGAAGAGATTGCCCGTGTCCAGCAGGATGTGCCGACGATGCCGGGCGAGTACCGTGCGCAGTGGCAGAGTCTTGCGCTGGATAGCTCGGTGGTTAATACAGTGCTCAGTCATCAGCCACTGGCTATTTTGCTCAGTGATATCTACCCGCTCGAGCATAATGCTCCGTCGATTTTGCAATGGCTTGGCGTCGATGAGTCGGTGTATCGACGGCTTGTCAAGCGGATTTTTAACTGGTTTGCCTCCACGCCAGAAGAGTTGATGAATATGAGTAAGGTTGAATCGGGTTTTGTTGGGCCGCGGCGACTCTTGCTGCTCTCACAGTTGGTGGAGGACAACAAAGTCAGCTCGACTGGTGCGAAGGAGCTCTTTCTCGACCTCTTTGACGAGCAATATACTGGCAAGATGCCTGAGGCGATTGCTGAGGCGAAGAACCTACTCCAGGTATCAGACGAGGGGGCGATTGGCGCGATTGTCGATGAGGTGATGAATGACCCAGCCAGTGCAGCGTCGATTGCGGATATCAAGGCCGGCAAGGATAAGGCAATTGGCTACCTCGTCGGGCAAGTCATGAAGCGATCCCGCGGCAAAGCCAACCCAGCTCTGGCGCAGAAACTGATTCGTGAGAGGCTGAAGTAATGAATCCGTGGCGTCGCATTGGTGACCAGGCTGTTCTCTATGACGGTAATTGGCGGAGAGTGCTCCAAAAAACATTTGTCATGCCAAATGGGCACACAATGCAGGCTGAAATATCGAGTAGTCATTGCCTTGAGTCGGTTATGGTTGTTGCCTTGACGCCAGGGCATCAGGCGATTATTGCACGGCAATTTCGCTGTGGTCCTGAGCAAATTTTTGATGAGTTGCCAGGTGGTGCTGTTGACCCGAATGAAGCACCAGAAGAGGCGGCGCGTCGCGAATTGCGAGAAGAAACTGGTTATAACGCGGGGGAGCTGATGTTTTTGGGTACAATGTACAAACACGCCTGGATGGATACCAAGTCACACTACTTCTTGGCAAAAAACTGCACACCAAGCGAAGCTGGCCAACAACTCGACGATAATGAAGCTGTTGAAGTGTGTACGATATCGATTGATCAACTGTTGAAGAACAGCAAGTCTGGCAAAATGACAGATACAGAAGGCCTATTCTTGGCATATGAGCAACTAAAGGATATCCAGAGAGGTGAGCAGTAATGAAGACATTTACCCGCAGTGAGCCAACAACAGTGACCCCAGTAGGTGAGCGGTTTAAGCAGTCGGTGGTCGTGAAGCATTTTCAGACGGATGATGGCTTGACGCATGAATTTACAACATTTTTTGCTGAGGATAGTTGTGCTGCGCCAGTGATTGCTCTCACATCAGAGGGTAAGGTAGTAATGGTATATCAGTTTCGAGCAGGACCTGAGGCGTGGCTGTATGACTTTCCGAGCGGAGCTGCCTTGCCCGGCGAAGACCCAGAAGCAGCAGCGCGACGTGAATTGGCAGAGGAGACAGGGTACGTTCCGGGTGTGATGCACTACTTGGGAGATTGCCACGAGAATGGTTACATTAATGGCAAGAGTCCAGTCTTTCTTGCGACTGATTGCACGTATGATCCACAAGTAAAGCAGCTCGACCAGACCGAACGGGACCAGGGAGCTCAGACGCGTCTCGTCTCGATTGATGAATTGTTTACAATTGCTAAGAATGGCGAGCTTTGCCTTGCAGGGCCGTTTGCCTTAGCATTTGAGTATCTAAATAACCGACGACAGGAGGAATCATAATGAAACGACCAACAAAAGCAATCATCGCCGCCGCGGGTTTTGGTACGCGGTTCTTACCGCAGACGAAGGCAATGCCTAAGGAGATGATGCCACTGATCGATAAGCCGATCATTCAGTATGTGGTGGAGGAGCTCGTCCAGGCGGGGATTCGCGATATCATCATTGTAGGGAGTGCCAATAAGCGTGCGATCGAAGACCACTTTGATGTGCCAAATGAGGATCTACTAGCTAACCTTCGGGCTGGTGGGCCAAAGAAGCAGCCATTGATCGATACTGTCAAGCAGCTCTCGGAGATGGCAAACTTTATCTACATCCGCCAAAAGGGTCCATACGGCAACGCGACGCCGCTGGCTTGCGCAGCGCATCTCATCAACCGCGACGAGCCCGTCATCTATACCTTTGCCGATGACTTCATTGCTGCCAGCCCAAGCCGCTTCCAGCAGATGATCGCTGCGTCGCAAGAGCTCGATGGTGCGGTACTATCATGCAAAAAGATCGTCGATGATGCTGAGTTTGATCGCTACGGCGTTGTGGCTGGCCAGCAGCTATCGGACAGTGTTATTAAGATGAGCAACATCGTTGAAAAGCCAGGTAAGGCTAATGCGCCATCTGACCTCGCTAGTGTCAGTAGCTATATTTTGCCTGGTGAATTCTTTAGCTATCTTGAGCATGCGAAGGAGCATTTTGATGGGCATGGCGAGTTTACCGTCCAGCCTATTATGCAGCGGATGATTGATGACGACCATGCGTTCTTTGGTGTGGAGATTACCAACGGTACATATTATGACACTGGCGATAAGCTAGAGTATCTCAAGACCGTCGTAGATTTTGGCCTCAAAGACCCAGTGCTTGGCCCAGAGTTTGCAAAATACCTGCGGACTCACTATACTGATACCCAGGCATAGATCGTATGCTACTAACATAAAGGAGATACCGCATGGAGTGGGCCCAGATATTAGTTATCATGTTATCGGTATTGCTAGCGCTGCTGCTGGTGCTTGCGATCGTCTTGACGATCATATTGATTCGCATCACGCAGCGGATTAGTGCTGTGGTCGAGTCGGCTGAACGCGTAGCAGCAAACCTCGAGGCAACGACTGATAATATCGCCCGGGCTACCTCGCCGTTTTGGCTAGCCAAGACCGCTGTGTCTTCGATCAAGAAATTGTTTACCACCAAACATAATCGATAAAGGAGGGATATATGTCGAAAGGTAAATTTGTGCTTGGTGCAGCAATCGGTGCTGCCGCTGGTGTGGTGGCTGGGCTCTTGACGGCGCCAAAGTCGGGCAAAGAGACGCGAGCCGACCTCAAGAAGAAGGCACGTGAGCTCAAGCAAGACGCTACCACAAAGGGCGACGAATTGCGTGCCAAGGGTGAGAAGGCATACTATGATGCGCGTGATGCCGCTCGTGACCTGCACGACCGCAGTGGCCGCGCTCTGCGCAGTGCTCGCGATGAGTTTGCAAAGGACAAGAAGTAGCCAGTAGGCGACAAAGGGTGCGGTGAGTATTCTCCTTATGGGCAGAATGCTCACCGCATCTTCGCAATTATAATTATTATGACAAAGCAATCATCCCCACCGCAGCGCTCATCAGATGAGTCGGTGACTCGTGAGCAACATGACCACCCTGGGCTAGTTGCCGAGCTTGCACGGCAGGTTAAGCAAGCCAACGAGACCGATGCACGCAAGGCTATCCTCGAGGATTTATTTTACGATTTTCATCGTAGCCGCGCAGAAGTCTACAAAATGAACTTCATCCGCGGGATATTTTTTGGCCTAGGGAGTGTGCTTGGCGGAACGATTCTTGTAGCGCTGTTTGTCTGGTTGCTCAATGCCATCGGCCTCTTAGTGCCGAGCCTGGCGGACTTTATCGATAGCATTATCAAGGTGATGAGTACGCGACATTGATGTATCGTGCAGAGGTAAGGCCACCCACTATGTGTGACTGGCTGTCACGTTTCTCCTGATAGGACAATAGGGGTGGTTGGTACCGACAAAGCAAATAGCCCTGACATCTCAGCTCTTATCAATCACAAGCACCCCGGCGTTGGCGTCACCACCTACTCATTTGCTATACTAGATAAGTATGACCTCTCACTCATTATCAGCTTTGCAACCATCGGATTTTGTTCACCTGCACAACCATACCCATCACTCACTGCTTGATGGCTTAACGAAGATTGGTGACCTTGTCAATACTGTCAAAGAGTATGGCATGACAGCAGCAGCCATTACCGATCACGGGACAATGAGTGGGGTGCTTGACTATTACAAGACGGCGAAGGCGGCGGGCATCAAGCCGATCCTTGGCATTGAAGCGTACGTTGCCGCTCGCTCGCGCTTCGACCGTGATCCCGCTAAAGATAAAATGCGCTACCACCTGACTATCATTGCGATGAATAATCAGGGGTACCATAACCTGATGCGACTGAGTACGAAGGCAAACCTAGAGGGGATGTACTATAAGCCACGGATCGACCATGACCTCCTAGAGGAGTTCAACGAAGGGCTGATTGTCCTAAGCGGCTGTGCAAGTGGTGAGATTGGTGAGGCGCTGCGTTATGACGACTACGCCAAGGCAGTTGAGATCGCTCAGTGGTATAAGCGTGTCTTTGGCGACCGCTACTATCTGGAATTGCAAGACCATGGCCACCCCGAGTCTAATACGCACTGGGATGTGCAAGCGAAGATTAACGAGGGCCTGCGCCGCATGGCTGAGGAGCTAGACATCCCTCTGGTTGTGACGTGCGATGGTCACTATCTGACGCACGACTTTCAAGACGCGCATGAGATATTGCTCTGCGTGGGGACGGGCTCATTCTTGAGTGACGAAAAGCGGATGAGCCTGAAAGACTTTGAACTCCACCTGACTGACCCGCGCGATATCATTGCTCGCTGGGGAAGAGAGCTGCCCGAGGCTATTACCAACACCAAGCAGATTGCCGACCGCTGCACTGTCGATATCGAGCTGGGTAAAATCCTCATCCCAAAGTACCCATTGCCTGAGGGCGAGACGAGTGAGCATAGCTACCTACACAAGCTGGTGTATCGTGGCTTAGCTCAGCGTTACAATGGTGCAAAACCCGAAGATACTGCTGATCAGCTCCCCGAGCAGATTATCCCTACCTTGGCTGATGACGTGCGCGAGCGGGCTAAGATGGAGCTAGGTGTGATGGCAAGCATGGGGTATGAGGGGTATTTCCTCATCGTGCAGGACTTCATTAACTGGGGCAAGAGCCAGGGGATTGTCTTTGGGCCAGGCCGGGGCAGTGCCGCGGGGTCGATTATTGCGTATGCGCTTAATATCACCGATCTTGACCCGCTCAAGTATGGTCTACTCTTCGAGCGGTTTCTTAACCCCGATCGCATTAGCATGCCTGATATTGATGTCGACATCCAGGATACGCGGCGCGATGAGGTAATCGACTACTGTGCAAATAAATATGGTCACGATCACGTCAGTAATATCGTCACCTTTGGTAAGATGGCGGCTCGGGCCGCAGTGCGTGATGTCGCACGTGTGTTGGAGGTGCCGTATGCTGAAAGTGACCGCCTGGCCAAGATGGTACCACCACCTGCCCAGGGGCGGCACATTCCGTTGGCGGTCAGTACCAAGGAAGACCCTGACCTTAAGCACGAGTACGAGACGAACCCGACTGCTAAGCAGGTCTTTGATTATGCTATCCAGCTAGAGGGAACGATTCGCAGCCATGGGGTGCACGCGTGTGGTGTGGTGATTGCGCCCGACGAGCTCGTTAAATATATCCCGCTTGAGCAGGCGCAGAAAGGCGTGGTGGCGACGCAATTTCCAATGGGTGAGGTAGAGGATCTTGGCCTGCTCAAGATGGACTTCCTTGGCCTATCGAACTTATCGATTATTAATAATGCAATGCGGATCATCCGCAAAGTCTATGGTGATACGATCGACCTCTCTACGCTACCGCTCGATGACGAAGCAACGTACAAGCTCTTTCAGCGCGGGGATACAACAGGGGTATTCCAGCTTGAGTCGGCTGGGATGAAACGTTATTTGCGCGCTCTGAAGCCATCGCACTTTGAGGATATCATCGCAATGGTGGCGCTGTACCGGCCAGGGCCAATGCAGTTTATCGATAGTTTTATTCGGCGCAAGCACGGTGAGGAGGAGATTACCTACCTCCACCCGGGGATGAAGAGCTCACTCGAGAATACCTATGGTATTTTGGTCTATCAAGAGCAGTTTATGCAGATCTCCAAGGAGTGGTGCGGCTTTACTGGTGGGCAGGCTGATACCCTGCGCAAGGCCGTTGGTAAGAAAAAGATCGACCTAATGAAGAAGGTTAAGCCGGAGTTTGTCGAAGGAGCGGTGAAGGTTGGTGGAGCGACGCGTGAGATGGCCGAGACATTTTGGACACAGCTGGAAGAGTTTGCCAATTACTGCTTCAACAAGAGCCATGCAGCGTGCTATGGGCTTATTGCTTACTGGACGGCATATCTCAAGGCGCACTACCCCGATGCCTTTATGGCGGCCTTGATGACAAGTGACCATGATGACGTCGACCGACTAGCGATCGAGATCACCGAGTGTAAGCATATGGGCCTAACGGTACTCAACCCCGATGTCAATGAATCATACGAGGAATTTGCTGTGGTACCGGGCAAGAAACAGATCCGCTTTGGTATGGCAGCTGTGAAGGGTGTTGGTGTGGGAGCAGTGGAAGAGATCGTCAAGATGCGTGACCGCGATGGGAAGTTTGCTACAGTAGAAGATTTTGCTAAACGTGTCTCGACGAGTAAGTGCAATAAGCGGGTTTGGGAGTCGCTCATTAAATCGGGTGGCTTTGATGCGCTGGGTGATCGCTCTGATCTTCTCTTTAATCTTGAGAATGTCCTTGCTTTTGCGAGCAAATTACAGAAGGAAGCGTTGAGCGGCCAAACCGATCTCTTTGGTAGCCTAGCCGATAGCTCTACAGAGGTCATGCCGTCGATTGAACTTAAGCCAGCGCCCGTCAAACACACTGACAAAGAGCGCCTGATGTGGGAGCGCGAGCTGATTGGTCTCTACATTAGTGCACACCCGCTCGACCACTACGACACGTTCTTTGCTGAGCAGACCGTGCCACTGCGCACTGTCTCACCACAGATCGACGGCCAGACAGTGACGATCGGTGGCCTCGTGACGCGCTTGCGGACGATTGTAACGAAGTCGGGTAGCAAGATGGCTTTTGTAGGGATTGAGGACAAATCGGGTGAGAGCGAGATCATCATTTTCCCGAATCTGTATGAGAAGCTTGCTGGCCAGCTGGAGCAAGATGTGGTAATCACTGCCAGCGGCAAGGTGAGCGCGCGCGATCGCGATGGCAACCTTGGTGATGAAGCAAAGCTAATTGCCAATGAAATCACCGTCGTGACCGATACCGACTTAGCCGAATATCAAGCAACTGGTCGCACGATGTCTGTACCAACCGGCCCAGCAGCTACGCCGCGCCGCCGGTCATCATCGCAAAAAAATACCCAGCGCTCAGCGCAAGCATCGACACGTGCGGCCGCATCAGTGTCAGTAGCCCCACCGCCCAAACCGCTTGATACGCTCCCAACGGTCTATGTGCGGGTCAAGAACCCCGATGATATGGCTGCTCTCACGAAGTTTAAGCAGCTGTGTACACAAAACCCGGGCCAGCACGATATTATTATGATGCTCGGTGATGACAAAACGTCGGCGATTCGCCTGCCATTCCGGGTCGACGCGCAGCAGCGATTGCAGGATGAGCTTGCACAGATCCTCGGTAGAGACTGCGTTGTTGTTAAATAATGCCGTCCCCGCGAAGGGGGGTGACTCGCGCCACCCTGGGAGTCTGCAGATTGCGCGTGTTATAAAGAAACTTCGAACAATTGCGTCTACGACCAGGGTGGCGCGAGGCCAGATACTTGCGAGGCGAGCGAAATAAGCTCTAGCACAGGCAAGTTGCAGGCGGTGGCTTGGTCACACCACCTACTGCTAGTATAACCCGATATTTGCCACAACACAAACAAAATGGGTACATATATGCTGCAACTATCCAGCAGTTGTGAGCGCATAGAGCGCGATACCAGTCGCGACCGACACATTAAACGACTCCTTCTGCCCATACATCGGAATCTCGATGATGTCATCCACAAGCGAGAGCGTCTCGGCCGGAATACCATGGACTTCTTCGCCAAGCAGAAGGACGAGCTTGCTTGGTGGCTGATATTGCTGGAGAGAAATAGAAGTAGGAGCTTGCTCAAGCGCAACAATGCGATAGCCGGCAAACTGCTCAAGGTCGAGCTCTGACTGATAATCGAACGGCACGAGAGCTTCGGCACCAAGCGCCGTTTTGTGGATTTGCTGGGTGATCTTTTCGCGGATGTGTGGCAAACGTGGGTCGACTCGCACTGTTTCTTCAAGGTGGTAGGCACAGTGCGGTGGAGTTGGCTGAAGGGTAAGATCGGGGTAGGGTGTGTAGCCACTGAGAATAAGCCGCTGCACACCAAATCCTTCGCAGGTACGAAAGATCGCTCCGACATTGTGCGTTGAGCGGATGTTGTGCGCGATAACAATAATCTCTGGCATAGTTGTATTATACCTGAAGTGCTTTGGATTTACCCTCTATATTTACCACGAGCTTTTTGTTACACTAAGAAGGATGAATGAAGATGAAGTCCAACAACGTCGTCGCCAGCAAGATGAGGCGTCGACCGAACAACGCTCGCGCATTCTTGGCCTCAAATACCTTGATATGCGCCCCATCGAAGAGACGCTGCCACTAGCACGAGACCTAATGACGATCGAGGAGATGCACAACCTCTATATGCTACCGCTGACTGATGGCAATGAGCAAGAATCGTATCAGTTTGCCGTTACGACACAAACACCTCAGTCAGTTATCCAGCGGACGCGACGCACGTATCAGGACCGAGGGCTACCTGTCGAATTCTATTTGATTAGCCTCAGTGGCTACCGCGTGTTGATGAACCGCTTTGACCCACCAAAGAAGATTGTCTATGACGACATTAAGATTGCCAAAGCGGGCGACAGCGAGACCATTGCCGAGGTGAGTCAGACGCTTGGCCGAGTCAGTAGTGAGGAGGTTTTCGACTTCTTGATCAACCAGGCGGATATGCTCGGCGCGAGCGATATCCACATCGAGAATGAACGCCATGATATCCGGATTCGTCTCCGTGTCGATGGTGCACTTCATCCCGTCGCGACGATCAGCCGGAGTCGCTACCGCGTGATCATGGGTGAGCTCGCTAGCCGAGCTGGTGTGTCGAGTGCTTCGATGGAGCCGCAGTCTGGCCATATCCAAAAGGACGTGACGCATGGCAATGCGACGCACTTGCTCAATATCCGTGTCGAGACTGTGCCGACCATGTATGGGCAGGATGCCGTGCTGCGTCTCTTTAACTTCGATGAAAGCTTGCTCAATCTTGACTTGCTGGGTATTCCGCCCAAGCAGCGCCAGCAGATTGATGAAATCGTCAGTCATCCGCGCGGTCTTGTGCTGATGGTCGGGCCAACGGGCTCAGGTAAATCTACCACGCTCTATAGCATGCTCAACGCCCTCAACACGACTGACCGCAAGATTATTACTCTGGAGGATCCAATCGAATACGGCTTGGCTGGTATCTCGCAAATCCCAATTAATACCAACGCCGGTGGAAGCTTTGGTGAGGGTTTGCGCAGCGTGCTTCGTCTCGATCCAGATGTCGTGATGGTGGGTGAGATCCGCGATGTCGATACGGCGCGCACTGCCATTCAAGCGTCGATTACTGGCCATTTGGTGATGTCGAGCTTCCACGCCAATAGCAGTAGTGCAGCCTTTAGTCGAATGATCGACCTGATTGGTGTAAACCCGATTTTTGCCAGTGCTATTCGCCTTGTGGTGGCGCAGCGTTTGGTGCGGCGTCTCGTGGACGAGACCAAAGAGGTCTACGAGCCAGACGACGCCACGCGCAGCTATGTCAAGCGAGTTCTTGCTGATATTCCTGAAGAGGTGGAGCATCCTAATCTCGACACCTTCAAACTCTGGCGGCCAGTACCGAGCGATGATGCGCCATTTGGTTACAAGGGCCGCATGGTGATTATGGAGCAGCTTATCGTGACCCCAGGTATTCAGAAGTTCATCCGCGGAGACTTTACCGATGTCCACCCAGACGTCATCGAAAAAGCCGCCCAGCGCGAAGGCATGCTCACCCTCGAACAAATTGGCATCCTTGCTGCCCTGCGCGGCGAGACAACGCTGGAAGAAGTCAATCGGGTGATATAAACGCGCTATCTTGCTGAAGAATACTTAGGGTTAATCTGTGCTATGTACTGCATAGCGGATTTTGACAAAGTATCATTTTTTGCGTATTATACTATGGCATGTCGCATGAACATATTACTTATCCACGAGGACCTGAATCACTTCAAGTGTCTGTCATAGACCGTAACCCTGGTGGAGAAGAGCTTAGCATAACGCTACCAAACAGTGTTGGTAAAATGCCGTCTAGTGAGCGTGAGTCGGGCCTAAATGAACGGCAGTTAGAAGAAGATATAGCATCACTCAATGCGAGTTTTACAGTCTTTGGTGGTGTGCTTGAGCACTTATCGCTTGTGATGCAACAGCATAAGGAGGCGGCTATAGCTATGCAAAATACTGAGCATACGCTTCGGCAGTGCCACTTTACAAGTGAGAGGTATAAATACTGTGTGCGTCGTGCACTATTGCGCGAAACCAACTCGTGGCGTACAACAAATATGCGATTATATCCGGCAGCAGCGGAGCGTGCACAGCAATACATCAATAAGCAGCGCGACAAGCTAGCGATGCGAAGCGTGCGCGCAGTTAAGGCAGTGTTTGTGGCCAGCGGAATAGTGCAGGTGCCAGATTGGTGTCATACGGCTATTCCAAAGCGTACTGAGTGGCAGCAGGATAAAGCTCTGCTGCCATCGGCAGCTAACGATATATACCAAAAGTTAGTTCAGGAGGCAGTCGATTGGGCGGTGGCGCAGTGCGAACAGATAGCTTTTGATGAGCTACAGCAACCATGCTACGATGACGAAATTGCAATCTGTAAACCGGAGAGTCAACATCTCGATGCATTGCAAACAGAACATACAGCGTTAGTTGCGCAGGCTCGGCAGCTTGAACAATCACGAGACGAGGAACACACAACGGTACCGGCTGATACATTGCTGTCCTTCTGCCACTACCTCACAGAGCATGTACCACAAATTAGCCAGACGCAAATCGCGCTCTTACAATGGTTTGATCGATCGGATAAGGCGATAACTCATGATATAGCACAGCGCTTGGTTGATCGCCTCTGGCCAAAGAATGCACAGCACGCTGATCGTCAGTTAATTGATATGCAAACGGAACAGATCATTGCCGAGGCGGCTGAACGGCTAGCCAATGCATTGGTAGCGTATCAACCGACAGCTGACCAGCTAGCAACCCATGATTTGCCAAATGTATCTAGCAATAAACGACGCAGCATGGAAGGCTCAATAGGCCTGCTACCTAACAAGTCGAATCAGCCAGATAATGTCACGTCGCTGCCAGTATCAGAACCACTACACCTTCGTGCAGAAACCGAACGTGTGCCGCTTGATTACCTTACCTTACCGCACAAGCTTGTACCGTGGCTTGAGGTGGATAGTCGTACTGATAGTACGGTGAGTTGTAAAGTTGTTGTCGATAACGTACCTGGGGTGCTCGTGGTTGATTGTCGTAGCAAAGCACTGCAAGAAATTGAACGTCGGATGGATGGTTATCAATCGACTGCATGGGGCTATATAGCACCAAATGTACAACAGCGTCTCACACACTATGCTCAGGTGGCTATGTCGGACGGTGGTTTAATTCATGCTGGTAAATTCTCAAGTGTTGATAAAAACGGCGAATCGACGTACCCGCACCCTGTGATTTACAGTAAGGACGCAAAGCACAATGTGATGCGTGTCTACATATCGAATCTGCGCGTCAACCAGATGGACGATGGACTTGCGAGTGTGCGTGAGCAACTTGCAGCGATGCAGGTGCACGAATTGATTATGTTGATCGGTGTCTGTGATAAGCAGCACCAGTTGGCAACATTGGCAGAAATTACTGGACGCTCTCGACGAGAGTTACGCAAACAGCGCGTAGGTAGCATCTAAAGAGAAGCTATACAGGAATAAAACTACGTGGCTTTGTATGCTACGTAGTTTTATTTCTTGGGCTTACTGTCTCTTGCGTGACAAAACCCATCGATATAGTCAGTGCTCTACTAGGTTACATGAGGTATACAAAGTGGGAGGTAAGATTTAGGAATGTAGGCCTTGGCGGGTATAAATATCAGCCTAGCGAATAACCTTCGCCACAGCCTCCACTACGCGTTCATCAAATGGTGAGGGGATGACGTAGTCTGCTGTGGGTTCATCGACCAGCGCTGCCAGCGCCTGGGCGGCGGCAAGTTTGTGCTCGTCGGTGATTTTTTGCACGCCGTTATCGAGCGCACCGCGGAAGATGCCCGGAAAGGCCAGGGCGTTATTGACTTGGTTGGGGAAGTCGCTGCGGCCAGTGGCAATGACGGCCGCACCAGCTGCTTTGGCACTATCTGGCATGATTTCTGGCACTGGGTTGGCTAGGGCAAAGATAATCGGGTCTGTGGCCATCATCCCAACGAGTTCTGGAGTCAGCAGCCCAGCGCGCGATACGCCAATGAATACATCAGCACCGGCCATGGCGTCTTCCAGCGACCCCTGCTGCGCGGCATCAACGTACGCAAGTAGGGCAGTCTTCTCGGCGTTGAGGTCGGTACGGTGGCTGCCCACGATGCCTTTGCTATCAACCGCCACAATGTGCCGAGCGCCATAGGTGTGCAGCAGCTTGATGATAGCAGTACCAGCAGCGCCAGCGCCGACCACGACAAATTTGCTATCAGCCAGGCTGCGGCCCGTCAGCTTGGCAGCGTTGATCAGCCCAGCTAGTACCACCACGGCAGTACCATGCTGGTCGTCGTGGAAGACGGGTATATCAAGCTCGGCCTTCAGGCACTCCTCAATCTCGAAGCACTGAGGCGCGGCGATATCCTCGAGGTTAATCGCGCCAAAGCTCGGTGCGATCGCCTTAACCGTAGCAATAATCTCCTCTGGCTGGTGCACATCCAGCACAATTGGCACGGCATCCACACCAGCAAAATGTTTAAACAGCAGTGCCTTACCTTCCATCACCGGCATGGCGGCTTTGGGGCCGAGGTCGCCCAGGCCCAGAATGGCCGAACCGTCGCTAATCACCGCCACGAGGTTATTCGTCCAGGTGTAGGTGGGCAGAGTAGCGGGATCATCTGCAATTGCCTTGCTGACTGCGCCCACACCAGGGCTGTAGTAGCTGCTGAGTTTATCGCGGTTAAGCTCACCGCTATCGCGCAGGCTGGTGGTGATTTTGCCCTTATATTTTTTGTGTAGGTCGAGTGCGAGTTTGTTATAGTCCATACGCTCTAGTATACCACGCATGCCAGAAAGAGTATGGGTGAGCCCAAGGATAAATAGCCTTCATTGCAATACTTTCGCGCCAAATGCTATTATATGATGCATAATACAAACCGAGCAAGAAGCCCTGCATAGCCGCAGCGGCTCACCATACGGAGTGATAATGAAAAAATTTATAGACCAGCCATCACTACATGAGACTAGTGCTAAGGATCCGCTTGAAAAAGTAACAGCAGCGATTGCCAAAGATAATGAACATTACAGAGAGCTGAGCCCTCGTGATGTGAATAAATCGAAACATGAGAGGAATATTGATGCGAAGACTCTGCGAATAGTTAAAGAAGATTAGCAAAAAGCGCTCGCGAAGTTTGTGCAGGCTGGCGACAAAAGCGCGGTACCAGCAGGCGTTCTCCAACGCTATCAAGAGGAGCGAGCAAGCTGCGAAGCTACTCTTGCCGAAATAGCCAAAGGAGAAGGGCGAGTAATGAAAAATGGTGGCTACGAAGCAGAAGATAGAGCGATGAGAATTGCAGAGGATCTTGGTCATGCGGCATTGACGCCCTATGAATCAGCAAAGCGGGTTGATGAAATGTATCAGGCAACCCCGCTTGGCAAAGACGTGTGGGAGCGGCGCCAAATCGTCAAAGATAGGATTGGCGAGCTTAACGCCGAGCTAGCGCGCTACATGGGCCTTGTGGAGCCGGCCTTGGCGGTTGTGTCTGAGGAAGCAGCGATTCGCATCTGGGGCAAAGAGATGGTAGAGAAAGCGCAATCGACCGATGATGAGAGCAGGCCTGAGTATATCGATATCTTCCCTGATGGTGATCGAACAACACGTCAAGGCAGCAAGCGGGGATATGGTAACCGTGCTACGCCAGAGTTTATCAAAAAAGACGCCAGCCAGCGGCTAGCGGAGGTTCTTGCAGAATCTGCTGGTGAAGTATGGACAGTGCAAGAGCTAGGTGATGCAATTTATGACCCAAGCAAAGTGCAAACAAAACTCGAGAGGTATAAGCGAGCGAGTATCTTACTATACAGTGCACAAAGATCAGATCGCCCCGTCATGATTATTACAGAAGAGCTGGAGTATAGCGGCCTTGTACTGCAGCGTGGGCAGCGATATACCATTGATGAGCGTGGTCGGCGACGTAAGTCAATCACCGTCTATCGTGCGGTGTCGACAGATATTGCTAAGCAAGGGCTAACAGAAGAGAGGCCAGTAAGTGGTCATCATGCCAAACACCGGAGTCAGATGATTGAGTGGACGCCATATGACACTGTAGCTGCAGTGCATGAAGCAGCCAACACTACTCACAGCGAGGCGTTACCAGCTGCTGGTAGCGTAGAAAATGAAGCTTTGACCAGCAGCGTGCCAGGCATCGATGATGCACTGGCAAAGCGAGCACTCGGGGCTGTCCGTGCTGCCGCTGACCGTCAAGCAGCAGAAGCCAAAGAGCGGCAAGAAGCCCTCCACGCTGCAGAGGCTGCCCTCAGCGCAGAAGTACGCGCCCAGATCGAGCAGCTTGTAGAGCTTGCACAGCCACTGATCGATAGCTTGCGAGAAAATAGCGCCGACGATAATGCAGACAAACAGGTATTTCCTATTCAAGATTTGCCCGAGATAGGGAGCCAGTACGCTTCTGAGCACGACCTAGAGATACTCCTCAACAAAGCTCGGCAGGCTGGGCTTATCAACAAGAAACAAGTGCGCAATCGTGCACTGTCGTCTGCTGGCGAGGCGCTTATGCTTTCTCTCTATGGGTACGACTCGCAGACGGTGTATGACCTAGTGCGTGATGATGCCACCAAGCGTGTGCTTCAGTACAAACTCCAGCACGCGTACGACAACAGAGCTGCAGACATAGCGGATAGCTACGAGGGTGGAGCAAGCGCAACCCAAGAAAATACCACCAGCTAAACTAGTTGCTATATATACCAAAGTGCGGTATAGTTTAGATTATAAATCCAAAATAGGCATCATCTACCAGTGATGATACAGAGAAAGAGGAGGAAAAATGAGAAACAGGCAAGAAGGCGGCTTACAGAATAAGGATAGCCTCGCAGAAAAAATGCGCAAAAAGTATATCCCTCTGACTGCAATCATAGCTATAGGTGCTGGTGCTTTGGCAGGCTGTGGCTCTTCTGAAAAAGCACCAGAGAATAGAGCACAGTCCGCTCAAACTGCTGCCACTGCCGAAGCAACGTCGTCAGCAACACCAACCGCAAAACCGTCTATCGAAGCGCTAGCGGACAAAAAGACTCCACAGCCTAAGCGATCTCACTCTACCGACAAAGCGACGGAGATACCATCGTTCCCAGCATCTCCAACCCAATCGCCTGAGCAGCAATCAGAAAAGGCCCGACCTGGCGAAAAGAAGCTGTCCGCGGAAGCTAACGAGGCCCTTCGTACACGAGTCGATGAAGCGCTAAAAAGCAGGACAAAAATCAATGTCATGCGCGGCCTTCTAGTTGTTCCGGACGGTGAAAGTGGAAAGAGCACAGTGTATTCTAACCTTTTCGTTGGAGATGAGCATGGTAATATTACAGGTGATGTATCACCTGATAAAACCATGACCTTCTATGTGCAGGACCAACAAGGAAACTGGTCTACAGTTGATTTAAAGACTCCAGGCAGCTACAGAATAGACGAGCAAGGCAATAAAGCAGAGAAACTACCAGTTCAAAAAGTAGAGTTTTATAGTCGGGAGCAAAATGGAGCAGATAGTAAGCTCGGTGATGTATATGAGGTTCGTAACGGTAAGCAGACTGTTGTAAAGGGTAATTTTGAAGATGGCAAGTGGGAGCTAATGGCATCATCAGTTGGTATTGATACTTTGTCTGAAGAACAGACAATTAAAGCTGCATATGAGGCAACACACCAAAAAGTAGGATAGAGAGGTTCTTTGTTATAATAAAAAACTTCTTTGTGGTGCTGAGCGGTGTTTGGAGTATTGATGCAAAAGCACTCTCTCCCTCTTCTCCCTGCACACAAAATATGGTACAATCAATAACTGAATTGTCATCTAATAATTAAATAGAGAGAAAGTCATGAGTTTTGCACTGATCCAAAAAGTCAATGACCAGCAGAAAAAGCCTGCCGTCGTTGATGTGCGGAGCGGCGACACAGTCCGCGTCCACCAAAAAATCAAAGAAGGCAACAAAGAGCGCATCCAGATGTTTGAAGGTGTGGTGATCCGCACCGACAACAAGGGTCAGCACACCAGCCGCATTACCGTGCGCAAGATTACCAGCGGTGTGGGGGTAGAGAAGTCGTTCTTGCTGCACAGTCCACTCGTTGAGAAGGTCGAGGTGATGCGCCGCGCTAAGGTGCGCCGCAACTTCCTGAGCTACCTGCGTGGCCGCAGTGGTAAGTCGGCTCGCCTGACTGCCGTGCAGTTCGACCGCGAGGCGGTTAACAACGTGCACGATGCTCATGCCGAGGCTGAGGCTGCCCGCCTCAAAGAAGAAAAGGCCAAAGAAGCTGCCGAGAAAAAGGCTGCAGAAGACGCCAAGCAAGCTGAGCTTGACGCTAAGGCTGCCGAGGTTGCCGCTCGCCACGAAGCTGCGTAGAATAGCCATCGCAAGAAAGCTTTTATATCCGCCTCTATATAGGGGGCGGATTTGTATTGGAGCTATCCCTTGGCCTTGAATGCTTTGTCTTTGAAGTTCTGATAAATAGCCTTTCCTTAGTGCTGGAAAGGGCTATGGTTGATTGACGAGGTGTGGAGATGACGCGTAAACGGTGGTCGCTCTAATGGCGTAGAGTAACCCTGTAAGTAGCCAACTTATGGTGGGTGCTATACTAGAAGTATGAGTATCTTTACCATTGTTTCGATTGTTATACCAGCTGTTTTGGCCAGTAGTATACCACCAATTTTGCAGCACTACGGCTATACACACGAGCGACGCTACCGCTGGCTGCTGTACCTGGCGTGTGGGTTGTTCTTTATCTCATGGTATGTGCCGTCGCCCTTGATTGATGGGCAAGACACGGCATTTATGACGCACTTCATCGGTGGTGGGATATTTACCGGCTGCCTGTGGCTCTACCTCAAACACGCGCTGGGGTGGCACCAATATTGGCTAGTGGAGGTATTCTCGCTGTTTGCGCTGGTGTCGGCACTTGGCTGCATGAATGAGCTATTTGAGCTGCTGGTGGCGAAGACTGGCGTGGCTCGCTTGCCGCTGGATGATACCAACTGGGATATCGCGGCCAATACTGCTGGGGCACTGCTTGTTTGGCTAGTGTGGCTGGCTGTAGTGGGGTGGCAGCAGATAGCTCGTCGCAGCGCATAAATAGCTAAGTAGCGAGGCATAAAGCAAAGCCACCGCTTGAGGGTGGCTTTATGCTTTCGTGTACCGATGCTATTATTTTGTCTTGCGAGATTCTGCTTGCTCGGTGAGAACGGCGCGAATCGCCTCGAGATTCTCGTCGATCGCAGCCACGTGCCGTCTGATCTGCTTGGTGCGTCGGCCCTGCCGGATAACCCAACAGATGCCACAGATGAGCAAGATAAAATACGCGACGTTAAGCGTGATTGCTAGTATGAGGAGTGGTGCTGGCCCGGTAATTTCCATAATAGGTACCGATAATCCTTTCGTGTTAATGCTATATGGTTCGGTGCTGTATCTTTTGCGAGGGTGAGTGCTGTGGTACGCACTGCCAGGTTGGCTGAGCCTGCTGATAGCTAACAACGGCGCGCGTGCCATGGTGGCGAGCCGTGCAATATGCCTGCATATTGAGGCTGCCCTTGTCTGTGAAGGTAAAGCCTGAAAAGAGTGATATCGAGTAGGCGAGATTGTAACACGACCACCCGTATGGATTGCTCTTATCAAGCGTATATGCACCTGTATGATGTTGATGTGTGCATACCTCGTGTGGCTGTATGGTATACACTAGTACTGCTGCAGCTGGCTTGATAGGGACGCCAGCACACCCAGGAATGGCGCATGCAACCACTCCAGTAGCGAGAAGTGTATACCAAAGTGTCCTCGTCATATTCCTCCTTGCGGTAATGTGATATTTGTTGAGCCGAGGGTATGTCTTGATTGTAATGGATGAACGACGCTATCGCAACAGAAAATAGGCGAATCAGCAAGAAGTGCGAACAAGAACAGAGATAAGAGTTGTTTATTATACATCATAGACTGCAGCGCGGTGCTCAATAGTTTGGCATGGTTGCTGGTATGGCGCGGCACTGAACTACCCTGCAGCTCGGCAGTATACATGACGCTACGAAATATGAGACAATCGTAGTATGATACTCGGGATTGACGAAGTCGGGCGTGGGCCATGGGCGGGGCCGCTGGTGGTTGGCGCAGTGGTGCTGGGTGGTGCGGCAATAGATGGGCTGGACGACAGCAAGAAATTGACGAAAAAGTGCCGCGAAGCCCTTGCTCAAGTCATTCAAGAGCAGGCGGCAGCGTACGCTCTTGGCTGGGTGAATGCAGCGGAGCTAGACGATGTGGGGATGAGCCAAGCCCTCCGTTTGGCAACGCGGCGAGCGGTGGAAGCGGTGCAGCAGCAATGTCGTAAGCAAGCTATTGCGCTCACGGAGATTGTGATCGATGGTAAGGTGAACTTCTTGGCTGGGACGGCACTAGAGAGGTACGTCACGATGCTGCCTAAGGCGGATGCATTGGTGCCGAGTGTTTCGGCGGCATCGATCATTGCGAAGGTAGCGCGCGACCAGTATATGGCCGCGCAAGATGCATTCTACCCTGGCTATGGTTTTGCGGCGCATGCTGGCTATAGTACGGCGCAGCACCGAGCGGCGATTGCCACCCACGGAGTGACACCACTGCATCGGCTCAGCTTCAAACCGCTCCAGCACTATCGTAATGATAATTCTCATTCAACAGACCAAGTGCATACTACTCAGCAACCCGACACATCAACCACACGCGGCCATGCTGGCGAATCAGCTGCGGCAGCTGCTTTGCGGCAGCGCGGCCACCAGATTGTGGCGCGCAACTGGCGGACGAAATATTGTGAGATCGATATTATTTCGAAACGTGGAGACACACTATACTTTGCTGAGGTGAAGCATCGCACGGATGATTATGCGGGCGATGGCCTCGCAGCGATTACCCGTAAGAAGCGCAACCAAATGCACTATGCCGCGCGGTTCTATGCACACCACGAGCACATCACCACTATGAATCTCCAGCTCATTGCGATTGCTACTAGTGGCAGCCCACCGCGGGTAGTGCGGATTGAAACCGTTGAGTAGTGACGGTTTTGCGACCTAAGGTGTATAGATCTATATTTTTCTGCGCGATCACACCTTCTTACTGCTTCGTTCGATAGAGTGCAAGAATTCTCTGTTTTCTGACAAATTAGCTTGCGCCTGTAAAAAGTCAGTAGTACTGGAAAATGCAAGTGCACGGTTCGCGTCTTGCTACATCTTCGTGAGCGCTGTTACAACTGCTGGACCATCGCGCTCAATGAGCTCGACGCGGGCGGTAATGTCTGTGATGCCCATATCAATCACGCGGGTAAGGGCTGGTTCGTTGCGTAGTGGTACAAAGAAACGCCGATACTCGCCCAGCTGTTGGCGCGAAGCGAGGATGTTGCCGGCATAGCGAGGGAAGTAGTCGAAGCTTTTGTCGCTGCCGAAGTGCTCTTCGACCCATGGCCAATTATCTTGCAGCCATTGCCACGTAGCGTCACGTGCATCGCGGTTGCGCAGCAAGTAAACAAACCAAAAGACAGTGTCCTGGGTGCGAACTGTCTCGGTATCCATCATGAGAGCAAGGAGCTTGCGAATACTTGCGGCGTCACGCGTACTCGTCACGGCACTGGCGATGTCTTGGCGCAGGTCGCTACTGGCAGTTGCCCGATAGTGTGCCAGAAGCTCATCAATCAGCAGCTGAGGCTGCTGGCTGTGGCGGACAACACTACTGGCAATCAGGCTGCGCAGCTCGCTATCGAGAGCCAACAAGCCGCCCGCTGCATAGCGCCGCTGCGCCTCGGCGATCACCGCAGGTTGCTCGCTATAGAGCATGTGCGCGATGATCGTTGAGCGGAGCTTGGTGTCGTTCTCGGGCTCATCGGCGCGGGCAATCCAGCCAAGGCGGTCATAACTTTGCTGAGCGAGCTGGCCCACGAACTGCCGCAGTGCTTGCTCGGCAGCGCTATGTGGCTCGACGAAGAGCTTGAGGTGGGCAACCACTGACGACATCACGCTCCAAACATGCTCATCTGTCTCATTGCGATAGGCATCGAGGAGAGTGAGCAAGCTGGCGCTCGATACGCGGCCACTCCGAGCTAGCAACAGCTGTTGGGTGAGCAAGAGTGAGCGATCGACGACAGATAGCTCACCACGCTGCACCTTGCCAAGCAAGCGCTCTAACAGTGCGTCGTCATACTGCGTAATGAAGTGCGAGACATTTCCGTGATTGAGAAGGATTGGCTCATCCAGACTGTGCTCTACTACTGTGCGCTGCGTGGTAAGCAGTGCTGGAATAGCTGGTGATGTGCTATGAAGTGGAATCTGCCATGTGACATCATCCGTCTTGTGTGGGCCAATAAAGAAACGCTGCTGCTCAAGCATGAGCTGCGAGCCGCTATGCGAGGCTGTAACGACCGGGTAGCCAGGCGTGCGAATCCAGTGATTCATCAGTGCGGCAACATCGCACCCGCTGGCTTGACTCAGCGCGTGCCATAGGTCATCACCCTCGGCATTACTATAGGCGTGGGTAGCAAAGTACGTCTGCAGGCCAGTACGAAAGGCGGCTTCGCCCAGCCAATGCATGAGCATGTAGAGGAGGCGTCCACCCTTGGCATAGACAATCGCCCCGTCAAAGAGCGTGCTAATTTCATCTGGATGATGAACAGCTGTTTGGACCGGTTGTACGCCATCAATCGCATCACGGCCAAAGGCTAGCGCACCCTCGTGGTTACAAAAGTCCGTCCACACATGCCACTCGGGGTGGATGGCGTCGACCGCCAGATATTCCATCATGTTGGCAAAGCTCTCGTTGAGCCAGAGGTTATCCCACCACTTCATCGTCACCAGGTTGCCAAACCACTGGTGGCTGAGCTCGTGGCTAATGACGGTGGCAATGTATTGCTTATCGGCGATGGTCGTCGTGGTTGGATTGGCTAGCAGGGCAGACTCACGGTAGGTGATGAGCCCCCAGTTCTCCATTGCACCGCTGCTAAAATCTGGTGCTGCAACGTGATCGGATTTAGGTAAGGGGTAGGGCGTATCGAAGTATTCATTAAAGAACTCAATTGAGCGGATGGCATGCTCAAGAGCGAAATCAAGGCTCGCAGGAGCTTGCGCTGGCGTAGCCCAGACAGACACCTCTACGCCGTCTTTCGTCTGACCAGTGATGTGCTGCAACTCGCCCATCACGAGAGCCACGAGGTAGGTACTCATGCGCGGCGTTTGGGTAAAGGTAGTGATGAGCCGACCATCTGCTTCCTGCTGCACCTGGACGGGCATATTGCCAAGCACCGTGATGCCCGGCTCAGTTGTAACGGTTATGTCGAAGGTCGCTTTGGCGGCAGGCTCATCAATACAAGGGAATACCTCGCGCGCATGATGGCTCTCGAACTGCGTCATAAGCAATTCCTTCTTCGCGCCGTCGTGCTGATAATAACAGGGGTAGAGACCATGGAGTGAGTCAGTAATTGCTGCTTCGTACGCGAGGGTGATGGTATGAGTGTCAGCACTCAGCGTTGGCAGGTGTAGTGAGACCTCGTCCTCATTATGCTCCACAGAGGCTGACTGGCCGTCGATTGTTGCGCTGGTGATCGTGAGGTCTTTGGCGTGTAATTTAATTGGCGTATCGGCCTGCGTTGTCTCGCCAGTGATCGTCACGTGCCCTGTGAAGTGCCGCTGCTGGCGATCGATATCCAGTGTCAGCTGGTAGTGAGTTGGTATAAAAAAGTCGATGAGATGAGTAACGTGTTGCATAAAACTAGTATACCGGAATGTGTATGGGCCTACCAAAAATTGACCCTATGCTATGATATGACTATGGAATATCGCCGTCGCCGCGTCATAACGATGTTTTTGCTCGCTGGCATTATCATTATTGCGCTCGCGATATATGCAGCATGGCAGTTGGCGCAATCAAGTCATTCACCACAGGGTAATGGCGAGGCGCTAATAGCGCTGGAGGCATTGCCCGTTAAGGGCCGTGCGCCCAAGACTGGGTATGCGCGTAGCCAATTTGGTGCGGGCTGGGCAACGACGAGTGGCTGTGATACGCGCAATATCATCCTCGCGCGCGACCTCAAGCAGGCGGTGGTGAGTGGTAACTGTAAAGTAGCGAGTGGTCAGCTCGACGACCCATACACAGGCAAGCGCATCACCTTCCAGCGAGGGAGTGGCACGAGCACAGTGGTGCAGATCGACCATGTTGTTGCTCTCAGTAATGCCTGGCAAACCGGTGCACAGCAGCTCAGTAGTGAGCAGCGGCAGCAGCTTGCTAATGATCCACTTGAGCTTCTGGCGGTCGATGGCCCGGCCAACCAGCAAAAGGGCGATGGTGATGCTGCCACGTGGCTGCCTAGCCATAAGCCGTTTCGCTGCCAATACATTGCCCGGCAGATTGCCGTCAAACGTAAATATCACCTCTGGGTTACCACAGGCGAAAAAGCTGCCATGCAGCGCGTCCTCGCTACGTGTCCTGGGCAGGGAGTGCCTGGCTAATGCAGCCAAAGCTTATTGTATTCGACCTCAATCACACCTTGATTCGCGACAACTCTTGGCGCAATCTCAATCTCGCCATGGGCATTACACCAGAAGAGGATGCTGCCTTGATGGCACGCGCCGCCCGGGGTGGGATAACCGATGCTGAGGGCCAAGCCTGGCTGTTGCAGCGGTATCGGCAACGGGGCGACTGTCGCCGCGTGGTGGTGCAGCGCATCCTTAGCCAATATACCTATATGCCGCACGCCCAGATGGTTGTTGTAGCGCTTCAAGCGCGAGGTTACCGCGTGGCTATTAACTCTGGTGCGATGGATATCTTGGTAAGCATAGTAGCAGAGCAGCTTGGCGTCGCACTTTGGCGCGCGAGCAATCATTTTATCTTTGATGATCAAGACATGATGTGCCAGATTGATGCACCAGATAATGATGCGGCGGCCAAGGTAGAGCAACTTCGTCAGTTAGCTGCCGAGCAGCAGGTCTCGCTGAGCGACTGCTTGGTCGTGGGCGATGGAGCGAACGACGTACCGCTCTTTACAGTAACAGGCAATGGGGTAACCTTTGCTGGCTCACCCGCTGCTAGGTACGCACGATGGGTTATAGTTGATCTCCGTGATATATTGACGATTGTTGAATAAGAACCTCGCCATTCCATTTGACATCCTTCGCGCTATTCGCTACACTGGTGGGTAGATATCCGGCCGACAGGTCGGAGTTTTTCATAGAAAGGAGTAATGTAATATGGAAGACCTTAATATCAAGCAGCTCGCACTGGCTTTGCGTACAATCGCTGACGAGAAAAACTTACCTGAGGAAACTATCCTAGGTGTGATCGAGCAAGCAATTGCTGCCGCGTGGCGCCGCGACAATGGTGAGCGCGACCAAAACGTTCGGGCTGAGCTCAACCTCAACGACGGTACAGCAAAGGTGTTTGTCATTCGTGAGATCGTTGAAGAAGTTAACTTCCCATCGACAGAGATCAGCCTAGAAGAAGCACGGGCGACAAACCCCGATGCCGAGCTGGGCGGTACCGTTGAGGAGGTACATAACGTGACGAGCTTTGGCCGTGTGGCAGCCCAGACTGCCAAGCAGGTGGTGTTGCAGCGCCTGCGCGAGGCTGAGCGCGAGGTGGTGCTTGCAGAGTTTGAAGACAAGATTGGTACCGTTGTGACGGGTATTGTTCAACGGGTTGAGCCACGCGTCGTGCGCGTTGAACTGGGCAAGGCAACTGGCATCTTGCCGCAAAGCGAACAGATCCAAGGTGAGCGCTATGTGCCAGGCAGTCGCATTAAAGTATTTATCAAGGACATTGAACGCGACAATCGTGGTCCACAGCTTATCCTTAGCCGTGGTAACGAAGCCTTTATTGAGTATCTCTTCCGTCAAGAGGTACCAGAGCTCGAGACAGGGGCAGTTGAGATTAAGGGGATCGCCCGCGAAGCAGGTCGCCGCACTAAGCTGGCTGTTCTGAGCGCCGTGCCAGGGATCGACCCTGTTGGTACCTTTGTTGGTGGGCATGGCACACGGGTTAACGCCGTTGTTAATGAGATTGGTGACCAAGAAAAGATCGATATCATTATGTACGACGAAAATACCGACACGTACATTCGCAACGCTCTCAGCCCTGCCGAGGTAGTGCGGGTCGAGATTGACCGCGAGCACAAGCACGCCAAGGTGTATGTGACGGAAGACCAGCAGTCGATCGCGATTGGTCGTAGTGGGCAGAATGTTCGCTTGGCAAGCCGCCTTACGGGCTTTGAGCTTGATATCGAGACAGCAGCAAGCCAGCCAGCTGAGCGCAAGCCACGCAAGAATATCGAGGATGATCTCTTTAGCGCCATTGAAAACCAAGCGTAAAATTGCAAAGCGCTGCGACACGCCAACCCTACTCATAATAGAGTAGGGTTTTGCGTGTTATTAGCACTCCACCTTGACGAGTGCTAATAAGCAGCGTATACTGAGTAGGGTGGCTTTTTGGCCACAGATTTTGGAGGACGACATGGAAGATGATTTTGCAGATTTTATTAGCCATTTGAGTGATGATGCTCGCCTGAGCGTCCAGTATGCTGATGCAATTGCCCGTGGGTATGGCAACCCCTATATCGGTACCGAGCACTTACTGCTTGGTATTCTGAGCCAAAGTGCCAGCCTCGGTACCAAGGTACTCGCTGATGCTGGTATTACGCTGCGCCGGGCGGAAGATTCACTTCATCTGCAGCCGCTCAAGAATATTACGGTACGGACTGGTGGGGCAACTGGTCTGTCCGAGACGGCTCTATTGACACTTCGGATGGGGTGGGAAATCGCGAAGGAATATGAGCATGATGAGCTCGGTACAGAGCATATTCTCTATAGCTTGCTCAAGCAAAACAACGCCCGCGCAACTGTATTGCTACGCGAAATGGGGGCAGATACCGAGGCGATCGTCCGCAACCTCGAAGCCCACTTTGATGATATACGTGAAGAAGAGAGTCGCGGTGGCACAAGTACTCGCACCGATACGAAGTATCGGCCAGCGCCGCGGGGTGGCAATGCGCTGAGCAAATACAGCATTGACCTAACCGCCAAGGCAGCCGATGGTAAGCTTGATACTGTGGTAGGGCGCGCACGCGAGACCGAACGCCTTGTAACAATTCTCAGCCGTCGCACCAAGAATAACCCTGTTTTGCTGGGTGAGCCAGGGGTAGGTAAGACGGCCATCGTTGAAGGCCTCGCGCAGCGGATTGTTCGCGAGGATGTGCCAGATAATTTGCTCGACAAGCGAGTGGTTATGCTCGATATGACGGCGATTGTCGCTGGCACTAAGTACCGTGGGCAGTTCGAGGAGCGGCTAACGGCACTGATTCGCGATATTACTAAGCAGGGTAACATTATTGCCTTTATCGATGAATTGCACATGCTTGTAGGAGCTGGCTCAGCAGAGGGCGGGGCAATGGACGCAGCTAATATCCTTAAGCCAGCGCTAGCTAGAGGTGAGTTGCACCTCATCGGTGCGACGACGCTGGAGGAATATCGCAAGCATATCGAGAAAGACAGCGCGCTTGAGCGTCGCTTTCAGACAGTACTCGTTAAGGAGCCAAGTGTGAAGGATACGGTGGCAATCCTCAAGGGGTTGCGCAGCTACTATGAGAAACATCACGGGGTGAAGATTAGCGATGATGTGATAGAGTCAGCGGTGTATATGAGTGACCGCTATGTGGCCGATCGCTTTATGCCAGACAAGGCGATCGATGTGATTGATGAAGCAGCAGCTCTGGTACGCGTTAAGAAGGGACATAAGCCAAGCAAGCAGCGCGAGTATGTCCGTGAGCTCAAAGCACTGAATGAGAAAATGGAAGATGCCGTAGCAGCAGAAGACTATGAGCGCGCTGCTCTCTATAAGCAGCGTATTAGCCAATTGACCGACCAGCTTGAGCAAGCACGTCGCGAGCAAAGCCGCAAAACTCCACTGGTACTCACCGAGGATAATATTGCTCATGCCATTGCTGTGATGACACACATCCCGGTTGAGAAAGTTCGCACAAGTGAGGCGAAGCTCCTGCGTAATCTTGAGAAACACCTTGGTAAATATCTGATTGGCCAGGAAGAAGCGGTTGGCAAAGTTGCTCGTGCTATCCGGCGAAGTCGTAGTGGGGTGGCGAGCAGCCAGCGGCCGATCGGTAGCTTTGTCTTTATGGGGCCAACTGGTGTTGGCAAGACCGAGCTGGCGCGTGTGCTTGCCCGTGAGGTATTCGGCTCAGACGACGCGCTGATTAAGATCGATATGAGTGAGTTTGGCGAGAAGCATACCGCGAGCCGACTTGTTGGTGCGCCTGCTGGTTATGTAGGCTACGATGATGGCGGCAAATTGACAGATAAGGTGCGGCGTCAACCCTATAGTGTGGTGTTGTTTGATGAAATCGAAAAGGCTCACCCCGATATCTTCCAGATGTTGCTGCAGCTCCTTGAGGATGGCACATTGACCGACTCGACTGGTCGTGTCGTGAGCTTCCGCAACACAATCATCATCCTCACCAGCAATCTTGGAGCAGACAAAATGCAACATAATCGCAGCCTTGGCTTTCAGGCCAAACTGGCCGACGAGGACGATACAGCACAGCAGCAGCGACGCAATGAGTCATATACTCGTGAGGCACTGGAGCGATTCATGCGACCGGAGCTAATCAATCGGTTTGATGCAATCATCACCTTCTGCCCACTTACTAAGCCAGAGGTTGGGAAGATATTCGACTTGCAAATTGCCGAGCTTAATCGGCGTTTGGCTCGTCAGAGCCTTGCCGTTAAGGTGTTGCCAGCGGCAAAGCGACGGTTGATCGCTCAGGGCTACAGCCGCACCTTTGGGGCGCGGCCGCTGCGGCGTACGATTGAGGACGAGCTGGAACATCGCCTTGCAGAGGGGATTTTGGCCCGTCACTACGCCAAAGGGTCGGTCTTGACAGTTGGAGTACGAAAAGGGGAGCTGACGATTGACGCACGTAGCGAAAAGGCCTAAGCGCCTCCTCTCGACACTGGTCGGCCTAGTGATGATCGGCGGCATGGCTTGGGCTGGGCTGACCTATGGCCCAGAGCTCTACGATGCCGCAGTGGCGAGCCGGTACCAGCCCGATAGTGCAATGCAAGCGGTGATTGATCAGCTTGAGCTGACCGATAAAGGTCGGCAGCTGCTCTATGCGAGTCAGCCACAATTGCAGGACAAGACTGAGTTTAACAAAAGCTGCAAATCGACTGAGCGCACAGCCGCTATCCTTGGTTGCTACCACTTGCGCCGGATTTACGTCTACAATGTGCAGAATCAAGAACTGACTAACGCCGAACCCGTCACGACAGCACACGAGTTATTACATGCCGCATATGAGCGACTTGGCCCAAGCGAGCGACAGCGGATTGACAAGCTTATCGAAGCAGAGTACGCCAAGATCAAGACCAATCCGGTCATTGCCTCAATGGTGAAGTATTATGACCAGGCCGAACCAGGCGAGCGTAATAATGAGCTTCATTCTATTATTGGCACACAGATTGGTACAATCAACAGCGAGTTAGAGCAGCACTATAGTCGGTATTTTCGTAACCGTGCGGCGATTGTCGCACGCAGTGATGCTTACCAAGCTGTCTTTGACAAAGTCGATCAAGAAGCCAAAGCGCTCAGCAAGGCAATCAACCAAGAAGCTACCCAGCTTCCTACTGATCAAGCACAGTACAAAGAGATGGCTGAGCAGCTGTCGGCTGATATTAAGGTGTTTAATGCGAGAGCCCAAAATGGCGGCTTTCGCGATGATGCATCATTCCAGGCAGCACGTAAGAAGCTCTTGGCACGTCAACGATCGCTTGAGGCACAGAGGCTAGCGATTAATCAGCGCGTTGAGATATATAATGCGAAGATCACTCGGCTCAATGCCTTGTCGGTACGCGCTAATGAGCTGAATCAAAGCATTAATGGCATTGAGCAACCCAAGGAGCAAGTGTAATGGCACGAGCTCGCACGATATTTGTCTGTCAGCAGTGTGGTGCGCGCTCACCAAAGTGGACGGGCAAGTGTGAGCAATGTGGCCAGTGGAATAGCCTCGTTGAGCAAGCGCCAGCTCCGGCGGGCAAATCTGCTGTGGCACGGAGCGCTGGCCAAGGTACGTTGCTACAGCCGCGGCCAATCACTGCTGCAAGCCAGGATGAGCCAGCAGCTCGGCTTGCAACGGGCATTGCCGATCTTGATGCAGTGCTGGGTGGTGGTATTTTGCCGGGTGGTGTGCTTCTCTTGGCGGGGCAACCGGGTATGGGCAAGAGCACTCTCTTGCTCCAGGTCGCGCATGCGGTTGCGCAGCAGCAAGCAGTGCTCTATATCAGTGGTGAGGAGTCGGCTGGGCAGGTGGCGCTGCGGGCGACGCGACTGGGTGCCGACCAGCACGAGGCATTGTCGTTTGCAGCGAGCACAAGTGCTGATGATATTGCGGCTACCATCCGTACCAGCCAATACCAGCTGGTAATTGTCGATTCGATTCAGACGCTGAGCCTGGCTGAGATCACCAGTGCACCAGGCACTGTAAGCCAGATTACTAACGCTAGCAACGTTATCATTCAAGCGGCCAAGCAATCAGGGACGGCGGTAGTGCTGGTGGGCCATGTGACGAAGGAAGGGTCGATCGCGGGACCCAAGGTACTTGAGCATCTCGTGGATGTGGTGCTGCAGTTTGAGGGCGATCGCTACGGCGGCTTTAAGGTAGTGCGGGCCATCAAGAACCGCTATGGTAGCACGAATGAAGCGGCGATTTTTGCTATGGGTGAGCGTGGCCTGACAGTGGTAGAGAACCCCTCAGCTGCGCTGCTTGCCGAACGCCAAAATGCTGATGGCTCAGTAGTGCTGGCTACCCTTGAGGGCAATCGCCCCATCCTTGTCGAGATCCAAGCACTTGTCAATCCAACCCATTTCGGGTATCCTAAGAGGACAGCCAGTGGATTTGACCTCAACCGACTCAACCTTTTGATCGCTGTCCTCGAGCGGCGCACCAAATTGCAATTATCCGATAAAGATATCTACATCAACGTTGTCGGTGGACTCAAACTGGCTGATCGGGCGGCCGACTTAGCCGTTGTCATGGCAATTGCTAGTGCTGCTGCTGGTCGACGCCTTGATGATGGCGTAGTAGTGTTTGGCGAGGTGGGTCTTGGCGGTGAAGTACGTAGTGCCCAAGCGGCCGAGCGGCGCATTGCCGAGGCGCAAAAACTCGGCTTCACCAAAGCAATTGCTCCGCATTCTGGCCTTAAGACGCCCTTTGTTCATGATGTGCGCGATATCCGCAGCGCACTCATTACCTATCTAAAAACATAACAAAAGGAACAACATGCAATTATCTACTATTGTGTTGCTTATCATCACACTTATTATCCTTGGCGAAGTCAGTTATCTTCTGGCTCGATTGCCGCGTAACACACTCAAAACAAAAGGGCGAGCATTGTTAGTCGATACGTCGGTGCTAATGGACGGTCGCATTACGGCCGTTGCCAAAACAGGATTTATTGGTGACACGCTGGTGATCCCCCGTAGTGTGGTGGGCGAGCTGCAATTTTTGGCAGATCACGCAGACAGCGACAAGCGAGCTCGCGCTCGTTATGGCCTTGACGTTGTGACGGAATTGCAGGCAATGGACGAAGTTGAGGTAGAGCTCTTGCAGGATGGCAGCAAAGCACGCGAGGGAGTTGATGAGCGATTGCTGAGCCTAGCTAAGCAGCATGGCGCATGGCTGCTTACGATCGATTATAACCTTAACAAAGTCGCCGCTGTGGAAGGGATTGGTGTGCTCAACATGAATGAGCTGGCGCAAAGCATCCGGATGGCACATTTACCTGGTGAGCACCTGACACTAGCGCTCCTTCAGAAGGGACAGGACGCTCATCAGGCGGTTGGGCATTTGCCAGATGGCACAATGGTTGTTGTAGAGCAAGCCAGCAGCCAGCTGGGCCGCACCTGTGAAGTGGAGATTATTCGAAACCTTCAGACCGCTGCAGGTAAGATGATCTTTGCCAAGCTCGTCAAAAAGCCAGTAGTTCAGCCAGCCAAAGCGCGCTCAGCTGAAACATCATCAGGAAAAGTAGTAGCGCAAGAAGAGTCGGCTACTCAACCATCTGTCCAGCCCAAGCCAGCAAAGACTTTGCGCTCTCGCCAACCAGCGCGAACCCGTGCTACCACAGTTCCAGCAGAAAAAACAGATAAGAAAAATGACCAGCCGGCCTCAAGCCAGCCCCAGCGAACGGCGCGTGTGGCTCATGAGAAAACAAAGCCAGCAGAGCAACCACAATCAAAGCAGCTAGCCAAGCGTACCTCTCGCGCACGAGCCGCTACAGCTCCGAAGTCTCCGCAGGCTGCTTCATCCCCTCAATCCAGATATACCAAGCAATCAACAGCGAACCGCACCTCACAGGCAGCCACGCAAGCTCCCTCCAAGAAACGAACTACTCGCTCATCATCACGTCGTCGTGTTGACCACGAAGCAGCACTGCTTGATTTGGTAAAAAAGCAGACGGATTAGTAGTTTATATTTCTTAGCTGAAGGTGCACATAGATAAACATATCATGACGATGCCAGAAGCCGCTTCAATTCATGTGCAGTCACCATGGCTTGAAGATTAGCCTGGTCGTTGCGAAGCTAGCAGATAGTAAAGAGATATTGTTTGATTTTTGATACGTGATTCTCAGGGTGCTATACTGATGGTAGTAATGCCATGAAAGGGGAAGCAATTATGTATACCTATCGAGACTTTCTCACTACCACCCTCACCACTGCCGCGAAGATTACCGTCGCGAACTTTGGCAATCTCTCTCATTCGGTCAAGGCGGGAGATCGTAACCAAGTCTTGACAGAGACCGACCTGGAGATCGGCCATTTCCTGACAGATGCAATCCGCACAGCATACCCTGATCATAATATTATTGACGAGGAACTGGGCTGTGTCGATAACAGGTCGCGCTACACCTGGGTGGTTGACCCGATCGATGGGACGAGCAACTTCGCGGCGGGGCTACCACAGTATGGCATTATGCTTGGGCTGCTCGATCACGACACACCAGTGGCTGGTGGCATAGCCCTGCCTGCCTTTGGCGAGCTCTACGTTGCGACCAAGGGCGCGGGTGCCTGGTGTAATGGCCAGAAGATCCATGTCTCGCACGAAACCGACCTTGCTCATAGTCTCGTTGCGTATGGTATTGACGGCCACCCTGAGGATCCAGCCCGGACAAAGCGCGAGGCTGAGCTGCTTGGTGCCATCATCCTCTCGATCCGTAATCTCCGCTCGTCTAATAGTGTCGTCGACCAAGCAATGGTTGCGAAGGGTGCCTATGGTGCCTGCGCCAACCAAACGAGCAAGATCTGGGACAACGTCGCGCAGCAGATCATTATTGAGGAAGCAGGCGGCGTCTATACCGATATTGCTGGTAATCCCATGGATTACCACAACGCCCTAAACCGCTCTCACGAGAACTTCACCTGGCTGGCGGGAACGCCGGAGCTGCATCGGCAGTTGGTGAGGGTGGTAGAGCCTTTATTGTTTGCCGCATAGCCGCTAGTTTCTAAGCAATGCAGCCAAAAGGGCGCAAGTACTCGAATAGAGGCAGTGCAATTCTTAGGAAAATAACAAAGTTCTCTATCATAAAAAACCTGCGCATATAGCCCAGGGGTAAATGATCGCCTTGAGAAATCACACTAGCTCGTTCGTTGACCGTGAGCGGTGTTTTTGTCGCTATAGTATACGCTGTCTGTCAGTGTGGCAGTCACAGTGAAGTTTTTGCCAGCAGAGGAAGGGATAGAGACGTTGGTGTCGCCATCGCTACTGACGTGGCGCGTACCAACGAGCTGGTCACCTACCTTCACCTCTAACTGTTGGAGTGGGTGACTACCCTGCCGGTAGTATACCGTCGCCGATTGCCCACTCGAGCTTACGGCGACGGAAACACTTGGCTTGGAGTCGGTACAGCGATGAGTATCGTCATTGCTGGTCGCATCATAGCCATCTTGAGCTGAGACCGTTTCTTTACCTGACGAGTCCTTTGACCGAGTGACAGGGATGTCAACGCGGGCTGACTCTGGTGTACAGTTTGTGGCTTTTTTCTTAGACACTCGATCGAATGACATTGTGTTGCTACTGCGGTTGGAGTTTTTATTGTAATACGATGGGTAGACTTCATTGTTGATTCGCTGGATACCACTAGGTGCAGAGAACCAATCACTGTACGAAGCTTTGCTTTGGCTAACGTAGTATTGCGTGGCATCGGCCATAGTGTAGTCGAGCAGCATAGCGGGGATGAGTGAATTACCGTTGCGTAGTGGTGACGTGTCAGAGTTGCCCAGCCAAACAGCCATTGATAGTGTCGGTGTATAGCCGACTGTCCAAATATCCTTTGCTACCACCTTGCCATTGATCTCGGAGTTTGATGTACCGGTCTTGACAGCGGTCTTCGCCTTGAGGCGATTCATTTGTGGCATGTAGTCTTGCCCACCACCAAGGTTGGCTCGCGCACTGGAGTCACCGAGGATATCGTTGACGATGTAGGCAGCTTGCTGATCGATCACCTGCTTCGTAGAGGCTGTGTACTGCTTAAGGACTTGGCCAGTACTGTTGGTTACTTTGAGAACAGTTGATTGTGGGGTGTAGGTACCCATCCGCGCCAAAGATGCGATGGCATTGACGTGGTCGACGAGGCGTGTACCACAGCTCCCGATGGCGCTTGATAAACCAGCTTGGGAGTCCGCACCTTGAGTACAGTAAGCGCTGTCGCCCATATCGCGAATGGTCTGCCAGGTACTGCCGCGTTTGTTACGCTCGTTCTCTTGCATGGCCTTGATGGCGGGGATATTGCGTGAGCGAGCGAGAGCTTGGCGGAGGTTAATGTTGTTTTGGAACTTACCATCGGCGTTTTGGGGTGTCCAACTACCAAAGCTGATCTTTGAGTCGGAGAGGACAGAGCCACTCCCGTAGTTGGTCTTGCCATTACCCTTGTTTTGGAAGAGCTGGGCATAGACTAGTGGCTTGATGGACGAACCAGGCTGGATAAAGGCGGTAGCGGCATTGTCTTGCCCGTAACCAGCGTGGTTAAAGCCACGGCTCCCGACCAGTGCTATGATCTGACCAGATTTATTATCTTCGATAGCGGCTGCGCCGTTGGTAAAGCCAGCGTAGGTCGCGCAGTTGGTGTTGCCGCAGTTGGAGTTCGTGAGTTTGCCATTAAACATACTCTCCATTCGGCCCTCAAGCTTACCTTGGAGTGTCGAGTCAAGCGTGGTTGTAACGGTGAGACCGCCTTTGCCGACTGTTGACTTACCCAGTTCTTTTTCGAGCTGGTCGCGCACCATCAGGACGAAGTGCGGTGCTTTGATATCGGCTAATTGATCGGCCATGGGTTTAACGGTATCGAGAACAGCTACTTTTTTAGCTTCTGCTGCTTGTGCTTTAGTAATGTAATTCATATCTACCATGTTGTCGAGCACCTTGTGCTGGCGTGCAATAAGAGCAGTATTACCAGCAGTGTTGTAAGGATTGTAGAGTCCCGGACTGTTAGGGATGGCAGCTAGCAGTGCTGATTCGGCTAGCGTTAGGTCTTTGGCTGCTTTTTGGAAGTAGGTACGCGCGGCCGATTCAACACCATTGCGGCGGCCACCATACGATGCTTCGTTGAGGTAGAGGTTAAGGATTTGATCTTTGTTGTACATACGCTCAACTTCAATCGAGAGAATCACCTCCTTAATCTTACGTGGCACACCATCGAGGCCGCGTTTTTCGATCTCACTTTTCTCAAAAAAGGCTTGCTTAACGAGCTGTTGTGTGAGCGTCGAGCCACCCTGCACAGCATTACCCTGTGAGTTACTCAAGAATGCGCGAGAAATACCAGCCAGACTGATACCGTGGTGGTTGTAAAAATCGCGGTCCTCCACAGCAATTGTCGCCTTCTTGACGTAATCGCTAATCTGGTCACCGTCAACCACAAGCTTGTAGTCGCCGCTACCTTTGTCTTCCCAGAGGAGTTGACCACTACGATCAAGGTATTTGGTAACGGTGGTCTGGACGCGCTTGTCTATCTCGCCTGGGCGAATTGCATCGAGGTCTTTGCGGTAGTAGGTGAAAAGCCCAGCAATAATGAGAGCGAGCACGAGGAAAAAACCACCAACTACCTTGAGGATGGCATACGCACCACGTTTGCTAAATAAAAATTGTGCCACCCGGCGTGGATGCATCCGATAGAGTAGTCGCTTGAGGGGCTGCTTAGGCAGGCTTGCCAAGTATTCCGCTTTGCGGCGGGCTTCGGCGTCTTTTTTGGTGCGGCGCTTGGCTGCAAGATTGGAGTAGACGCTAACTCGATGTGATAAATTATTTTTAACCACGATCTCTGATTCCTCTAACACACGATATTCTTTCGCATTATAGCATTATGTGGGTGGGTAGGGCTAGTCTTTCTCGCCGCGTGACTCTTATTTCGTGCTAAAATAAATAGCAATACACGAGTATAAGAAAGAGCAAGAGTGGAGGATATATGACCTTAGCAGAAGAATTAACCTGGCGCGGATTTATCAATCAAACGACGTTTGCCAATGTTAATGACATCAATGAACCGCGCGCTTTCTACATTGGCGTTGACCCTAGTGCACCGAGCATGACGATTGGCAACTTGGCCGTCATGATGCTGTGCCGGCACTTCATCGACCATGGGCACACACCACTGTTGCTTGTGGGAGGTGCAACTGGGATGATTGGCGACCCAGACGGTAAAAAGCAAGAACGCGATCTCCGCAATGCCGAGACGGTGGCACGTAGTGTTGAGGGCTTAACGGCGCAATTTCGGCAGATATTTCGCGACCAGGATTTTGCGGTAGTCAATAATGCCGATTGGTTTGCTCACGTTAATTATGTCGATTTTTTGCACCGGATTGGTAAACACGTCAGCATGACGCAGCTGCTCGACCGCGATTTTGTGCAGCAACGGATCGGCGAAGGCGGGGCAGGTATTAGCTATGGTGAATTTAGCTATGCATTGATTCAAGGTTACGACTTCTTGCACCTGTACCGCGAGAAGGGTGCGACGCTGCAATTGGCTGGTGCTGACCAATGGGGTAATAGCTTGACAGGTGTATCGCTCATTCGTAAGCTCGAGGGTGGCGAAGCCCATGTCTTGACGGCACCGCTGGTGATTAATAAACAGACAGGAGTGAAATTCGGCAAGTCGGAAGGTGGTGCAGTTTGGCTTGACCCAGCGCTGACGAGTCCATACAAATTCTACCAATTTTGGCTCAACTGCGATGACGAGACGAGCGAAGATTTGATCAAGATCTACACCTTGCTTGATCAAGCAACTATCGAAAGATTGATTGACACCCACCACACTAACCCTGGCGCGCGCACCCTGCAAAAGACACTCGCACGAGAAGTGACCGATATCGTCCACGGCCATGAGCGCCGCGAGAGTGTGGAGCGAGTAACCAGTGTGCTCTTTGGTGACAATGACCTATCGACACTGCGCGAGGAAGATCTTGACGCGCTGGCTGACGAGATCCCAACCGTCTCACCTCAATCAGTAGTAACCGCTCTGGTGGAGGCTGAGGTCTGCGCTAGCAATGGCGAAGCACGCCGCCTCATCAAAAACAATGCCATTAGCCTTGATGGTGCAAAAATCACCAGTGATCAACCAGCGACGAGTCCAAGCTTGATCAAGAAGGGTAAGAATAGCTTCGTGCTTGTACGATAGATGGATGTTGCCGGTGGGCTTGCGCTCGGTAGAATGGTAGCGACCGATTTTTCTATTATGTATTTGTCATATTTTATGGTATGATAATGGCACATTAATTAGCTACAAGAGGAGAATTTGTCATGAAAAAATTGATTGCATTTGATCTAGACGATACTTTGGCAGTAACGAAGTCGCCCGTGAGCGACCGGATGGCGGCTCTGCTGGGGCGCTTACTGGAGAAGTATGATGTGTGTGTTATCACTGGTGGAGACTTCAAGCAGATCCAAAAGCAGGTGACTAACTGTCTTGATGTATCGCCCGAATTACTGGCTAAGTTTCACGCTATGCCGACGTGTGGTACGCGCTATTATCGTTTCGACCCGCACGCAGGCGAGTGGCAGTTGCAGTATGCTGAGGATCTGACGGATGAGCAAAAGGCGCAAATCGTGAGTGTGCTTGAGTCGACTGCACGGGAGATGGGGATCTGGTGTGAGCACCCAGCGGGTGAGATTATCGAGGATCGTCAGAGCCAGATCACCATATCGGCCCTTGGCCAGCAGGCCACTCCGGAGGAAAAATACGCCTGGGCAGAGAAATATAAGGATGTTCGGCCAGTCTACCGCGACAAAGTGGCGGCACAACTGCCTGGCCTCGAAGTGCGCATTGGTGGCACCACTAGCACCGATATTACTCGCCCTGGCATCGACAAAGCCTATGGCATGAAGAAGCTGCTTGAAGCTAATGGGCTAGAAAAAAGCGAAGTCCTCTTCTTTGGTGATAAGATCGAAGAAGGAGGCAACGACTACCCAGTCCGCGCGATGGGTATCGACAGCATTGCCGTCAATGGCTGGGAAACAACCGCCTATGCTCTAGATGGGGTTTTGGGCGTAACGGAATAAAAACCTTTACTTTCATACACTGACCAAAAGAGCGAAAACTTGCAGTATATAAAAATACTCACCCTACTGGGTGCGTATTTTTATAGTGAGTGCCGAATAAACTAAGGACTACTCTCTATTAAGCTTTTTATAACAAAACCGCGCAAGCTCTGGTGCAATGGTGTCATATGTCTTGCCGGCGAGCAGACCTCCAGCAATGAAGTTCTCCTGTGTAACGTCGGCAAGGGCGATACTCGGTGGGATAAAGTTGTCCTTTTCGTCTTCTGTGTCAAACTCAAAATCTATCAGCACAAGCCCAGCCAGATCCTCGATAAACACGTCAATTTCAGCGAGTATGCCATCGATCACGACGCGGTAGCGGTCCTTTGCAACGCGCTTTGCGCTGCAACGTGAGAGTGCTGCGAATTCTTCCTCTGTCAAAGGGATGGTTTGCTCAATGTGCTCGGACGCATCACCTGCTGCAACGGAGGTCTTCTTGGTGATTTCATATGTTTTGCCGTTTTGTCTGAGCCGAAGGTGAGAATGCGCTGGCGTGTCTGGGATATAAATATCAACAATGCGAATTGGCTTGGTTGCTTTGATTTCTTGCGGCAGCTCTTTTGCGAGGAATGTGCGCTCTCGTTCTAACTGTTGGCTCATTGCTTCTCCTTTAATATATCAATAAGTTTAGGTTATTATCTTGCTTGTTTCGTCTGTTGGGGCTATCAAGCATTTATTACGCTCAATAGATTTTATTCTTAGTGTAAAATTATATTTGAGAAATAGAACACTTCTATAGAATTCTTGAGGAAGGATGCAAAAAAGAAAGCTCCATGCTGAAAATTATAAAAAAGTGCCGCAAGAAACGGCAACAAAACAAACCCATGATAGTTGGTGCGGATGAAAGGATTTGAACCTTCACGCCACGAGGGCACATGCTCCTAAGGCATGCGTGTCTACCAATTCCACCACATCCGCATAGCAAGGTTATTATACCAAATGAGCTGGTGTATCTGCAACCTTAGCTGCGTCCATCAGCTCGGCGGAAAAAGGTGAGGTGTGCGTTTCCATAACTACGATTGTCCACCACAACAATGTCGTTTGCTAATTTTGGCCCCTCACCTATTCCTGTATGTGATAATACCATAAATCCGCCTGGTTTGAGAAGGGTAAAAAGTCGGCTAACTGTTGTAAGCTGGAGATCGTGGTAGGGTGGGTCGGCAAAGATGATATCGAAGGTTCTATCATGGTAAGTACCAAGCCATGGGCCGACGCCAGCCTTGATTGCAGTAGCAGATGAATCAGCACCAAGCGCTGCGATATTCTTACAGAGGATGGTGAAGGCGAGGCGGTCACGCTCGACAAACACTGCCTGGCGAGCTCCACGGCTCAACGCCTCTAAACCAACGGCACCAGTGCCAGCAAAGACATCGAGGACGCGAGCATCCTGCACTGCATCGCCAAGCGAATTAAACAGCGCATTGCGCACTTGCTCGCCCATTGGATGGGTACGGCGATTATCTGGTGCATCGAGCCAACGCCCGCCATAGCGTCCCGCAATTACTCGGACTTTCATAATGGATAAGCCTCACATAGTGCACTGTACCACGCGAAGGTAACAGTGCGAATAATCTCTGGGATGAGTTCATTGCGCGTCTGCAAGGCTAAGCCCGTCGTCCAGCCATTACGCCAAAAAGTGTGATACATATCAAGTGCATACACCCGCTGCACTGCTCGCAAAAAGATTGTCTCCAGACCGAGTTGCTCTGCCTCAGCTACCCACTCGGGCGATGGGCAGGTGTCTGCAAAACGGGCAGTGCGCATCGAGGCGGCCACGCCAAGCTCGAAGAGAATATGCGTTGCAAAGACGCCTTTCGCCCCCCAGTATTCCCAGTTTTTGTTGATGGTATCGAGCCCCGTCGTCCCGTGAATGAAGTTCTTATCTAAGACAGTAAGGCGCTCCTCTTTGGGACGACCCCAGAGTTCCTCAATTTTATCACTTAGTGGATAGTGATGAGCCGGCGTGAGGCCATCGACGATAGCGTGCGACATCCACGCTGCCTCAAAGGCGGCACGCACTGTGTTATTTTGGCGTAGTGCTTGGACAAGATTGTAATGATGATCGAGAATCATAACGACGAGGTCGCGGTCGTCTGGCTTGGTAGGGTCGATGTAGTGCCAGGGTTCATCGACGCTAGGGCTTTTGCGTTTGATACCGTCGGGACCGTTATTGCCCTCAAAATGGAGAATGTCGCGCGAGCTTGGGAAGTGAAGAATGGCGACATGGTGGCTGCACATCTGGCCAAGGTCGCGCCGTGCGATCTGGTTGATTCGCTGATGAACACCAACCAAGTGCCCCGACTGGTCTCGAAAGGTTGTTCCACTGTACATATCTCATATAGTATAGCAGATTTTGGCGTGGCTGAATCGTTACTATGGATGTTTTGTCGAGATTATCCACGTTTCATTATTTTGATGGTATTCCATGCTGTTCAGTGGGGTGTAGCGAGCTGATGCTATGCGAGTAGGAGAGGTCTGATTGATTTTGCTTGTCCACCCGCTCTTGCGTTTCTTCTCCGAAAATACTACGCATACCTAGTATTCCTCATACTATATAGATTTGATGACTTTATGTAACAAACAATAGCTGCACTTCATTAGATGAAATGATAAAGATTACTATGAGGAGAAGGTTTGGAATGTGGGCGAAATACTCTAAAATGACATTCCCAACCCTAAATGGGCGAGAACGGAGAGAATGAAAAAGGTAGAATTATAAATAGGTAAGATCACCTCAGCTTAATTAAGTGTCGTGAGTCGTTGATTGCGTTGCACGGCTGCCTGGAGCTCCGGGTAGTGTTCGAGTGAATCACCACTCGCGATAAAGGCTTGCGCTGCTTTTTGGGCTCGGGCGATTGCCTTGCTGTCAGCTAGGCTCGCAATGCGCAGATTGAGCGCGCCATGCTGAGCTTTGCCGTAAATTTCGCCTGGGCCGCGGAGCTGCATGTCGACTTCTGCTAAGTGAAAGCCGTCGCTAGAAGCCTCCACCTCGCGCAGACGCTGGCTCGGCCTACTGTGGTTATTAAGCAAAAGATAGCAGTAGCTCTGGCGTGCGCCACGCCCGACTCGGCCACGCAGCTGGTGGAGCTGGGCAAGACCAAATCGCTCGGCATCCTCGATCATCATTACTGTCGCATTTGGCACATCAACACCAACTTCTACTACTGTGGTACTCACGAGAATATCATATACATGCTGGTGAAATTCTTGCATCACTCGTTCTTTGTCAGCAGGCTTCATCTTGCCGTGAAGCAGACCAATTCGCCACCGGCCTAAGGTGCTACTCTTGAGATGGCGCACAGTTGTCTCAACACTGCGCGCGTCATTGTCTGGGTTGTCATCGATGAGGCTGCAGACGACATAGGCTTGGCTGCCGGCCTCGAGCTCCTTCGTGACGCGTTGGTACAGGGCTGGGCGCGAGGCGGGAGAAATAATTTTGGTGATGATCGGCTGGCGACCCGCCGGGCGCTGGCTAATAATGCTAATATCAAGCTCGCCATAGACGGTCAGGGCAAGGCTGCGGGGGATCGGTGTCGCTGTCATAGCAAGTAGGTGAGGCATATGGCCGGATTTATCAAGGAGCTTCTGGCGCTGCGTCACGCCAAAGCGATGCTGCTCGTCAATTACCACAAAGCCAAGCCGTGCAAAATTCACCGAGTCTTGGATGAGTGCGTGCGTTCCTACTACGACATCTACCTCGCCGCGTGCAATTCGCTGCACAAGCTCACTACGCATAGCACCAGTCACGCTGCCAGTCAGTAGCCCAACTTTGACGCCAAAGGGAGTAAGTAATGCATCGAGCGTGGCGGCGTGCTGACGGGCAAGAATCTCTGTCGGTGCCATCAAGGCGGTTTGGTAGCCAGCACTGGCAGCCTGGCGAGCGGCCAGGCCAGCGACCACTGTTTTGCCACTACCCACGTCACCTTGGAGGAGGCGATTCATTGGTGTACTACGCTGAAAGTCTTGCAGGATATCCCAGGCCGCTCGGCGCTGATCGTCTGTGAGAGTAAAGGGTAGAGCACTCACAAATGACTTCACGATAGCTTGCTCAAACGGTATGACATAGCCCTGGAGCTGAGCATGCGCCTGGCGATTGAGCTGACTAGCAAGCAGCAAGCTAAAGAGTTCCTCAAAGGCAAAGCGCTGGCGTGCTCTTGCGACATCCTCTGATGTGGTAGGGAAATGCATCGCAAGCAGCGCCTCGCTCCGGCTCATTAAGCCTTCGTGTGCAACAATGTGCGAGGGGAGTGTCTCGGGCAGCATTGTTATCAGTGGTCGTAGCTCAGTGAGTAGTTTGCGCACCAGTTGGCTTTTGAGGCCGTGTACTGCGTGGTAGATGGGCAGCAGGTTGGTGTCATGATGGACAAGCTCTTTGACGCGCTCGGCACTTGGGTTGGTGAGTTGGTAGCGGCCATTCTTATACTCAAATTGTCCCCGAAAGTAACATTCATCCCCACTCGCAAGCTGCTGTACTCGATATGGCTGGTTAAACCACACAGCATTGAGCTTACCCGAGCTATCTGCCAGTACTGCTGTGGTAATGCGGAGACCACGCCGCACCGCGCGCGTGCTGATCGATTCGCAGCGCGCCGTGATCGTCACATTGCCTGGTGTCAGGGTTGCGATTGAGCTCGCCGCAGTAAAATCATCGTGCTTGCGTGGCAAAAACATGATGAGGTCATTGACAGTCAAGAGCCCAGCCTGAGCTAGTTGCTCAGCTGTTTTTGGCCCAACGCCTTTGATTTGAGAGAGCTGTGTCGATAAGTTCACATTTTTATTGTACCGCACCTGGTGTAAATGCGCTGCCCTGTGCTATAGTATAAGCAGTAAGCTAACGGGGGAAGTGTGAGTAAAATTGCAAATTATTTACGCAGTCATATTGCCGGGTCTGTTTCGACTCGGGCCGATTGGCGTGCGTCAGTCAGTGCAGATGCCGGTATTCTAGCGGCAACGCCAGAACTCGTGGTAGTGCCGCGCGTTGTGAGTGATATTCGCAAGATCACCCGTTTTGCCTGGCAAATGGCCGAAAAAGGCCACACGATACCAGTCGTTACACGCGGCGCTGGCTGTGGTGCGCTGGGTGGTGCCGTGGGCCAGGGGATACTGCTCGATACGACAGCCCTCGACACGATCTTTGAATATGATGGTAAATCGCAGCGAGTTCGTGTTCAGCCAGGTGTGCTGGCGCATAACCTGACTGTAGCACTGAGTATGCAGGGTGCTGGTGTTGGGCCACTAGCTAACCAACGGGGTACAGTCGGTGGTGTTTTGGCAGCAGGTGTCCGTGGAACAACATTGAGTCGTACGACTGACTTTGCTGAGGCAATCGATCAGCTTGAAGTCGTGCTTGCCAACGGCGACGTTATGCAGACAGAGCGTCTCTCACGGCGCGAGCTCAGTCGACGCAAGGATTTGCCTGGACTTGAAGGCGATATCTATCGTGGTGTCGACGCGATTATCGCTGATAATGCATCGTTGATCGAGCAGATTGATCCCAATGACGCTTCTGGTTACAGTGGTATTGCGCGGGTTAAGCAACCGGACGGGACGTTTGACCTGGGACCGTTGTTAATTGGAAGTGAGGGGACGCTCGGTATTATTGATGAGCTAATTCTTAAGACGGAGTTTTTTAGCTTTCGGCAGACGATGGGAGCTTTAGTGTTTCGTAGTGGAGAGGATGCACGAGCAGCGATTGACACGATTGATGCTTTGCAGCCTGCTCGACTTGAATATATTGATGCAGCGATTTTTGAGCAACTCCGCCGTGATGGCAAAAAATATGCTTTTTACGAAGCGGCTGCCCAGCAGTTTACACCACAGGCAGTTTTGCTCGTGATGCTTGATGATTTTAATAACCGGACGCGTGCTCGCAAGCAGGCTAAGCTTGAGCAACTGCAATTAGTGGGCGATACTACTGTTTCAATCGCAGAGGATAATGATGACGATGATATTGCGGTGGGGTTTACTGCGCTTGATAACTATCGCTGGCCCGATGCCGCACATGTTGGGGCACCGCGCTTATTCGAGGGATTTTATGTGCCGCCACAGCGCTTTGAAGAGTTTATACGAGCTTTAGCACCACTGGCGCGCGCACTGCAGTTACCGCTACCTCTCGCTGGCCATCCTAGCCTGAATCTTTATGGTATTTATCCACGTCTCTCGCTGCGTAAAGTGAGCGATAAGCAAAAAATCTTCAAGCTCTATGACGAACTCGCCAAGCTGCTTGCGCTATACGACGGCCATTTGGTGATGAGTGGTGGTGAGGGTCGGCTCAAAACTCGTTTTGTGCGCGCCGCGCAAAACCCAGATCTTACAGCTCTCTACCAGCAAATCAAGCAGCTCTTCGACCCTCACGGCATTCTTAATCCTGGGACAAAAACTACCCTACAAGCTCGCACAATTACTGCAATGTTACGCAATGAATATACGGTGGATTGGCAATAAAGCGTTGCGGGGAAGTGTATCTGCTATCTATAGCAATTGATTTCTTTGTCATGCCTCAATAAAATAGAGGAAGAAAGAGGTTAATGAACATGAGTGTCGATCAACGCATAATATCCCGTAACCCTGCCACCAACGAACCAATCTGGTCTGGACACCTTGCGGATGACGCTGCAATCACACAGGCTGTTTCTGCCGCAACGTGTGCACAGCGAACATGGGAAGCGACACCGCTTGATGCACGCAAAGACATTATCCGCGCCTTTGCCGATCAAGTAACGACACATAGCGAAGATGCTGCACGCATTATTTCGCAGGATAATGGCAAGCCACTCTGGGAAGCACGCACTGAAGTCAAATCACTTGGTAATAAAGTACAGGCGGTCTTCGACGCCTATGATCAACGGGCTCAGACAGTGACGAAACAAGTCAATGGACGCCAGTCGGTGACGCGTTATCGGCCTCACGGTGTTATGGCAGTGCTGGGGCCGTATAACTTCCCAATGAGCATGCCAAATAGCCATGTCATGCCTGCTCTTCTTGCTGGCAATACTGTGATTTTCAAACCAAGTGAAAAAGTGCCATATGCTGGTGAGTACTACGCGCAACTCTGGCAACAGGCTGGACTGCCAGATGGGGTGCTTCAGGTTATTCATGGCGATGGCGACGTAGCGCAAAAACTCATTGCACATTCTCAGGTAAACGGCGTCCTTTTCATCGGTAGTCGAGCGGCTGGCGTGTCAATCGAGAAACAGCTTGCCGGTGCACCAGATAAGATCTGCGCCCTCGAAATGGGTGGCAATAGCCCACTTGTCATCTGGGACTATGATGATGTACGCCTCGCAGTGCACATTGCGGTGCAGTCCGGCTATATTTCAAGCGGCCAACGCTGCTCATCGGCGCGGCGGCTTATCGTTAATGCGGCGATTGCAGACGAATTTATTCCTGCACTTCGGCAAGCGGTTGAGAGTATTGTCGTTGGCAATCAGTTCGATACCAATCCAACGCCTTTCATGGGGCCGTTGGTTGACTATGGAGCGGTTCGTCATTTCTTTGACAAGTACCATGCTGCCGTCTCAGCTGGCGCACATGTTCTCGTTCCTGCTGAACCAATCCCGACGCTTGGCGATAACTTTGTCAGTCCTGGATTAATCGATGTCACTGGTGTGCTATTACCAGATGAAGAAATCTTTGGGCCACTCCTTCAGGTGTCGACAGTGCAGACCCTGGCTGAAGCAATTACCCAAGCAAACGCAACACAGTTTGGTCTTGCTGCTGGCATCGTTACTCGTGAGCGTGCACGATACGAAGCATTCTACCAGCGAACAAAGGCAGGCATCATCAACTGGAACCAGCCACTGACTGGCGCAACGACTGCGGCACCATTTGGTGGGGCGAAGGCCAGTGGCAATTACCGATCAGCTGGATTCCTGTCGGTTGACTACTGTTCATACCCGTGTGCATCAATCGAAGATGAAACGCCAGTCGTGCCAGCGACGTTGCCCGCTGGGGTGGTGTATTAATCAAGATATAACTGTAGCTATTTACTTGCATCTAAAATAAAGAACTACTATTTAAACTAGCCATCCAGTATAATAGAGAAAAGGAGTACATATGCCTCGCAGGCGAGGAGCTATCATCACAATAGGCGATGAGGTGCTCAACGGAAGCACACTCGATACTAATTCTCACTGGCTTTGCACACAAATTGCTGGTCGTGGTGCGCTGGTTACGACGGTAGTTACGGTACACGATGACCCAATTGCAATACAAGACGCGTTGGCATATTGCATACGTACGGAGCCAGATTTAATTTTTACCATTGGAGGTCTTGGTCCGACAATTGATGACCGAACTGTCGAGTCAGTTGCTCGTGCCCTTGAGTTGCCGCTCGAGATTAATCAAACTGCAATTGAATATATCCAGAAACGATATTCTGACTTGGAGTCACAAGGAATAGTTGAGCGGGATGTGTCTGTATCAGCAAGGAATGCTCGCAAAAAGATGGCTTTGCTGCCCACCGGGGCAGTGCCAATCTATAATCCGGTTGGTGCTGCACCAGCGGTCGTTATTGATGTAGATGATACGATGTCTGTTCTGTGTCTTCCGGGTGTTCCTACAGAGGTTCGCGCTATAGTCAGTGAGTACGCATCTGATATTTTGAAGCGCCGCCTCGGTAGCGGATTTTTAAGAACGATGACGATCATGACGAGCACAAATGATGAGTCGGTCCTTGCAGAGGCATCTGCTGTACTGACTCGTGAATTCGTGGACGTGTACGTAAAGACTCGTCCAATTCGTCAAGAAGGTGGAAGAATTGGTGTGACACTAACGGCGTCTGGAAACAACCAAGCAAAAATTGGCGTTCTGTTAGATATAGCGTTTCAAAGGATGACAACCCTCCTTGAGGAATACGGCGTCAGTATCGTTAGATGTCGTGTTGATAATGCAGATTGACGGCAACTCAATAATTCCCTATGATCAAATCATGCACGCATTTCGCCATAAATACCTGACTGTCATTCTCCTATCCCTTGCATTAGCAATACTATCGCTTGTCAGCAATATCTACTTCCCCCAAGAAATGGAAGGGCAGTGGCAGTTATACTCTTGTATCCGCAAGATATTTAGTAAGTTATTTAATGCAGGTGTCGTCTGGGCGGCGTTGCCATTCTTGGCAGGGTGGAGGTCTCAAGGCTTGGTAAAAGCGGCGATCAGTGGCGCTGCTATTGCAGAACTCACACTGCTACTCCATTACGGCGTTGGCTATCTTATTGGGGTGTATGACTCCTCGATATTTATGGCGAATTCATTTTGGTTCATTGCTGCTCTTGTGCTATGTGCACTACTAGGGGTATGCGGCTGGATTGCAGCTTTGCCAAAAAAGTCATCGCGTATATTCTGGTTTATCCTGCCGATCGGGGCAATTCTCGAGCCTATTGTGACTCGAAAACTAATACCATACTCGATAGTGCGGCCATGGCCTGAAGTATATTCAGATTACGTTAGCGGTGTAGTACTGTTGCTTGTTGGCATCGTTGGTATAATTCTTGTGAGATCAAACAGGAAAGTAATGATCAAAGATAAGGGCTAGAGTATTTATGGCTGTTTTATGTGATGGTATAGTTGGATCAACAAAACGGAGTAGGCGCTCACAACCCTCTTTATTTTTAGACTGACTAATTCCTTAATATTCCCACAAAATGATGAGAGCCTAGCCATTACCTTGTAGTTTGAAGCTACATCTATCGCGAGACGCCCAATACTTTTGGGTATTGACTGGTCGTCCGGCTAAGCTTCCGTGTCGTTTTTTGCGGAAGTGTTTCAAAGCAGTAGGTCGTTTTCAGGCTGCTTTGGTAAATCCTGGTGGGGTAGAGCTTCACACATTAGTTATTATTTAACTCATTAACGCAATGCTGCAGTCGAGGGGTTAGTCGTTGTGGGTTGATGATATTTCGGACAACCGATACAAAAAAGCACCAGTCTTCTGATTAATACAGACTACATCAAATTCCGCAACACTTCCGCGAGAGCGCGTTATACAGCGGGCATCACGCGCAATAGCTTGCAGAAAAAGATCGCGAGCAGTTGGTTGCCCAAACGTTGGGAGATGAAGGAAGCTACTAACGGCATTGTCTACATCATCAGCACGCGTCAGACCGGCATGGGCAGACTGGTCGTCTGGTGATTCCCAACGACTACAGCCACGTGGGCAATCTCGAAATACCCGCTCTGGCAAGGATATTGTTCCTTGACTAGATGTGGGGCGGATGCGCCCAATTACTGTTCCATTGGGGTCGGCATGAAGGCCCAAATAATGCATTGTGTTGCCTGAGTCGTAGACAATATCGACACGCTGCGTCACCTCCTCCGTCACGATACGCGCAAAAGTACCGCGGGCGCTCCACGGGCCGTAATTGAGAAATAGTGTGAGGCACACAATGACGACTAGAGTAAAGGTAAGGCGTTTGTGGCGATGGAGGAAACGAGCAAGCATAGTAACTGCATTATACAATATAATTGCAGAAATGATGAGTTAATCCGTTATCCGTGCTCCCATAAAATTTGCCCACTCAGTATACCCTCGGGTCCCATCGCTGAGCATCGGGCGCACGATACGGATATCGATTCGGTCGATGCGGAACCCAGCCTTCTCGAGCATGCGACGCGGGATGTCTATTGTCTTGTAATGCTGAAAGAATCGCCCAGACTGTGCGTAATCGGTGGCTGTTAAACGCTCAAAGCGGAGCCCTTGATTGGATATAGCAAAGTTTGCGAGAAATGCACCACCAGGGATAAGGGCGGCACGGATTGACGTAAGGACGGCGGGTAGGTCTTCTTGCCTGAGGTGTATGAGACTAGCAAGCGCAAACACACCAACGAAACTACCATTATAATCTAGTTGTCTCATGTCAAGGCATCGAGTTGTTACTTTTGTTGATGCTCCTCGACGATGTAACTCTTCTATCATTGCTGGGCTATTGTCGACGGCCTCGACGTCGTAGCCTTGCGAGGCAAAATATCGACTATACTGGCCTGGCCCACAACCTAGGTCAAGAACTCGGCCATGCGGTGGAAGCATTGCAACAAACGAACGCGCAAGGTCTTCATTGATAACTTCAACGCCATCCTTCAAACCATACGTCGGTGCTAAACAGTTGTACGCGGCGAGGGAAGAGTTATATAGTGCTGTAATTTCTTGCATGTTAAGCCTCCTTTTTCTATAGTAGCAGATAATTTCCGTGCTAACCATCGCTGTAATGGTATATTATGTGGACGGCAGGGCAGTATAATATCTTGATACGCTATTATAAAGAAATGACAGACATGGATATATTTTGCGGAATAACGTGGAAAAATAACGGTAATCCTCATTATGAGATCATCCGTAATGGTGTCATTACTGCGATCAACTTGTCCGTCGGAATCCCATTACCACAGGGGACCGAACGGCACTGTACTGGTTATTATGACTTTTCTTATGGCACTACTGGAGCACATACTCCTTGCCCGCATGCCGCTCAGGTGACCAAAGGACATCAATGTCGGTCTTGTCAGTTTCAAGAAGGTTTCGTAGCGCTACACAACACTAAACACCTGAATGCTGTGCCTCCACAACTACGCAGCTACGTATCCCAAGAGCATTACCTCTATTTGGCTGCTTTTGGAGGTGGGGTTGTAAAAGTTGGTACAGCTGCACGATCACGCCATCCAGCCCGTTGGTACGAACAGGGCGCGTTGGCAGCTCTTATCTCTACTCTACCTTCTGCAGAACAGGTAACGGCTGATCTGCATGCTGTTTCTCGTCTAGTTGCAGACGACCGAGATATCTCAGTTTCAGACACGATTTGGTGCGATATGCTGCCGACGATCGTCAACCTGAAACAGAAGTCTGAAGAATGTCGCATCCTGCCTGCTGGTTCGATGTCATGGAGTCTCATTGACGGACCTTATGCAGTTGGCCAGTGCTTAATTTGGCATGGTCATTTGAGTAATTATTTGCTAGATATAAAGCCCCTCGTCGGACGGAGTGTCGTGTTTACGGACGTAGGCGAAGGTGAAGCTCCTCTACAGACTGCTCTATTTTGAATAATTCGTTTTAGCATCCTTCACCTGGCTATATTACGGTTATAGCTACTTCGTCTGCGCCCGCCGCTGCCGCCTCCACGACTGCACCTTCACCGCCGTGCTCATCGACGTCGTCGAAGACCGGATGAGTGACCTCTACCGGGCCATCGAGCTCAGCGCAGCAGACAGAACGCAGATTGAGCACTACCTCCACGACGAGCTGAGCCAGATAGAAGGGGACAAGGCCAAGGCAGTGCGCTCCCTCACCACCCGCCGTACCAACATTGAGGACAGACGACGTCGTCTCCTCCACGCCCACTACGAAGGCGCGGTGCCCCTTGACTTACTCAAGGAGGAGCAGGCTGAGCTGTCCACCGAGCTCAGCCAGATCGAGCGCCAGCTGGCCGCCTACAAGGCCGATGCTGCCGAAGTCCGCCAGCACCTCACCCAGGCCCTTGACCTTCTCGAAGACTGCCACCGCCTCTACACGGCAGCACCCGCCCACCTGAAGAAACTGCTCAACCAAGTGTTCTTCGAGCGGGTGCTGGTCAATCCGCTCGTCGATGAGGAGGGGCGAGTCATCTTGCCTAGCGCAGGCGATGGCGCGGCCGGCGGCGGCAAGCAGCCGGGCAAGGACGCGGACGCACACGATGGGCAGCACAGCGACAGGGGAGAAGAAGGAACGAGCGATGCCAGTGGGGGAGGAGACGCTGCTGCTACTAACACGCCAGCCGTGACTTCTCGCCCCGTCCACCTCGCCGATACCGGCTTCGGCACTCGCCTTAGCGCCCTGCTCGTCCCACCCTTCGACCAGCTAACCAGCCCCAGCCTGCACGCCGCAGCCCATGCGCACCACCTGCAGCACGCGGCTCAGCCTGACAACTCAACCACACCGCCCACCGCTGACGATGAGCCCACGAGCCCCACAACACGAACAACGCCCACCCTGGTGGGTGAGCGTTGTTCAACATCTGGAACCGCATCCCAGCCTGTTTCGACTGGGGTGGGTTCGGGTAAGAGCTTGTTGGTACGGATGAGAGGACTTGAACCTCCACGCCCCGCAGGGCACTAGCACCTGAAGCTAGCGCGTCTACCAATTCCGCCACATCCGCAGATATACGCACCGCAGGCTCTTACCGTGTATTGTATACGAATTTTGGTCTTGCGTAAAGAGTTTTGTGATACAATCAGGTAAATAAACTGTGGCGGGTCTGCCACTATTTTAGATATGTAAGGAGTAATGATATGACCTCTATCCATCCATCGTCCCAAAAGTTCAACAAACTAGAGTGGATACAACAAAAGATCGAAGAAATCCGAAAGGAGTGCGGCACCGCCAACTCGGGTGAAGCTGGAGATAAGCAGTATGCTGAGGTGCGCCGACGGATGGTTGGTGCGCTAGGTTTAATTGCTACACGATCGGGCGAAGATCTTACGCCAGATACTGCAAGCCGCATACTGTACGGCCTGGCTATATCATCACGCACCGGACAGCCAACACAGGGTGAGCTTACCGAAGAGGGCATCCGCATCATTCGCAAGATCAGCGGGATGGCGCAGCAGCCTGCCGAAGAAAATGACGCTAATACCATAGGAATAGCAGCATAATATAACTAATGAGCACGATGAAGCGCACCCAACACTCTGCCCCTGCGGCAACCGACCGTCGCAATGTGGTAGACCGCTATAAAGGGCTATCTCACCAAGCGATCATTGCCGATCTTGATGAGCATGGCTCGGCACTTCATATTGCGATTGATAATGTGGTGCGCGACTTCAATATGGGAACGATCGTCCGCAGCGCTAATGCTTTTGGGGTGCGGCATGTCCACATTATTGGCCGGCGGCAGTGGAATAAGCGTGGCGCAATGATGACGGACACGTATCTGCACGTGCACTATCACCAAACGGTTGAAGATTTCTTACAGGCTATTACTGGTCGGCCACTCATCGCGGTCGATAATGTTGCCGGTTCACAGCCACTTCACTCGGTCGCGCTGCCGCGTAGTGCCGTGCTTTTGTTTGGGGCAGAGGGGCCTGGTATTCGTCCCGAGCTGCTCGAGCGGGCTACGGGTATTGTTGCAATTGAGCAGTTTGGCAGTACACGTAGCCTCAATGTCGGCGTAGCAGCGGGTATTGCGATGTATGCCTGGGTGCAGCAGCATCGGCTACGCTCGGATCAAGAGTAGAGATTCTACTCTCTTTACTCCTTTTCAAACATAAAGTAGTAAGAGAGGGCATGTAGCACTGCGTAACGCTATAGAGTTAGCGTGTGATGACGCTATGGAGAGAGGTGAATCTAGCTAAAGGGCTTGTTTTTCCATGCCGTTTATGCAAAAATAGCAGTAACTATGACAAAGCTTTCATCGGAATCATATCGGGGGGCGCGGGATTGGTATCCGGAAGATCTTCGCGTGCGCAAATACATCTTTCAGACCTGGCGTCACGTTGCCAAGAGCTACGGCTACGAAGAATACGATGCACCACTGCTTGAGCCGGTTGAAGTGTATGCCGCCAAGAGTGGTGACGAGTTAGTGAATGACCAGACGTATCAGTTTATTGATCGTGGCGATCGACAGGTAGCGATCCGTCCTGAGATGACACCGAGCGTAAGCCGGATGATTGCCAAGCACCGCCAAGAGATCGCCTACCCAGCGCGTTGGTTTAGTATTGCCCAGTTTATGCGCTATGAGCGACCACAACGGGGGCGAGAGCGTGAATTTTGGCAGATGAATGTCGATATCTTTGGCGTTGATAACATGCAGGCCGAGGCCGAGATTATCGCACTTGGTAGCCGTATCATGAAGGCCTTTGGCGCGACGGACGACATGTACACTATTCGCATCAACAATCGCCAGTTGATCAACCTTATGATGGCGCAGTTTCTCGAGCTCGATGCCGTGCAGGCTCAGCTGATGATTCGGCTGTTTGATCGTAAGAACAAGATTCCACCACAGGCCTTTCGCGACCAGGCGATTGAGATCTTTGGTGAGGCGGCGGCACCAGTCGGCTTGCAGCGGATTGCTCAGCTCTTGACGGCACGTACTATGGCCGATCTCCCCGAATCGATTCGCGATAGTGAGGCGGTGCGCGATGTGCAGCGACTCTTTACACTACTTGAGCGTAGTGGCGTAACAAATGCCATCTTCGATATCACGCTCATGCGTGGACTAGATTATTACACGGGTACAGTGTTTGAGTTTTTCGACACGCATCCAGATAATAACCGTTCGCTCTTTGGTGGTGGGCGCTATGATGGCCTAGTGGGGATGTTTGGAGCTGAGCCTATTAGTGCGGTCGGCTTTGCACCGGGCCTATCAATGATGCAGCTCTTTCTCGAGGCGCATCAGCTGCTACCAGAGTTTAGCTCCACAACCGATATTTATATGATCGTCCTTGGCGGGGCAATGCGCGGTGCGCTCGAGCTAGCGGACGACCTGCGCGATGAGGACGTCAATGTGGAAGTCGATTTCACTGGCCGCAAACTAGACAAGCAGCTCAAGGCAGCGATCAAGAAACAGATCCCATATTTCCTCTTTGTTGGTGAGGATGAGCTGGAGAACGAGATTTACACCCTCAAGAATATTGCGACGAGCGAGGAGCAAAAGCTCAGTCTGGAGCGCGTCGTCAGTGCCGTTAAGGATTATCGTCGTCAGCCATCGCGCAGTGAAGACGATGACTTTGATTTATCGTAGTATCACCATCTGCATCTTTATGACAGCTATAGCTCATCTCTGTTAGCTTCTTGTTTTGCTCGTCTTGCGAAACATTATAATATACGCATGCATACCTGGGTCTGTCGCGTGCCTATTTCACACTGCCAGCGACATATGATACAATAACCAACTATGAAGACGACACTAGACCACCTATCAGACACCAAAGTACGCGCCACGATTACCGTCGGTGCAGACGAACTGGAGGCAGCTCGCCAGGTTGCTTTGCGTAAACTCGCCAAGACGACTAAAGTTGATGGTTTCCGCAAGGGTCATGCCCCGCTCGAGTTGGTTGCAAAGAATACCAATCCAGAACACCTCGCCGAGGAGACGCTTAACAACGCCCTGAGCAAAGCAGTTGCTGCAGCCTTCCTCGAGAGTGACGTGCAGGTGCTTGAACGCCCAGAGGTGGAGATTAAGAAGTTCGTGCCTGGCAGCGAGCTGGAATTTACTGCTGAGGCAGAGGTTATGCCCACGATTACTCTCGGTGACTATAAGAAACTCAAGCTCAAGCCAGCGAAGATAACCGTTACGCCAGAAGAAGTAACGGAGATCCTTGACCGGATTCGCCACAGCATGGCCGAGCGTACGGACACTGATGAAGCAGCTCAGGACGGCGATGAAGTGACGATTGACTTTGTCGGTAAGCGTGATGGTACGCCTTTTGCTGGTGGCACCGGGAAAGATTATCCACTTGTGCTCGGCAGTAAGTCATTCATTCCAGGCTTCGAAGAGGCATTGATTGGCCTCAAGGCTGGTGAAACGAAGGCGGTTGAACTCACCTTTCCGAAGGACTACCATGCGAGCGAACTAGCCGGGCAAGCAGTCGTTTTTGATACGACCATTAAGAAGGTCAAGAAAGTGACACTGTCTGAGCTGACCGATGAGTTTGCTGCAAAGGTTGGGCCCTTTACTTCTATTGAAGATCTCAAGAAAGATATCGAGAAAGAAATTACTGCGCAAAAGCAGCGTGAAGCAGATGACGAGCTGCGCGACGTAGCCGTCAAGCAGTTGGCCGATGCCAGTACGGTAGCCATCCCGGAGGTATTGCGAGCTGACCAGCTTCGCTCGATCGAACAGGACTTAGTGCAAAACCTTGCTCACCGCGGTCGCACCCTTGAGCAGTACCTTGCCGAGAAGGAATATAAGGACAAAGACGAGTGGATCGAGAAGGAGGCTAAACCAGCGGCCGATGAGCGCATTAAGGCTGGGCTTGTCCTGGCTGAGCTGAGTAAGGCTGAGAAGATCGAAGCCACAGCAGAGGAGCTACAAGAGCGCATCAGTGCCTTCAAGCAACAGTACGCCAATGATGCAACTATGGTGGCACGCTTTGATGAGCCAGAGGTGCAGCACGAGATTGCCAACCGCCTCTTGACAGAAAAGACGATCGACTGGCTGGTGGCGCAGAATACTAAGAAGTAGCAGATAATACAGCTCGCATAACGGAAATTAGCACTCTATATTGACGAGTGCTAATTTTCTCGTTACAATAGTACTATGATGAAACCGAATGATTACCTAGTGCCCAACGTCATCGTCCGCACGCGTGATGGCGAGCGTGGCTACGATATATACTCGCGTTTACTCGAGGATCGCATTATCTTCCTCGGCGAAGAAGTGACTGAGATGACAGCCAATGTCGTTGTCGCGCAGCTGCTCCATCTTGCCAATGAAAACCCAGACAAGGACATCCAGCTCTATATCAACAGCCCTGGTGGCAGTGTATATGATGGTCTCGCAATCTACGATACTATGCAATATGTCGCGCCAGATGTGCAGACGATTGGCATTGGCCTGCAGGCGAGCATGGGTGCCTTCTTGCTTAGTAGCGGTGCGAAGGGTAAACGCTTTGTCTTGCCTAATGCCCGCGTGATGATCCACCAGCCGAGCAGTGGTACGCGCGGCAAAGTAACAGACCAAGAAATTAGCTTACGCGAGAGTATCGCTCTCAAGGAGCGGCTGGCTACCATTATGGCGGACAACACTGGCCAAAAACTCGATAAAATCAAGGCTGACATGGAGCGTGACTACTGGCTGAGTGCCGCAGATGCCGTGGCGTATGGCCTAGCCGATGAAGTGATTGGCCAGCGCACAAATGCAAAATAGCACGAGTAGCTGCTTTGTGCTATAGTAAGGCTATGACACAACATAGCGACCAATCGACAACCCAGTCTACAAATACTCCATCTCAAGCAAAAAAACCACGATGCTTCCGTCCACGGCGTATGACTGTTGTTATGTTGGTAACGATCGTGTTAATTATTGCCTGTATGGCGACGCTTGCCTTTTTCTATCAGGCTAAGCGAGACACTAAGGAGCTCATGCGCACCCAAACTGTTATGGGGGATGTATTAGCGCGTGCGGCTGACTATTCATCAGGGAAGGCGATATCCTGGGATAACTTTGCGATGGGTAGCGTGTCTGGTGTTATAGCCACGCAGGCTGAGCGTGAGCAACTACTGGCAAAGAATCCATTCGTCAATTGTCCAGGACAGTGCGATGGTTGGTTGTCGGTGGCTGATGCTAAACGCCGAGATCAGACAATTGACGAAGGATTCTCGCCATCACTGTCAACAGAAGGCGTGTTTCTACGGTATGTTCGCGAAGTGCTGCAAGATCCAAGCACAAAGTGTGCTCTTTGGGATCACGGACCAGTCCAAAAGTTGTGTCTATCTCCCAAAACAGGGCGGTATGTATACAATGTCAGCGGGCACGCTCGAGGCTTGTACGAGTGAGAGTAATTTACGTAGATCTTAGTATAGGTTTTTGAAATTTCAAATAGAAAAATGCTTGACGCACTAACAGTTCATTCGCTATAATGAAATATTAATGAAGGTTGTGTAATATGGGTTAGGTGCGGACTACGCCGGTGGCGTGGCGTTTTAGTGTGCGAAAACTTATATTGAGTAAAGCTTCGGTGCCACAACAAATGCACGAGCAGGGTTTTGGAGTCCTTGCACGTGCGGATAGATAACAATAATTCAAGAGGAGTTTATATGCCTACACCTACCACGGCAACAACTGCTCCATCGCGTGTGTTTTTTACCAGCAATGACACCGCGCTGGCAGTACCCGACTTGCTGGCTCACCAAGAAGAATCCTGGAAGGACTTCGTCGAGACGGGCTTGAGCGAAATTTTCGCAGAGCTCAATCCAATCGAAGACTACACTGGCCAGAAGCTCGAGCTGCGCTTTAAGGATTATGCCTTTGGCGAGCCCAAGCATACAGAGCAGTTTGCGAAAGAAAACAACCTGACCTTCGACGCACCACTACAAGCCACTGTTGAGCTTATCAATAAGACGACCGGCGAAGTCAAGGAACAGAGCATCTACATGGGCGATTACCCTTGGATGACGGAGCGCGCAACGTTTATCATTAATGGAACAGAGCGTGTAGTGGTAAGCCAGCTGATTCGGAGTGCTGGTGTACTGTTTAGTGCTGACCGCGTGGCAGGGCGCAACCTCTATGGTGCCAAGATGATCCCAGGTCGTGGGGCATGGCTTGAGTTTGAGACCAGTCCATCAGGCGCAATTTACGTGAAGATCGATCGCCGCCGCAAGATTGCAGCCACCACCTTGCTGCGTGCTCTTGGTATGAGCAAGGTGTCGGCCATTCGCGAGGCCTTTGCTGATATCGACACTGGTGAGATGAAATACATCGAAGCCACGCTCGAGAAGGATCCAGCGCATGGCATCAACGAAGCGTTGATTGAGGTCTATCGCCGTCTGCGCCCAGGTGATCTCGCTACCGTAGAGAACGCTCGTCAGATGATTGAGCGCATGTTCTTCGACTTTAAGCGTTTCGACTACAGCCGCGTTGGCCGCTACAAGATCAACCAGCGTCTAGGTGTTGATGTACCCAATACGGCCGAATATCGCACATTGCAGATGAGTGATTTGATTGGTGTCTTGCGTGAAATTATTCGCCTTAACAACACACAAGAGCCAGCTGATGATATCGACTCGCTGAGCAATCGCCGTGTGAAGCTGGTTGGCGAGTTGGTGGCGCGCCAGTTCCGCGTTGGTATGCTCCGGATGCAGCGCAATGCAATGGACCGTATGAGCATGAGTGACCTTGAGACGGTTACGCCGAGCCAGCTGATTAATGCTCGCCCGGTAGTGGCAGCAGTGCGCGAGTTCTTCGCCAGTAGCCAGTTGAGCCAGCTACTTGATGAGGTAAACCCACTGTCGGAGCTGAGCCACAAGCGTCGCCTGAGCTCGATGGGGCCTGGTGGCCTCAGCCGCGAGCGAGCCGGCTTTGAAGTGCGCGATGCTCACCCCACCCATTATGGCCGGATCTGCTCAGTGGAGACACCAGAGGGTGCTAACATTGGTCTAGTACTTAACCTCGCTACCTACGCACGTATCAACGAATACGGCTTTATTGAGACACCATACCTCAAGGTAGTTGATGGCCGCGTGACTGATGAAATCGTCTACCTCGATGCTTCGCAAGAAGTAACTGAGGTGATTGCCGACGCTGGTGCTCGTCTCAATGAGGATGGTACCTTCGTACGCGATCGTGTCAGTGCGCGCAAGTTCCTCCAGCCAGGGCAGGTAGATACCAGCGAAGTCACTTTCATGGACGCTGCACACAAGCAGATCCTTGGGTCGACCGCGAGCCTCGTGCCATTTATCGAGAAGAACCGTATTGACCGCAGCTTGACTGGCTCCAACATGCAGCGCCAGGCAGTGCCGCTTTTGCAGCCAGAGTCGCCAACGGTTGGCACTGGCATTGAGCACGAGGTGGCGCGCAACTCGAGCCAGCTTGTGACGGCCGAGGCTGATGGCGAAGTGATTCGGGCTGATGGCGAAGCAGTCGAGGTGCGCTATGCTGATGGCGTCAAGCGCTACGACCTGATCCACTTTGCCAAGAGCAATGACGATCGTTGTATTAACCAAAAAGTCCGGGTTAGCCGCGGCCAAACCGTTGCGAAGGGTGACACTCTCATCGAGGGTGCGTCCATTGCCGATGGTGAGCTTGCCCTCGGTAAGGACTTGCTGGTAGCCTTTATGCCGTGGGGTGGCTATAACATGGACGACGCGGTGATTTTGAGCCGTCGCTTGGTAGAAGATGATACCCTTACCAGCATCAACATCAAGGACTACACTGTCGAGGTACGCGAGACAAAGCTTGGTCCAGAGATCGTGACACGCGATATTCCAAATGTGAGTGAGGATAGCCTTCGCCACTTGGATGAGAGCGGTATTGTACAGATTGGCTCTGAGGTCAAGGCAGGTGATGTCTTGGTTGGAAAGATTACGCCAAAGGGTGAGCAAGAGCTCAGTAGTGAGGAGCGCTTGCTGCGTGCAATCTTTGGTGAAAAGGCCAAGGATGTGCGCGACACCAGCCAACGCATGAACAATGCTGGTGGCGGTAAAGTTGTTGGCGTCAAGGTATTTAGCCGCGAGAATGGCCACGAGCTCAAGACGGGTGTATTGATGCAAATTCAGATATTTGTCGCCCAATTGCGTAAGATTGGTGTCGGTGACAAGGTGGCTGGCCGCCACGGTAACAAGGGTGTATGCGCCCGCGTTATGGCGGTAGAGGATATGCCATACCTAGCTGATGGTACTCCTGTTGATGTCATCCTCAACCCGCTTGGTGTGCCAAGCCGTATGAACCTTGGCCAGCTCTTTGAGACGCACCTCGGCATGGCTGCACGAGCACTCGGCTACAAGGTTGCCACGCCGCCGTTCAACGGTGTGCCAGCCGATACCATCAAGGATGAGCTTGAAAAGGCTGGCATTGCGCGCGACGGCAAGAGCCAACTCTACGATGGCCTGAGCGGTGAGCCATTCGAGGAGCGTACAACGGTCGGCGTGATGCATATGATTAAACTCCACCATATGGTGAGCGACAAGATCCACGCCCGCAGCACCGGCCCATACACCATGGTGACTCAGCAGCCACTTGGTGGTAAGGCTCAAAATGGTGGTCAGCGCCTCGGAGAGATGGAGGTTTGGGCACTCGAAGCTTACGGTGCGGCGACTACTCTACAGGAGATGCTGACAATTAAATCAGACGACGTGTATGGCCGCGCCAAAGCCTACGAGGCAATCATCAAGGATGAGCCAATTGCTGGGCCAAAGCTGCCTGAGAGCTTCAATGTGCTTGTCAAGGAGCTGCAAGGTTTGGGCCTGCGTGTCGACCTGCTGGATGAGTCTGACGAGTCGGTCGATGCTGAGCATGTCATTGCTGCTGCGGGCCCTGCCGACAAAACCGTCCCATCTGACGAGAGTGATGACGAAGCAACCTATCTTGATGAATCCGACGGCATTGGCACGATCGCCGATGACAGCGGCATGTCCGTCCAAGATATTGACACAGTAGAAAACCTAAGCGAGGAGGAAGCCTAAGATGTCCCACGTGGTAACAGATCACGATATCGCCAATTTTGATGCGGTACGCTTGGCCGTCGCCAGCCCCGAGGATATCCTCAAGTGGAGCTACGGCGAAGTCACCAAGCCGGAGACGATCAACTATCGAACCCAGAAGCCTGAGCGTGATGGCCTGTTTTGTGAGCGTATTTTTGGCCCAGTCAAAGATATCAACCCACACGACAGCAAGCTTAAGGGTGTGCGCAGCCGCGAAGCTGCAGTAGATAAGAATGGTGAACTTGTCACCAAGTCGATCGTGCGTCGCGAGCGGATGGGGCACATTAGCCTAGCGACCCCTGTTGCGCACATTTGGTTTATGCGCGGCACACCCAGTGCGATGAGCCTCTTGCTAGGCATTACGGTGCGCAATCTCGAGAAGATCGCCTACTTTGCTACCTATGTCATCCTCGACGTCGACGCTGAAACACGTGACGCTTATTTGACTGACCTTGAGGCTGAGACTGAGGCGGCACGGGCTGCCATCAAGATTCGCTTTCAGCGTGAAGCTGAAGCTGATGGGGCAGACGTGAAAGCTCTTGCCGAGCAGCAAACACGTGAGTACGAAGAGCTTGAGGCAACCTACAGCCAAAAGAAAGCTCAGCTTGAGAGCCTACAAAAGCGCGCCCTCCTAAGCGATACCGACTATCGTAACCTCCCTGAAGAGTATGAGGAGCTCGTGAAGGTTGGTATGGGCGGAGAGGCTCTCAAGACATTGCTAGAGGATATTGATCTCGACACGCTTATCGCCGATCTGCAAGAAGAAGCCGAAGGTGCGCGTGGTCAACGCGAGAAGAAGCTACTGAAGCGCCTTAAGGTGCTCGAGGGTATGCAAGCGGCGGGCATTAAGCCATCAAGCCTGTGTATGACGGTCTTGCCAGTCATTCCACCAGACCTGCGGCCAATGGTAGCCCTGAGTGGTGGACGCTTTGCGACGAGTGACCTCAACGATCTCTATCGTCGTGTCATCAACCGTAATAACCGTCTCAAGAAGCTCATCGAGCTCAACGCACCAGAGGTAATTCAGCGTAACGAGAAGCGTATGCTGCAGGAAGCGGTCGATAGCCTGATTGATAACTCGGCTGCTCGTGGTGGCCGCGCTGTCAATGCAACTGGTGGACGCCGCCGCCTTAAGAGCATTAGCGATATGCTTAAGGGTAAGCAAGGGCGCTTTCGCCAGAACTTGCTTGGTAAGCGCGTCGACTACTCGGGTCGTTCAGTCATCGTGGTGGGCCCGAAGCTCAAGATTCACCAGTGTGGTTTGCCAAAGCAGATGGCAATCGAGCTCTTCAAACCATTTGTTATCAGCTGGCTCATCAAGGGTGATTATGCCCACAATATCCGTAGTGCAACGCGCCTAATTGAGGCAGGAGAAGCGGTTGTATGGGATGCGTTGGATGAGGTAATCAAGGGCAAGTATGTCCTGCTCAACCGCGCGCCATCACTGCACCGTTTGAGTATCCAAGCCTTCCAGTCAAAGCTGGTTGAGGGTAAGGCGATCCAGCTTCACCCACTCGTCGCTAACGGCTTTAATGCTGATTACGATGGCGACCAGATGGCTGTTCACTTGCCACTCAGCGCCGAGGCGCAGGCCGAAGCGCGCGAGCTGATGAGCGCCGTCAATAACCTGCTGAAGCCTGCCGACGGGAGCCCTGTCCTCAGTATCGACCAGGACGTGGTGCTCGGCAACTACTACCTCACGTATGAGAAGCCTTCGGCTCAGACCGATACTGTTGCTGTCTTTGCCGACAGCCGAGCTGCTGAGCTCGCCTACGACATGGGCAAGCTCCACCTGCAGAGCCCGATTCGCATCCGGGCTAAGGGTGAGATCCGGACAACTACCCTAGGGCGTGTCTTCTTCAACGAAATCCTGCCAGAGGACTTCCCCTACAACAACAACGTCCAGACCAAGAAAGAGCTCAAGCGGGTGCTGGGCCAGATCTTCGAGCGCTATGGCGCTGCCGAGACTGCTATCACTGCTGACCGCATGAAGGGCTTGGCCTTCCGCTTTGCCACTACTGCTGCGGTGTCGACTGGTATGGAAGACTATCTCAGCTTCGACGAAATTGCTGACTTCGTGGCTGAGGGTGACGCGCGTTCTGCTGCGATCTCGGAGCAGCTCGACCAAGGGCTCATTACCGAGGACGAGCGCTACACATTGACCGTCAACAACTGGCGCACCGTCGACCGCAAGGTAGAGGATTTCTTGCGCAGCCAGTTAGCCCACATGGACACCTCTGTCGCAACGATGGTGAACTCTGGTGCTCGTGGTAGCGTCAACAATATTAAGCTAGCGAGTGCGATGATCGGTATCCAGGTGGATGCTGCTAACCGCGAGATTGAGCTGCCAGTGCGTAGCAACTTCAAGCGAGGGTTGTCGAGCCTGGAGGCCTTCGTGGCAACGCGTGGTGCTCGCAAGGGGCTTATCGATACCGCCCTCAAGACGGCCGACTCTGGCTATCTCACGCGTCGTTTGGTCGATGTCTCGCAGGATGTCTTTACCGTTGAGGATGAAGAGGGTGACGATGACGGCTTCACTATTTACCGCAATGAGTCTGAAGAGACAATGATCGAGTTTGGTAACCGCTTGTTTGGCCGCTACACCGCCGAGGCAGTGCCGGGCCACCTCGACCGCGACCAGCTCATTACACGTGAGATTGCCAACGCTATCGAGGCAGATCAGTCGATCGACCAAGTACGTATCCAGTCTGTCCTCTCTACTAAGAACTTGCACGGTATTCCACGCAAGAGCTACGGGATCGATATGGCAACTGGCCAACTCGTCGATGGTTCGCAGCCAGTTGGTGTCATTGCTGCTCAGTCAGTCGGTGAGCCTGGTACTCAGCTGACGCTTAATACTTTCCACAGCTCTGGTGTTGGTGGGTCAGACATCACCCAGGGTCTGCCACGTGTCGAGGAGCTCTTTGAGGCACGTAACCCGAAAGGTCAGGCCTACGTCACAGAAGTCGCTGGTTTGGTCGATATCTGGGAAGATGGCAAGAAGTACGTTGTACAGGTCACGCCGCAAGCAGGTAAGGTAGAGCGTATGCCGCTCGATGGCCGCATGGTGATGATGCAATCGGGCAGTAAGGTCAAGGTTGGCGACGTCATTGCGTCATTCGACGATGGCACGCAGCCACTTACTGCACCGTTTGATGGAGTGGTTGAGTCCACTGGTGATTCGCTTGTCCTCACAGGCAACGCTACAGCACCAGTTCGCTACGAGATTCCTGGCACGATGTACCTCGTCGTCAAGCCGGGCGATATGGTTGAGCCAGGCGATCGCCTGACACTTGGTTCGCTCAACCTGCACGACCTCATGCGCCTTAAGGGCACAGAGGCAACCCAGCGCTACATCATCAACGAAGTACTTCGTATCTATGCTGCGCAGGGCCAGGATGTGGCTGGCAAGCACCTTGAGATCATCGTCCGGCAGATGTTCAGCCGGGTGCAGATTGATGATCCAGGCGACAGCACCTTCGTCATGGGCGACATCATCTCCAAGGCATCAGTGGTTGATGCCAACAAGGAGCTCGTTGCCCAGGGCAAAACACCAGCTCAGTATGCACAGCTGCTGCTTGGTATCACCAAGGTGAGTATCTGGAGTGATAGCTGGCTGTCTGCTGCGTCGTTCCAAGACACGACTCGCGTGCTGATCAACGCTGCCACCAGTGGCCGCGCCGACCACCTCAAGGGTCTTAAGGAGAACGTCATCATCGGTAACAAAGTACCGGTTGGTACGGGTGCACACCCCCTGCCGCTCGAGGAGAATGACTCTCCAGAGGATGAGTTTGTCGCCGAAGCCCAAGCCGAAGAAGCTGAGCCAGAAGTGACAATTGCTACTGATGAGCTGTAGGGAAAGCTAGTCTAGAGCAGAAGAGCCCCACTCTCTAGTGGGGCTCTTGTTTCATAGACGGTCTTAATACTATTCGACAATTATTGTAAATATGTGATATAACAGATGTAGTATGTATGAACGTTTTTCTCAACAATCAGTTCAGTCCGGTTCAGCTGACGAGAAAGTGAGCCAACAAGATAAAGAAGTAACTGCTGCTACAGTAGAGAGTATAGGCGAAGCCGCCCCTACTGGGCGGATGCAACGGATACGAGATCGCCTATCGAAGATAGCGACACGAATTGACGAGCATTTCACGTATGGCTACGATCTGTATTATCCACACATAAGCAAAGAAGAAGCGCTTGTCATGCCTGAAGATGAGCTGGTAGAGTCGACGAAAAAAATTCTTGGCAGAGAGTTTGCTCCACGACCAAAAAGTTATGTCAATTGGCGAGTTATTGAAGGGCCAGTGAGCCTTCATGTTGTGGATCAGCGTCGTCCAAAACCTAGGACAAAACAGCACTGGTGGCAGATATTGTAATTATAAATGTAAATGCGAAGAAGAACAAAAAACTCGTCAGGATAACGACGAGTTTTCTGTTGGTTTTTTTGATATTAATCTAAACTGGCTTGTAACTTCTCAAGATACGATACAAGCCAATTTGAACTGCCCATAGGATGCCTTTGTCGTTGAACCGAAAGACGACAATGAACTTGTCTGCATCCAGTCTATATCGCAGATTCTTTCTCCCCCACAGTCCTCCCTCAAACTCTGGTTCTCCGAATGTGTTAATGACTTCCTGTATCGACGCCGTGTTTGAGAGTGATGTTAGTAGTTTGTAAGAGAGTGGAATGTAGGGCTCCTCATAAAGACTGTCATCCTGTAGATAAAGAGAAAGAACGACAAGGATATCGTTACGCCACTGTAGTTCGAGACCTGCGCTGTAATACGACCAGTACGATTCGGTTGAACCGGCACCAAGGAAGCTTTCGTCGGTATCTTCGATTAATGGCTCATCTGCCAAGCCATTCGTTGCTTTGTTGATTTGCTCCTGTATTCCATCAATGCCTCTTCCAATTAGATCAATATATTTGGTAATAGGGCCTTCTAGTTGCGCTTCCATATTTCCTCTGCAAAATCGGCTTGGTTGATTTACTAACTTTAATTATATAACAAATTAGTGACTATTAGCGCTGCTTACTCCAATTCCCAACGGTTATATCATCACAAACCTCGCTCCAATAAGTGCCAGATTCTATCGCCTTTGGGTCGATATTTTTGACTAAGCTTCTTAGTTTATTAGCCGACCGCGTAAGAGACTCGGTGTCATCCCATGCCTCGTCAGGATTGTAAGGGAGGTCTCGTGCGAACTGTGTAAATGTCTGCACATATTGCAGTAAAGAGGAATTTACAAATATCTCTGGTGCTGCGTTGTTAGCATCTATAATCCTTACAATATGATGACTGGACAGTTTGATAGCAAGGTAGTCCATTGTATCGAGTACCCCGAACTTGAGGTAGTCTCCTGTAATGATAAGTGCTGGCAGTGGAGTAAATACATCTGCGCCGCTTAAGAAGGGGATTCCACGAGATTCAAGAATCGACAGGTCTAAACTATTTAACTTGAAACGAATTTGATCTGGGACTGCGAGTGTTTTATTTACAATTTTCATACACTACTAACAACTCCTTGAGAGCTCCTTACAATATTCAACCAGACCTGTCTGTAACAGCCACATGACACCAAATTTATTAAAATGAAAACAAACGTATTTATCGTGCAGAATTATATAGTAAAGACTCTTTGCGCCATTATCTTCCCTGAGAAAATCTGGAGGACCATATGTGTCAATGATTTTCTCAGCCGTATCTAACCTAGAAGCATACGTCATTAAACTAATCGGGCAGTATATATTAAATCCATCATCATCTAGACTGTCATAATCCTCGCCAGGTCTCACGTTTTCTGGTGCAAGATCAAATGTAAAAGAAATAAGAATATCATCGTGCCAATCTAGTACGGCAATTGTTGAATCGTCAAACCAACACAGCACTCTCAATAATTCTACGGGTGGATCATCTGTCTTAATCGCATCCCACCATAGAAAATCAGAAGTCTTATTGAAATATGCAACAACTTCTTGTTTATGCTTGCCAAGGAGGTAGGCGAACTGTATCATATAGTCACCTTCTTGTTTCATTGTTACTACACTCATCATTGCTCCGTAAAATATTTACCAGTTATGGGATAGTTTAATACATATCATGCAGAAATAGCAATGTTATCGTGTTCGATAATACTGATAGGATCTTCGATCGGCACACTACTGATACTTCGGCATCTCTACCGTCACTACTTCGCCTTTGCTGAGGTCGCGGCATTTATCGCCTTCGTAGACTTGCCGTAGGTCGACTTTCTTGGCGTTGCGGAGCTGGACTTTGTAGACATCACATGTGAGCATATCGTTTTGGCGGATCTGGAAGAATACCCAGCGCCCATCGCTCGATTGATAAAACAGCGCTGTCCCTTGCGAATTAAAGAGGTGCGACTCGGGTTGTACGCCACCCAGTGGTATCTCTGCCAAGCGATAGCCTGCAAGCTTGCTTTCGCGCACCGTCATCGTGCCGACAATGCCGACGTTATAGCTCGAACTTGCAGCAGGTGAGTAAGCATTATAGAGAGGAGCTTGCTGCTTGGCGAGGTCTTTATAATCGGCAGCATCAAGGCATTTAAACTCAACGAAGCGAGTTTCCTTGTTTTTCGGGTCATTTGGGTCAAGTGGGGTATTGCTAATCTGACAGGTCACGTCGCCATTGCTCCGCGTAAAGTCTGCAAGGTATGGGCCATCTTTGTCACCATCTTGCACGACATAGCGCGTGAATTGATCATAGTCGAGCATGTGCTCTAGGGCGGTAACGTTGCGCTTAGCCTCGGCCTTGGGCAGGGTAGCGGCAGCACTCTTGGTTTTGCTTGGGTCGGTAGCGATAGAGTAAAAGCGAAAGCCCTCTGCCTTAACTGGCGTTGATAGTGATGACTTAACAGCTTCTGTCCCTTTGAAGTATTTCTTAGCACGCTCCAGTGTCTTGGTGGCAGTGAGCTGCTCGCGTGGACCAGTCTTTGTCTCGGTGTGCTGTTCGGTGTCCTTGGCTTTGTGCGGCCGAGTTGCGATATAAATAATCCCTGCCGCAATAGCAACAACCACCAAACCAGCCAAAGCAAAGCGAATGGCCAACCCACGCGGTGTTAGACGTGAGCGTCGATATTGAGGTGAGGAGGATGATCTACTGAACAGCATAGTGTCATTATACACTGCCAGCTAGGTTGGCAGCAATGGCCCTTGCCTAAACGCAAGGTACTTCGTATAATGCAAAGCATGAGCGCTATGAAAAATCGGTCAATGCAGAAAAAACACGCTGGCTATACTGTGGTAGAGTTGCTGGTTGTGATCGTTATTATTGCCATCCTTGCTACATTGACACTCGTCTCGTATCAACGTATCCAAGCCGGTGCACAGGGGCGGACTCGCGTGGCCGACCTCACTGCAATGCGCCAAGCGCTCGATCGCTACTATACCAAAAATGGTGCATACCCGATTGCTCAGACTGCTGGTAGTACCACTCCCACCTACCAGCGCCGCGATAGTGCTACATTTTTGCGCCAATTAGTGCCGACCTACATTACTACGCTTCCCAGCGTCACCCAGGGTAGTACCACTGATGCAACTAGCAACACCTACCTGTACGTCACCAATGCTCAGCAAACCGAATATAAGCTACTCTATGTCAATACAAGCGGCTTACCACCAGGTGAGTACGATGCCGTGCCTCAAGCAATGCGCACCACCGCGCCAGACCGCTACGGGGTGTGGTCAAAAAACGGCGAACGGCTCCCTGGCTAGCAGGAGCAGATGGACTCATCAGGGGTGATAATTACTCTACCGCCCACATTCAATCCATGCTATAATCAATCGTTGAGAGTTGTATTACTCATGCTAAAAAACACGTAAGGAGAGAAGGAGCCCCCTATGGCAACCCCCAAGAATGTCCCTCTGAAGGACTTTCGTAACATTGGTATTATTGCCCATATCGACGCCGGTAAGACGACGACGACAGAAGGTATTTTGTACCGCACTGGTATCAACCACAAGATTGGCGAAGTGAAAGGCGATGGCGACGGTGCTACTACCGACTGGATGAGCCAAGAAAAAGAGCGTGGTATTACTATTACTTCTGCAGCGGTGACCTGCTTTTGGAAGGGTCACAAGATTAACATCATTGACACCCCTGGGCACATCGACTTTACCGCCGAGGTGGAGCGCAGCCTGCGGGTGCTCGACGGCGCGGTGACCGTCTTTGATGGCAAGATGGGAGTAGAAGCCCAGAGTGAGACCGTATGGCGCCAGGCCAACAAATACGGTGTGCCACGTATCTGCTTCGTGAACAAGATCAACCAGACTGGTGGTGACTTCTACAAGTCGATCGAGTCAATCCATAATCGCCTCAGCAAGCAGGCCTTCCCAATCCACCTGCCAATTGGCTTTGAGAAGGATGTCTGTGGTGTGGTTGATCTTATCGACATGAAGGCCTACACCTATGATGACTACACCGACCACGAGCTTAAAGTGGGTGAGATCCCAGCTGATATGCTCGACAAGGCAAAGCGGGCTCGCAGCCTGCTCGTCGAGAACGCCGTTGAGGCCGATGACGACCTAATGATGAAGTTCCTCGACGAAGGTGAGGATGCCATTACTATTGACGAGCTCAAGGCAGCGCTGCGTCAACGTGTCTTGGCTGGTGATTTCTTCCTGGTGACAGGTGGCGATGGCCGCGGTGTGATCGTCGAGAAGGTGCTTGACCTGATGGTAGATTACCTGCCAAGCCCGCTTGATGTTGGTGAAATCTGGGGTAAGAACCCCAAGACTGGCGACGAAGTAAGCCGCCAGCCTGATGACAAGCAGCCAATGACCGCACTAGCCTTCAAGCTGGCTGCCGACCCATTTGTTGGTAAGCTGATCTTCATCCGTGTCTACAGTGGTCGCTTGACTGCCGGTAGCTACGTCCTCAACACAACGACAGGTGAGAAGGAGCGTGTGGGGCGCATCGTCCGGATGCACGCCGATAAGCGCGAAGAGATCGACAGCGTGAGCGCTGGTGACATTGCTGCTGTGGTGGGCCTGAAGGGTACCTTTACGGGGCATACCTTGTGCGATCAAGCGCACCCAATTGCTCTTGAGGCAATTAGCTTCCCTGAGCCACCGGTATCGATCGCGGTGGAGCCCAAGACTAAGGCCGACCAAGAAAAGATGGGTATTGCTCTACAACGCCTGGCTGAAGAAGACCCAACCTTCCGTGTCTACACCGATGAAGAGACCGGCCAGACTATCATGAGCGGTATGGGTGAGCTTCACCTAGAGATTTTGATCGACCGCATGAAGCGCGAGTTTAACGTTGAGGCCAATGTTGGTGAGCCGCAAGTCGCCTACCGCGAGACTATCAAGGGCACGGCTGAGGCGCAGGGTAAGCATGCCAAGCAGTCTGGTGGTCGTGGCCAATACGGTGATGTCTGGGTGCGCTTTGAGCCGAACGAGCCAGGCAAGGGCTACGAATTCTTCGATGAAATCAAGGGTGGTGTGGTGCCACAAGAGTACCGCCCAGCTGTGCAGAAGGGTATTAAGGAGACACTCGATGGTGGTGTGATTGCTGGTTATCCAGTTGTTGACGTCAAGGCAACCTTGTACGACGGAAGTTACCACGATGTCGACTCAAGCGAGCTCGCCTTCAATCTGGCTGCTCACCTGGCTGCCCGCGAAGGTATCAAGAAGGCCAACCCAGTCTTGCTTGAGCCAGTGATGAAGGTTGAGGTGACAACACCTGAGGAGTTCATGGGTGATATCATTGGCGACCTCAATAGCCGCCGGGGCCGCATTGAGGCAATGGAAGACTTGATGGGCGGCGCGAAGCTCGTCAAGGCTATTGTGCCACTGGCAAATATGTTTGGCTACACTAGCGACATCCGCTCGATGTCGCAGGGCCGAGCTGCTAGCACGATGGAACTTGCCCATTATGAGGAAGTTCCACCAAACGTTGCGCAGGAGATTATCGAGAAGCGCAGTAAGTAAGTCTTCTTATATCATCTCTATAAAACACCTCTATTACAGGGGTGTTTTATTATCTTGTCTCAGTGCGAGGAATGGTGAATAGTACGCAAAAGCCAGCATATATGCTGGCTTTTGTTGGCGCAAGGCTATGGTTCGTACTACTTTTTCGTTTTCTTGTCGTGCTTGGCTATTTTCTTGACAGCAATTTTTTGCGGCGCAGGTAGTGGCTTCAGTGGCACCGTTACCCTCAAGATGCCGTCCTCCAGATGAGCCTTAATCTGCTCAACATCGCTACCATCTGGCACTTGTACACGACGACAGAAGCTTGTGCTGCTCTCACGAACGACATAGTTGCGCTGTTTGTCCTCGGTTTTTTCGTGCCGTTCGCCGCGGATGACGAGCGCACCATTGTCAAGGCTTACATCGAGGTCTTCCTCGGCAAAGTTTGGCACGTGCGCTTCAACAACCAGTGTATTATCTACCGTGTAGACATCGGCTGTGACAGCTTGGCTGAGTGTCGTGGTAAAGGGATTATCAAACAGCTGCCGCTGTAATGCGCGCAATTCCTCAAATGGATTGTATTTTGTAAGACTACTCATAGGGTGCCTCCTTATGTGTTGCTTTTGTATTCTTATCATAGCGCGGTAAATAGAACAATACAAGTACTTGCATCCGTCTAGCAAAGCGCTTATACTTATATGCATGGCGCAATCGACTCGTCGGCAACGCAGACTGACACGGCTTACATGGCTGAGTTTCGCTGCTATGGTAGTAATTTTGTTAGGCTATATGTATTGGGATGTTGAGCTGAGCCCGGCAGCCTCTACCACCAAGACTGCCGGCAGTGGTCTGGAAAAAACACTCGTGCTGGGCACCGATCCTGGCTTTAAGCCGTTTGAATATAAACAGGGGCAGGAGATCGTTGGCTTTGATATTGACCTTGTGCGGGAGATTGCTAAGGACACAAACCGTTCGTTACAAATTGAGGAGATCGCCTTTGATGGCCTCTTGCCAGCACTGCAGGCTGGGCGAATCGACCTCATTGCAGCTGGTATGACTGTCACGCCAGATCGGCGTAAGAATGCTGAGTTTTCGCACACGTACTATACTGCAGCGCAAAAGATAATTGTACCAAAGACTGGCTCAACAATTGCCACCAGTGATGACCTCATTGGCAGGAGAATTGGCGTACAGCTTGGCACTACAGCCGATACACTGGCACACAAGATTCGTGGGGCGCACGTGGTACAACTCCAATCGACAGCTAGTGTCGTGCAAGAGCTCAGCAGTCGGCGGATCGACGCTGCCATTATGGATGATGGGCCAGCTCAGCAATACCTCGCCACGAACCCGCAGCTCGTTGCCTTGCCACGCAATCTCTCGCACGAGGATTACGCCATTGCTATCAAAAAGGGTAATAGCAAACTACTCGCTGAGGTAAACGCTAGCATTGCCGCAATGAAGCGTGATGGCCGCTACGATAAACTCGTCAAAAAACACTTCGGAGTGGCCCGACCATGAATGTGTGGGATATCCTCTTTGGCGACGAGCGCTATCTATTCTTGTGGCGCGGCCTAGAAGTGACCATCCTGCTCACCGTTTTCTCGACAATCATTGGGCTTGTGATTGGCCTAGTTGTCGCTCTGATGCAGCAGTCTGCTTGGCAACCATTTCGCACATGCAAACTACATCGCCTCCAGCGCTGGCAGCCATGGGTGAGCTTGGCTCATGCCTATACCACGGTCATTCGCGGTACACCTGCTTTAGTGCAACTGCTTATTATGTATTACGTGGTATTTGGCTCGTACCGTGGGGTGCCAAAACTGTGGATTGCAAGCCTTGCCTTTGGTATCAACAGTGGTGCGTACATTGCTGAAATTATTCGCGGCGGGATCGAAAGTATCGACAACGGACAAGTCGAAGCGGCGCGCTCGCTTGGCTTGAGTCGCTGGCAAACCATGCGTTATATCATCCTGCCTCAAGCGCTCAAGCAGTCATTGCCGTCACTGATCAGCGAAGGGATTTCGCTCCTCAAGGAGACATCAGTCGTTGGTTGGATTGGTATGAACGATCTGATGCGCGGCGCTGATAATATCCGCTTCCAAACGGCCACCGCCTTTGAATCGCTCTTTGCCGCTGCAATGATTTACCTTGCCCTCACCACGTTATTTACGTGGGTGATGAATCGGGTAGAGAGGAGGCTTAAAGCGCATGATTAATATCAAGCAGCTCCGCAAGCACTATGGCAATAATTATGTCTTGCGCGGCATTGACCTTACAATCAAGCGGGGAGAGGTTGTGGTCCTCTTGGGCTCGAGTGGTGGTGGCAAAAGCACGCTGCTTCGCTGTATTAATATGATTGAGACGCCGACAAGCGGGGAAGTATGGGTTGATGGTATTGATATGACCAATCCAGCGACCGACCTCAACAAAGCCCGGACTGAACTTGGCATGGTCTTCCAGCAGTTTAACCTCTTTCCGCATATGACCGTACTCGAAAATATCATGCTTGCACCACTTAAGGTGCGCAAACTATCGAGAGCGAAGGCCAAGCGTCAGGCGCTTCAAATGCTCGATCTGGTTGGCCTTCGCGCCAAAGCCCAAGAATACCCGAGTCATCTCTCGGGTGGGCAAAAGCAGCGGGTAGCGATTGCCCGTGCCTTGGCAATGCAGCCAAAAATTTTACTCTTTGATGAGCCAACGAGTGCGCTCGACCCTGAGATGGTTGATGAGGTACTAGCAGTTATTAAGCACCTTGCTGAAACAGGGATTACAATGATCGTCGTCACACACGAGATGTCATTTGCGCGCGATGTCGCATCGCGGATTGTTTTCCTTGACGGGGGTAAGATTATTGAAGATGGTACGCCAGCGCAGGTCATTAATCACTCCACGCAACCAAAGGTCCGCACCTTCTTCGCTGCCCTCAATAATAATTGATACATCCCTCTGTGTTATAATGCCCTCAAGGAGGAATACTATGTCAGATACAATGCAGCAATTCAAAAAACTCTTTGCCGGGAGCGGTGTCGACTACGTAGAATGCGAAGTCGTTAATGCAACGCAGCACTATCTACAGTTACGCGAGCAAGGTAAGCACGAGGGCTTCACGCCGGTGATTGTGACGCTCGATGACCTTATCCTAGATGAGATAGCAGAAGGCCTAGAGAACGCTGGCGTCCAGACAGTCCCCGAGCTTGTGCGACGCACCATGGAAGCATCGCAGGCAATTGATGTACCAGCCTTCTTTGCTCACGTTGCGCAGGAGCTGCCAGCTGAAACAGTGAAAAAGGATCAGCAGATCTCTACTGTGGATGACTATTTTGCGCCGGGTTTCTCGGCGTCGCCTGATGACGATGACCCTACTACAGTTGACTTCATCAGCCCATTCCAGGCAGATAGCGACAATCCGGTTATTATTATCAAACTACCAACCACAGCGCCTTATGAGGCACTCGCCTACCTCTGTATGGGTGGTTGGAATGATTGTCCCGAGCCAGCTATACAGGTGGCGGTATCGCGCTATTGGTATGAGAAGTACGGTGCTGTGCCTGCCGCTATCAGCCATGATACTGTTGAGTATTACGTCGAGCGTCCACCGCAGACCGATGCTGATGCTAAGGCAGTTGCCGTTGAGCTCTTCTATTTTTCATATGGCGACGCAGTCTATCAAGGGTCTGAGACCTTTGAAGCTTTGGCAAACCAGGTATATAGTAGTCGACAGTGGTATGTTTGGTGGGACTAGCTACTTTACTTTTTTGCCACCGCACCCTATAATAAATCCTAACGCGCGACGCGTTTTGTCGTAGTGTCTCTACTCCGGCAAGTAGCTCGCGTCGTACCAAATATTAACATAAGTAAGGAGTACTTACCTACATGGCAGATTTCGATCGAAGTAAGCCACACATTAACGTTGGTACTATGGGTCACGTCGACCACGGTAAAACAACGTTAACGGCTGCCATCACTCACGTGTTGGCAAAGCGTCTTCCAAGCGATGTAAACAAGCCTCGCAACTACGAAGACATCGACAACGCTCCTGAGGAGAAGCAACGCGGTATTACCATCGCCAGCTCCCACCAGGAATACGAGTCGGAGAAGCGCCACTACGCGCACGTTGACATGCCAGGTCACGCCGACTACGTCAAGAACATGATTACTGGTGCCGCTCAGATTGACGGTGCTGTGTTAGTGGTTGCCGCCAACGACGGTCCATTGCCACAGACACGCGAGCACGTGCTGCTTGCTCACCAGGTTGGTGTGCCAAAGATCGTCGTCTTCCTCAACAAGATGGACTTGGCTGACCCAGAGTTGGTTGAGTTGGTTGAGATGGACGTCCGCGAGCTGCTCACCAAGAACGGCTACGATGGCGACAACGCACCAATCATCAAGGGTTCTGCTACCAAGGCGCTCGAGGGCGACACCGAGGCAGAAGACGCCGTGATGGAGCTGGTGGCTGCTATGGACGACTACTTCGAGTTGCCTCAGCGTGACCTTGATAAGCCATTCTTGATGCCAATCGAGGATGTCTTCTCAATCAAGGGTCGCGGTACAGTTGCAACTGGCCGTATCGAGCAGGGTGTCATCAAGATCAACGACCCAGTAGAGATTGTTGGTCTTAAGCCAACTCAGACCTCTGTCGTGACTGGTGTTGAAGCCTTCAAGAAGAGCCTCGACCAAGGTCAGGCAGGTGACAACGCTGGTCTGTTGCTGCGTGGTATCGAGCGCACCCAGATCGAGCGCGGTCAGGTGATTGTCGCTCCAGGCACACTCACCCCACACACCGAGTTTGAGGCGGAAGTCTACATCCTTAAGAAGGAAGAGGGTGGCCGCCACACACCATTTAGCAAGGGCTACAAGCCACAGTTCTACTTCCGCACAACGGACGTGACTGGTGAGATTGAGCTCCCTGCCGACAAGGAAATGGTGATGCCAGGCGACCAAGTGACCTTCAAGGTGACCTTGAACGCCCCAATCGCTATGGACAAGGGTCAAGACTTCGCTATCCGCGAAGGTGGCCGTACAGTCGGTGCCGGTGTTGTGACCAACATCGTCAAGTAGTTTGCACAGTACTCGCAAACTCACAAAATACCTCCCACAGGGGAGGTATTTTTGTTTTTTACACAAAAGATGATATGATACCGTCATGAACTATACTATCACGAAGCATACCACCATGCAGGGTTTGCCTGTCTGGCTGGTCGACACTCCTGACGCAACAACGATTCAAACTACCATTGCCGTGCGGGCAGGGTATGAGTACGTTGGTGACGCTCGCATCTACGAAGCACCACGTATCGTCCAGCACATCTTGACCCAAACCATGAATGATAACCACATTGGCGCGTCGGCGTGTATCTACCAAGATCGGCTGCAGCATTTTGTGGCTTATTCACTTCAGGCAGAGAGCGCACCGCAGTTTGCTACAAAGCTGGGTCATATGATACATAGCCTCTACCAAACACGTATCACACGTAATGCCTTCCAGGCTGCTAAAAAGCGTACACTTGCCGAGATCACTGAGGAAGAGCAAAATATCGACATTGCTCTTAAGAGTGACAATGAGCGCCAAATGTTTAGCAGGCCAAAGATTAAGTGGCGAGCAAAGCTCACACCCGACATCTCTTTACAGGATATACAACGATTTTATGGGATGTTTTATACACTGGCTAACAGTGACATTGTTATCACTGCTAATATGCACGCGCCTGATTGGGATGAGACGGTAATTCTGCAGGCGATTGAGCAGGCCTGTGATGGTGCCGCAGTCGGGCAGCGATTTCCGCTCTATCAAATGAGCTATCTTAAGACAATGACTCAACAAGATCGCTATGGGACAATTATCGTGCCGCAACTCTCAGCAAAACATTTTCAGTTTAATGGCGTGTTGCATACGATCGGCTTTCACGGGTTTCGTCTCAACTTTGCGCAAGATCCACTGATGGAGATAAGCGCTCGGATGCTTGCAGAATGTATATTGGTGCTGTTTACCATGCCTAATCGATTGGGTGACTCTTTCAAAGATCACCCCTTATATCAAGCACGGTGTGCTGCAAAATACTGCACAATATTTAATGAGAATGATATGGCTGTCCGCGAAACTGGCCAATCATATCGCTTTATTATTCATTACATCGTCGAAGACAGTGATATGCCGCTGTTTGAGAAAAAGCTATGGCAAGGGCTACAAAAGCTTGCAAACGAGGGAGTGCCACTCGAGGTATTTGAGATTGCTCAGCAAGCAGTATCATGGCGGATCGACGATGAGACAAAGGCAGAGCGCTTTCATCAGTGGGTGACTCGACAAATTATTAAACGGTTTAAGGACGAAGCCCCGGTAGTGAGCTATGATGACATCGTTCGTGCATGCTGGGAAATACGACCAGAGACTGTGACACTTGCTGCAAAAACCGCATTGCTTAAGAACTGGGTCTTTAACACTCACATGACGATTGAGAATGACTGCCAATCTATCGCTCGGACAATATACGATGCTATGGAGCCAGTATTAATTACGCTTGATGATATCCCAGGCAGGCTATCAGCAGAGGAGTTTGAGCAGGTAGTATAAATAAAGGATAAATAAAAATCAAAAAGAGTGATAATAAATATCACCCTTTTTGATTAATCAACGTATAGTGATACTACATCCGGATCTCGACATCCACGCCAGCTGGCAAGCTGAGATTGTGAAGGTTGTCGATTGTCTTGGGCGTAGCATTGGTGATGTCAATCAAGCGCTTATGGACACGCATCTCGAATGTTTCACCACCGGTCTTGTATACGTGCGGGCTTTTTACTACTGTGTAGCTGCTGCGCCGCGTTGGTAGTGGCACAGGACCTGCGACGTTTGCGCCAGTGCGCAGGGCAGTGTCGATAATTTGCTTGGCTGATTGGTCGATCACCTTGTGGTCGTATGCCTTGAGGCGAATCCGAATCTTGAGCCCTTGGTTGTTTTGAGCCATTGCTCCTCCTTTTATGTGCAACTCTGTAACTTTAGCAAGATTGAAACAAGCTAAATTATCAGAGTAAATTTAATAATACATCTAGCATTATATCATGAGAATATACATCGTGCGCTATTTATTATGAGCTGCCATTAGTCTGCATCCAAACATCAGCTACAAAAGCACGAATCTCTCGCATATTTTTGAGCTTAAAGCCGGATTGACAACTGACCCTTTCGCTTCTGGAGCAATTCGTGTATACTGTATTAGATATAGCGTTTAGTAGTTAGTGGCAAAAGGGACAACATATGAACTGGAAGATTATTCTTCGATCGCTCAAAAATAAAGACATGCAAAAACGCCTTGGTATCGTGCTCGGGCTTATCGTCGCCTATCGTTTCTTGGCGCACGTGCCAGTGCCGTTGGCCGAACCAAGCCGACTCAAGGATATTATCCAGAATGTCGTATCGGCGAGTGACTTTGGTGGCTTCTTAAACATCCTGACTGGTGGAGCATTGGCCCAGCTGTCTATCGTTTTGATCGGCCTTGGGCCATTCATCAACGCCAGCATTATTACCCAGCTCCTTACTAAAGCCATCCCAAGCCTTGAGGAGATGCACAAAGATGGTGAATCAGGCCGGCGCAAGATCAATCAGTGGACGCGTATCGCTAGTGTGCCGCTGGCGATTGCTCAATCGATCGGTATCATCTACTTTTTGCGTCAATCGGTCCTGGCTGGGAGTACGACTGGTACGGTGGCAGGCTCGCTTCACGAGTGGATTGTCGCAGTAACGGCGCTCACTGCTGGCTCGCTACTCTTGATGTGGCTCGGTGAGCTAATGACAGAGCAGGGCGTTGGTAATGGTATTAGCTTACTCATCTTCGCTAGTGTAATTAGTCAGCTGCCAACCACCTTTGGGTCAATCTACTCATCGCTCTTTAATACTCAGAATGGTTCGCTCAGCGTCTTTGGCTGGTTCTCACTACCCGTTAACCCGACAACCTTCTGGACAGTAGTTGTCCTTGGGACAATCGGCCTCATCCTACTTTATCTCCTCGTTAAGATTAACGAAGCACAGCGCATTGTCACGATCAATTATGCCAAGCGGGTTGGCGGTAACAGCTCGTATGGTGGCATTAAGAGTATCTTGCCTATCAAGCTCATTGCTGCGGGTGTGGTACCAGTTATTTTTGCAGTGGCATTCCTCAGCTTGCCAGCTTTTGTGGGGCAGCTATTACATGCGACACCTGGTGCAAATCAGCAATTAGCAAATAACCTTATCCAGTGGTTCCAGGCACCCACCGCTCAAACATATGCCACCGGTGGTCTGACAGTGCTTATTTACCCATCGATCTACTTCTTACTCGTCATTGCCTTTACCTACTTCTACACCGGTATCGTCTTTAATGCGAGCGAGATTACGGAGAGTCTTGAAAACCAAGGTGGCTTCATTGAAGGGATTCGCCCTGGCCCAACCACCGAAAAATATCTGTCACGCACCGTCAATCGGCTTAACCTGTTTGGGTCGCTTGCCCTGGGGCTCATCGCCATCATTCCGTTTGCGATCGACTACGTCTTTGCGCAGCTTGGCATTAATGCCAACAACATGGCAATCGGCGGTACGAGCTTGCTCATTGTCGTGACGGTTGGCCTTGAGACACTCCGTCAGATTAACTCACGAGCGCTGATGGTAACATATGACGACTTCTCGGTCGATGACCTTGATACTAAGCCAAAGAAGCGTGGCTTACTCGGTCGGCGGCGTACTGCCGCAAAGGCATAAGGCTATCACTAGTATATCTCACAAAAATACCGCCGCCTCTGTCTGTGGCGGTATTTTTTGATATGGTATTCTATAATAATTCGTTCATGAGCTTCTAGAGCGCGCGTTATGAGTAGCATAGCGCCTCATCATTGCGTATATTCAAATACAAGAGGATGGAATGGAATAGAGGCTATGGAACGATAGTGAGGAGCTTTTAAGCCTATACGTCATTAAAAGCCTAGAGGGATGCTACGTTTAGAAGTCGCTTATCGCAAAAGCTACCTCTCTTACGGCTCCATTCTGATATATGAATAGTGCTGTCCATAATCTCACAATAAATGATGCAAAAAGCTGACTACTTCTCTTTACTCCTACAGAGAAATAGCGTATAATACGAAGCTGTATATCTATGGCAAGTTCGAAAGAAGTTATCAAATTGCGCGGCAAGGTAGTGGAAGCACTGCCTAATACGCAATTTAAGGTAGAATTAGAGAACGGCCTAAGCATTATCGCTCACATCAGCGGCAAGATGCGCAAGCATCACATCCGTTTGGTCCCAGGCGATACCGTGGAAGTTGAGTTAACCCCATACGATCTCACGAAGGGCAGAATCGTCTTCCGCGCACGCGTTTAATAACGTAGAGCGGCGGCCTGATATCACCGCTGTTCTCAGTAACGGCAGGTTTTTCCTGTAGGGAGATTTGTACGCTCATGAAAGTTCGTGCGAGTGTCAAAAAGATCAGCCCCGATGATCAGCTGGTCCGGCGCAAAGGCCGACTCCGTGTCATCAACAAGAAAAAACCTAAGAATAAGCAAAGGCAGGGTTAAGCATGGCTCGAATTGCTGGGGTAGTTATCCCATCAGACAAGCAAGTGCACATTGCTCTTACCTACATCCATGGTATTGGGCGCACGCTTGCTCGAGACATCCTTGCGGCGGCAAAGATTGAGCCGACCACTCGGGTGAAAGATCTCACCGAGGCTGAGGAGCAGAAACTTCGCGACATTATCGACAAAGATTATGTCACTGAAGGCGATCTGCAACGCCTGGTGACCAACAATATCAAACGCCTCAAAGACATTGGTGCATACCGCGGTCTCAGGCACAAAAATGGCTTGCCAACACGCGGTCAGCGCACTCGAACGAACGCACGAACTCGCAAGGGTAAGGCGATCGCCGTCGGCGGAGCACAGCCAAAGGCAGCAAGTAAGACGTAGGAGAAAGGACGAGATATGGCACAAGCAAAATCCACCAAGAAAAAGCAGCGCCGATCAGTCCCATCTGGTCAGCTGCATGTACAGGCAACCTTTAACAACACTATTGTCACATTTGCAGATAGCAAGGGTAACGTCTTGACCGCTGCCAGCGCTGGTGCATGTGGTTTTCGTGGAAGTAAGAAGGGCACAGCCTATGCAGCACAGATTGCTGCAGAAAAAGCCGCAGAAGCTGCCAAGAGTAGCTACGGTATCCGCACTGTTGACGTATTTGTCAAGGGTGTTGGACTCGGCCGTGATGCGGCAATCCGCGCAATGGCCGGCTTCGACATTGCCGTCAATAGCATCAAAGATGTAACGGGTGTGCCACACGGTGGCGTTCGCCCACGAAAGGCAAGGAGGGCGTAAATGGCACGAGATAGAAGCCCAATCGTGAAGCAAAGCCGCCGCGAAGGCGTGGCACTTCACCCTAAGGCACACAAGATTTTGACACGCAAAAGCGGTATTCCGGGCGAGCACGCTCATGGCCGTCAGAGCAAGCCAAGCATGTACGCAACCCAGCTACGTGAAAAGCAGAAGGTGCGCCGCATGTATGGTCTGCTGGAGAAGCAGTTTGCTAAGCTTATGAACGAAGCAACTCGCAAACCAGGCCTAAGCGGTGAGAACCTGCTCCGCTTCCTCGAGCTCCGGCTCGACAACGCTGTGTACCGTGCTGGCTTTGCAACGAGCCGTCGCCAGGCGCGCCAGCTGGTGAGTCACGGTCACTTTGAACTTAATGGTCGCCGCGTCGATATTCCATCAATCCGCCTCAAGGCAAGGGATGTTATTACCGTTCGACCAAAGAGTGCAAAGTCTGGCTACTTTACTGCAATTGACGACATCTACGGCAACACCTCCCAACCACCTCTGAGTTGGCTCAAGAGCGATATCAAAAAACTCAAGATCGAAGTATCGGGCGAGCCAAAGCGCGAAGAAGCTGAGGCTGGTATCAACGAGCAACTGATTGTTGAGTACTACTCACGCTAACAAGGGTAAGGAGAATTTTGTACATGTCTAAATTAATTCACGATCCAGCGTTGGCACGCATCGACGACAATGGGCCGCACAGCAGCACGTTTGTCATTGAGCCACTGCACGCCAGCTACGGCAACACGCTGGGCAACAGCTTGCGTCGGGTATTGCTGAGCAGTATCCGCGGCGGAGCCTTTACGGCCTTCCGAATGCAGGGTGCGACACATGAGTTCACCACCGTGCCCGGCGTCAAAGAAGATGTCACTGACATCATGCTTAACCTCAAAGGTGTCGACTTGGTTGTGCACAGTGATGAGCCAGTCGAGCTGCGGCTTGAGAAGCAAGGCGCTGGTGCAGTAACCGCTGGGGATATTGCAGCTAATGCTGAGGTTGAGGTTGTCAACCCTGAGCACGTCATCTGCACAATTGACGACCCACAGGCTAATGTTGTTATTGATTTGGTGGCTGAGGCTGGTCGGGGTTACTACCCGATTGAAGAGTCGAGTGCCAACCGGTTGCACAGCGACATGATCGCCATGGACGCGCAGTTTAGCCCTGTGACGCGTGTGCGCTTCAAGGTCGATCCAACTCGTGTTGGTCAAGAAACCAACCTAGAGCGGCTTGAGATGACCGTCGAGACTGACGGTAGCTTGACGCCACGCGATGCCTTCGAGCAAGCTGCGGCGATTTTGGTCAATCAGTATACCGCTCTTGCTGGTAGTACAACTGTTGTATCGGCACCAGCACTTGGCACTCAAACTGCCGAGGAAGATAACGAGTTGAATACCTCGATCGAAGATCTCGGCCTCAGTGCCCGCACCGCAAACGCGCTCATCAACAATGAGATTCGCACTGTCCACGACCTCGTCACTTTGACAGAGCAGGACCTGCGCGAGCTTAAAGGCTTTGGCAGCAAAGCCCTCGACGAAGTAAAAGATAAACTAGCAGAATTGGAGCTCTAAATGCATCGACACGGATACAAAGGGCGCAAGCTCGGCCGCGAACGCGATCAACGTCGAGCCCTGCTCAAAGGCCTAGCAACCAGCTTGGTTGTTGAGGAGCGAATCGAAACAACGCTGCCAAAGGCCAAGGAGTTGGTGCGCTACATCGAAAAGCTTATTACCAAAGCTAAGAAGGGTGACCTCGCGCATCGCCGCGCTGTCATTGCTGGGCTCAGTACACAAGCTGCGGCAATCAAATTGGTTGACCAGATTGCCCCGCAACTCAGCCATCGATCAAGTGGTCACGTGCGTGTGTATCGGACACGCCTGCGCCGTGGTGATGGTGCGCAGATGGCAGTGATTGAGTTTGTCGACGAACTCAAGCCAATGCCTAAGCCCGAGGCAACCACAAAGGAGGCGAAGTAGTTATGGCTCACAAAACATTTTCGCAGAAGCCAGCCGATGTTAGCCGGCGCTGGATTTTGATCGACGCGAGCCAAGCACCACTTGGCCGCACTGCGACAACCATTGCGCAGTACTTGGTCGGCAAATACAAGCCAACTTACACGCCGCATGTCGATGGAGGCGATTACGTTGTTGTCATCAACGCGGCTAAGGCTGTTGTGACTGGCAAGAAAGAGACGGACAAGATCTACTACCATCACAGTGGTTTCCCTGGTGGTATCAAAGACACTCAGCTCAAGGAAGTGCGCGAAAACGCACCAGAGCGCATCATTACTGCTGCTGTGAAGGGTATGCTACCCAAAAACAAGCTTGCAGCAGATCGCCTAGCTCGTCTCCGCGTCTTTGCTGGCGAAGAGCATGCCCACACCGCACAGCAACCAGAGAAAGTAGAGGTACAATAAATGGCACAAGCAACATACGACTATGGTCTTGGCCGGCGCAAAAGCGCTACTGCCCGCGCTCGACTGGTCAAAGGTAAGGGAAATGTAACGATCAATGGCAAGTCAGCGCTTGACTACCTGTCAGGTAACAAGACATTGCTAGCTGAAGTGACTGACCCACTGGCCTTGGTTGGTAAGCAAAAAGAGTTTGATGTTACCGTCCTAGTGAAGGGTGGTGGCCTCAGCGGTCAGGTTGATGCTATCAAGATGGCGATCGCTAAAGCGATTACCGTTGGCGCACCAGACCTGCGCGGCACACTCAAGAAGGCCGAATTCTTGCGCCGCGACCCACGCGAAAAAGAGCGCAAAAAATATGGCTTGCGCAGTGCCCGCAAACGCGAGCAATACTCGAAGCGTTAAGCATTTTGCCTGCTTCATAACATACCCTGTCAACGTGGCAGGGTATTTTGCTATGATAGAAATATTGCTATCACCCCCCATATTGTATAATTAATACTATGGAGACTACTACAAAACCCAACTATATTATTGACGGCGTCACTTCTTTAAGCCCGGAGGATTGTCAGCGCTATGGTATCCGTGCGATCGGCTTTGATGTTGATGGCACACTCACCGACTATCTTGAGTCTATGGCTGAAGCCGAGCAACATGCACTAACCAAACTAGGCCACGCTGGTTTAGAGCTATTTATCATCAGCAATGCATACAATGAGCGAGCAGCGGAACTGACCCAGATATTCGATGGCTATATGCCGGCCGATCATATCATCACACCTAAGGCTTGCGTCGACCCTCGTGACCCACAAGATACCCCAGACAACCACAGTAAACCCAAACCTGATATGATCTTACATGTCCTGGCTCAGCTCCCAGAGGACTTTCATCCAAACCAGTTCTTGATGGTGGGCGACCAACTCTTTAAAGACCCAGTAGCTGGCCATCACGCAGGTGTACAAACCGCACTCGTCTCTCAATTAGGTACGCATGACCATCCAAGTGTTGCTGTGCAACGCGTCGCTGAGCGAACTGCGCTGCAGCAGCTTGGATTGCCTTATTTGCGGGATGAATATCCTACGCGCTTAACACCAACAGAGTAATGCATATAATTGCAGGGGTTAGAGAAATCTATACATAAGCAGTAGGGCAGTGGTAATCGAGATACTACAAGCGCAGTTGCGGCTCATTATGTCACCATTCTTTTGCGGCTAACCTGCCAAAAATGATACAATACAACACTAGTATGTATGACAAACTCCACGAACTATTTGGCCTGGCGTATCCGCTGCATACCCAAGTATGTGGCGATTGGCATGACATATCTCGGCCGGTTATTGTCCTTATACACGGTATCGGGGTAAATCATAATATTTGGCAAGATGTACTGAATCAACTTGGCGACCAACCAGTCTTGGCAGTTGATTTGCTAGGCTTTGGCCAATCGCGCAAGCCTGCCTGGCCCGATTATACCCTGACCGATCATGCGCGTGCCCTGCGCAAAACGATTCGTCATGCTGCACCACTGCGCCAGGTAATCCTGTGTGGGCACTCACTTGGTACACTAGTCGCAATTGAATACACCAAGCTGTTTCCTCGCCGCGTCCAAAAGCTTGTGCTGTGCTCACCACCAATCTATCTACCAAGTGATATTGCTAAGCGCCCACTACGCGAGGCGCTACTCAAGACAATCGGCAAAGGATTTCTTAAGGCGATCAACACATCACCAAAGCTCATCGGCGCAGTCAATCAGTACAAACGGTCGCAAAAGAATTTTCATGTCAGTCGCGAAGGGTTTTCGCCATATGCCAAGACGGCACGCAATAGTATTTTGCTCCAAACCTCGCTCAACGATGCCTGTAATCTACCGCCGCTACCGATAACGATTCTCTACGGCACACTCGATGCAGTGATGATACCAAAACACTTCAAGGCAATCCAGCGCCAGCGTCGCGATGTCGTGATCGAGACGGCGATTACCGGTCACGAGATTCGTACCCGCTATGCTAAGCTTATCGCTAAGCATCTCAAACAATAAGCCAACTATTTTTGCATGCTTGGCATGCTGGTGCTGCGCACTCCTACGTCTCTCCCGATATAATAAAAGCTCTCTGTAACAAGAGAGCTTTATTGTCTATTAGAGAATAATTCTTCTTGTGCTGAGTTATCGTGTTCCATTTTGGAAGTCACATAGCGTCGCCGATACGCTATTATCAGTACTTGACTCCACCACAACTTGCATGTTTGGATCACTTGATAGTTTCATCAGCGAATAGATTTGCCCATCTGGCATAGCAATCTCAAGGCTCCCTTTGTCGGCGACGAGATAGACGAAGTAGCGCTGGCGATTTTGCCAATTATTATATACTGCATACGCCTTCTCGTACTTATTTTTCGCTTCACCAGTGATCTTCGAGCTATTCCGTTTCACCTCATAGGTGCCAGTCTCGGTGTTGAGGTCAACGCTCACGCGGCTGTCGTTTTGATTGATAAAGACCCGAACGTGGCCTTTCGTATTGGCCGTATTGTTTGCAAAGTGAAGACTAATCTCTTGCGAAGCTTTGCGATTGACTTTGAGCAATTCTTTGTGGTAGCCATCAGGTGCCGTTTTCGACGTTCGAGCCGATTGCTTTGTGCGGAGACCGCTGGTGCGCGCATTGTTATTGATCAAGCGCGACCGCACGACATACTTTCCATCCTTTTGGGTCATCGAGAGGGAATGGGTTGAGCTCATCGAGCCGATATGCTTCGCTTCTTGACCGTCATCCTTCAGAATCTGTCCTTGTGAGTACTCCCAGTTACCCATCCAGCCAATACTCTTAACGCGTGTTGGGCTTTCTTGGTAGTAATTAGCGCCGTAGTAATCCGTTCCGTAGTCAAGTCGCTCTGGTTGCTGCTCGGCGACAAAGTTACCATTGGCTTCGAGGTGGCCAATCATGTAGTAGCTGCCAGTTGTCGAACCATATTGATAGCCATTAGCCCCAAAGAGTAGTGCGTGCTTGGTAGTCTTTGTTTGTGGATCATAAAAACTCTTGAGGTTAGGGCACTCAATAAGGCCAAGATCTTTGCCATCAAGTGTGCTACCGTTGAGCATGGTTGCGCCCTGGTATTCCCACTTTTTTCCGTCAGTACTTGAGTAGATACCAACCTTATCGCCCTCAGCCAGATACATCATCAGCTTCTTGGTAGATTCATTGTACCAGACGTGTGGGTCGCGGAAGTTCTGCTCTTTGGACTTTGCCTTCATGACTGGCTGGCTGTGATTATACGGGTGGTAGGTGCGACCATCATCGAGTGAATATGCGACATATTGGTGTTGGCCAGTCTCGGTATAGCTCGTAAAGTAGGCAATTATTGCCGTTTTGGGTAAGTCACGGAAAAATCCATTACTATTCTGATACACCGAACCCGAGGCAACTGCCGACCAGCCGTTGACAAACTTAGGAATCGCCACACCAAGATCTTCAAAGTGCTCCCAATCCTTGGTGCGAATATGGTACCACTCGGTACCATCATTGCTCGATTTATAGTTTTTATTGAGCAGGTAGTAGAGGTGGTAGTAGTCATCCGTTCCTTTGAAGATCGTCTGGATGTCATTCATGAAGCCTTTTGGCGTATTGTAGTGGTTTGACTGCTGGAATCCATCAGTATTGGTATTGGATACGTTGTTACTTGCTTTACTATTACTTGGATTCTGGATAGACTGCGCATAAATATAGCTTGACCCCACGTTCAGCAGCGCAAAGCCTGCCACTAGCGCAACAAGAGTATATTTTATCGTATTTTTTTTCGTTTTGATAGTTTTTAGCATGGTGCTCCTTAGCCCTTTTTGACATTAGCAAATCAATAACAGTACATTATGAGTGTCGTTCGTGTTGTTCTCCCGTCGTCTTTCTTAACTCCTCTCGTCTCGATTGTTCGAAACGAATCCTTACTATCTAGCTAACCAGAAACGCTACTCTATGTCAATAGATATCGTTTCGTATAGTATCCCATATACTGCGTGTTCTGACCTCTTATTCAAACTGGTCACCGAAAATGCTATACTACGTATATGTCCAAAGAAGTTATCCTCACCGGAATTCGTAGCAATGAAGAGCCAACGCTTGGTAATTATCTTGGTGCCTTTGTGCCAATGGTACAGCTGCAGCAGCACTACGCCGGGCACTACCAGCTCAATATGTTTGTGCCCGACCTCCATAGCTTTACCACACCGATCGACCATACGACACTTTACGAGAATACGCTGACAAACCTCAAGTACTTCATCGCAGCAGGGCTCGACATCACCGACGAACATACGTTTCTCTACCGGCAGAGCTTCATCCCAGCACACAGTGAACTCACATGGATTTTAGATTGCTTTACTGGCTTTGGCGAGATGAGCCGCATGACGCAGTTTAAAGAAAAGTCAGCTGATAACAACAATAATGTCACCGTTGGGCTCTTCAATTACCCTGTCCTAATGGCAGCTGATATCCTTCTTTACAACGCCCGGTGGGTGCCAGTCGGTGAGGATCAGTTCCAGCACTTGGAGATTACCCGTGATATTGCACTGCGCATGAATCATAAGTTCGGCGAGCTTTTCACTGTACCAGAGCCAACTGCCAAGCAAACCGCCTTCATCCAGCGCGACACCGGTCTACGCATCCGCAGCCTGACGAACCCAGAAAAGAAGATGAGTAAGAGTTCAACCGACCAAAAGTCCAAGATTAACCTTGCTGATACCCCCGCCCAAGCGCGCAAAAAGATCATGGCTGCCACGACAGACTCGCTTGGTGTTATCAACTTCGACTGGCAACGCCAGCCAGGCATTACTAATCTACTTCAACTGCTTGCAATCTTGACCAATCGCCCGCAAGCCGAGGTGAATGCCGAGTGGGTAGGGCAGACCCAATATGGTCCACTCAAGCGTGCAGTAGCTGAAGCAGTGGCTACCTTCCTCACTGATTTTCAAACACGGCTTGCGGACATTTCCGACGAGACACTGCTTACTACTCTCGAGCGCTCTGAGCGAGCGATGAATGAGGTCGCTAGCATCACGCTCCTCCGCGTACAAAAGGCGGTTGGCCTGCGGAGTACATCATGAGTAGAGCGCAAGATGGAGTCATTGTATGAAAATCACATCAAGCGACCTCCTTGCTATCTTACGCCAGTTTCGTCAAGCAACTGACGACAATGTCCCGCGTCACATCGACCAAATCGCCAGTAGCCACCCGCAGCCTATCAACCAGCTGGTGCGTTTTCGCTTCGACCGCCGGCAGTACTTTTTGCTCATCGACGACACAGCGGAGGATCATGCATCCTACATCATGCAGCAGATCTACACCGCAAAAAGTGATGCAACAGGGGAAATTCTCCCCAACTCACTCAGCGACATCGCAACCTACGGCCTACCATTCAAGGGCAAGGATGTCTATCTTTTTCGGCAGCGGCGTACCACCCAGCGCCTTGATAGCCTGCTTGCGGCTCGCTACCCCGAGACTAGTCGCTCCACGTGGCAAAAACACATCAAAGCTGGCCACGTCGCTGTCAATGATAGAGTCGTCTGTCAGCCACGCCAACTGGTAGCAGAAACCGACAGCATCGCCATCAACCTACCTGATGCAACCGACCATAGCGACAAAACCCTCCCGATCCTCTATATCGATGATGATGTAATTGTTATCAATAAGCCAGCTGGTATCCTCACGCATAGCAAAGGTGCGCTCAATGATGAGTTTACGGTAGCAGACTTCTTCCGGCGCTATACTTCGGTTGGACTGGAGACAAATCGGCCAGGGATTGTCCATCGACTCGACCGCGACACCAGCGGAGTAATGATTGGTGCACGTACGCCTGAGGCCTTCCAGCGGCTTAAGAAGCAATTTGCCGAGCGCCACGCTAAGAAGACATATCTAGCGGTTGTGGCAGGGCAACCCCGTCAGCAGCAAGCCAAGATCGATGTCCCGCTGGGGCGTAACCCGGCCGCGCCAAGCACCTTTCGAGCCGATCCACGCGGCAAATCTGCCCAAACAATCTATAAAGTACTCGCCTCGCAGTCCAGCCTGAGCTTACTCGCTCTGCGCCCCCGCACTGGCCGAACACATCAGCTGCGTGTCCATCTGGCATATATTGGTACACCGATTGTTGGTGATCGCGTCTATGGATCGGCAGGGGAGCGTCTCCTTCTGCACGCCTACCAGCTCGAAATCACGACTCGTGCTGGCCTACGCCAGACGTTTGTTGCACCACCGCCAGCAGCCTTTATGGCACTCTTTCCTGAGGGAGCCGATGCCATCGCTCGTTTATAACCCTCGCACCGAGCAGCGTCTTGCCCAGCTTGCGCAGCAGCCACCACAGTCATTGCTTCTTGTTGGTGCGCCTGGACTTGGGCTTATGACCGCAGCACGGCAGGTTGCGAGCCACACCGCACTTATCCTCCGGCCTCATACCAGCCAAGGCCACGTCGACCAGCAACGCGGGACAATTCGCGTTGATGACATCCGCTCGCTTCACACACTTACTCAGGGCAAGGCAACGGCTCGGCAATTTGTCATTATTGATGATGCCGACCGGATGACACCTGCCGCCCAAAATGCCTTCCTTAAGCTCCTCGAAGAGCCGCCTCACGCGCTTCATCTCATCCTCACTAGTCATCAGCCCCAACGCTTGCTGGCAACAATTCGCTCACGCGTCCAGACCGTCCGTATCATTCCACCTCAGCCAGACCAAACGGCCACTCAGCTTGATCAACTTAGCATTATTGACCCGACGCGCCGCGCTCAGCTGCAGTTCATTGCTCAGCAGCAACCTGCAACGATCGCACGCTTGGCTGCCAATAGCGAGGAGTTTCGCGCCATTGCTTTGGCAATGACCGACGCACGCCACTATATCACTGGTGCTGCCCGCCAACGCATCGTGATTGGGCAGCGCTATAGTCACGATCGGGCTCGTGCATTGCTCTTACTTGAGTGTGTGCTGCACATTATATGGCATACACTCCGGACGCAACCATCGCGGCAGCTGCTTACCCAGGCAGAACATATCGCACGCGCACACGAGCGCATTACTGCCAATGCCAGCGTGCGGATTCAGCTGCTGGCATGTGGTATACTATAACTATGTATGGATTATTATTGGTAGCCTGCGCTGGCGCTTTTGCCTTGTGGCAGCAGCAATCAGTTACCGAGACCACCTCACAATTACCAATGCGCCTCTCGGGTAAGCTTGATCGCCTGTGGGAGGTAGCTCAGGAATCACTCCGCGATCGACGTTATCTCCGCGCCGAGAAGGCACTGCTCACGATTCTGCGGGTAGACGAGCGTAATGCAACCGCATATAATCGTCTCGGTATTTTATACGCTAAGCAGAAGGCATTTGATGATGCGATTGAGTGTTTTGAGATCGCTCAAAGCCTCGAGCCAAGCGCGTCGAGCCTGCACAACGTTGGCCTCATCTACTACGAAACCAAGCGCTACGACAAAGCTGCTCTCGCCTTTGAACAAGCACTGGCAATGGAGGACAAGCTTGCTGCAAGACACATTGCCTATGCCAAGGTACAGGAAAAGCTCGGCCATAGTAAGAAAATGCTAGAGTCACTTGAGCGAGCTGCCAAGCTAGAGCCTGGTACTCAAACATATCAGCTCCTGGCCGAAGGCTACGAGCGCGCTGGCGACCACAAGAAAGCGAAGCGTATTCGTGCCAAGATGCAGCCCCAGCCTACCTCTGCGCAATCACCGCAGCACCACCGAGCACAACCAGAACCTCACCAGCAACCTCAGCAACGCATTGCTGTGCCGTCTCAGCAGGTAGAGCAACAACCTTCAACGGCGTATTACCATCCACCAGCTGCATTGCCTGCTCTAGCAGCACCAACGTATACCCAAGCACCTCCGCAGCCGCAGCCAAATGCCGCATATAGTCGACAGTCCGTTGCTGTTCATCCACCAGCACGAGCTCCAATGCCCGCCAATCGCATTCAGCGCAGCGCACCACGCCGCATTACGATGTAGTCCGCGTGTTGAATACAATCAATAAGGCAGCAATATTGCTGCCTTATTTACGTTCTCAGGGCAGGGTTTCTCGCCACGTAAGCCCTTTTGCTATTGATATATCACTATATTCATCATAAATACAACAATTACCACGCTTCCAACATTATTCTTACGACAGCCGATACAAAGAGTAGGAAATAAATAAGCCCCACCAATCACAGCTACTATGTAACTGCAAAAACAAAAAAAGACCTCCCTTAAGAAAGTCTTCGCTATATACGCATGGAGCCGCTTTACGGATTCGAACCGTAGACCTACTGTTTACAAAACAGTTGCTCTGACCAGCTGAGCTAAAGCGGCAGGAATGGTACCGGAGGTAGGACTCGAACCTACGAAGCTAAAAAGCGGGAGATTTACAGTCTCCTGTCATTGCCACTAGACGACTCCGGCAAATAAAATGAACTAACTGTGAATTAGTATAGCAAATTTTTCGCCAATGTCAAAGAGCGAATTTCTTCATTCGACAATTTTCGCTTTTTGTACTTACATACCATTCAGACCAATATCGTGATTGCATGAGAAAACATACAAACCGCGGCTTTTCCTCTGTTATTATCACATATTTTGTTTTATACTATCATCCATGACTCAAGAAAAACATTTCAACCATGTCCTCGTCGCTGCATTGTTTGCTGACGATGAACCACGACGTACGTCTGAACTCTATCGAAATCACAACCACCCAATCTATGAACATAAGCTCAAAAAGTATCCTCTTATGCCGTTCTTTTCCTCGATGGTCGTGCGTGAAAAATCAGAAGGAGACACAACGAAACGTGATGGGATTATAAAATATACCAAAGCTCTATCGGAGGAGTTTGAGCCATTTACTGTACAACTCGGTGATGAGGTAGAAATTGGCGGGTCAGTCGGTGATTCACAACGAGTTAGAGAAGTTATGCCGAGTAAAGAAGTGTTGCGCCTCCGATATGAAATTGGGTATATAGCCAGAAGATTATCAGTTGTATACGACGCCCGTAGTATGCGTGGTCTCGATACCATGGCATATGTTCAGCGCGGCACACACAATAATGCTGGCACGATTTTACCTGGCGTACAAGAACTTGAGGTAGCTGCTATCAGCGTAATTACAACTCGCTCTGACAGTAAGAACACACCAACAAAAGCAATTACCCGCTGTGACTATCCACTTGGCCAACAGTCCGACGTCACCGAATTATCAAACGAATTATTCAGCGAGAGTCTGAGTCATTACCCTATGGGTGACGGTACATCCCATGGCCTCACTGAATATCCTGAACACCGCATTATGCAGCGCCAGTCACAACAGGCACCAGACATAGAGGGCCGCGTATACCGGATACCACGCAACCGCCGGCCGGCCTTAGGTCGTTCCTGGTAGCATACAAGCAGGGGAGAGTATGCGTATCACATATTTCAACAGGCGAAAAATATCCCCACTCGTAGACCAACAATAAAGATCACCCCAGCAATGGGGTGATCAACAAATTCAGCCATGGAGCCACGATCGGGGCTTGAACCCGAGACCTCATCCTTACCATGGATGCGCTCTACCAACTGAGCTATCGCGGCATTACTTGGTATTCTACCATACGAGGTACGTACCAGCAAGCCTTACTGCCTTGGTTCTTGATACGCTCGTTTTGTCGGCGCACTCACCCTTACTCTTCGCTGCTTCGCTATAGAGCGTGTGAGGTTCTACCAGTGGTCAGCCTACCTCATATAACATCTATAACTTGGCTTTTTGCGCCATACTCAATGTCACAATTGGGGAGATGATGATACGTGTGTATATAATTCTCCCAAAATCCATTGACAAATGGGGGCATTCGTGGCTACAATACATATTGTCTATCGCTCGAGCAATCCCTTGTCGATAGAGTGTTTGTACGATAAAGTTTCGTGTTAGAATAAGGATAACCATTAAATAAAGAGGAGTCTATGGCAATGGCTGGTTTTATACAGTGTATGGAAGTAATTGACAGGTATCGGTGGTGGATCGGGGGAGTGATATTCCTCATGGTCGTCCTGAGTTGGTGGCTCCGCGTGGCGAGTGCTCGCAAGAATAAAACCTACACTGCAGCCCTCCGCAAGAAATACGCAGTCTTAGTCATTGCCGAGGACGAAGACCCAGAAGTCTTCGAGAGCTGCCTGGCCAGCATCAAAGAGCATAGTAAGCCAACGCAGCTACTCGTCTCAATCAACAATGCTTCTCGTGTTCATCAATCTCTTCGAGCAATTGCCAAAGAATATGCGACAACAGTGGTCGAGCAGCCTGAGATGATGAACTACGACGCGCAGCTTGCCTCGCTGATCGAAAAAGTGCGGCGTGTGAGTCTTGTGATTGTCACAACCCCACGTGCGCGCTGGACAATATCGACAATTAACCTCCTTTTACCCTTTGCTGAGCCAGCGATTGGGATGGTCAGTGGTCGCCAACAGTACACTGGTGGGGCGACACTCTCTCAGCGGATCGGCAGTTGGCTCCTTGACATGCAGCAACGTGTTGTTTTGCCAATGCAAAGCCGTCCTGGCCACGCCTATGCCATCACAAGCGACACCTTTGCTATTCGGCTTGAGCTGCTCAAACACGTTACCCAGGGCAGTGCAGAAGCACAGCCATGTGCCGCGCATCATCCATCAAGCACTGCGCTGTCTCTGCCTTCACAACACCATGCAGCCTACCAGCATAGTGCTCTCACGCAGATCAACCACCCGGCAGAGCTCTACCGGATTGCAAGCAGCTATACCCAGCTGAGTCGTGCCGCCTATTGGCAACTCTGGCATCAGCACGCACGTATCTGGCAAGCAGGTCTACTTGTCTGGCTTACGCACATTGGCTTTTGCTTTGCGAGTTTGCTCTATCTTGGAGCGCTGATCGTGCTGAGTAGCACGCTCGTCAACAACTTATACAGCACTCTGACTGGAACAGCGACTACTGCAACGCTCTGGAGCAGTGTAACGATCCTTGGCCTCGTGCTTGGCTGGCTTATATGGCAGGCCGTGCGCAATATTCCACACCTTAAGCATCACCCACGCGACCTATGGCTCCTGCCACTCTATCTTCCTATCGCTGGTAGCCTCGCACTCACAAGTAAGCTATGGGCGCTTATTACACTCTCTCGCCATCACGCACCCGCTCCATCGAGCGCACTTCGTCAATATGCAACTGGTCTCGCGGCAATTGTCCTGCTGCTCATTACAGTGCCACTCGCATATGTCGTGGCAATGATCCCAGCTCAGCAACCACAAGAAGCTCCGCACCGCCCTACACAAACTGCTCCACAGCCGCAGCAGCAACGTGATAATCGCGGCAATACAGATAAGAAGCAGGCTAACCGCCCAGAAACTACCTCTCGTCAATCGCAAGCGCAACACACGCCAGCTCATTCTGAGAAGGAGCAGGCTACCACACCAGAGCAAAAGCCAATTATGCTGACTGCCCAAGATGGCGACTCACAGTCGCTTTTGGCGCGGCGCTTCATCAAGAGTCATCACCAAGCTCAGCAGCTTAACCCTGCGCAGGCTGCATATGCCGAGAATCGCTTGGTAGCCTTAATGGGGCAGCGCGACGAAATCGACAGTGGCGAGACTTTCACGGTGAGTAGTTCGCAGCTTGCTACGGTTGTTGCCGAGGCCCAAGCGCTCAGTGCTGACGAGCAGGCCAACTGGGCAGCCTATGCTGCTACTGAATAGCAAATCCTCATCGCTACTAGCATTACACCATGGGCTATGCTATAATCAACCAAGATGTTTTATAAAATCTAACGAGTAAAGAAATGGCAAAGAAGAACAATACCAAGCGAAAGATTATTGCTCTCGTGAGCGACCTTACTAAACACCGTACCTACGTAACGCGCAAGAATACAATGAACACTCCAGATAAGCTTGTTCTGCGTAAGTATGACCCAATTGCTCGCCGGCATGCTACCTACACTGAGACAAAGAAATCGCTCGGCCGTAACGAGGTCAAGCCGCGCAAAGGCTAGTCTTATCGCAATAATAATCAAAAACAGCATTCACTCACGAATGCTGTTTTTTGTGGTAGCGATCAATTGCAAGAGTTAGCATAGCGACCGATGCGGTTCTATAATCGATTGTTTCCGTTTTACTACCTGTAGTCTCTGTTTTTCTGCGTCAGTTTTTACTCACTATTTTATTGGGGTGACGTTCCTAAAGGAGACTATCGCTAGACATGGCAAATTCTTAATCATTCGCGTAGACGGCCGCGTTTTGAGCAGCATTAGCTCTTACTGTGTTTTTAAGGAAAGCAGAAGAGAGAAGGGGTATGAAAAACTATTGCTCAGGTTTCAGTGCTCAAGACTATCTATGGCGATACCCCTGGTGGATGGTAGTGTGGCGCTCAGCTTGCGCAGCGGCAAGCTGCTCGGCAAACACGTCGAATGTCGCTGCTAGCCAGAGACCATCAGATACCATCCGGTCAAGCAGCTCCATCGTCGGCGTTGCCATAGCAGCATAGATATAGAGGACGCTACTTGAGATCTCAATACTGAGATCATCAAAATGCGATACTATCACCGATGCTACATCAGGTGTGAGGTAGCGTTCTATCTCGACTGCTCGCCCAAGCTCACCATACACCGTATATTTCTGCATAAATTCTTCTGGTTGCGGTCCAAACATCCCGAGCCGGAGTGGTTGCAATTTGTAACTCGGGTAGCTAGCAATCTTGCCTTGTCGGCCAATAAACATATATGGTACATCACGGCGCGTGTACATATCTACCGCGGCTATCAGCCATTGTTGAGGCGAAGGCTTGGGGCTATTAGCAATCCGCACCATATCTCGCCGCGACACAAGTGTGACATTATAACCGCGAATATTACCCACGCTATAGTGTCGGTCGCGATGAGTGGTCGACATAGTGTAGCCGCGGATTGGGTGGTAGTCATCGTCCCGCGGGTTGATCGTTCCGAAATAAATCAAGCCAGCTTGCTCGGCAAACTGCTGCACTATCTTACGCGCAGCCGAACGCTCCGCAAAAGCTGCTGGCGAAACCTGCCGCACGGCGCGCGTAACGCGGTGGGTAATGGCATCATGGGCTGACATAACTCCAGTATATCACTCCTTTAGGTAAAAAAACCTCCGTAAGGGAGGTTGAATCATACTGTGGCAGGGGCATGAGGAATCGAACCTCAATCTACGGTTTTGGAGACCGTTATACTAGCCGTTGTACTATGCCCCTCTGTTACTATCTATTAGTATATCAAATCTATAGCCAAACCGGAAGAATTTTCTACTGCAAAGTAACTATTGATTCGTTTATGCTAAAAATCCCTCACGCCACGCGGAGTCTGCTATAATAAAATACATGCAACCAACGCCTCCAGTTCGGCCCTTTGCAATACTCATGGTTGGCTTGCCCGGTAGCGGCAAGACATTTTTTGCCGCTCAGTTTGCCAAGGCCTTTGGCTCACCCTTCATTGATATTAACGAGCTCTCAGGCTACTGCCAAGACGATGCAGCCGCGGCAGTAGTAGGGAAGACATTTTTGCAAGAGATTGCTAAAACCAAGCAACCCTTCATATACGAAGGCGATAGCAACACCCGCGCTCGCCGAAGTGAGTTCGTCCGCTGGGCACGGAGTGAAGGGTATCGGCCAGTGATTATTTGGGTCCAAACGGATGTAACAACAGCCCGAAGCCGAAGTGTTAAGAACCAGCGGCTCTCACGTGAGGCGTTTGATTACTATGTGCGGCGCTTTAGCGAGCCAAACGCGGGCGAACTCTATTTTGTCATCAGTGGCAAGCACCCGTATTCATCACAGTCCCGGGCTGCCCTGACCTTCTTAAAGCAAATCGGTCAACAGACTGAAGACGAAGCTCTGCCGAGCAAAACACCAGCCACAACTCCACCAGTAGCAAAGCAGCGCACTCAAGTGCCACCACCAACACCAGCCAGCCACCCAATACGCGCTATGTCGAGCGCCCCACGGCGAGGACAAATTCGTTCGGCACGCTACATTGTGCAATAAAATAACATCTTGGCTAAAAGGAGGGAGGCTTTTATCTATGTCTTCTACGCTCCACGACGATGAGTTTGGTGATATCGATATTAAGCGCAGCGCCAAGACGCGTTCCATCACAATGCGTCTTACGCCAAATGGCCAGCTCTGCGTCAATACCCCGCGGCACGCACCACTCTTTCTCATCCGTCACAGCATTGCCACCCATCGTCAAGCACTCCGCCAGCTCCTGCGCCAGCACGCGGTGCATGGTTATCAAGACGGAGAGACAATTGGTAAACATCACGCGATCGCTATCATCCCCACGCAGATGGTCGCTCAGCCCACGGTGCGCATTGCTCGGCAAAAGCTGCTTGTCTCTCTCCCGCCAGCACACACCATAGACGAGCCAGCCGTTCAGCGTGCCATCCGACGAGAAGTTGCGACCATCTTGCGCCGCGAAGCCAAAGCCTACTTGCCACAGCGTCTCCACGAGCTTGCTGCGCGCACTAGCTCAACCTATCAGCGCATCCAATTTAGCCATGCGCGTACTCGATGGGGGAGCTGCAGCAGCACAGGTACAATTAGCCTCAATATTGCGCTCATGAAACTCCCCGATGAGCTGATTGATTACGTCTTGATCCACGAGCTCTGCCACACTCACCATATGAATCACTCGTCAGCCTTTTGGGGGCTGGTAGAGCGGCATGATCCTCACTACCGATCACACCGGCAGCGGCTTAAGCACGAAACACCAATGATATAGCATAAGCAAATATCACACAAAACGCTTGTGCCTACCGTCATACTCCAGGTATACTAGAAGCGTGTCGCCATACGCTACCAATAGCCAAACTAGTACTGTTGTGCGAGTCAGCAGCGTTGTCTTTCCGCTTCTACTTTTCGCGTATAGCAAACTCCTCGGCCTTGATGCAATGCAGCGCATTCCCGGGGCAGGTGAATGGTCTTTCTATGCAGCGGCCAGCGCTTGGCTTGCTCTTGGCCTCTACACCTGTTTCCGCTCATCGCAGACGAACAAGCAGCGAGCGTGGCAGCTCGTCTTGTATCATGGTCTCGCTGCGAGCTATCTGCTCAGTATCTCTGGCGTAGCAGTGCCGTTCACCTGTGCGTGGTCGTTGTTTATGCTGGCAGCTTTTGCCTATGCTGGCTTTTCTGGGTGGCTGCTCAGTGCACTCGTGCTTTTTATTACAGCAGCACTTGATGCATTTTGGCTGACGCCACAAAATGTCGTTGATATTACCACAACAACGTTGATGGCCTTTATGCTTGGTGTGGTCATTGTTGCCCTCGCATATCGCCACAATCTCTACCGCTCGGCACTGCACACCAGCCGCGAGGCAATGACCTTGCAGCACGATCGGCTTCTAACGATTATTAACAATCTCGCGACCGCTATTATTGCAACCGACCAGCAGGGTATTATCCAACTCTACAACGCTGCAACGCTCGATTTACTTGATACCAACACAAGCCCACATAGCAAGCTAATCGATGATATCCTTCCGCTGCGCGATAGTGCCAAGCAACCAGTCTATCTCACCCAGCTGCTTCACGCTGCAGCCGTTACGCAAACACGCGATGATGTGTGGATGGAGGTATCGGGCGAGATGCTCCGCCTGAGCATCGTATTTTCACCAATACGTGCGCTCAATACAATGAGTGATTCAAGTGATGGCTACGTCCTCATCCTGCGCGACATTACGAAAGAAAAATCGCTTGAAGAAGAGCGCGATGAGTTTATTAGTGTGGTGAGCCATGAGCTTCGTACTCCTTTGACGGCGGCTGAGGGAGCACTCAGTAATATCCAGCTCATGCTCCACCGGCACGATGTGCCGCAGCACACGCTCAAAGATCATCTTGATGCAGCCCACGAGCAAGTTGTCTTCTTAGCAAAGATGGTTAATGACCTCAGTACTCTTGCGCAAGCCGAGCGTGGCGCTGCCGACATGCCGGAGCTGCTTAATGTCCGTGCGCTTATGGATGATCTTTACCATCAGTATCGTTCCCAGGCTGCCAAAAAGCAGCTCACTCTCACGCTCGAGACATCGCCGCGGCTGGGCCATGTTGTCGCAAGCTCATTATATGTACGCGAGCTTATCCAAAATCTCCTCTCTAATGCCCTCAAATACACCAAAGAAGGAGAGATCCACCTCAGTGCGCGCAAGAAGGGTAATCGCATTATCATCGCTGTGCGCGACACTGGTATTGGTATTAGCAAAAGCGACCAAGCGCACATCCTCGAACGCTTCTGGCGCAGCGAAGACTACCGCACTCGCGAAACTGGCGGCACTGGCCTTGGCCTCTACATTGCTGCCAAGCTCGCTCGCAAGCTCGGTACGCGCATCGAGTTTACCAGCCAGCTCAATCATGGCTCAACCTTCTTCTTTGCACTGCCAGCTGCGCAGCAGGCGACGCACGACAAACATACGAGCCCACAGTAATAGTAATACCCCTTCGGAGAATAAACGAGTATGTGTATACCCAAATCTGTCATGCGTAATAGCAGAAGTACAGTAAAAAAACCATGGTTCACCCTTGACAGCCCTCGCTATAGCGCGCTACACTAGGGGTTGACAGCCTGCAAAGACAGGCTATTAAATTTGGGGAGTATGCTGTGGCGAAACCAAGCAAAAAATCATCAACCAACCGCGTGACGCGCATCACCGCGCAAGACACCACGCCCACCAAAACCAAAACGTCAAAAGAAAAGACAACCTCTGTGGCATCAGTCAAAACCGAGGCCAAAAAACCAAAAGTAACTAAGCCAAAGCGTCAGCGCCGTGGCCCATTCTCAGCGATTCGCAATTACTTTGCTGGAGCCTGGTATGAGCTCCGTATGGTGCGCTGGCCCGATCGCGCAACGACATGGAAAATGTCTGGTGCACTACTTGGCTTTATTGCAGTGTTTAGTGCAACGCTTTTGCTGCTCGATGCTGCATTTAAATATCTATTTCAAATTATCCTGGGGAGGTAGACAATGACAAAAAAACGCTACGACAGCACACGGCAATGGTACGCTATCCACACCTACAGTGGCTATGAAGAAAAGGTAGCCGATAGTATCCGCCAGCGCATTCAGGCCGTTGATATGGCCGACAAAATCTTCGATGCAATCGTCCCTAAGGAGAAGCAGATCCAGATCAAAAATGGCAAGCGCAAAGTCGTTGAGGTTAAGATTTTTCAAGGCTATGTCTTGGTCGAGATGAAGCTCACCGACGAGACATGGTACATTGTACGCAATACGCCTGGTGTTACAGGCTTTGTGGGGAGTGGCACCGAGCCAACCCCTGTAAGCGAGGCTGAAATTAAGAAGATCAAGAAACGCATGGGCGTGGAAGACCCCAAGCACCAGATTGACTTTAGCGAAGGGGAAGTGGTCAGCATCATTGATGGGCCATTCAAAGACTTCGATGGCACCGTGAGTGAGATCGACACCACCAAGGGCAAGCTCAAGGTGATGGTGAGCATGTTTGGCCGTGACACACCAGTTGAGCTTGATGCGCTGCAGGTCAAGAAGGTATAAGCCTCGCACGCAGTTTGCATTTGCATGAGCGATCCACTATAATAGCAACGTTACGCACTCAATACCAGTAGTAATTGAGTAAAAGGAAATATAATGGCAAAAAAAGTTATCGGCAACCTGAAGCTTCGTATTCCAGCTGGCCGTGCCACCGCCGGGCCACCCGTTGGTAGTACACTTGGTCAGTGGGGCTTGAATATGATGGACTTCATCAACCCATTCAATGACGCCACCAAGGCAGATATGGGTAAGGATGTTATCGTCCATATCCAAGTGTTTGAGGACCGCACCTTTGCATGGCGCAGCCTTGGCCAGCCCGTTGATGATATGATCCGTGCTGCGATCGGTATCAAGAAGGGTAGTAGCAAGCCACACAGCGATAAGGTTGGAACGATCACCCGAGCCCAGCTTGAGGAGATTGCACAGGCAAAAATGGAGCAGCTCAACGCCATCAGTCTCGAAGGAGCCATTAAAACGGTGGCGGGTACTGCTCGCAGCATGGGTGTGGAAGTTACTGACTAATCCACTCAGCGCACATCAAAATACCTCTGCATGCAGAGGTATTTTTGGTATAAATTGACATATTTTGCAATAGTAGTTTACAATAACAATATGCGTAAACTCCTCCTCGACAAAATCTCTATACCAATCCTTATCCTTGGTGTGTTCGTCGTTGCTGCGATTGGCTGGTGGCTATATTATATGACGATCGGCAGCTTCACAGCGACGATCTTCTATGGGCGCTTTGATCACAATGCAATTCGCCATATGGATGTGAGCTATCAGTCAGGATATGCGATAGACGGCTGGGATGGCAATAATGGTATGGTTATTGGTACCATCACCGACAAAGCGACGCGCGATCGCTTGCTGACTATTCAGCCCTTTACTGATTGTCCACACGGGTGTTCGGGGTGGTATCATTACGGAGACAACCTCCCTCACCCTGAGTCGGTATTTCGAGACACCGCTATCCTTGGCAATCATACTATTCCACCAAAGAAGTTTCGTGATCAAGCTCGAGCAGCCATCAGCAGTGACAACCGCTGCGTGGCACGCTATTCGTCGAGCCATCGCACCAACGATGTATTTTGTTTTTCACCAAGCAGCGGGGCATTTGTCTATGAGTTTGCTGAAATGAGTGGAATGTAAATAAATAGCATGCTAGTGCCAGTAAGAAAGAGAGCAATACTGCGCCACTTTCAAATTAAGAAAATATTATAGCACAAGAGGAAAGATCATGAGTACATCATCCACCCACGTCCGCCAACCACAAAATATACCAGTGTACCGCACCAAGCAGATGGTACGGCTATGGCTAATCTTTGTCATTGTTGCGCTGATATCAGAGGTGATATCATATATAGTCAATTACCCTACAACTCACTACACACGCATAGATCCAGTTTGGGCAGCTACCATAATCTTCGGCGTAGATGCAGCCTGCTTTGCAGCTGGTGTGCTATGGCTTGGCCGTGGTAGTAGGCCTATTTCGCGCATCATCTATGGCTCAGCAGCGTTCTTGATGGGCGCATATGCCTTCCAAATTGGACATAAATTCATTCCTGCCTCAGCGGCCATAGCATTGGGCTTCCTCATTGCAGTGCTTGCCACTATTCCTCGCTTTCATGTGCGACATTACAAGCAGGTAGAGATAACTATGAGTGTATTGATTATCGTTGGCGCACTTGGGCTAGCATGGGCGTTTCGTATTGTTAGTATGTAGTACTGCATTATCACGTAAAACTCCTTCACTACCAACTCTAGCTAATAAGGCCTTCTTTGCGGAAGTGAAATACAACTACTAGATGGAGGCTAAGTCTGGACGACCTTCTAGCCTTTTGCGCGCCATGATCATTCTATGCATCTCACTGCCGCTTTTGCACTCGGTAATCTTTTTAAGAAAAGCTAGGTATTCTGGGTCGTCAGTTTCGGGCGAAAAACGCTCTATGGGTGGCTCCTGCATTTTGCGATATTCAAGAAGCACATCGAAAGCATCATTCAAGTCAGCGAGGTCACCATGATGATCTTGGGTATCGTTTGCTTTGGCTGGTGCTATAGTTTCTCGAATCGCGCTCGTCACCTTCTGACAATCTACCCCTCAAGTGCCATAACACCCAGCAACTGTTCTCGCATTTTCTTCATGCCAATTTGCAATTCTGTATCTTCTAGATTTACTGGTGGCTTATCGGTGAATGGTGGTATCTCGCTCATAATAACTTTTATTATAAAACGGTCAATCAATACTTACAATGTACTCGCGAGCATTTTGCTTATAGTGGTGACTAGAGTAAAACAATGGGAGGCGTGTTGGCGGTATGTGATGGACGTCGTTGACCTTGCGGTAGTGCCGACGGGGCGCGGCTCTTCACAGGCGGAGGATCCTGGCAGTTCGGTAGACGTGGCCGGCAGAGCGGACACTGAGCAAGGTAACCAGGCGAGCGCCTCCGCAGAAGCCGCAAGTGCGATCCATCCAGCCCGAGCAGCACAGGACACGCAGCAGCACACGGCCACCCAACCGCGGCGGATCAACCGCTACCTGCGTCCGCAGCTGGTGGAAGAGATGGTGGCGCTGCACCAGGCGGGGCAGACAGTGGCGCGGATCGCCACACGCTTCGGCTTCCATCGCACCACGGTGGCGCGGCACCTCAAGCAGGCAGGGGAGACGCTGCGCACCGACCCAGCCGACCCTGCCTTCCAAGAGCGGGTGCGGCAGGCCTGCGCCGAGATCGGGACGGTTAAGCACACTGCTCAGCGGTTAGGAGTCAGCAAGGACACGGTGCGGAAGGTGGTGCGGGGGTGAGTGAGCCGACACCGAATATGGTATATAGATCAGCGCGAGCCATCTACCGAAGTATCTGGAAGATCGGAAACAACCATATAGTGTCATTAATCAGATAAAACAGATACTTCTACAGGCGCTTTCAAGTGCTGTTAATCGATGCGATCAACGCCGAAATAAATTCCTACCCATCCCTCTCCGGATATCCATGCCCCCGCCAATACCGATAGACAAAGGCCCCACTATCCGGATCGAGACACAAGAAATCTCTGCGTATATTGAACGTGCATGTGGCATGTGGCGCAGAGACAGCATGATCGGCCAAAGACGATGCCGTCGAGCGAGCTGGCGTTGGCAGGTGGATTGGCCAGTTGGGGCCATAGAGTGACGCCGTACTCTTGATCTCACGCAAGAAGGCTTCCGTGCCGCCAGGCGCTTCTGCGCCAAGTGCAGAGAATTTATTCCATGGTATGCATCGCTGTGGATTATTTTTGTGCGCGCAGTCTGAAAATATCGTATCTACCGTCTGCGACACTATTTCCTTTCGTTTCGTGGCATTATCAATTCTCCCTATAATCGAGCCATCGTAGTCGCTATGAAAAAGCGAGATTCTGGCATAACCAGTGTCATAAATAATTATTGTATTCTGAGCGACAACTGGCATGACACGACGTGCAAATATTTCTCGCATGGAATCATGTGGCCGTAGCGCCGGTAAGCCGTAGGCAATGAAGCCGTACCATATAGTGAGGCAACCGATGAGGATGGTTGCAACTATAATAATGCGAAACCAAGGGTGAGATGAGGAATGCGAAGAGACCATACCTAACTATGATAGTAACACGATCTTGCATTCATGTCGACATTTCGTACTAGCTCGCCACCTCTGCAACATAACTAAAGCATGTAAAGCATAAAGTTTGCACAAAAATAAGGTAGTCTCTAAGCTTATTCCTAGGAACTAACTAGTAATAAGAAAGGACTACCTTGTGGCATAGTATGCGGGTAAAGATGGAGAAAAAGCAAGAGGTAATGCTATGCGGGAGCTCATTCTAGAACGAAGAAGTATCGCTCAAGTCGCTAGAAGATATGGTAAGCATCGAACAACTATCTGGCGCTGGAAGAGGAAGTGGCAAGCGCAGCAGACAGTGTTGTTAGAAAATGCTGGCAGGCCTAATCGGCCGCTTGGCAAGACATTCCGTTGGAATAGCGTAAAGTGGGATATTAAAACGCGCAGTTCTGCTCCGCATACGCATCCGAATGCGCTAGATGAAAAGACGAAAAAGAGAAAATACCGCTGGAACGAAAAGAGACCGCTGCCAACCGCTCCAGGCGAACTGGTTTAGATCGATACCGTACATTACGTCAATCCGCTTGATCGCTCCAAAATATACATCGACACCGTAATCGACCTATACTCTAGAATGGCGTATGCAGAAGCCTCGGCCCGGCTCGCTCAAAAGGATGCTGCAGCAACAATCTTTGAAGCGCAAGCATACATGGGAATTCCGTTTCGAATGGTGCAAAGCGATAACGGCGCAGAGTTCCAAAGGTACTTTCAAGGCAGATTGCATCATAGCAGCATTAAAACGAGGCACACTAGAAGTCCGCCACCCTCACGATGATGCCCACATAGAACGGTTTAACAGAACCTTGCGTAAAGAATGTATTGGTGCCTATAACTGCAACAAAGACATTCGTTTCATTAGCCGTAACCGTAACCGATTCATAGATTACTATAACTATGATAGAATCCACTTAGGAATAAACCTGCGAACTCCTTATGAGATGTTGCAGGGGTAGGGGGATTTGTACGCTTTTACCTATCTTGCACCAATTATAATCGATCATCTAACGTCATGTGTAAAGTGATTTACTCGTAGCAGCCCTCCGAGTAGACATTGAATTCTTGCGCTTTGCCTGCAATGGCAGCGTACTTCTCGTGTAGCTTGTCTATAGTCGCCGACACGGATCTTGTATGCCTGCCTCTTGAACCATGAGCGATTACTAAAGTATGACCAGTCTATCCTTGCATCAACACCAGGAAGTGAGTCATTTTTGCGATAGTGCTGGTAAAGGAAATCTGCGACGGTGGAATCGTTTCCATCGTACCGAACATCCCACGTTTTTGGCCAAGTGCGTGGGTGTTCAACTCTAACTCCTGCTGTTGGGCTTTTTCCTTTCGGCGAGTTACAATCCGGAATTGTCGAACCGCCCCCATCGACTGACAAATATGCTGCAGACACCCAGGTCTCGTCTGTGGTATAGTACCATCTTTTTGAAGTCTTTCCATCGGGGCCGCTTACAGATTCACCTGTGGTCCAACATTCTAAAGCCAAAACTGTGTTAGCGGAGTAGAGCTCATAATCAAAATGTTTGGTGGTAGGGCCTATTCTCCCGTTAACATACTCCACGCCAGAGCTATTGTTCACTTTAGCCGTGAAAATCGGTGAATGATTTGGAGTGGTTGTCGTCGATTTTTGTTTGCTCTCTGGACACATTCTGGTCACTGGTAGGTCGCTTCCCGTAGAAAGCATAGAATCAGCTATCCATCCTGAGCCGTACCCATTCACTTTGTACCAGTAGTTACTGGTGCCGTACGGGCCTTTGACGTAGCTACATGATTGAATCACCAGACGCTGAGCCAGTTAGCCGTCTCCCGTCCTGGCGGACTGTTTGTGGCTGAATCGTGATCTGATTGTGGGTAGCGATACACCTCGCTATGCAGGCCACATCCTGCTGCCAGGGGGGCAGCCAGAGCATCCTTGCGGGCTACCGGGCACATCCAAGGTTGGGTTCTAGAACACCTACCTTCCAGCAAAGTAGGCGACACCTACATCGCTGACGCAGCGGCAGACAAAGCAATAGACACCGGCGAACCGGCGTCCAAAGGAGTGATCGAGGTGCCTGCGCCGCTACGCTGCCTGCAACTTACTCTCAACAATTGTCACCCGGCCAGCGAGATCCTCATGCTGCGTGGTGAGCAGCCGTAGTGCGCCTTGAGCTTGAAGGGCGTCTTCCCGTTGAGTTTTGATGTCTTTGCTGAGTGTGTCGATCCGCTTGGTTACTTCCTGGTGGTTGCGGTCGATCTTCTTGTCCAGTTCTGCGAACTGGTTGTCAATCTCATTGAACTGGGTACCAATGGCGTCGAAACTCTTTTCCATGCTGCTGCGCACATCTTTTATCTCGTGTTCCAGCTTATCCATGCGACCTTCTAAGCCGTTCATACGACCTTCTAAGCCGTTCATACGACCTTCTAAGCCGTTCATACGACCTTCTAAACTGTCCAAGCGGCCATCTATTTTATCGAGTCGTTCATCAACTTTGTCCAGCCGACCATTGATCCTCTTCTCAACAGCGCTGAGGTTAGTGGTTAATAATTCTTGTATGCGTTGGAAGTCTTTTTCAGTCATACTTCTATTTAAGCATGGTGGGCTGGGAGTGTAAAGGTTAGGTGGCCGATAGTGGGTGCGGCATGTTTGGTAATATTCTGCAATATTGCTATACTGATTAATAGATATGACAACAGCAGAAATAACGCAACGCCAGAAGTTAATTCGGGCAATTATCGGCTCACACGAGCTTGAAGGTGTGGCGGTTACGAATGCTACCAAGCGCTTACTTGAGGCCTTTGCGCGAGGAGACGTCTCGGCTAATGAGTTGGTAGCGCAGGCGCAGGCTAGCCTCAACGAGGAAGGTCGGCAAGCACGTTAACGGGTATGGCGTACGAGCTGGCCAATGACCCATACATCGATCCAGCAACTGGTGTCATGCGCAATCGACATAGCATTCGAGACATGGCTACTTTGGCGCGAATCGAGCAAAACTATGCAACGCTGATGGCAACGAGGATAATGCAAGAGTGGCGGCCGGATCACTGGGACGCTGCTTTGCTCTGCCAGTTACATCACGAACTGTTTGGCGGCATCTATGACTGGGCGGGCAGCTACCGGACAGTTGAGATTAGCAAAGGAACCTCACGTTTCGCGATGGCGGCATACATCTCTGCGCAAACCAGCACCCTTCTCGCCCACCTTGAGAGTGAGCATGGACACTGGAACCGAGGAGACCAGGCCGTGCTTGATAAGTTGGCGCACTACTACTCCGAACTCAACGCCATCCATCCCTTTCGCGAGGGCAACGGTCGCACTATCCGCCTGTTTCTCGCTTTATTGGCGCGTCATCACGGCTGGCTGCTGCAGTGGGAGAATACGAGCGCTGTCGAGAATATTGCCGTGTGCGAGCAGGCATTCTACGGCGATGAAGCGCCACTACGGGCGATGATGCAGAGAATCGGTCGAAGGATTGGCGCGGACTAGTTGTCTCGTTCATTCCGCCTCGCGAGCACTCTTCCGTCGCATTTGCGACCGGTAAGTAATCGTTGAAATCAGGCGTCCAGGATGTCTTCCACAGAGACGAGTTCGGCGATTTTGGTCGCAACGACTACCAGCGTGTCATCCGCAGTGTCTAGCCCATTTCTGGAAGCAAGAAGTGGGCTAACTTTTCGAAGTTCAGCGTATGTCGTGTTGTGTACGACTGGAATTAGAAGGTCGCGTGCAAGCAGCTCCGAGAGCTCTTTGTCAGAAACGCCACGGCTATCAACTCTCTTTAGCAGGGCGGGAGTAACGAGCACTATGCCTGTGCGAGAATTGGCTAGCCCTCGGTCGATCTCACGCAGGAACGGTTGGCCGAGTACTATGTCTTTTTCGCTAAACCAGACTGAAACACCAGCAGCTTCAAGCAAATCGCTGAGCTCATGGGCGACGCCGCGTCGATCGTCCCATGCGTGACAAAGGAATACGTCGCGTAGGTCGGGTTCGTGCCGAGCCCGATATTCAACCTGACGGCGGACAGGCACTAGCGCCTTTATCTCTGCCGGTGTGTATGTCACGCTGGAGGAACTTGGAGACCAACTTGGGCGAGGAGATTTGCTACCACTCGAGTATGCGCGGCTCCGCACATTACTGGGTGGCCTCTGGGAGTAGTTCGGCGTGGAGTAGTAGGTACCTCGATTGCCACATACGGGGCAAGCTGCCGCTCCGCTTGCTGTGCGATGTCCCTGGACGGGAGCTGTGCATTGACTCATGTTTTCTATGATAGTTGATGGAGCTGACATGAGCCGTCGGTGCGGCAACACGCCGAGATCGACGTCTACATGCGGCCGGGCTCGGTATCTGCCACCCTACCCACTAGCTCCTCCACCCGCACATCCAGCGCCGTTGCCAGGGCGATGAGGGTGCGTAGGCGTGGTTTCATTGGGGTGCCGGGGCGGGACTCGCCCTTCTCGAACTTTTGGTAGGTGTAGGTGGAGATGCCAGCGGCATGAGCTAGGGCTTCCTGGCTGAGGCCCTTGGCAATGCGGGCGCGCTGCAGTCGTAGTCCCAGGCTGGTACGGGCCAAGTCGTCCAGCAGTTCGGGCGTGACAATGCGCGCTACGTCTTGACGGTCGAAGCGGAAGGCCTCGATGACGGCATTGCGCATGGCCTCGGCGTTCGCTTGCACAGATGTCGCTTCTTCAAGCGCGTTGCCAACATCGCTTTTGAAATCATCGAGATGCTTGGCGAGAGAAACGTCGAAATGCGATAGGTAGCGAGTTGTGGCTCGTGCGGAAGTGATCGATGCGGCGACCAACACAGCCAAGAACCCGACAACCACTAAGGGGATTCGCCATGGAGGAGGGATAATCTCAGGAAATGGGCCAATAAAATAGCCGAGAATCGTTACGAACGCAGATGAATATCCGATGAATTCGAGAATGGCAGCAGGGATTCGATAAGAAAGAGGGGGTGGTGGGCGGTCGGTATCGATTGCATCATCTTGAGACGTCATAGGCCTCACCAGAAAAGATGGAATGGCTACGTTAGAGAGACTTCGGCGTTGATGACCTGATTGGTTTCTGCATCAACAGTTGTGAACAAAGTCCATCTGTCGTCATAGGGGCGCGAGTACACTAAAGCGTGGATAACCTTGCCGTGCAGGGTTACTGTGAATTCCTCGGTTAGTTTACCCCACTCCTCAGGGGTGGTGGAAGGCGTTGCTTCAGCGTCCATCGTGGTGACAGCGTCCTTGGGTGTTTCTGTGGCTGTGCTTGTCGCTCCTGTGCTGTCCGGAGATGCGAGATCTACAGCATGGCGCCCGATCGTAGCACCAACCTCCGGCTGTTCGGTATAGCACTCACCGTGGCGAGAGGAACATGATGGCCGAGCATCTTGGTGTGACCTATGAGATTTACGCATACTATAAGTGTATCCTTTGAGTTGGTGGCTGTCAATTACCTATAGTGCCTCCCTCTCGGTGTCTCGTGTGAATGTGTGGTGATGTCGGTGTGACGACTGGACATTTTCTCGACTTGGAGCGTTACTAGAAATAGTGGCGTGAATCAACATTACCTACTATGGAAGGAGTAAACAATGAGCAATACACTGCCAACTAATCATGGAGCAACAGAGCGCGCGGCTGTCCCTTCTCCCACCATCCAAAACTCGGCCGAGCAGCTGGCCCAGGAGCTGACTCCCCGGCGCGCCGTGTCCTACCTGCGCGTCTCTACCCGCGAGCAGGCCCGGCGGGGCGGCCGTGAGGAGGGCTTCTCCATCCCAGCTCAGCGGGCGGCTAACAAGCGCAAGGCGATGAGCATCGGCGCCATCATCGGCAAGGAGTTCACCGAAGGTGGCGTCAGTGCCACTACCACGCGGCGCCCGGCTCTCCAGGCGATGCTGACCTACCTGGAGGAGGAGGCTCGGGCGGGGCGGCCGGTCGACTACGTCATCGTCCACAAGCTCGACCGCCTGGTGCGCAATCGCTACGACGACACGACGCTGGGCAAGCGCTTCGATGAGCTCGGCGTTCGGCTGGTGTCGACCAGCGAGAATATCGATCAGACGCCCGGTGGGCTGCTGGTGCACGGCATTATGGCCAGTATTGCCGAGTTCTACTCCAAGAACCTCTCCAATGAGGTGAAGAAAGGCATGGCCGAGAAAGTGCGGGGTGGTGGCTGTATTGGCCGAGCCCCACTGGGTTACCGCAACGTCATCACAACGAAGAATGGCCAGGAGGCGCGCATCGTGGTGGTGGATGAGGTACGTGGGCCGCTGGTGGCCTGGGCCTTTAAGGCCTACGCCAGTGGGGAGTGGACGCTCAGGCGCTTGGCCGAAGAGCTGACGCTGCGCGGCCTGACCACCGTGCCGACCGCCTCACTGCCAGAGAAGCCGGTGACGGTGCAGCTAC
>CALJPD010000011.1 GCA_937981355.1 uncultured Candidatus Saccharibacteria bacterium | reverse complement strand
CGTCAACGTCTTGCGGTCGATCACTGCCGTGTCGATCAGGCTGGTAACCGATGGTAGCTAGTACGTCAATAAAAACTTCGATGCCAGGCTTGACGTTCAATTCGATCTACTGACAGTTGCCATCAGGTGATACGCGGAGAACATGGCCCGCAGACTTTAGAATGTGTTCAAGTGGTTGGGCGTGGCCGAATCCGTGACCAAGGAGCCAATCTATGACGTCGAGAGCCCTTGATTCGTCATATATGTTACCCCATAGACTGCTGTTTTGTATGCAAGCGATGATAGCATCTCCTGGATGGAAATTATCAATGTTGTCGCTGAGTTCGTCGATACGCAGTTCAGTTGTCCGATTAGCGCTACGAAGAGGCAGTAGATCATTGACCTAGCCCACACTAGGCCTGACTGATGGTCAGGAGGGCAGAAACAGGCAGAGTCGTCATGTTATCTGTTACCGCTCGTCGTCTTATCTCGCTGCCGCTATCGTGCCTAGTAACTGCTCTGGTGTCGTCTAGTGGTTTTGATGCCCTATGGGAGATAATCGGTGCGGAGACGAATGTATCGCGCCATTTGTTTGTGTTGTCGAGTGGACACGAGCATGCAGCGACAGAATATCTCCGTATCTACACAAAGAACACACCAAGCGATGCGCCGAAAAGCTTCTCCGACCCACCCATCACTGCCTAAAGAGTGTCAGCCACGCGCGGGGCTCTATGACCTAGCAGCTCTTTCCCGGAGAGAACACAGTCACCGATGACCCATTTGACCATCTCTTTAACAGTGCCAATGCACATCTTGTGGTAAGAGTTGAAATGGAGCAGATCATAGAAACAACATGACCTTCTTATGGCCTTTTTAATTTCCTGCTGCTTGAATCGATAGTCAAGAAATTTGCATGAAACATGACTAACGGCCTCTCTTAGGTAAGTTTCCTATTCTTACATTTGGTTTAGTCAAGAATATTGCAGAATTCTTGACTAAGGAGTGCGCTAAAACTAGCACGAGATTTAGCGCTCTATAAGGAGTAATAGAATTAAGAAGAATACTTAATCACTCTTTGAGCGAAAGCATGTAATCGTGAGAAGTTATGATAAAATAACCGCTTTGTATGAAAGACTGAGCCGAGATGATGAATTACAGGGTGATAGCAATTCTTGCGGAAGTTATAAATTTGAAGAATGCATTTCAATTTGCAGGCACACTTGATTTTGTAGATAAAGGATACACTATCACAGAAAAAGACCAGCAAGATTCCAACTCGTGAAGATATATGACAAGAGAGAACATGTATAGCTATCCTAGCTATCCTAAAAGTAAGTGAAAGACGTTTTAGAGCGTTAAGATTAAAGGAGGTATTAAATATATACTTATGGATAAAATCAGACATAAGGCTCAATTTGAAGCAATTAGCAAACGAAAATATTGATAAATTTGGTATGATTCAATATTATTCTGAGTAAGGAGGTATGACCTTTGGATAATAAAGAGCTGTCTATTACAGGTGATAGTGAGTATAAAAAGCTATTGTCAGAGCTAAAAGAGAAAGTAAAAAGTAGTCAACTGAAAGCTGCAATAAAGGTAAATTATGAGCTGTTAGATTTATATTGGACTTTGGGAGAATACATCGTAAAAAATCAAGAACAACATTCGTGGGGAGATGCCTTTATCAAATCATTAGCTAAAGATTTGCAGAAAGAATTCCCTGATATGAAAGGTTTTTCTGAAACAAATATTAAGTATATCAGGCGATGGTATTCATTTTATATAAAAGGGCTACAAGGTGTAGTCGAAATAGAGAATAACGACAGCAATTCAAAAGGACCACAGCTTGTAGCCCAATTTGATGAAAGAATTATCAACCATATTAAACAGATACCTTGGGGACATAATCAAAGGATAATAAATAAGTGTAAGACCATTGATGAAGCTATATATTATGTGAATAAAACTATTGAGAACGGATGGAGTAGGAATGTCCTTGTACATAACATTGAAAGCGGATTATATGGCAGGGAAGGAAAATCTATAACAAACTTTGAAAAAAGGTTACCCGCTTTGCAATCGGATCTTGCAAAACAGACGCTAAAGGATCCATATAATTTTGACTTTCTTACCATTCGTGAAGGATATGATGAGAGGGAACTCCAAAAAGAGCTGGTTGACAAGATTTCTGATTTTTTGCTTGAACTTGGTGAGGGATTTGCTTATATCGGCAAAGAATATCACATAAATATAAATGGGGATGATTTTTATATTGATTTGCTGTTCTACAATTTGAAACTCCATTCTTACATTGTTATAGAGCTGAAAGCGGAGAAGTTTAAACCAGAACATTTAGGACAGCTTAATTTCTATGTAACAGCAGTGAATAGAGAGCTAAGAACCGATAGAGATAATGCGACGATTGGGCTGCTTATTTGCAAAGATAAAAACGATGTCGTTTGTGAATATTCATTAGAACAAGTATCGCAACCTATAGGCATAAGTAAATATGAGATCACTAAATTACTTGAGATAGAATATAAGAGTAGTTTACCGAGTATTGAAGAAATAGAGAAAAAGATCAAAGAAATAGATACGGATAATTAAAAACAGCAAAGGTAAGTTTATTTCGGATAGAAGTTCCACCATAGCCTCTCATGAGTAGAGGTGGTCGGGGTTTGTTGATCCTGTCTTGGATTTGAAGCGTTGGCTTGATGATGTCGTGAGAACAATCCATTGAACTGACAAAGGCCAATGGCGTCAGCCGTATTGGTAGCTCGATGGTATTTTTGGGCGGCACTGATGAACAATTCGGGTATACAGGGACGGGGATCTTCGACAAATGCTCAGCAGATATTATTATGGCAACTGACACCTCCTGATCTATGTTCTTCAGCTTGAACGAAAAACACCTGGCAATAATATAAGCCGCATACAAGGTGATAACCTATTCTTAGCATTGGAATTTATTTGTATTACCAGACAACGGTAAGAGCTATTCAATATTGTTGAACATATACTCAGTGAAGTGTGGATGTAGATTTGTGAGGCCTAAAATAAAGTTGACGTACTTGCGACATCGTGCTAATTTAGTTCTAGAGAGGGCTATGATATACCATAATTCTCAGAGAGGTTTTTTGCCTAGATAGATCAATAATGTAATGGGAGCACATTATGACAAGGACGGTAGATGACGCAACACTTGATTTAATCACAAGCCTTCTCTTTCGGAAATGGACATTGCCAATTCTTCAATCACTTGGCACGACGACAAAGCGCTACTCAACCTTATCTCGTATGTTGCCAAAGATAACGCAGAAAGTGTTGACGGAGCGCCTCAAGCAGCTAGAACGCGGCGGCATAGTCCAGCGTGTGTTGCACTCGACTAATCCGCCACAAGTTGAATATCGTCTAACAGAGATGGGGATTAAACTATTAGGTGTTGCTAATGATATTGAGTGTTATTTTCATGATCACAGCGAAGCGATTTGTCGGTCGCAAAAAATGTATGATCGACGGCAGAAAATGCTCGCGTATTAGTCTTTAGACGACTGTTGGTGCTGCAATACATCAAGTAATTCGCGATGGCGAGTGCTACTTGCCGTTATCTGTGTTTGCTTCGTCAGAGAGGTCGAAAGGGGATAAAGAAATACATCAAAGAGTTCAATCATAATGGTGCTGCGATACCACTATCTTCTGAAGGAAGCGGCTTTATGGCGCTTATTGTACTTACGTTGCTCAATAATACTGCAAAAGCAACACAAAATATGATCCAATATAGTGGAATAATTGAACAATTATGTAATGCGTGTATTGACAGATAACCTCTGATATCGTGCTGCACTATCAAGAAACTAACGCACATAGAGTATGGTACCTTCCCTAAAAGTGCCGTCTTGTCACCTATTGTATTGCTTGCTACCGTAAAACATGACAGAAACACACAAGATAGTTTTATTTCTGTCAAGGGAGGTAATTATGACACAAAAAAGTAGTTATTGCATTGCAGTTGGGGTTGTTGTAGGAGTATCAATTGTGATGGGTGGTGCTGTGTATGCAGCACCAGTCGGGGTGAGTAATATCGAGAATTTTATCAGAAACATTATCCAGGTCGTGGCAGGATTAGCTGGCTTAATTGCGACTGGATTTTTTGTTATTGGTGGCCTCACGTATATTACGAGCTCGGGTAATCCAGAGCAGCTTGATCGGGCAAAGCACACTATCACCTGGTCGGCGGTCGGCTTGGTGGTTGTTATTGCCGCGTATGTCTTGACTAACCTTGTTACATCGTTGGCACATCAGTCGTTTGGAGGCTAGAGAGATGAGAAGCACTAGTTTATTCTTCTTTGCTGATACAGCAAGTGCGCTCAAGACGGTGCGTGACTTTGTAACGCCAGCAATGCATATCCTTACTGCTGTTGCCTCGCTGATATGTGTGTTGTTTATTGTGTATGCTGGCTATCAATATATGATGAGCCGCGGCAAGCCAGACCAGCTGGAGCACGCAAAAGAGCTCGTCAAGAAAGCAATCCTTGGGCTCGTGCTTGTGCTTGCAGCAACGACACTGGTTGCTGTCCTGACACAGGCGTATGGTTCACCGCAGGCTGCTGAGCATGCAACATTGCCTCACCTTGAGACTGTACAAACAAAGTCGCAGCAAAATGGGTTACTTGAGACAGTCATCACAATGATAACAGGACTATGCTCAACCATTCTTAATACGCTCGCTGCACCAGTGCTGCATGCGCTTGAGTTTTTTACCACTACAACACCGCTGATGGCAACAAATAAGAGTGTCTTTAATCTGTGGCTTGTCATGACGGGCATTGCTAATAGTTTATTAGTTCTTGTCCTTGGCTTACTTGGACTCCAGATAATGAGCGCGCAAAGCTTTGGGTTGGAAGAGGTCGATACGAAGCAGATATTGCCACAAGTTGGGTTGATTTTCTTGCTCATGAATAGCTCAATCTTCCTTATTGATAGCGTGATTAGCTTATCGAATGTCCTTATAACGGCGATTGGACAGGTGTCTGGTGCGACACCAGTTTGGCGCACATTGACTGGCGTCGTAGAGAAGACTGCTGGCCAGGGCATTGCAGCGCTCTGTATTATGATCGTCTTTGTTGTTTGTGCAGTCGTGCTCCTTATTTATTACGTCATGCGACTTGTGACACTCTACATTGGTACAGTCCTATCGCCATTAGTGAGTTTGCTCTGGCTTGTGCCAGGGTTTCGTGATTTTGCTGAAACTGCCCTCAAAACATACCTGACAACGATATTCGTTATTTTTATTCATGTTGTTATTTTGCAGTTAGCCTCGTCGCTACTAGTTGGCCTTGCTCAGGCACCACAAGGGAGTGGTGTCCTAATGGCAATTGTCACTGGAATTGCGACGATTGTGATGTTGCTCAAAGTGCAAGGAGTAATGCTGCAATTGAGCTATGTCGGTATGGGTACTCGCTCGATGAAGCAGCTTGGCGGACAGTTTATCAATGGTATCAACTATGTGGCTGGACCTCATTCAATGCTTGCGCAGCGAACAATGGCGCGGGTGAGACAGAAAACCTTTATGGCGAAGACGCGGATACGTACTGCATTACGGCCAAAGATGACACAAGTAACTGTACCGTCAACAAAAGCGCAACCAGTCTATCAGCCACTTCACACACCACCATCTATGCGCACGACGAAACGAGTGCAGCGTGATACGCTATCACATCAGCATGTATCGGCACAAGAAGAAGGGAGGAAATAATGAGAGTGTCAGTTGTCCCAGCTCAAATTACTACAGTAGAGGATCGAATTATTGGTTGCCTTGGTTTTATGCAAATTCTTATTTTAGTGAGTGCCATATTATGTGGAGCTGGGGTGTTTGTTGTGTTGCCGCCAATGATGGGTGAAGCGTGGTATAAATATGGCATCATAGCAGCTGTGTTGACGGTTGGTAGTATATTGTCGATACGGGTCAGGGGAGTCATTCTCGCTCACTGGGTTGGTATAATTGTTCGCTATAACCAGCGTCCAATGTATTATGTTGCGGATAAAAATACAATGGCGTATCGCCAGAGAGACAAAGACAAAGACAACCAAGCGCATATGCCAGTACATGCACATGCATCATCTGGCACAGCGAGTCGCCACCAGCCAGTTCATCTTGATGCGTCGGCGAGAGCCAAAGCTCGTGCTGTGATTGATGACCCCGCGGCTCACATACGCATAGCAACTGATACAAAAGGAGGCGTTCATGTTCGGATTACACAAGTCAACTAAGAAAGCGAGTGCTCGCCAGCAAATTGCAATACAAGGCGTGCAGGATGGAGTGCTGGAATTACCGGGCAGACGATATCGAATGATTGTATCGGTATCGGCCGTAAACTTTGAGCTGCGGAGTGAGGAAGAACAAGATGTGATTATTGATACATATGAGAGTTTTCTCAACTCGATCAGCTGGCCAATTCAGATCCTTGTGCGGACCCGCAAGATCACGATGAATGCCTATCTTGCTGAATTACATGCACAGCAGCAGACTGAGACAGTACCAATGTATCAAGAGCAGTTGCAACGCTACCGAGCATTCATCCGTTCTCTGATTGCGAATAATACCATTATGACACGTCGCTTTTATATCGTTATTCCATATCAGCCAACCGAGAAGGTAGATGACTCATTTATTCGTGAGCAACTCTTGCTTCGAGCTGATATCCTTGCAAAAGGCATGGCGCGCCTGGGTATGCGAGCATATCCGCTTGATAGTTTGGCAGTGCTTGAATTATTTTATAGCTTTTATAGCCCGATACAGGCAAAAACGCAGCCACTGACTGAGCAAGCGCTTCGTATGATTCATCAGACGCTTGTGCAAAAGGAGAAGGTATCATGACGAAGCATTTTACAAAACTGGTCAGTTGGCTCCAACCAAAGAAGCGTCCTACGCAGCAACACGAACGAGACATTCTCTTTGGTGAACAAGATATGATTGATGTCATAACGTATGCTGGATTACAAGAACAGGCTGACTATGTATGCATTGATGGTGTTTATATGCGCACGCTTGCTATTGTTGGCTATCCATTCGTTGCGAGCTCAGGCTGGATGGATAGCCTGATAACGTTTCAGCACGATAGCGATATGAGCTATCACCTCCACGAAGTTAATGCGCATGTCGCCTTACCGAAGCTGCAGCGCAAGATTACCGAACTTGAGTCGATGCGTCGAGCAATGGTGCGCGATGGCAAAATTGTTGGCTCCGAAATTAGTGATCCGCTTGAGTCGGCGATTGAGCTGCGCGATAAAATTCAGCGTGGGCAAGAGAAATTGTTTCAGCTTGCGGTGTATGTGTGTGTCCGAGCCGACAGTAAAGCGGAACTGGACAAAACAACACGGCTTCTCGAAGCAAATCTATCTGCGCAACTGTTTTATGCAAAAGTGGCTCGCTACCAACAGCTTGAAGCACTGCAGGCTATTATGCCCCGTGGTGATGACCAGCTGGCGCAAAGACGGAATCTCGATAGCTCAAGCGCAGCTCTGACGTTTCCGTTTATGTCGTCAGAATTAGTCCATGAGACGGGTATTATTTTGTATGGAGTGAATGCGTCAAATAACTCGCTGGTCATTGTTGATCGATTTTGCTTACCGAATGCAAATTCGATTACGTTTGCTCAATCTGGTGCGGGTAAAAGCTACACAACGAAGGTGGAAATCATTCGCCAGTTGATGCAGGGGACGCGAGTAATTGTGATTGACCCTGAGCGAGAATACCAGCGATTGACGGAGTCATGTCACGGCACATATATAAAGCTATCGACACGAAGTAAGCAAAAGATCAATCCATTTGATACAGCAACAACTTATCGCGACACCGACGGCAGTGCCGAGCATATGCAAGATGTGATGGAGATTATTAGTCTGATGGTCGAGGGTTTATCGGCTCGCGAAAAAGCAGCGGTTGATAAGGCACTTGTTGGAATTTATAAAAAGGCAAAACAGCAACCACCGCTGCTTGCAGACCTCTATGCAGAGCTGCGCAAGCGTCGCCAAATAAAACTATGCGAGAAGCTTGAAAAGTATGTCTCTGGTTCACTGGCCCACGTATTTAATGAACCCACGAATGTTACCCTTGATAACCGTTTAGTAGTGTTTGACATCAAGGATATGCCAGAAAATCTTCGTCAGATCATGATGCTGATCATTGCTCATTTTGTTAATCACCGTGTGATGGCGCACCCTGCAAAGCATTTGCTGGTGATTGATGAAGGCTGGCTTCTGCTACAACATGAAGAGTCAGCACGATTTGTCGCTGGACTGGTGCGGCGTGCTCGCAAATACTACCTGGGCGTCTCGATAATTTCGCAGCAAGCGAACGACTTTCTCCATAATGAATACGGACGTGCTATTGCGTCGCAAAGTGCAATGCGGATCTTGATGCGCCAAGATACAACAACAATCAAGGGTGTGGTTGATGAGTTTGGATTGAGTGAATATGAGCATAGCTTTTTATTGACGTGCGAGCGAGGTGATGCACTGCTGATTGCCGATCAACAACATGTTGCTGTCAAGATTGTCGCAGCTGAGCATGAGCACCCGTGTATTACGACTGACCCGGCAGAGGTATATGACACATGATTGGTGTGATTATGCAGGTACTTCGTTTTGGTGTTGGCTTTCGAGTGTGGCGGTTGATTCTCCTCAGTATCGTGACGCTTGCAGTGCTATTTCTTCTGCCAATCATCAGCGTACTTTCTTTGGGTGCGCCAACAGTATCTTTTCTTGCGCATACACCAAGCGCACATGCAGCCGAAAAACAGGGTTTTTATCGTGGCGAGGCAATGCCAGATAACACCTATGCATGGGGGAACTGTACCTGGTGGGCGTATGCAATGCGCAAGTGGGCTGGCAGTCCCATCCCAACAACATGGGGCAATGCTAACACCTGGGATGATTATGCGAGGCGCGATGGGTATGTTGTTGATCAGACGCCAGCAGTTGGTGCAGTCTACCAAACGGATGAGGGCGGCTATGGTCACGTTGCTTACGTCATTAACGTCGATGATGGAACAGGTGAATGGACAATTTCTGAGATGAATGCACCAACGCTTAATGTTGTCTCCCGGCGTACGTTCCCAAAAGATGCAGCCCAATCTGCTCATTTTATTCATACTAAGACAGGAGTATCATCATGGACACCACAGCTTCCATCACACATGACATCGTATGGTATGCCGCGCTAGGTGTTTGTGTACTCATCGGGGGAGGAGTAGTGTGGTGTCTTGTTATCATCCTGTGGTATATCAACAACCGCCGCTATCTGATGCGTCGATCGCTTGTGTGGCTCGAAATAACGCCACCAGCCACAGTAACAAAAACACCGGAAGCAGTTGAACAATTCTTTACCGTCATTCATGGATTTACAGCAGCTCGGTCATATAGTGAGCGTATAGTGCGCCGCGTGTCAGTACTAAGTTGTGAGATTGTTGCGACGCGCCAGAGCGGCGTTCGCTATCTTGTGCAGGTTGAGCGTTCAAAAATGCAAGCACTGCAGAAAGCTATCATGACGCATCTTCCTGAAGCAAAAGTGCGCGAGATCACACGAAGTATTACGAAGCCAACGCTGGTGGTTGAATTTCGCGAGACTGGCCACTATATGCTACCACTGACACTTCTCACAGCATCCCAACAAAGAGATCCACTGAGCTACGTGATCCATGCAATGACTGGTCTGAGCGACGACGAGGAGATTACCTTTCAGCTTGTTTTCTCGCCAACTCGGGTACGCGGGGCGGAGCGAGCAGCAGAGAGACTGATGCATAATGAAAATATTCTGCAGGATAATTATCGCGACAGGTTGAGCGGCGGAGGGAAGCTAATGGCGCTGCTTAAAATGATAACTGGTATAGGTGTGAGTATAGTGAGCGATATTACAAGCCATCTTACAGCGAGCCATCACCATGCGGTGCAACACTCCCAGCCGCGCGTTGACCGCGACCAGCCATGGGCACGTGGTACCTTTGAGCTTGCAATGATGCAAAGTATTTACCAGAAAGTTACCAAGCCACTCTTTCGTGCCAATTTGCGCATCTTAGTGATAAGCCCTGATGCAAAATGCCATGCCGAAGTGTTAAAAACCGCTATGGCTGGCTATAGTGCGCCACCACATCAGTTGCTTAAAGCAACATACAACATACCTATTCTTGCAACAATACGGCGGTATAATGCAGTCAACCGATTACCATCGTTCATGCCGTGGAATACGCTCACACTTGCTTCAACCGAGCTGGCAAGCCTCTACCACTTTGTGCCGCATGACAGTAGTCAGGTAGACAACCGTATCGTATCATTGAGTCGCACGCTATCAGCACCAATTTCTCTCAAAGACCATCCAGATTTTTCGGTTATAATTGGTCTCAATCGTCATCATGGCATTGAGACGCCAATTGGCCTTACCGAAGCGGAACGTGCTCGCCACCAGTATATCGTTGGAGGAACAGGTAGTGGCAAGACAACCATGTTGCAATATCAGATTGTGCAGGATATGGAACAAGGTAAGGGGCTCGCAATTATTGATCCGCATGGTGATATGGCAGAAACGATGCTGCGCTACGTTCCACCAAAACGCATAAAGGATGTTGTCTATTTTAATCCAGATGATCTGGACTATCCACTTGGTCTTAACCTTCTCGAGATACCGCCAGGACTTGAGGGGACTGCCTTGCTTCGAGAAAAGGATCTCATTACTGAGTCAGTTGTTTCGGTGTTTCGCAAGCTTTTTAGCGATGATGACGCCGGAGGCCATCGTATCGAATATGTCTTGCGTAATGCAGTGCAGACCGCACTCACACAAAAGGACGCAACACTCTTTACTGTGTTTGAACTGCTGAATAATACTCAGTATCGACGGCGTGTCATCAAGACGCTTGCAGATAAGAATTTAGCCAGCTTTTGGGAGCAAGAATTTGGTAAAGCTGGTGGCATGCAAAAGGTAAAGATGACAGCGGGGATTACAGCAAAAATTGGTCGTTTCTTATTCTCCGCTTCAGCTAAGCGCATTCTTGAGCAACCAAAGTCGACGATAGATTTTGATAATATTATCAACTCTGGCAAAGTTCTCATATGCAATGTTTCGAAAGGACGACTCGGTGAGGATACTGCGGAGCTCTTTGGTGTGACGATCCTTGCAAAACTCCAATTGGCGAGCTTGCGCCGAGCACGTATGCCACAAGTGCAGCGTCGACCGTTTTATATTTATGTTGATGAATTTCAGAATTTTGCTACCACGTCTTTTGTGCAGATGCTGTCAGAAAGTCGCAAATACGGTGTATTTATGATTATGGCAGAACAATCGACTGCACAACAACGCGACCAACAGACGGTAAATATTATCCTTGCAAATGTCGGTACGATCATCTGCTTTCGAACTGGCAGCCCACAAGACGAGCAGTGCCTGCTACCACTGTTTCGGCCCTTTATTGAGGCAGGGGAGATTAGTCGTTTGCCAGCCCATCAGTACTATGCTTGTCTTGCAGCTGTGCACGCCCAGGAGCCTCTTTCTGGTGGGACGCTACTACTAACAAGCTCTGGGAGTGATGCGGTGCAGCGGGCAGTGATTGCTCATTCGCGCCAACAATACGCAGGAGAACGAGCAGATGATAAAAAGGATATCAACACACCACCAAAGCGCCACGATACAGAGCCCCGGCCGTCGAGTGAGCATGGTAAAACAGAGGAAAAACTGATGGTTGAGGTGATTGATAAGGAATGAGGAGTAGGATGGAGACTGTTTATTGATGTGGTATCTAGACAGATATAGCGTATAAAAGGGAAATCAGAAGTTCTATATTCGTGCTAGAATAGTCACTGAGTAGAAAGTAGAGGGTGAGGGTAGAAAATATGCACAAGAAGAAACTAAGTGACAACGGCACACTAAGCCTTCGCACTATCATCTTCCGTGGTATCCTCTATGTCATCATTATTTCAGCAACCGTTATGCTTCTCCTTGTTGGCGGATTCTATCTCAAATTATGTGCTGAAGCTAGCCAAGCTCAAGCAGCAATGAAAACATATCTACATAGTAAATATGGTGAAGAATTTATCGTCGAACGACCAGAAAAGAATGGAAGCGGGCTCGGTGTAGAAGGGTGGTTTGAAGCAACAGCCTACCCGAAGAATCACACAGACATCCGCTTCATTGTTATGCTGTCATCCTCAGGGAAGCATGATGGCTATGCTGGTGCTGTATGGTCAAAAGAAGAGACTGATCGACTCAAACCTATTATTCAGCGTATCTTTAGTAAAGATGTAGTGTATAGTGTAACCATCCAATCGTCTATGACGCTACAAACGAAAGATATACAAGTTGATGGTGTGATACCACGTTTTACACAAGCGGCAGCACAATATAAGCAGCAAATTCCATATAATATCACAATTCAAAAAACGCACCAAACACGGGAATATCAAGAAAAAATGCGCATCGTCGATAATCTTAAAGAGCTTGCAAAGGATCTACCAGATACCGTTGACACTACTATTCGCTATCAAGCGCAAACATCTGGAGGTAAGAAGTTTGATTTGGATATAACAATCACGGCATTAAAGTCCACACCACAAGAAATATTAATTACAATGTTTCAAGAAAAGGAGAGTCTGTAAATATGAGCATAACAATAGAGCAATATCTTGCGCTAAGTGCACTTGCCTATAAAAATACAATCTTCAAAAGAATAGCTAGAGAGCTCTATAATTATGCTATTAATAGTCGCGTAGCTAAAAATAGGGATCTTGAGAACAGAAAATATGCACAAGAAAAAACTAAGTAACAACGGCAAACTGAGCTTCCGCACCATCCTCTTCCGTGGTGTTCTCTATATGATTATCATTCCGACAGTTATCATGTTGGTAATATTTGGTATATTCTACACAAAATCTACTATTGATGATCATATTGCTCAATCGCATATGCAGTCATACCTCAAACGTAAGTATGGCCAAGAATTTATAGTAGAGAATTATCGAATCGAGGGAGCTGGCCTTGGAGTAGATGGTGTTGCTAAGGCTGATGCGTATGCTAAAAGTGACCACGCGATTCGATTTATAGTGGAGGGTTTTCCGGGGGACAGTCCATACAGTAATAACTATTGGGATGGATACCCTGATATGATATGGGCAAAATACCTCAAAAAGGATATTGATCCTATGATACAAGACATATTTGGTGCCGACACATCACTCGCATCGATAGAAGTCTACAGTATACCTGCGGTAAACCAAAGGATAGGAAAAGAAATACCATTGTATCGTGATGCCTTCCAGCGATTTGGTAAAGATATACATGTCGCTGTGCGTATAAAGAGTAGGGTCGTTCATAATGATGTAGCCGCACAGATATACCAGATAATCGTCAAGCTGCAAGAGCTTGGTGTGTCGCTATCTATTAATTATGAGAACTCCACGGTATATGTTGCATTAGTCGAAGAAACAAGTATACGCGGTATACACTCACCGCAGGATGTAGGGAAATATATCGAAATGAAGGAGAAAAAGCTATGAAGATAGAATAGTACTTGGCATTAAGCATATTATCTTACAGTAAATCCCTAAGTAGTTTTGCCTCTAGTAGCGAGAAGCCACCATTGAGGCGCTCATAAAACAGGGAAAAATTGACAATTATCGCCACAGCGATGGATCTACTTTCTCCCAAACGCAAGCTCTTCTCCTCCCTTGCATCCCGACAACTCATCAACGCTACAACTTGCAGAATAAGAAGAATAATTCGGCAGTTCTGCATTTGTGCTATAATAGTCGCGTAGCCAAAAAATAGGGGTTGTTGGGAAAAGAGAATATGTCCAAGAAGGAACTAAATAATAACACCAAACTAAGCTTCCGTACCATTCTTCTCCGTGGCATTCTCTATGTCATCATTATTCCAACAGCTGTTATGTTTCTCCTTGTTGGTGGATTCTATCTCAAGGCCGATACTGAGGCGAATCAAGCTCAAGCAACAATGAAAACTTATTTACAAAACAAATATAATGAGGAATTCATCGTTGAGAAACCAGAGCGGAAGAGCAGTGGCCTCGGCGTAGAGGGAGTACTAGCTGCCAATGCTTACCCTATACGAGATCCTCATATACGATTTTCTGTAAACACCTCATCGAATGGCAATCAAGATAACTATCCAGGTGTAATATGGTCTCGCTCTCAGAATGATAAGTTAATAAAGGATCATATCATAAATAACTCGTGGGCGCAGACCGACATCACTGTCAGTCTTGCAGACAATACAGCACAGTCGCTGAGCGGTACACCTAAAACATACGAAGAAGCGACAGCATCTTACGGGAAAGACATACACTACATAATAAGTGTTAATCGTAATACAAATCAATTGGCTGTCGATAACCGGGATCGGTACTATCTCATGAGCCTTATTAGATATATCAATCAGCAAAAAGTTGGCTACCGTATTATACATTACAGCATACATGATACGAAGATGGACGCAGACATAGTGTGCAATATACAGGTAGAAAGTACGCGTCTATTAGATGAAAAACAAGCCAATGAATGCTTTAGAAAATAAGGGGTGAGGACAGAAAACATGCACAAGAAAGAACCAAACGAGAATAATAGGCTAAGCTTCCGCACCATTCTTTTTCGTGGTATCCTCCGCGTTATCATTATTCCGACATGCGTCATACTTCTATTAACTGGTGCATTAATCGGTATATTTCATATTAAGTACCTTATAGAGGCTCATCAAGCTCAGACTGAAATGCGCGCCTACCTAGAGAAAAAATATCACCAGCACTTTATTATCAAGAACTATCAAATTGAAGGAGGCGGATTCGCAAGAAGGGGCGGCAAAGTTGCAGATGCACATAGAGAGGGTAGCTCTTACACCTTTCGCGTTTTAGAGAAAGATCACCGGCTCTACCGCGATAACTATCTCTCGGCACTTTACAATGAGCAGGAAGAAAAAGATCTTACCAAGATGGTTAAAAAATTGTCTATACCTGCAGTAAAATATATGCCAGATATTACAATTGCTCCTGACGTAGCTGATGGGGTACAGGGCACGCCAGCTTTTGCTGAGATGTTGCGAAAATATGGGGACCATATTATATATGAAGTATCTATTGTTGTAGTAGGGGACCAGGTAAAAGAAGAAGATGTCCAAAACGTAAGAAAACTTATGGAGTATGTCCAATCAAAAAACCCGAAAAGTTATGCTGTGAGATATGTTGTAAATAGCAGAACTGAAGATGCGCGATATGTTTGTCAGGAGTATGGAGGTATAAGCGAGAAAACGGCGCAGAAAACTTCCAAGGATTGCTTTAAAAAGAGTAAGGGGAGGATATAGTCAATAAATCTCTAAAAGAAATCATGAAGAGAGTACCTAAAAACATCGCTTTGAATATAAACCTCTCTCCTCCCTCGCATCCTGGCACCTCAGTCTTTGGTTATCGCGGAACGGATATTGATAAAATATCTGGGAAGCGATGAAAGATATTGAGTCGGATCTTGCGATTGCATCGGGTGGAAATGTTTTTGTATAGGATGGGCTGAACCAATTCTACGACGCCTACACCTTCTATACCGAGACGATCAAGAAAGTTGGTGGTGGTGCCTATGTAGGCACCAAGAGCTTCACTAGTCATTCACTCGGTAGTAGGCTAGATGGTTTGGTTGACTTTGTCAATATTAGTGCTTAGGTAGCATACTAGCTTTTATAACTTCATAGAGGAAGAATGAGACAGCGAGAAATAATAAATGGGCTGATACGCGCACGTCACTTCTGCAGGAGTCTCTTTAAGCTAGCTTTCATCTCTCTCCTGCACAATACCACACATGAAAACAGCAACCATGACCCAATCAGCCGCAGTGGTAGAGACGCCTGCTGCGCCGGTGCTGCGTGCGCTTAATCCGCGGACGCTTAGTATCGATATTGTGCTGCCGGTGCTTAATGAGGCGCATGTCATTGCGCGCTCGGTGAGCACGTTGCACGCGTATTTATCACAGCATGTGCCGCATCACTGGCGCATCATTATTGCCGACAATGGTAGCACAGACGGTACAGCGGAAGTGGCGCGCCAATTGGCGGTGCGTTATCCCGAGGTGCAGCTCATTCAGTTTGCCGAGAAAGGCCGTGGCCGGGCTCTCAAGCGAGCTTGGCTACAGAGCTCGGCCGATATTCTGGCCTATATGGATATCGACCTCTCTACTAACTTAGACAGCTTCGTGCCAATGATCACCCCGCTGATTATGGGTGAGGCGGCTGTGGCGACGGGCTCGCGCCTGATGAAGCAGTCGCGCACAACCCGCGGCTTCAAGCGCGACACTATCTCGCGCTGTTACAACTGGATTATTCGCCGGACGATGAAGACAAAATTCGTTGATGCTCAGTGCGGTTTCAAGGCGATTCGGCGCGATGCGGCACGCAAGATTCTACCTCGCATTAAGGATACTGGTTGGTTCTTCGACACCGAGCTGCTCGTCAAGGCAGAGTACGCTGGCTATACCATCCACGAGGAGCCAGTTGAGTGGGTCGAAGACACCGACTCGCGTGTTCATATCATCAAGACCGCAACAGATGATCTCAAGGGCCTCTCGCGGGTGCGGCGCGAATATGGCAAGACGGGCTTTGGTGAGCTAGCAGCTGTGGCTGGACTTTTGCTACTAACGAGTGTGCTCTACCTCTGGAACTTGACCATCAATGGTATGGCCAATAGCTACTATGCTGCCGCTGCTCAAGCAGCAAGTACCGACTGGACGGCCTGGTTGTTTGGCAGTCTTGATGCAGCAAACTTTGTTAGTGTCGATAAACCGCCTATCAGTATGATGATTATGGGGCTTAGTGGTCGGCTCTTTGGCTTCTCGTCGTGGAGTATGCTCATGCCGCATGCGCTTGCGGGGGTCGCGACAGTTATGCTTATCTATGCAGCAGTTAAGCGGTGGTATGGTGCCAAGGCAGGGCTCATCGCTGGTGTGGTGATGGCGCTGACGCCAGCAGCTGCCTTGATGTTTCGCTTTAATAACCCCGATAGTTTCTTGACACTCTTCTTGACGGCCAGTGCCTACGCCTTCCTCCGCGCCTTTGAAAATAAGAAGCCAGTGCTATGGCTGAGCCTCGCAGGGTTCTTTACTGGCCTGGCTTTTAATACAAAAATGCTGCAGGGTCTGCTGGTGCTACCAGTGATGGCACTGCTTTATCTAGTGTGCGCTCGGCCAAAGCTCGTGACACGCCTCTGGCATCTTGGCGTGGCTGGCGTGGTAACGGCTGTCTCGATCTTTTGGTGGAGCGTGCTTGTGTGGCTTACTCCGGCGGCTCATCGCCCGTGGGTGGGCAGTACCAATGATAATAACATTTGGAGTTTGATTTTTGGCTACAATGGCTTTGGGCGCTTGCTAGGTAGTGGCGGTGGCCCTGGCAAAGCGCCAGGTGGTGGGGTAGCGCAGATGGGTCAAGCGGCAGCAACCACAACCCAGTCTGCCGCGCAGTCGGTTGGCCATACAGCGACGCAGGCAGCATCCATGACGCCACCAGCCGGTGGTGGTATGGGCGGCCACGGTGGTAGCCCAGGAGGTGTTGGTTTTGGTGGCGAGACAGGGGTGCTGCGTATCTTTAACGAAAGTTTTGGCCCTAATATTGCCTGGTTGCTTGTGGTAGCCGTGATCGGTGGCGGGCTCGTGCTGTGGTTGCTACGCCGCGCACCACGGCACAACAAAGAGCGTGTCGGTGTACTGCTGTGGCTGGGTTGGCTGCTCATTCATATCATTATCTTTAGTATGACTAGTGGGACGATCCATCCATACTACGTCGTGGCGATGGCACCGAGTGTTGCTGCCCTGGTAGGGATTGGCGCGCCGTATCTGTGGCAAGCTTACACGCGGCGCACGAAGCTGGCCTGGCTTGTGCCACTGACAATATTGCTCACGACGATCATTGGTGTCATTATGCTTGGCTATAGCAATACCTGGCCGTGGCTCACCTGGCTTGTCATTATCACTGGTGGAGCAGCGGCTGTGATGACGCTTGTGCCACTAATAACACTCCCTCGGTGGTATGTGCGGACGGCTCTTGCTATGGCTGTGCTGGCCGGTATGGCTGCACCAGTAGCCTTTAGCTTGAGCACAATAGCGACAGCGCATAGTGGAAGCATTCCTACAGCGGGTCCGGGTGCGACGGCAATGAGCGGCACGAATAACGAATCAGCCCAGGCAGAAGCCGCTCTTGTCTCGTACCTTGTGTCACACCAGCAAAATGCAACATGGCTTGCGGCAGTCAACAGCGCCAATGAATCGGCACCAATCCAGCTCTCCACAGGCAAGGCGGTGATGGCAGTCGGTGGCTTTAACGGCAGCGACAGCACGCTCACGCTCGAGCAGTTCAAGCAGCTGGTACGTCAGGGCAGTGTGCGCTACTACGTAGTGAGTCAGCATGGGCCAGGTGGGCATGGTGGGCGGCAGTCGACGCAGGCAAGAACGAATTCGTCGGCTCCATCGACTGCACAATCCTCATCGACCCAAATGCAAACTACCCATCATCATGGTGGGCCAGGTGGCAACTCTGCTATCGCTACCTGGGCGGCAAGTGCTGGCACCAAGGTTGACTACGGTGGTACGCAATATACCGTGTACGATCTCTCGCAGGCAGTTTAGATCGTATCGCAACAGAGATAGAGAGCCAGTCTTTGGGCTGGCTCTCTATTATTTCTGTTATCTCAACTAACGCAAAGCCTACTTGTGGCGCATTGCCAAGCCAGCGCGGAGCGTCTCATGATAAAACGGTAGCAGCGGCAAAGTATCGATCTCGGTGAGTGGATACCACGCTGCTGCGCTATTTTCGGCATTAAGCCGAGGCGTTATGCGCTGCGCACATTCAACGAGCACCGGATACACATACCACTGGCGGCTATGCGCTGCGTCAATCTGCATCAGGGGCTGCTGCGCCACCACGATAGTCGTATCTCGCGAGTCAATGCCTAGTTCCTCGGCTAATTCTTGCCCGGCTAGTACTGTAATGCTCGTATCGGTTCGGTCGATGAAGCCAGAGACGCCATTGAGCATACGCGGCTGCTCAACCTCTTGCTGGCTACGCCGCGCTAGTAAAACTTCATCACCGTAGCATACTACGCAATTAAAGACAAAACAGATGGGTTGGCCAGTAAAGTCGATCCTTCCATCGGGCAGGTGTGGATAGTCTTTGGTTTGGTAGGCAATCATTGCAAGCGGGTTCATATGATTAGTATAGCATAAGAGGAATGAACAAGGGCCGTTGATGTCGTGCAAGCTGCCTAGAATATTTTCAAACCAAGCGTTATCTCATAGCTCTCATAGCTTTTTCATCGCTGCGAGAGTCAATACTGAGAGTGATAGCCGTGTGTATTCAGGCGAAGAGTCGTCAGCTCTCAAAGCACACTCCATAAATCAGTATTGACAAGCATATATTCTAGTACTAGAATAAAGAACATTGGTAATTATGACAATTTCACTCAATGAACATCTTATCCTTGGTATCCTTACTGAAGGGCCACAACACGGCTACCGTATTGAACAGATCATCGCGGAGCGTGGCATGCGCCAGTGGTCAGAGGTTGGATTTTCTTCGCTATATTATATTCTTGATAAATTGGAGAAGAAGGGATTAGCCACCAGTAAAGCAAGCATCGGCAAAGAGAAAAAAGAGTACCAGATAACCACCCGAGGCAAAGAGGTGCTCAAGCAGGCGACATATGAGCTGATATGCCAGCGTAAACCAGCAAACACGCATCTTATGACAGCGCTGGCGACGAGTTTTTCGCTTGATGATGACGAGCTTGTGGCTGCGCTACTACAACGCAAAGAGAGTATTGAAGCTGACCTTGCAGCTATGCGCCATACGGCAACACAGAGTCAGCATAATACGCCGATTGCTCAGCGGCTCTTTCATCTTGGACAGGTGTTGCTTGTGGCGGAATTAGAGTGGATTAATCAAGAAATTATTGCGTGCCAAGGAGGGAAGACGCGTGACATTTGATTTTAAAAAAGAATACAGAGCATTGTATCAGCCTGGGACGACGCCAAGTATTGTAACCGTTCCGAAGATGAACTACCTTGCTGTACGCGGCATTGGTGACCCGAATCAGGCTGGCGGCGAATACAAAGAGTCCATTGAACCCTTGTACGGTATAGCGTATACCCTCAAGATGAGTAAGAAGAGCTCGCATACGATTGCTGGGTTTTTTGATTATGTCGTCCCACCGCTTGAGGGTTTCTGGTGGCAGAATAACAGCCAAAGCTATATAGATTATACACGCAAGCAAGATATGCACTTCATCTCTCTGATTCGCCTGCCCGACTTTGTCACGAAAGAGGATTTCGACTGGGCTGTTGCCACGGCTACGGCAAAGAAGAAACGGGACTTCTCGCCAGTGGAATTTTTCACATACGATGAGGGTCTTTGTGTTCAGTGTATGCATATTGGTGTATATGATGATGAGCCTGTCACTGTTGCCGCAATGCATAGTACCACTCTCATGCATGGATACGACATTGACATTAACGCGCAGCGCTTCCATCACGAAATTTATCTAAGTGACCCAAGAAAAACCACTCCAGAAAAAATGAGAACCGTGCTCCGCCACCCCATCAAGAAAAGAATAGAGCCAGCAAGGAGGGAGCTGCGAGAGCCATAACAGGCACTCTCGCTATACGATGGTGTTTTTAAGACTGCCCTAAGCCACGTCGTGCATACTACAGATACAACCATAAACAAGGAGTATACGACAATGGCACAGCAACCAATCCTCACCACAGACGAAGCTCTCGTTTTGCAGCAGATCAACGAGCATGGCGAAGACGATGTGATTGGCCTAGAGCAGAGTCTGCGCATGAGCCGCCCAAAGCTTATGGCGCAACTCACTCACCTCAAGAACAAAGGGCTTATTACAGTCAAGATGACGACTGGTGATTGGTGGATCACCGTCAGCCGCCGCGGCCAACAGATGATGCGCCGCCTATGGCCCGAAGCAGCGCTGGGGTACTAGCCCGCAATACAAAGGATAAGCATCGCCACTATGACACTAAGAGGGTGAGATAATGTGACTGACACGGCTTACGCAATATGTAATGATAAATTTGAACATTCTTGGGAAATATTCATTTTTAGCACGCCATCGGGTATCTGAAAAGAGAAATCCAGGGCAGTGCAATAAAGATTTATAATGACGAATAACACGGTATAATAAGGATATGAAACTACTAGTCGTTGATGATGAGCGGCGCATTGCCGAGTCGATAAAACAGGGGTTAGAGCAAGAAGGCTACGCCGTCGATGTCGCCTTTGATGGTGAGGATGGTTACAATGCTGCATGGGCCGATGAGTATGATGCGATTATTCTTGATGTAATGATGCCAGTGATGAATGGCTTCGAAGTAGTGCAGAAGCTTCGCAGCACGGGCAACCACACACCAGTACTGATGCTCACAGCTAAGGACCAGACACAGGATATTGTGGCGGGGCTCGACCACGGCGCAGACGACTATTTACCCAAGCCTTTTTCCTTCGATGTGCTAGCGGCTCGCGTGCGTGCCCTGCTACGGCGTCCCCAAGAGGTGCTCGGGACCGTGCTGCGCGTGGCTGATATCGAGCTTGACACCGTTAAGCAGACCGTGACGCGAGCTGGCCAGCCTATCGCGCTCTCAGCCAAAGAGTTTGCCATCTTCGAGCACCTCCTGCGCAACAAGAATCAAATCTTAAGCAAAAATAACATTATGACTCACGTTTGGGACTTCGATGCTGATATTTTGCCAAATAATGTCGAGGTTTTTATCAACTATCTCCGGGGTAAACTCGAGAAGCCATTCCCAGATAGCCGCCCAATTATCGAGACAGTGCGGGGCTTTGGTTACATCATCAAGGACGACCCAGCATGAGGCAGCGCCAATGAGCTTTCGCACCACAACACTCCGGCTAGCTGGTACCTATCTTGCGATTATTATGGTAATGAGCCTTGGGTTTAGCCTGGTATTTTATCAGACGTCGGCTGCGCAATTGGAGCGGCAGCGCCCACCAAGTGAGGCCGGCAGGGAGCAAGAATTTCATTTTACCGATCATACCGTCAATCGCTTCCTTGAGCGGCGAGCGACTGAGGCACGGCAGGAGCTGATCGCTCAGCTGGTGCTCGTGAATCTCGCGGCGCTGGCAATCGGCAGTGTAGTGAGCTATCTCCTCGCGGAGCACACCCTGCGGCCGATCCGCGCCAACATGCACGCCCAGACGCAGTTCGTTAGTGATGCCAGTCATGAGCTGCGCACGCCGCTGACTGCGCTGCGCACTGCGAACGAAGTAGCGCTGCGCAATCCTAAGCTTACCCTCGCTGAGGCTCGCGCCGTCATAGAAGCAAATGTGACCGATGCGACGCGGCTGCAAACGCTAGCCAATACAATGCTTGGCTTGCTTCGGCACGACCGCTCGGTGGTGCAGCTGCAGCCAGTTGCTTTACAAACTGTGGTGAGCGAAGCGATGAACTTGGTGGTGGTACCTGCCCAAGCGAAGTCGATTGCTATTGATGACACCACGCCACCTTTGATGGTGCGGGCTCATCAGCAGCGTCTTGTTCAGCTCCTTACCATTTTGCTCGACAATGCCATCAAATACAGCCCAGAGCATACCACCATTACCGTCACCGCCGAAGGTACTAATCGCTGGGCTAGGGTGCAGATCATTGACCAAGGCATCGGGATGGACGCCGCCACGCAGCGTCAGATATTCCAGCGCTTCTACCGAGCCGACCAAGCTCGCACTGGTGGCCTAGGCCAGGGCTATGGCCTTGGGCTTGCGATTGCCCAGCAGATCATCGCCGAGCATGGCGGCAAAATTACTGTCAACAGCACACCTGGTAGTGGCACGACCTTTACGGTGAGCTTGCGCCTTGCTGGCAGGCAGAGTATGTAGTAGATAACGTTCTGTAGAAATAAAGAGCGGATGCTTGATAAATAAGCAAAGGCGCGTATCAAACGGGGCTTGGACTAGCTGGTAGTAAGGGCATATGAGTTGTATTACTTTTTGAGATCAGCTAAAAATTCTTCGGCAGAGTTAAACGGCTTGCTCAAGTTATTACCAGTTGCTAGCGATGGCTCAATTTCAGTAAGCAGTGCTTCGAGTTGCGGCGTCGTTAGCTCAGGGGTATACGGCTCAATATGGCGAGTTGCAACGACTTGCGTGAGGTAGCTGTTAATTAACGCGCTCAACGTTAGGCCAGCGCTTTTTGCAACTTCCTGGGCTTGGCGCTTGATGTCTTCATCTAATTTTATACGCGTTGTCACCATACTCATACTACTGAGTATGTACAAAGTAATATACTGCGTCAAGAACAGTGTTCTTTTCTTGCATCCTATTAGATAGCACACTCGGACGAAGTTTATGCAAAAATAGTACGAGAAAAGTGCACGGCAATGCGATGGGTCTAGCAAGATTTCACTTTAAGCTTCTTTTAACGCCTACTCCCTATACTCGAACCATAATAACGAAAGGAGTATGTATGAAAATAGAAGATGGCTTTGCAACGGAGAAGCGTAGTGCATCGCCGACATCCCCATCGTCCACGCAAGTGCAGGCCAAAGGCGCGGCTAACCCTGGTTTGATCGCGGCGGTGATCGGCGGTGTGATCGTGGCGGCAGCGCTCGGATTTCTTGGTGGTATGCAGGTCAATAGCCGCAGCACATCGAGCCAAAATGGCCCTGGTGGCCATGGTATGATAGGTAGTCAAACCAGCCAGGGGAATATGTCGCCACCAGGCCAAACAGGGCAGTCGGCGGGCAGTGGTGCTCAGCCAGGCGCACCGTCAAATGGAGCAAATACCACCACGCAAACCCAGCAAGGCACCACCCAACAAACCACGCAAGATACGACCAAGAATACCTAATACTAATAATAAAACCACCTCTGACATGAGGTGGTTTTTGGCTTGCTAGAGCAAGGGCTATTGCGGCAAGGAGACACCCTTTTCTTTGAGGGCTGGCTCGATGACGAGCTTGCCAAAGGCATCGGCGTCGGCCCACACTTGGCGCGCATCTGAACTGCCTGAGGTGGTGAGCTTGCCGTCCTTGACGTATTGATTGGTTACATTCTTGCCATTGACGAGAATAGCTGGTGTGGCGCTGGCGGCATTTTGAGCGCCAGCCAGGGATTTATCGAAGGCGATCTTTTTCTTAATCCGGGCACCTGAGCGGTCGGCCTCGGCGAGGTCAGTCTTGAAGCGGTTGGCATCAAGGCCAAGCCCCTGTGCAGTGGTGACGAAGTAGTTGGTGCGTTCTGTGCCATCGAGTGACTGCCACGAATTTTGTTCGGTGTAGACTTTGTCGTGCATCTCCCAATATTTGCCTTGAAAGCCAGCTGATTCGGCTGCTGCTGCTGCTGCGAGTGCATTGGGGTGGATGGACGAGAGAGGGTTGTTGCGGAAGATGAGCTGCACGTGATCCTTGTATTTCTCAGTGACTGCCTTGAGTGCAGGCGAGGCCTGCGAACAGCCGGGGCACTGGAAATCTCCATATTCGATGATTGTTACCTTGGGTGATTTGCTCCCGTGGGTATGGTCGGCGATGTCGCCATTTTGGCTACTGGCGCTTTGTACCTGCAATGGGTCGACACCCGACAGATTGATAGACTCACCTTGGCGCGACAGCCACACGAGCCCACCTAAGATTGCGAGGCAAAGCACTGCAAAGATCAGCCATGATTTTTTTGTCATAAACGAAACATTCCTCCTTATTCTTGCATATTATATCGTGCCCGAGAGACCGAATCAAGCTGACAGAGGTGCTGCACGGGCCAAAGCATTGAGCCGATCAGGGGAGTGCGCTACAATGATGGCATGGAAATGCTCATGATCATCATCTTTGCTATCTTTGTGATTGCCCTCATCCTGGCTGGTAGTGCATGGCCCGATATACCGCCGGTGAGCCAATACGAGCTCGAGCGGCGTCGCCAGCAGAATAATCGCACAGCGATTCACCAGTTGCGACGCATTGCTGTCTACGATGATCTCGTTTCGCTCCAGCGCTGTGTGGTGGCGCTATTGCTGGTGCTGATGGTGATGGCAAGCATTGGGGCATTTGACTTTGGTGGTGGTGTGCTGGTTGCGCTCGCGGTGGCACTGCTCCATGGTGGTGTAGGGCGGATTGGCTGGGTGCATGCGATTGCCCAGCGCCTCTATAATGCAGTCGAGCCGAGCTTCGTTAGTTTTGCCGGGCGGTTCCCGCGAGTGGTGCGCATTGTCCGTTCGTTTGTGCCGCCAGTAGAGACGAATCTTCGCCTGGGGTCGCGAGCTGAGCTTGAACATCTGGTGCGTCATGCTCGGCCATCAGTCTTGCCACCAGTCGAGCGTGAGCAAGCGCTGGGGAGCTTGACTTTTGCGCGTAAGACAGTCGAAACAGTCATGGTGCCGCGCAATGCTATCAAGACAGTCGAGCAAGACGCTATGGTGGGGCCGCTGTTACTCGATGAATTGCATCGCACCGGGCATAGCCGCTTCCCAGTGGTGGATGGCGACATTGATCATATTATTGGCGTACTACACACCCGCGACTTTATGTCACTTAAGGAGGCAGTGTCGGCTCAGGTGCAAACGGTGATGGACCCGAACGTGTACTACATCGATGGGACACAGTCGCTCGAGCAAGCCTTGGGTGCGTTTATTAAGACGCGCCAACAGGTCTTCATTGTCGTCAATACGTATCGTGAGACGGTGGGGATGGTGACGCTGGATGATTGTATTGAAGCCTTGCTTGGTCATGCTCCCGCAGCGGATGATGACGAGGTATATAGCCAGCCAGTAGCCTTGCCCGAACCCACGCAGCCACGCGCCCTCCCCATGGGCGAGCAGAATGATGCCTGAAATTGTGGTATAATCTAACAGATATGACACAACGAATACTTGCCAACCAAACGCCGGATTACACCGGTCAAACCATCACTGTGGCCGGCTGGGTACATGCACGGCGCGACCATGGTGGCCTGATTTTCATCGACCTGCGCGACCATACTGGCCTGGTGCAGCTGGTCGTCAGCCCTGAGCAAACTGCGGCCTTTGCACTGGCAGAGCATGCTCGCGACGAGTACGTCCTGCGGGCCCGTGGCGAGGTGCGCCAGCGTGGTGAGGGCCTGGCAAACCCCAATATTGCCAGTGGTAGCATCGAGCTAGCCGTCAGTGAGCTAGAGGTGCTCAACAAAGCCGAGACGCTGCCTATCCAGCCCTTTAGCGAGACTAACCAAGCCAATGAAGACCTGCGCTTTGCCTACCGCTACCTGGACCTGCGCCGGCCCAAGCTGCAAACGATGCTGCGCCGCCGCGCCGATATGTACCGCCGCATGCGCCAGTATATGGACGAGCATGATTTCATCGAAATCCAAACGCCGATTTTGGCTAATTCCAGCCCTGAGGGCGCGCGTGACTTCCTGATCCCCAGCCGCTTGCAAGAAGGTAAATTCTACGCTCTGCCACAAGCACCGCAGCAGTTTAAGCAGCTGCTGATGGTTGGTGGCGTGCCGCGCTACTACCAGCTGGCTGCTTGCTTCCGCGACGAAGACCCGCGCGCCGATCGCCTGTATGGTGAGTTTTACCAGCTGGATCTAGAGATGAGCTTTGTGGAGGATGGTGAGCAGGTCCGCCAGATGATGGAGCCACTGATGCAGCAGCTTGTGACGGACTTTGCTGGCAAAACACTGCTGGACCTCAGCAACCTCCCAGCTGGCGATGGCCAGCCTATCCCGCGTATCCCGTACCAAACCGCCATGGAAACCTACGGTAGCGACAAGCCAGACCTGCGCTTTGGTATGGAGCTGGTTGAGCTAACGGACGTGTTTGCCGGGACGAACTTTGGCGTCTTCCAGAATGCAGCGTGCATTAAGGCAATCTGCGTCAAGAACGGCGCGTCGCTAAGCCGCAAGCAGATCGATGGCTTTACCCAAATCGCCAAAGCCGAGGGCGCAGGTGGTCTTGCTTACATTACCTACCAAGATGGCGCAGCCAAGAGCCCAATTGCTAAGTTCCTGACCGAAGAAGAGCTGGCCGCTATCCAAGCAAAGACGGGGGCTAAGGACGGCGATGCAGTCTTCTTTGGGGCTGATACGCGCCCAGTAGTTAATGCAGTGCTAGGGCGGCTGCGTAGTGAGTTTGCCGAGCACTTTGACTTAAAGGACCCGCAGGTGGTGGCGCTGGCCTGGATTATCGATTTCCCATTCTACGAGTGGGATGAGCATGCGCGTAAGCTTGACTTTGGTCACAATCCCTTTAGCATGCCAAAGGGTGGGCTTAGCACGCTGCAAGCCGCCCAGTCGGATGACGAGAAGCTAGCTATCCTGGCTGACCAGTTCGATATGGTGATGAACGGCTACGAAATCTGCAGCGGCGGTGTGCGTAACCATAATCCAGCCGTACTGTATGAAGTATTCGGACTGCTAGGCTATAGCCGACAGTATGTAGAGGAGAAGTTTGGCGCTATGCTGCGGGCCTTTACCTACGGTGCGCCGCCACACGCGGGCTGTGCCTTTGGCATTGACCGCATCCTGATGGAGCTAATCGGCGAGCATAACGTCCGCGAAACCCTCGCCTTCCCCAAAAACGGCAGCGGTGTCGACGTCATGATGGACTCACCTGCGCAGGTAGAACCTGGGCAACTGAAGGAGTTGGGGTTGTCGTGACAGCTTACCTCGTCACTGGCGTTGCAGGCTCTGGCAAGACAACATTACGTAACATATTTCGCAGTCGAGGATACCAAACGTACGATATCGACGAAGGCTTTGCAGGGTGGGTACACAAAGAGACGAATATCCCAGCGGCAGGAACCGATAAGTCAGTAGAGCCGCTTAATTTACATCATGAATGGCGAATTATCAGTAGTAGGTTGGAGAATATTATACGACAGTCTCATGGATTGACGGGTGTCTTTGGCTCGGCCCATGATTTGTATCAGTATGCATATTTGTTTGACGCTATTTTTCTCCTTGAGTATCCGAGCGAGGAAGTCTTGCGGCAGCGAATCGCTCAGCGTCCAGCCGGTAGCTACGGTCAGGAACCTGGCGAGCTAGAAAATATCATTCGCTATTGGCCAGTCTACGAAGATAACTTTCGGAAGATTGGCGCAACGACCATAGATTGCACACAGCCGATTGACACAGTGTTGCGGACAATCCTCACGCAAGTAGATTCACAAGCAAAGGACACTCTATGAGCTGGGATCTCACCGCAATCAAAACAAAACGTCATGTCCAGTCGGTTAGCGACCTGACGGAGGAAGACTGCGTGCCGCTCGAGCGTCAGCAGATGATTGCCGAGCTAGAAAAGGCTGCCAAAGTATGTGATGCACATTTAGATACAAGCAATCCGTCGCGGCTTGTTATGCAGAAGAGGGAGTGGCTGATTGAATTTAGTCTGAGCAAACACAGGGAACAACTCATCACTATGGGGCTCAGCGTCAGAGGTAGTAAGGAGCCAACGGAAGTGTTTGCTTATCTCATCCAGGAGCTTGGCATGCGGCTGGTGGAATGGAGCGCTGGCGAGTTCCTGGATCTATCAAAGCAGAGCAGCTTCCAGCACTGGCAGGAGTGGAGTGATCGGGTGCTGACTCGAGAGAATAAGTAGGTACTACTGTTCTACGATTTACTAACTGTTACCGTTGCTGTACTTAGAATAGTATGGAGGTGTGCTGGTGTGATAGACTGAGCAAGCATTTCACGCGTTGCTTGAGTGTTTGTCGTTTCATAAAAGTGGAGTGGTATGGAAAAATACGTTGGATCGGTGGCAAATACCTTCGCCATGTGTGCGATTGCATGATGATGCTGACGTACCGGAAAAGTGCGAAGTATATTTTCTACTAACGCAGTGAGCGATGATGGTACATTCTTTTTGATAGTAAATTGTTGCGCTACCGCATTGCCATCGTAGTAGGCAGTAAATGTACCACTTTTAGCTGGGTAGATGGCCAGATCTTGTAGCCCATCACGGGCAATATCCAGCAAAGCTGGGTAGAAACAAAAGAAAGCGCGTGTCGCGTCGTCGCTTGCGTCTGGTACTTCGATGCTGAGCGTGATATTGTCAAATACGTGTGGTGACTCAGTTATGCTCAGTGGGCTTGGGGGTGTGATGGTGGACGTCTGCGTTGCGCCGTTGATGTGTTTTGCTAATGCAGTGAGCTGTATATCAAGTGCGGGCTGGTCAACTACTATGGTTGCTTGCATTTCTGCTTCAATATGCCCAAGTACTTGCTGGATGGCCGCAGGACTTAATGGTTTGGTCTCTTTTAGTGCTGTTTCAAATAGTTGTTTACTATGGGCAGTGTAGACTTCTAGCTCAAAAAATATCGTAGATTCAATTGTTTGCCCGTGCACATTGCCGACAAATGCTCGACACAAACCATGATTTTCGAGAAGTGCTAGGAACCGCTGTAAAACCAGGTGCTCATACACATGGCATACATCATGATCGAACGGTAGATCATAGAATGAATAGAGATGAGTAATCATAATGTCATATCTAAATATATCACCAATGACAGGGATAGAGCCACCTCCCTCCTTGTAGTAATGAGAAGGGAGGTGGCAGCGAACGGCCTAGAAGCTCTTGTAGGGAGCCTTGCTGTTCGTGTTACCGCCACGCCCCATCCGCGGTGTGCTCGCCTTCGACGGCGTATCCTTCGGCGTGGGAGCGCTACTGTATGTCGTTCGCGGCGACGTACTGTTGCCGCTTGTGTAGCGCTGCTGTCCCGACTGAGACAACGAATCGTGGTGGTTCTTTCTGGTCATACCCTTCTGGGGGCGGCCAGTCGCCATATCTTCTCCTCGAAGATAGCTGCAGGGCAGGATTGCCACTGCATAACGAAACCGCATATGCGGCTAGAGCAATCAGGCTTGATGACTCCAAGAACAATGATATATATATATATATCGATTAGTTGTCAAGAAAATATAATGATTACTTATCCTGTTGAGGTAATGTTGTTATATTAAATCGCTGATACTTCACTCCAACCTCAGTTGCCGCTGCTGTGCAAAGTGTATCAATCAATCCCTTGCCAGCGTTACTCAAGATAGCGTCATGAACAGGGAAGGCCAGGCGTGGGGCGACGGCCTGCAAGAAACTATGTACCTCGGAGAACTTGAGCCATGGTGCAGCTACAGGCAGGGCGAGGACGTCGATGGGGCGCTGAGGCAAAGTGAAGGAATCGCCAGGGTAGTAGATACGATTGTTGATCAGCGCGGCAAGGTTGTGGAGGCGCGGAATGTCTGGGCTTACCACAGCATGCTCACCGCCAAAAAACTCAAGCGTGAATGGCCCGACCTGGTGTGTGTCACCAGGCACCGCGGCTATTGCATGGCAGACAGAGAGCGTGCCTTCTGGCAAAGATATCGTTGTACTATCTACAATAATATCATGAACACTTATAATCTCTGCTTCAGGAAATGCCTGTATAATACGCTTGATGAGCGCAGGGCTACAATGGTCGGGATGCGCATGGGTAATGAGGACTGCCGCTACCTGCTGCGGCATAGCAAAATCGTCGGTGTATACACCTGGGTCGACGACCAAGCTCTGGCCGTCAATTGTAATAGTAAAGCAAGAGTGGGCGAATTTTGTTAGTGTTGTCATATATCTAGTATAGCGGAGAAGAGGGTGAAGCGATAGGTTGCTTCTTGCCGTGGTATTGGTTAAGAATATTTGACTGGTGTCAGTAGCTATAGGGCTCCCTATAGTAAAGATACATATGTACGCTCAAAAATCGCTTCCTAGTGCGAGAGCTGAAAAGCTTAACTATGGCGTAGTAGCAATTTCTGACAGTTCACCAGACAAAACAGTAGACAAGAAAGACATAGTCCTGAAAGTAAGCTAGGAAATCATTGTGCTATCACCAGAAATGTGGCATTATAGCTGTATGAATAAAACGATTCTCTTTGTGCCGGGCTTCCAAGAAGGGCGCGCCGACCGCGATTACGATACACTTATGAACCGCTGGCGAGCAATGGGCTACGCAGTGGAATTTGTACCAATTCAATGGCATCGCACTATGCAAAAACAGTGGTTGCAGACGCTACAAGAGCGGTATCAGCAGTATGATCCAGCTGAGACCATCCTGGCTGGTTTCTCATTTGGGGCGTGTATTGCGTTCTTGGCGGCGTGTGAGCAAGCACCAAGTGAGCTATGGCTCTTCTCGCTGTCACCATCATTTGCAGAGTGTGCGCAGTATTGGTCTAAGCGCAATTGGCGCACTATTGGTAAGCGACGACTTGAATATGCTAAGCAGGTGAGCTTGGTAGCGGCTGCGCAGCGTATTACGTGCCCTGTGCAGATTTTCGTTGGCTCGGAGGAGTTTATTAAGTGGCCAGAGATGAAACTTGTCTTTGATACTGCCGTGCAGCATATCCCTACCGTCCATGGCACAGTGGTAGAAGGCGCTGGGCATGCAGTAGATGATCCGCGGTATGTGGCGGCAGTGTGCGACGCAATAGAGCGGTAGCTATGGTATAATATAGGTAATTATGACAAGAATACACGACACTTTACCGCAAAAATTTGAAGAGCACCCTGACTTTTTAGAGAGAATGAAAGAAGGGGTTCGATCACTTGGTGTAGGCGCGATTAAATGGGCACTTAACCGCGTTAAGGACAGCTATTGGAAGCCTGGAGACCGAATCACCCGTTTCACTGTGTTTGATGATAATGCAACCTATGATTTGTCAGAAACTGATGGGATTATCCCGAATATCAGCGAGACGACGCCTATTTATGTGATTGGTGGGACGATGACGGTATTTGCACCAGGCGAAGAAGAGAGGGTTTTGCGAGCACTACGTCAGGAAGACCAAAAGCAGCAATAAGCAATGGAGCTACGCTAGCCGTTTATGAGCTAGCGTAGCGTAAGTTTTATTATACGTGCTTTGTCTCGATATCCTGCCAGTCGTTGTTGTGCCGGAGCTCGGCGTTGTCACCAGCGAAGACTGCTTTTGCTTCGGCGTTATCGCTCAGCGTCCAGAGGAACCAGGCAGTCATGTAGGCATCGCCATATTCCAGTACATCTTTGTGGCCAACGGTCTTGCGCCGCGCGATGACGCTTGGTTTGTCTGTATTAAGAGCGCGGAAATTCTGCTGTAAGTCGCCCAGTGGGCTAATGGCGAGGTTGTCGCTTGGGCCAGTGCCAGCCATCATATAGGTGGCTGTCTTGAGCTTGCTGGTGTCGTAGTGCCAGTTGTTGCCGTTTGCGGTGCCATGGCCAACAGCGCTAGCAGTGTAGAGAGAGGTATAGCGGTTACTATTGCTATATTTTGTCGCGGCATTGATAGCACCGGCTCCGCCTTGGGAATGCCCGGTGATGCCGATCTTGCTCGTATTGACAAATCCCTTGATAGGGCTGCTCTCGGCAGTGTTGAGCTCTAGCGCAGTATCAAGCATGGTCGATGTCGTTGCGCCAGTGCCTGTCCAGCCATCCTCATTGCCAATGACAACAAAACCCCAGCTAGCCAAATGCTCGAAGATTGGCGCATAAGTAGACGCAGGTGTAGCGGTTCCATTGACCATTAGCACAAGTGGGAAGGTTTGGCCCGGAGCGGTGCGCTGTGGGGTGTAGATATGATACTCTTTGATGGCTGCGTTATCGCTGTGATGAGTGTGGTGCGCAACATGGTAGGGGCCTGGCTTAGTATAACGCTGCTCTAATGTGCCACTAGGGTTCAATTTCGCAGCATAATCCTTCGCCACACCGTCATCGCCAGTAATACTTTGGTTGAGATAGTTCATATAAAGCACAAACAGCACAAAGCACACCAAGAGTATTGCTATGATGATACCCAGAATTTTCAGAAGCTTTTTCGCCATTGCTATATCCTCCTTTAGCTATTATTAGTAATGATACTCTTTACTATACACCGAGTGTATAGTAATGGCAAGGGAGAGTGATTTCTTTTTTTACTCGATATATTTTGGCTCTGTTAGTAAGAGATCAAGTGGCTTTACCCCTCAGTTATAGCAATGAAGCGCCTAAGCATTGCACTCACAAGAGCCAACGGTATATACTGATGAGCATGTACGAACAAGAACTTCATACCGCGCAGCGGATTGCTCGCGAGGCGGGCGATATTATGCGCCGCTATTTTGATGGCGACCAACAGCGCCAGACCAAGGCGGATGGCACGCCAGTGACAATTGCCGATACAACAATCAACTCGCTGGTGATCCAACGCCTTCACGAGACCTTCCCAGACGATGGCGTCATTGGCGAAGAGGAGAGCACGACGGGCTATGGCCTCGGGCGGAAGTGGCTGTGCGACCCAGTCGACGGCACAAAGGCCTTTACCTGGGGTGTGCCCACAGCAATGTTTTCGCTCGCACTGGTAGTTGATGGCGTGCCAACCGTCGGTGTTGGCTATGAACCAATGACAGATCGGCTCTACTGGGCAGTGCGTGGCCATGGTGCCTTTTGCAACGGTACGCGGCTGCAGGTGAATCACCAGACACTTACAGAGGGGATCTTTGCTGCGTCGTGTAGCTATGCAAATATTCGCCGCCATGAATATTATGATAAGCTGATCGAACGCATGGTGAGCACAGCAAGCATTAGTGGCGCAGTAGCCAAGAGTGTTCGCGTGGCTGAGGGGCGCTTCGTTGGGTATTATGCCGAGAAGGTGAATGCGTATGATATGGCAGCAGTGCACGTTATTGTTGAGGAGGCTGGTGGTAAGATGACGAGTATATCGGGCCAGCCGCTTAATTATGCGCAGCCATTTTGTGGTGCGCTTGTGTCTAATGGTGTCGTGCACGATGAGCTGATGGCAATAGTGCACGATGAGTGCTCATAAATACCGCACGCTACCAAATGGTATTTTGCGCTTCATCTGCGTGGCAATGCCGAGAGTATCGGCTGGCTGGACGGTGTGTGGGCCGTAGAATTGGTTGATCTCGTCGATTGCAGCAGTGAGAGCGTGGCGAGCTGATGGGTCGTCGAAGAGTGCGAGCTGTGCGTCTGTCTCGCTCGTAAGAAGATAACACGACATGCCAATCTCATAGGCGGGCAGCGGCATCGACTGGGTGAGTCGCTTGACGATATGAAAGAGCGTGGTGCCATCACATAGTGGATGCTCGCGGCGCTCGTGGTTGTGCCAGCGGCCTGTTTGATAACTTTTGGCATAGAGGCGCACACCACGGGCACGCACGTATTGCTGCCGGAGCGCAGCCGCGATGTCTTCGCATAGAACGTGGAAGCGGCGCAAGACTTGATCGTAATTGAGGTTTGGCTGATCAAGGACGAACTGTCGCCCGACTGTCTTAAGCGGGCGCTCATCACTATCTACCTCCCAACCGCGCAGCCGCTTATACCAGTCGCGTCCTGGCTTGCCATGAAACACCATGTGCTCGAGCGTTGCTTCGTCTGCAGCCAGAAAGTCCAGTGGTGTCTGGATACCAACCTGGTGGAGGCGCTTGCTGTAGCCAGTGGCAATACCGGTGAGGTCTTCGAGCGATAGCGTAGCGAGTACTGCGTGGAGATTATCTGCAGTAATGCAAGTCAGGCCGTCAGGCTTATTGATACCGGCAGCAATCTTAGCTAGCCAGCGGTTGGTGCCAATGCCAACATTGCAGCGCATGTAGTCGCCAACCTCGCTACGGAGGCGCTGCTTGATCTCCTGGCCAATCGCCAGTGCGCCGCGTGCTCGGATGTCAGGTGGGCTTTGGCTTAGGTCGATCACCCCTTCATCAATGCTTTTCATGGTGGCACTGGGTGAGTAGTCGCTGAGGATGGTTGCAAGTCGGTGGTAGACATAGCGATACTTGGGTGGATCGCTTTCTAGCGGAACAATATCGGGGCAAAGTAGCCGCGCCGCAGGCAGGCGCATGCCAGTATGGACACCACGTGCTTTGGCTTCGTAGCTTGCAGTGACGATAGTCGCATGCTGGTTACGCCGATTAACAATAACAACTGGTCGGTGGCGGAGTAACGGCCGAGATTGCTGCTCGATCGTGGCAAAGCAGCTATTAAGATCGATATGCATCATCAGTGGTGGGGCGGGATTGATATTGCTATGAGACATGATCGGCCTCTCGTGTGAGCCGCCATACCAGTGTAATACTGTCAAACTCGAGGCGGTAATCAGCCTGCTCATCTGTCACATCGAAGATATGCACCGTACGTGCACCGCGCTGATGCTCGAAGCCTAGGCCGATTCGCCTGATCGTCACTTCCTGGCCATTGCCGCGTCGAAATTTGACTGGCTGACATGGCTGGTGCCCACGCCGAAAAATCGCTACCACCTCCACGACTTCATCAAGATATAGTTCATCATCCATTGTTCTTAGTATAGCGCATGAGCTAGGTATGGTCGACGAGTGAAAACATAGTAACAGAGGTAGAGTGTGCGTATACATCAAGTGATGTATTGCTATACTAGTACCCTATATTACTCTCACTTTACAAGAAAACACCCTATGGAAGTGGGATAAAAACCAAACTTTTTACATAGGGCTAAAGGAAAATGACGCGCAGCTCTTACATACTGTATCACCTCGCACAAGAGCATAGCGAAGACGAAGAAGGGGATATTTACAAAATGAACAGCGCCAGCTGTTCTTGGCTAAGTTATCATAATAAAGCTAATGCAACAGAGCGGCGCAGCTCAGAAAATTATTTCTGCTTACGGCTCTCGATAAACATCATAATAAGCCAGATAATGACGACGATTGCTGCGAGCGAGAGTAGTCCGTTGATGATCCATGCGGCCAGCTTTAGTGCTGCACCAAGCAGCCATGCGGCAATAATGACAATAGCGATTGTGAGAATAAGTCGAGATAGTTTCATCCTTTTAGTATACTATACTCTATGGACACAGCGCAATTTCAGGCCATGATATGGCACAAAGCCAAGCAGCTCTACCGCCCTATGCCGTGGCGCAGCCAGCCAATGCTGTACTATGTGCTGGTCAGTGAGCTGATGCTGCAGCAGACGCAGGTAGCGCGGGTGCTACCTAAGTTTGCCGAGTTTACTACCCGATTCCCGACCATCGAGGCCTTAGCGGTCGCTCAGCTGCCAGCGGTGCTGCAGGCATGGCAGGGTTTGGGGTATAATCGCCGGGCCAAATATCTACACAGCGCGGCACAGGCGATTGCTGCTGGTGCACCTATTGCGACGCAGGCCGACCTTGTGGCATTGCCTGGTGTTGGTGTTAATACTGCTGGAGCCATCATGAACTATGTGTACCAGTTCCCAACCGCCTTTGTAGAGACCAATATCCGTACGGTGTATTTTAATCACTTTTTTGCTGGGCAGGAGCGCGTGGCAGATAGGGATGTGCTGGCGCTGGTGGAGCAGACGATGGATAAAGAGCAGCCCCGCCAGTGGTTCTGGGCGCTGATGGACTACGGCGCCGAGCTGAAGGCGGCGGGCAAGGGTCAGCTCGGCACCAGCCGGCACTACACGCGGCAGTCGCGCTTTGCTGGCAGCCTGCGCCAGATGCGGGGTGAAATTGTGCGGCGCATGGCGCAGGGGCAACCACTGAGTGTCATTACCCAGGAGCTGCAGGGTGACCCGCGTTTTGCTGCTGCACTGAATGGACTACGGAAGGATGGGCTTGTATGAGTGAGTTAGCTCTCACGCGAGCAGAGGCTATCGCGCTATGTCACACGTGGGCGCGGATGCTTCGCCGAGAGTATACGATCGACACACTGGTGAGTGACTATGGCGATGGAGTTTATGTCTGACCAGTTGGCCTATCCGCTTGAGATGCAGCCATGGATCACGCCAGAAACAGAGCCGCTCCTCTCGGCGATTCGCAACCATGCAGTAGATGTCGATATTGACCACACCCGGCGAGCTGATTGGGAAAAGCTACTGGAGCTGATCGATCAGCTACCAAAGAGTGAGTCATAAGATACGTGGAGACATTAGCGCTAGATAGTGCGTGACAATAGCAGCCTTTCTAACCTATGACCTGCACCTAGCTTCCTATGCAGACAATGAATATCTAATAGGTATATTCATTTTTATGAAAGGTAAGGAATTTATGGTGAGACAATAGCCACATAACGAAGATTCAAGGTAATAAGACTCTTGGCCACTCTACAATTGCACGCCAAGCCACCCAGCGAGCACTGTTCCAGCGCCATAGGCCAGGGCAGCAGCGATAGCACCGAGGGCGAGAGTTTGCAGGGCGGCAACAAGTGGATTCTCACCACCAACTTTGCCCTTGATATAGCCAATTGCTACAAAGGTGAGTGCCGTAGCTCCCGAGCTGATATAAAATAGCAGAGGGTGAGCCGCGCTCGAGCCGCGTGCCAGCACATGGGTAAGATAGGGGATAACAGGCACACTACCAACAACAACGAAGGCAGCAAAGGTCATGAAGCCGATGATTTTTGGTGAGGCGCGTTTGCTTGTACTCCGCGCCGACTCATCGTGCTCAGCACTGGCCGCGAGGTAGGCGCTAGCACCCATCGAGAAGCCATCGGCAATAAGGTTAGCTGCGCCCAGCACCAAGATAATTGCACTCGAGATACCCGCGCCAGCACTGGCTGCTACTACAGCAAAGGTTGTGACGGTACCATCGACTGCACCATAGACAAATTCAGAAATATAACGTTTGAGGACAGGTTTCATATTCATAACTTGGTTAGTATAGCATAGTGTAGTACAAACGCAAAAAGTTTTACTTTGGGTGAGTGAGGTGTTTTAGTACTGTCATCACACTTATATTCTCAGAGTTTTTGTACTATACATTGGTGACTGCTGAGGATGAGTCTCTCGGGCTGAGCGCAAAATGATGAGCACAATCGATCACGCTTCATCATATAAGACGCAACCACGAGCGGCTAGTGGAGATATGATGAAGATCATAAGATGGAGGTAGTAATGGGCGTCTGACCAGTGAGAGGAGCAATGAATATCTGAGCAGAATGTTCATTGTAATAGTGTGCAAAAATAAGTATGGGGCAATAGATAGACTGTAGATCTAAAGCCTACCGCTCGTTTGATTGCTTAGGCTTGAGGAGGAGCTGATTGCGCTCGGCAGTGCGCGTCCGCGCCTCATCTAGCAGAGTGGTACCTTCTTGCGAGCTGAGGCTAACGGTCCGCACGTACTCACCATCGGTCTTGTCGTAGCCCGAGACAGCAACAAAGCCGAGTTGTTCGTCGGCATAAATGACGTTCTCTTTCTCGCCGCTGTAGTCGATTTTGTTAAAGAGGCTTACATCTAGCAGTGCCGTACCGCGGCCATTGTCCCACGTGGCAAAGACACCAATGCGGCGCTGGGCTGCATCTGGATCAGTTGAGTCAAATGGCGTATCTTTATCGATATACTCGATGATTGGTGCAAAGACCAGCGTATCGGCCTTGGGGAGGATCGTCTTGAGCGCGTGGTCAGCGGGTAGTGAGTATGCTAGAGCGAAACGTTTGCGGAAGTCATACGAGAGCGGGTAGTGTCCATCGGTCGACGTGGTACACTCGACTTGGTGGCGCGAATCGAGGAAGGTAAGCTCGGCGGGCGAGTAGATTGGTTTGTGCTCCTCCGTTGTGGTAACCTCATTCGTTACTTGGCTCACTTTTGTATCTGCATCGGTGTAGACCATAGAATTACCCATAACAGTGACGGGGGAGGCGTATTCATTCACAGCGTCAGACTTATCACGCTTGCTGAGGCCGCAGCCCATAGCAAGCAGCTGCTGGATGGTATCGACAGCACAATACTGCGTTATATTGCCCTCGGCATCAGTGATGAGGCAGTCCATCACCATCTCGTGCCCCATGCCTTTGCCGAACTGCTTTTCCTTGCTGGGGTCGCTGTTTTTCTCATCTCTCGAGAGTACGTGTCCAACCTCATGACTGTATACGTTGCCACCAGTCTTGTTGCTCAGCACAAGCACCATCGGGCCGTTGCCGCCCTTGGCTTTGTCTTCGTCGGTGCTCTGGAAGGCAAGGCCGAGTACATCATTCTCCACACCTGCTGTGTTAACGGCCATCAGCATGAGTGAATGCTCACCATCCTGCACGTCTAGCTGCTCACGGTATTCTTCGGCAATTTTTTTGATTTGGTCGTTGGAGTAATAGTATTCGGTCGTGCCGTCTTCCTTGGTGCGAGTGCTGTCTGGCGCAGTGTTGCAGACAAACTCGGTTATGTGAAACTGATATGCATCGCGAGTTGTGTGAGTGATGCGGCCAGTGTGGACGCGCACTTCTTCGTATATTTCTTCGTTGGTCTTGCCAGGCTCGAAGCCAGCCGCATTAAGAGCCACAACGCCGAGTCGGACAACGACCGGCTGGAATGAATCATTCTCGTGGTCTTGGCACTGTTCTGCAGAAGGCTGAGGGGTGTCGCCGCTGAGTAGAGCACTCAGTGCTCCTAAGCCAGCCGCTGCTAACGCCTCGCGGCGCGATAGATGCCCTGATGGTTTTTTGACTGAGCCATCTGGTGTAGCTTCAGATTTTGAGCGAATCATACTAGCTATATTATATCACTAAAGAGTCAAAAATGTCAAACTATGTCGGTGTGCGCTGAGTAGTTCTAGCTATCTGCAGCTTAAGATTTTTCTTTTGAATGTTAGCTCAATCTCTTATTTTGTTATTTTCTCTTTTGTAAGCATAAATAAAGCTGAGCCACAGAGGTAAAAGTAGATTAGTAGAAAATAGAACTCGCTTATTACTTAAGCGAGTTCTAGGTGCGCTGCCAGCGTGAGGTGCTATTGCTGCTCGGCTGGCGTTTGTGTTTGCTGCTGATTCTCGGTGTCGCTATTGGTGGAGAAGAGCTGGAGTGATTCATCGCTCAGCACATTAGGATCAAAGGTACCATCGGCGATCTTGCTGCGGCGCTGTTGATACATCTTTTTGAATTCATCAAGCGATTCTTTAGTAACGCTGCCTTCGGTACTATACGTCTCGGGTGCAGCATCGCGAGCGGCTTGCTTGCGCACCTCCTGGAAGCCAGGCCGACTGAGATCAACCTGCGCTGCGCCACTGGTGTTGTACATATCCATAGCGATCCACACCATGACGCCCGCAATAGCGATCACCCCACAGATCATCACCAAAAAACGGTGCTCGCGCATGGTGCTTAGCTGGTGCTCAAAGTCGAGTTTATTGGGCTGGTTGGGCTGGCTGCTGGGCACTCGGCACCTCCTTCTTGGCAGGGAATTGCTTACTATAAAATACGTCGAACTGTGAGCCGTATTGGCTCAGTAGCTGGTTGAGTCGCAAAGCGACATCAGCTACTCGTTTGCGATGTTCGCGCACGGGCTTGATGCGGTAGTAGAACTCGACTGGTTGGTCGGTGCAGTCAATACGTAGCAGCTCAGATAGCTTCTCCTCGTATTGGCGGTATTCGCTGCGGAAAGCGGTAAGCTGGGTATTGTATTCTACCGTCGTCTTGGTCAACTCCACACCATCGAGTCGGTTGAGAGCGATGCGGCTATTAAGTGGTGCCATCAGACGGGTGGCAATCACCTCATACTGCTGTCCTTGGTTGACCCGGACAAGCCCATCGTTGGCATGGATGCGTCGCAGGGTAGACTTGACGCGGACGCAGTTTTGTTTTATTTGAGTGAGTTGATCGTTGCTGAGCGGTGCAGCAGGCTCGGCATAGGCCGGAGAGCCAAGTGCGGCAGTAGCAATCATAACAACAGCAAGAAAAGTGCGCTTCATAGCTCCCCATTATGACGCATCAGAGGAGATTGGTCAAATGATTTATCTTTAAGATAATTACGTAATCGCTGCTGCGATAAAGGCGATAACTATCACTAATACTGGTATCCCAAAGCCCATGATGAGAGCCATGTTGATGCTTTTGTCGATGATAGTACTGTCGCGCTCGAGGCCATCGATGATCTTGGCGAAGGATGCATAGATTTGGATAGCAGCCCACCACCAGTCGTAGTCGTTGTCAAGGGCACGCTCGATGGTGTGATCATAGAGAACACCGCCAGTACCAGGCGACACCGCGGTACCAAGACCAATCAGCAGCTGAGTGCTTACTTCGGCAAAGTCGAACTGGATGCGTTGGCCATTGACCCACATAATGATAAAACTTGCTTCGGCTGCTGCTTTGGTAATCTGTTGTGGATCAACATCGAGCGCCACGCCAACTATTTGGTTTGTTTGGGGATTGCAATCAATGGCGCGGATGCGGTTGGTCGTCGTCCATTCGAGAATGCAGGGAACTTGGCTCAAGATGGTGCGGTTGTGGTAGTGCAAGACGGGTGTTGCCATAACGAGTGGTGTGCCGTCGAAAACACTGCTGTAGTTGGCGTTCATCGCTGCTGGTGCAGGCTGTGGCGCTGGCTGCATAACAAGAGGAGCCGGCTGCTGAGTGGGTGATTGCTCGGCTGGCTGGGTGAGGCTATCCTGGAGCGTTGGCTCTGATGACTGCTGTGGCTGTGTTTGTACTGACTGCTGTGGATAATATGGTGGTGGCGCAGGCTGAGTCTGGGGTAGGGCCGCCAGCTGTGATCGATTAGGATAAGAAGGAAATTGCTGATTCATGAGCGTATTATACTATACTGGTAAATACGCGGTACGTCTTAACAGAGGTCATATACCTTGAGATCAGAGCTTCATTAAAGCATACTAGCTCAGCAGGATATCCGCTATGCAGAATGAATTTTGGTTGTGGCGGCAGCAATGCATACACAATAGAGGTTATTTGTGCTTGCCTGGCGAGGCTGCGCCGAGCTCGATGTGCTCTTTTTCAAACTCACGCAGGATCCGTCGCCGCATCTCGGCCGTGAGGGCCCACTGGTCGGATGGTTGGGTCTTGCCAGAGACGACAAGGCTAATCGACGACGCATTGAAGTCACCAAGGATGTCGAAGTGTGGTGGCTCAATCACTTTGCGCTGCCATTTTTCCTCGCTGGAGATTTCCTCGCCGATCCGATTAATGATATCGCTGGCAGTACTAATGTTGGTATCAGGTGCAACGGTAATAGTGAAGTATACTTTGCTATAGCCCATCGTCTTGTTGATGACGTGCTGCACCACACCATTGGGGAAGAAGTGGACATTGCCCTCAACGTCGCGGATCACTGTGGAGCGTACACCAATTCGCTCGACCGTCCCGCCAAAGCCGTCGATTTCGATAATATCCCCTACCCGATACTGGTTTTCGCTAATAATAAATACCCCTGAGAGGAAATCCTTAACGAGTGACTGTGCACCAAACCCAAAGGCCACACCAATGATTCCTGCGCTTGCAAACAGCGGCGCAAGAGCTGCGCTATTGAAAAAATGGGTGAAGATAGCATAGCCCGCAATCACCACCACAATAATGCGCCATACATTAGCAAAGAGCCCGCCCAGTGTCTTATGCCGCTTCTCGAGATCTTTCTTAGGTAGCGTACGCTGATATGTGGTAACGAAGGCATGCCGCGTCAGCCACATCACCACGCGTGGCCCCACCCAATATAGTGCAATTGCCACGATAATAATAATGATAATCTCTAGTGCAGTGATCTCAGGTGAGGTAATTGGCTTCATAATATGGTAGTATAACAGACGTGAATGATGAATTAAACCAGCTTGTGCTTACTTTGCAGCGTGGTGGTGTGGCAGTACTCCGGACTGATACCCTGTATGGCATTGTTGCCCGGGCAGATGACGAAGCAGCAGTGGCGCGGGTGTATCGACTTAAGCGGCGTGATAGTAATAAATCATCCATCATCCTCGTGGCCGATGCCAGCCAAACTTATGCCGATGTGCCCACCTTACCGTCGCTTGATACCTCTCAACCAACAAGTATCTTGCTCGATTCGCCCCATGCTCCGCGGTGGTTACGCCGCGCTAATGATATGTTAGCCTATCGCCAGCCGCAGCTGCCGTGGCTCCAGGCGGTCTTGCGTCAGACTGGCCCGTTGATCGCCCCCAGCGCTAATCTTGAGGGGCAGCCGCCCGCCCGCACTATTGCCGAGGCTCGTGCGTACTTTGGTAATGGTGTCGATTACTATTATGATGGTGGCACTGTACCGACTGATACGCCACCGTCACGCTTAGTACGAGTGCTATCTGATGGGGTGGTGGAACGACTCAGGTAGGGCATAATAACCTGAGCAAAACTTAGAAGCTTACTCAGTGATATAAGTATTACAACATTTTTAGAGTGGTTCTCACTATTCGAGTGAGAAACATGCTAGACAGATAGTGAGTTCTCACACCTCACCCGAATAACGTAGAGCGTGGGGTCACCCGCGAAAGAGGCCGTGTGATTCAGGTATAATAGACTCATGACATATCTTGACCCTCAGCAATTTATCATCACTCGCAAACGCAAGAAATATCGCTTTGCTAAGTTCCATAACGCCACCAACTGCTACGAGTACGACGAATGGTGCCAGGCAACACCAGAGGTGCGGCAGAGTGCGACGGTGCTCGAGGTTGGCGCTGGCACCGGGATGTTTAGTGTGGAACTAGCGGCGCAGCACCCGGATGAGGTATTTGTGGCACTGGATGTTAAGGGTGATCGCTTGCAAAAAGGTGCATACACGGCGCTCGAGCGTGGCATCACTAATGTGCTGTTTGTGCGGGCTCGGGCCGATCAGATTGGCGAGCTCTTTGCTGCTCACTCGCTCAAGCAGTTGTGGGTGACTTTTTCTGATCCATTCCCTAAGCGGCGCAGCGCTGGCCGGCGTCTTACTCACCCAACATTCTTGTGCCAGTACGAGCAGCTGTTGCGGCCTGGTGGCTCGCTTTTGCTCAAGCATGACGATCGTGATTTCTTTTGTTGGAGCCTGGAACAGCTCGTTGCCTGTCAGTGGTCGATTCGTGAATTATCTTTCGATCTCCACGAGTCGTCACTACCTGATGAATACAAGACGCTCACCGCCTACGAACAGCGCTGGATGAGTGAGGGGAAAGCGATTGGCTGCGTGCGAGCGATGACCGGTACTGGCCAGTAGTACCGCTCCGTGGTAAGATTACATACTCACCTGACTAAGCTCTAGTATGCCGTGTTGCTGGCTCGCTAGTGCGTTATTTTTGTAGCGTTGATCATAACTAATATCTGTGCTGCACCACTCGGGAGGGCAGAATGTTTCAGCACGTAGTGTCGCCTCGGTCTCGCGGCCACGAAACTCAACTTCAGCAGTGACGAGCTTTCCTTCAAGGTTGCCGTGGTAGATATCAAGCTCGATTGTATGCTCGTTGCTATCAGGGTCGGTGTAAGGTACATAGTAGCGTGTTTTTTCGATGCGCTTGCCCTTGGTGAGTGGCCATAGCGAAGCAAAAGTTGCTTCATTAATAATGATATTTTGCTCGTCTCGCACGACAGTACCGCCCGATTTTACCGTGAGCTCAAAACGTTGCCCATCACCAAAACGCCGGACGCGTGTCTCCGATCCATCACTACTGTGCGCGAGGTAGCCCTGACTGATGTCGATATGATCATATGAGTCAATATCTGCTGGTATCTCATCAAGATTGACTAAAAATTTACGCTCAACTTCTTTGAGCTGATTAGGGCGCTCAGGGACGTGAGAACTCATCATGTCGGCAGATTTTTCTTGTGCATAGCATGTCTCAAAATGATAAGCGAGATTTGCATACAGCTCAGCAAGCTCAGGAAATTCTATGCCAAATCGCTGAGTGAAGCTCTCGATGAGCTTGTCGTGTGCTGCTTGCAGTTCAGCAAGATTTTTAATGCCATAGTCCTCTTCGACTACCCGCACCCCTTGCCCAACAATATCCATCGCTACTGGAAGAATCTTATCGACTGCTCGTACAAAGCGTGCTTCGGGTGTGTTTTGTGCTTCATAGCGCTCTAGCCCCTGACGCATAACGGGCGGAAGACGCTGTAATAATGTGTGGGCTGCTTGCAGCTCGTTTTGTTGTTTGATGGAAAGCTGCACAGGGGTAAGGTCGAACGTTGCGACATCGCCAGTGGCAATCTCGAGCAGCTCGTGGACAGTTGCAAATTGCTGCACCGTATCATTATCCAACTGCGGATAGAGACAGGCACGTAATTCTGGCGCAAGGGCGGCAAGCGACCAACTATGCTCTGCGTCATTCTCGCGCTCGCCACCGGGCCGGCGTGGCACGCGCACTACATCGGCCAAATCACAGCTTATCTCCATACTCTGCAGTGCAATATGGCACAGTTGACTTTGGACTGGTGATGGTGTGATACCTCGTTCGTGTGGTATGTGTGGTGGACAACTATGCTCTGACAGCGACGTCGTTGGCGTGTGATTATATTGGTTATTATTGTGGTGACTATTGTATGGCAGGTTATTCATATCACTACCATAGCGTGCTATAGTAAATATGGATAGATAGGATAATTTGAGTCAAATATGTTTGAGCAAAATACGATTAACCACCATATCCAAAGGCGGATTCTCAGTGTGTTGTGCTATCGCAAAGTGGCTCGCTTTCGTGATCTGCGCCCACCGCGGGTGGATACCAATCTCTTTAGCTATCATCTCAAGGTGCTGCTCCAGCACCAACTTGTCCAAAAGGTGCCGGGTGGCTATAGCCTGGCACCGCGTGGTTTGGCGTATGTCGATCGGGTGAGCACAGACACTATGCTGGTTCGGACCCAACCTAAAATCGTAACTATGCTAGTGGTGCAAAATAGTAATGGTGACGTCTTGCTGCAGCAGCGCACCAAGCAGCCCTACATCGATACCTGGACGCTCCCTTACGGCAAGCTCCATATCGATGATAGATCTATCCAAGCGGCGGCTCAACGCGAAGCAGCGGAAAAGCTTGGCACTATGGATCTCGCGTTGCAGCATGCGGGCGAATGCTACATTCGTGTTTGGGCAGACAAAGCGATTCTCTCAACCACACTGGCTCATGTGTTTTATGGGGCGACTGATGATATCACTCCGCACGAACGGCTCATTTGGGTGCGCCCACACAAACTGGCGCAGTACACGCTTGCACCAGCAGTGGAGCAGATTGTCGCGCGGGCATTCTTTCGCGATCCATACTTTTTTGAGGAGTTTGACGACGTTTTAGATCAATAACAAGGAGGATATATGAAGATCGACGACTACGCACAGCAAGCAATCACTACCCTGAGCAGTGACTATGCCTACGGTGATGCCAATGCCCAACTAATGGGTATGGTGCTAGGTCTGGGTGGTGAATCGGGCGAGGTGCTCGAGAAGTTTAAGAAGCTACTGCGCGACCAACAGGGCGCAATAACCGAGACAGATAAGCAGGCAATCATTAAGGAGCTGGGTGATATTTTGTGGTATGTAACGGCAGTGGCACACTTGCTTGGTTCGAGTCTTGAGGAGGTCGCTCAGCGCAACAACGCCAAGCTCGCCAGCCGCCAGCAGCGCGGTCAGCTGCGGGGCAGTGGGGATGACCGGTAGAAATATAACCTTCCAGGCTGGTTAAGCACGGCGCATCTATTGATTATTACAACTGAAGTTTCGTAGCGATGTCGTTGATGATAGTAGCTTCGGTCTCAGCTTGAGTGGCGCGCTGCACAGCGTGAACAGTGCGCATACCTGTTGCGGCGGCAGTGGATATTCTTCATCCGATCGTCAACAAACAGTACGGATTCTGGACAATGACATAAGCCCAGACGTCCCAACGCGTGAATGTATGTAGCGGGTGCTGGCTTGCGGTGGCCTGTCTCGTAGGAGAGCAAACAGGGGTCGAAGATAGCTTCGTCGTACACACCACTCTGCCGTAATACTTCGGCGTGCTCCGGTATGGTGTCACTCAGGATACCAACGCGTAAGCCTTGTGTCGCCAGGTGGGCAGCGTATTCCATTACCTGATTGCGAATTGTGAGTGTCTCGCGAAAACCTTTGACAATGCTATCTTGCTGTGCATTCGTTGGGTGGTCGCAGCCAAGCTCACGCCAGAATGCAGCACGATTAATCGTACCACTACCATAACGATGAATTGCAGCCGGCCAACGCTGGTCGAAGCCATCTGGACTAGCAAGTGCTTGACGTACATCATTGGTTACATAATCATAATTGTCGATCAGGACGCCGCCGACGTCAAAGAGTATTGCTGTAATCGCTGGTGAACGCTCTACGATTGCTGTGCTCCTTCTTGCGCGAGCTGCTGTCGTACCCAGCCATCGATCGTCCCTGCTCCCATGCAGAGCACAAGCTTGCCCTCGGCGCGGGCAGTTTGGATGACGTGCCACAAGGTATCATCGAGCTCGGCATAGTGAACGCTGCTACGGTTTGTTAGTTGCTCAGTAAGTTGCTGCGGGGTGAGGAGGGGTAGAGCTGGGTCTTCGCGGCTGAGGTAGGTTGGCAGCCAATAGATTTGCTCGGCGCGCTCCATACAGTCGGTGTATTGCTGACGGATCTCATGCTGGCGGACGTTTTGATGTGGCTGATATACCAGCACAACGTGGTCGGACAATTCTCGTGCCATTTGCAATGTCGCGGCGATTTCTACAGGGTGATGGCCATAATCGCTATACAGCCCAGGCCCAAGCCGCTCAAAGCGTCGCTGCACTCCCGGGAAGGTATTGATAGCTGCTCGAATGTGCTCAGGTGAGCCAAGCCTGAGCTGCTTGCATGCCGTTGCCACTAGTGTTGCGTTTGCTCGGTTGTGCGCCCCTGCAAGTGTAAATTGCTGCACATCCTCATCTTCCAAGACACGCGCCCGCCGCCGTGGTGGCACAACGCCTGCATCGGCATCGCGTTGCCACATGATGGTATATTCGCTCTGCTCGAGGAAGCGGCTAAAGGCATCGGTGTAGTCCTGCTTGGTAGGGTAGGTATCCGGGTGGTCGTAGTCAACAGAGGTCAGCAGCGTGAGATAAGGGTGGAATTGCAAAAAGTTGCGGTCAAACTCATCACACTCATACACAAAGTAGCGACTGCCTGGCACATAGTGGCCACTGGGACCAAAGCTCAATGTTGTACCCACCGAGTAACTCACTGGCTCGCCCAGCTGACGCAGCGCCCACACCATCAGGCCAGTTGTTGTCGTCTTGCCGTGGGTACCAGCGATGGCGATGAGCTGGAGGTCTTTCTCGTTGATGAGATAAGTGAGGAGCTCGTCGCGCTTAGCGGTATAGATGCCAAGTCGGTGTGCTAAGACGAGCTCGGGGTGATCGGGTGGTAAAGCTGCAGTATAGATAAACCAATCGATGGGGGTTTGTTGATGGCGATAGGCCAGGTATTCGCCTGTTTGGTCTTGTGAGACGGAGATGCCACGCCGCTCGAGTTCTTGTGTCTCGAGTCCAATGTGGCTATCCGAGCCAAGCACACGGTGCCCTGCATCGTGCGCCAACTCAGCCAATGGCCCCAGGCCCACACCGCCGATTCCAGAGAAGTAGATATTCATACCTTCCATTGTACCGCCTCTGGCACAAAACCACCAGAGGTAGCTAAGGAGCGTGATTGCTCCACCTCGCGCTACTGGGTTCAATATTGAGGTTATGCTATACTAGACCCAAAGCATAAGTGGGCATACGTAGGGTACATAGCATGGCAAACAAACAGCAAGTCAAGCGGTCGATGAAGCGACTCCGGCGCATTAAGATGTGGCACCTGGTGCTACTGCTTATGGTGCTGCTCGTGCTGTCGGCAACCTTTTTGCGGCTCAATAATGTGGGGATGACTGAGCGGCGACGAGCAGTTCTCTCGGCTGACAAGGCGGGTAATATGGAGCAGATTCGCCAGCGTATCGCTGACCTCCAGCAGTATTCCTCTGCCCACATGAATACCGATACTGGCCCAATTTACCTGCAAGAGCAGTACAATCGCGACGTCAAGGCTGCGCTTAACGCCTCAATGAGTACTACCAATCGTGCTGGCCAAACCGCCAATGCTAAGGCCGATGCAGTGTGTAAGCCACGGTTCCATAGCTGGTCGATTGACTATGTGCGCTGTGTCTACGAGGAGCTTGGCAAGCTCAGTAGCACCAATGCTGGCCTTCAGACTGCCAAAATGCCCGACACCAGCCTCTACCACTACAACTTCAGCGCACCGCTATGGTCGCCCGATTTCGCTGGCTGGACGATTCTCCTTACTGGCGTAGTTATCTCGGCCATTCTTGGGCGTATTGTGGGGATGATTATTTTGCGGATTATGCTGCGCGTTCAGTATCGAGCGGCGAAATAAGTAGCCAAAAAATAAAAAACTACAACATAATTTACAACACGTACAACACGCATGATGGTCTTGAGCAAGCGTTCGCTGGGTGCTCCATAAAATTTATGCTTGACCCCTGTTTATCGTACAAAAATCGTACCAACATCTATCATACACAATAACCATAAGCAAAAAACAAAATTGCTTACCCTTGGCCGTTATCTCTGTAAAAAATCGTTACCAAAGTGTTGACATCCATTTTATGAGCATGTAGGCTAGGTTTTGTAAGATCAAATAGGAGGAGCACTATGGCTTACGAATATACTAGTTCGAATGGTACTACATACTACTTGCACACGCAAAAGGATGCGGTATTGCGCGGTGGCGTAAAGCGGACGATTTACTATTTTTGCAAATCACCAAACAACGGCAAGGGTGAGCCGTGTGACATGCCTGAGGGCTACTATGTGAAGGAGCACTCACGCAACAAATTCCCCTTTGCTGCCAAGAAAGACGCGGCAAAGCCCGCCAAGAAGGCCGCTAAGCAACCAAATAACCCGGACACTTGTATATAGAAAAAAGACCTTTCTGTAACAGAAGGGTCTTTTTGCTGAACTTAGTGCAAGAGAGGGCTACAAAGCAAGTAGAGTATGAGATGAAGTAAGCCGCGAGCCTATACCGCGTGACGATAACTAAGTTTGTATAGAGAAGTACGCTCTCGCACCACTCAGAGCACTAGAGAGCGGCGCTCAGCGTGAGCTGCGTTTTCTCTCGTTTTGCGCCGTTCGCAGCAAGAGGAGTATGAGAGGAGGTGTGAGCGCATAAGCTGCGTATTAGCAATTAGCTATACGACATGTTATGCATTGGTGCAGCGCTCCCCACATGCAGTGCTGGACGAACGCGCATTGGCGAACTACCACGAGTGGCTTTGCCGAGACGTTGGCGCACCTGGCCATGCAAGACTGTCCCTGAGACAGCGCTGCCATCAATCAATGCTTCACCAGCAAAGAGTGTACTCGTCCAGCGTTTGCGTTGTTCGCAGTCTGGTGCTTGGGGATTTTGCAAGACGAGCGCACACCATAGTTGTCGGGTCATCAGTTGGCGCGTGTCGGAGCTGTTGACGGTGTATATATTCCTGGGCTGTGCAGTGATATCGTTGTAACTGCCCATTGCTAGGCCAGCATCAGAGATAATGGTAACGAAGAGTGTCCAAGGAGCTGCAAGGTCAGTATGGTCAGCGCCAAAAGGAAGGCGCTCGTCGACGAAGTCTGGCTTGGTTATCTCAGGTTGGCTGCTGCGGATATGTCTGCTTTGAGATCGGCGCACATCAAACAAACGGGCGTGCGGCACTAGGAGTGGGCCATAGATAGCCTCCTCAGCGAAGGGGTAGCTCTGAAAGTGCCGTGACAGATCGCTAGATAGCGTTGCAACCGTATCCCAGACCGATATGTCAAAGGCGCTCCGTAGATAAGCTTCAGTTGGTACAGGAATACCAGCTTCGGCTAAGGCACGAGCAATTGATGGGCACTGGCTCCAGCCACTGTTGGCGAGTTGAGTGAGTATGACTGAATGAGACATATTCCTCCTTTGCTGGCTAAATATTATGACGACGACATATCCACGACTGCCATACCTGGTACGAGGTTGCGCTTGTCTTCGACGATTTCCACCCAGTTGCCGTCTGGGTCTTTGATGAAGCAGTAGCGAAAGCCAGTCCGCCCCATCACAATATCGGTTGGCTCGCCCCAGCTAAGGGCTGCTGCGTGAAACTCATCGAGATTATCAACGCTAAGGCCAATATGCTTGACGCCAACCGTCTCAAGATCATTGCCAATTGCTGGCTGTGCTTGTGGTTGGTGTGTATTGTGGGCATAAGCAAAGAGCTCGAGGATTACATCACTGGAGTTCATCAGCTGGTGAATACTCAACGTACCATCTGGTGCATGCCACACAACTACCTCAGTGAAGCCAAGGCGTTTGTAGAACTGGATGCTTGCGCCAGCGCTGCGTACCGAGAGTGCGATGTGATGGAGGGTAGGCATGATGATTACCGCTGAGTCTTTTGATTAAGCTGCACTTGAAGGTCAAACACTTGCTTACCAAGCGAGTCGACTGCGCTGTGGTAGTTGTTTTGCAGTGCTACGGCCCAGCCGATAAGCGACAGGAGGCCGATGGTAAGCACTGCCAGCCATGCAATGATGATCTTGTCGGATAATTTTTTGCTCTTCATAGCTGTAGTATAGCAGAAAGTAACGACTATATGCAATGAAGTTTTGCAATAAGCAATAGTATGATGTTGCTAATACAATCGTAAAATTCCTAATGATTACTCCAACCAAGCTGCAAGGTTATTGCCTGCTGGGTCTTGAAGATAAAAGCGCTTTTACTGTAGCCAACTTCGTAGCATCTCGGGCTGGAAACTCGATATAGTCTATGCGGTTAGCTGCGTTACTCATAGTCCTATTAATACCGTTTGCGCATACTCAAAACACGCCACTATGGGCGTGCTATGACTAATCTTTGCAATGGTGGGGGCGGCTGGACTTGAACCAGCGACCAACAGGTTATGAGCCCGCTGCTCTGACCACTGAGCTACGCCCCCAGATCCACTTGCCACATTATACCGTATTATTGGTGTATATGCTACTAGTAGTCGAGCTTCTTAGGGGTTTTTGGTAGATTTGGACGCACTACATATTCTCCAGCGGCGGCATCCTGAGGGCTGAATAATCTTTCTCGTGCGCTTCGCTGTGGCCTATTGCTGTGCTGAGCGGCGGTTTGGGATGGGTGAGTGGTTTTAGCGGCATCACGTACTTTTCGGCGGTATGCAACGATTGCATAGAATTGCTCCGTCGCCTCAGTGCGGCACTTTTTATATTCTTGTGGTGACATGCCAAAAAGATGGTTGGCAATGGCGTGATCGAGCTCTCGCCAAGCATTGATAAGTTCGGGGGTAGAATGACGAGTGCGTTTGCGCCCAAGCGCATTAACAGAGCGTTGTCGGGCAAGGAGATCATCAAATGTAGGCCTCTTTGGCTGCGTTTCAGAGGTAGAGCCGCCTGTGGTATGAGTGTTGGGGTGTATTGCGGGTATAGGCTCGGTTTGTTCATGATCGGCAGAATAAGAAGTATCGCTATCACTAAATAGCTCGCCTTGTATTGCTAATTGGCCTACCCGTACTGTTGCATATGTCACAGCACCAACTATCGTTTCTGGCGTTACTGGTAACACTGGACTGCTCTCAAGCACAGCCCTATGAGAAGGTTGTATATGTGTCATCTTGCATTGGTTATAGCACAGAGGTCGACACCTGGCAAGTCTATGAGCGATTTTTGACCAAAATTGTGGTGCGCAGCGTGTTTTTTGCTGGCCGCAGCTTTTGCAGCAACTGCGCGGTCTACGGTATAATAGAAGCCTATGAAGTTTGTGTTCAGCGACACTACCAAGCGCCACATCATCTACAAGATCAAGCATGATTATCTCCAGCTCAATACCATTGTGCTGGCGCTTGCGCTCGTGATTGCGACATACCTTGCCTGGCAGTCGGTAGCACGTCTCCAGCAGAACTATACGCAGCAGCGCGAGCTAGAGACGAAACGGCGGCAGCTTGTCCTCACCGAGCTTGAGACGCAAACGCTGCAATACCAAAAGAATTTCCGCGAGAGCGACGAATATAAAGAGCTTGCTGCTCGTGAGAAACTTGGCCTAGTGGCACCTGGCGAGAAGGTGATTGTGCTACCCAAGAATAGCTCTGAGGCGCACGACCCACCAACCGATAAGCCTACCAACCCCGATACACAGAGTAGCAACTTCGAGCAGTGGGTGACCTTCCTCTTTGGTGGTGCAGCTGAGCAGGCCCAGCAAAAGGATAAATAACAAGCGGGGGAGCGGAAATCTTGATATTCAGGTGGTAAATCCTTGACAATCGGCATTCATCACTGGTAGAATAAGAACCGTAACGCGGGGTGGAGCAGCCCGGTTAGCTCGGTTGGCTCATAACCAACAGGTCGCAGGTTCAAATCCTGCCCCCGCAACCAAGGTAAGGACCCTACCACACGGTAGGGTTTTTGCTTTGGATTATCTTGAGAGGGTAGAGATGGAATGAGGTTAGTATCAACCTCAAAACTATTCTTGGTGCCTTTACTACTGGCGTCTAGTAGAGTGTAGTTTTTTGTTCAAATGAGAGGAGACTTATTACTGGCGCATGAGCTGGTAGGTACTGTTCACACCTTTAATACAGTCAGCAGCTATTGTCTCTATCGTGAAGACCGAAAGACAAAGAGGGTGTAATGTAAGTAATGACAGAGCTTCAGAGGTGACACACAAAGTACGATACACAAAGGTTCTTAGAATAAATAGTAAATAACGGGGATGAATAAGGTAAAAAGTAAATTAAGAAACAATTTGTTTGCATTTTGTTCGTATATATGCTAGGATCGAGGTAGGTCGATAATGACAACACAAAAAAGAGGGTAGATATGCGAAAAAAGACAAAAGAAACCATACTCGCCACCTGGAATCGGTCGCGTAGTATGGCAGAGCTGCGGGCATTCATTGCCGCGCGCCACAGCAAATTAGCAGAGGTAGAACTCTAAACGATCGAAAGCACCTTGGGTGATGCGCCTGAGGTGCTTTGAACATACCCCTATAATATTCATCCTCGCACATCCGATATAGGCTATAGCCTTGGATAAAAAACAAAACGGCGCACTTATTGTACGCCGCCTATCATATCTGGTAGCACCGACTGGGATCGAACCAGTGACCTCAGGCTTATGAGTCCTGCGCTCTAACCAGCTGAGCTACGGTGCCAAACATGACGCATTATAGCAGAGAATTAGTAAGAAGACTAGGGCTCAGACGAGTGTTTTGGCGTTCTTTTTTGCCCAGGCCAGTGGTATAATAGAGAAAACGCCCAATCAGGAGTTAAGGAGAACCACCACATGATACGACGACCACGCTACGATTATGATTTGTTGGTGCTGGGTAGTGGTGCAGCTGGCAGTACTGCGGCTTTGGTGGCGGCCCGGGCAGATAAGAAGGTGGGGCTGATTGAGGCAGACACCTTTGGTGGTGGTGCGCCTAATTGGGGAGATATCCCCGTCAAGACGTTGCTGGGTGTGGCACAGCTTTACAATCGTATCCAGCGGGGTCACCAGTTTGGGCTCGATACATCGCGAGTGGATTTTGACTACCCAGCCATCCAGCACTGGAAAAATACAGTGGTAGAGCGGACTGGTGCGGGCGATAACGAGCACTATTATAACCAACAAGGGATTGATACATTCTACGGCAAAGGTGTCTTACGTGACCAGCACACTGTAACGATTGGTGACCATGAAGTAACAGCAGGGCATGTTTTGATCGCAACAGGGGCACACGTGACCCAGCCAGCGATTGCAGGTATCGAGACGATTGACTGGCTGACACCACGCACCGCTCTCAAACTGAGCCGCCCGCCTCGCAGCCTATTGATCATTGGTGCGACGACGACGGCGATTGAGCTAGCGCATTTCTTTGCGACCTTTGGTAGTACGGTGTCGGTGGCAGAGCAGTCATCGCGCATTTTGCCGACTGAGGATGAAGAGGTAAGTGAGGCGGTGAGCAGCCTCCTGCAGCGCGACCAACCACTGTCGGTCCTAACGCAAACGACGATTCGCTCCCTCATGCGTGGCCCAAGTGGTAATGTGATCGTCCAATATATCCGTGGTGGTATTGAGCGGACGATGGAAGTAGAGCGTGTCTTGGTAGCAACCAAGCCAGAGCCAACCATTGATATTGGGCTTGATAATGCCGAGGTAACGTATTCGCCCGATGGTGGTGTTGAGGTCAACCAATTCTTCCAAACCAACGTGCGGCATATCTATGCGGCGGGCCACGTGCTGGGTAATGATGTGCCAACCCACACCGTCTTGAGCGAGGGCCGGCTAACAGCACACAACATCCTTCACCCCAAATCGCAAATGATGCTCGACTACGAGTTAGTGCCGCGCGCTACCTTCATTTATCCAGAGGTAGCCAGTGTGGGCTTTAATGAAGATGACTGTATTAAGCGCGATCTCAAGATTAATAAGGTGTTAGTACCGCTCGGGATGATTGCTCGCAGCAATACAAGTGACTTCCGTGAGGGATTCGTCAAGCTGATTAGCGACAAGCAAGGGGTATTGCTCGGCGGGACGATTGTTGCTCCGCGGGCTAGTGAGCTCATCCAAGAGGTCACGCTCGCTATCAAACACGACCTCACTGCTGAGCAGCTGGCAGAGCTTCCACATGTTTTCTTAACGTGGAGTGAGGCAGTGCGGACTGCGGCAAGCAAATTATCCCGTAAGTAGAGAGATCTGTTTTGTAGTTGAGGTATTTTCGCCTTCTTAGTTTTGGCTGCTTAATAATCTAGGAGTTTGAGCTTTTTTAGCTCGACACCATCGGATTAGTTTTTTATTCTCTGCTACTGGTGCAAATTGCATAGGGTGTGGCCTATTGCTTTGCAGTATATTACGAAGAAGTTTGCGAGACTCTAGAGCCTACAAGAAGCTCACTGGTGAAGACTCTGCCACGCTGGCTTGCATCGGTGTATTTAAAATAGCAAAGAGTGTCCACTTTCAGCTCCATTTAAGCAAGGCGGGGCACACTACCTGTAGTAGCACACGCTACCTCCTCCTCTATCATGCAAGCCGCCATTCCTCCTCCCGGGCGGCTTGTTTTGTGTCTGCGCCTAGCATATTGCGCATAATAAAACTAGTATTTACTCCTCTTGGCAAAATGAATATACTATTGCCATGGCATATCTTGTTGCAGTGTCTGGTGGTGTGGATAGTGTGGTGCTCTTGGATGTGATGGCGGCGCAGGCGACGGAGCCGTTGATTGTGGCGCATGTCGATCACGGAATCCGGGGCGAAGCATCGGCAGCAGATGCGCGCTTTGTGGCGGCATTGGCGGCGCGCTATGGACTACCCTTTGTGTCTACTCAGCTTAAGCTTGGGCCGAATGCGAGCGAAGCGACAGCGCGAGAGGCTCGGTATGATTTTTTGCTCGATACAGCAGCGCAATACCAAGCACCAGTGGTAACAGCACATCACTTGGACGATTTAGTAGAAACAGTGGCGCTTAACCTGGTGCGTGGGACGGGCTGGCGTGGGCTTGCTGTGCTGAGTCGCCCTGGGGTGGAGCGGCCACTACTGGGCTGGCGCAAGGCAGATATTCGCGCCTATGCACTGGCTCATCGCCTGGAATGGGTAGAAGATGAGACGAATGCGAGTGACCGCTACACGCGCAATCGGCTGCGGCGCTCCATTCAGCGGCTCCTTACGGCAGAGCAGGCGGCGCAGATTACCGCGCTGCGGGATCGGCAACTTGCGCTGCGCCACACCATTAATGATGAAGTGCAACACCTCTTGCCGCAGTTTGCGGCCCAGCGCCATGGGTTGATTATGATTGACGAAGCAAGCGCTCAGGAACTATTGGGTGCGATGATTATGTGGGCAGGTGCGCCGCGCCCAACCCGTCCGCGGCTTGAGCGTGCGGTACTAGCCATCAAGACTGCTCGTCCAGGCAGCCGCCACGTGGTGGGCGATGGCGTGTATTTGCAGTTTAGCCCTCGGCAATTCACTGTAGAAGTGGTACAATAGATCAGATTACTGTGTGAGAATGCAAGCGAACGAAAGGAGTGAGTTCCCTGATGAATAAAAAACCGTCGAAAGCGACCAATGCCCTGCGTCTAGGGCTGTTTTGGGCGATTGTGGTACTGGGTGTGCTGGCATTTTGGGCTATTAATTCGCCGCAGGCTAACCTTAAGGATGTGCCGCTCTCAGACGTGGTGAATCGAGCAAATAATGGCAAAATTGCCAAGATCGAGATCCAAGGTAATGAGCTGACTGTTACACCCAAAGGCCAGTCCAAGCCGACCGAGCGTAGTCTCAAAGAGAATGGCACTATCTATACCCAAGGACTCAAGCACGACAAAACAGAGGTAAAGGTGCAAAATGAGTCACAGACGGGCCTATTGTTTTGGAATCTCGCACCAATTGTCCTGTCGGTCGTATTGTTTGGCGTTCTCTTTATGTTTATGATGCGCCAAGCCCAGGGACAGAATAGCCAAGCGATGGGCTTTGGCAAGAGTAAGGCCAAGCTGTATGGCCTTGATAAAGAGCGGGTAGTATTTGATGACATTGCTGGCAACGAAAACGCCAAGCAAGATTTGCAAGAGGTGGTGGACTTCCTCAAGCACCCCAAGAAGTATCAGAGCCTCGGCGCTAAGATTCCCAAAGGGATTCTCCTTGTTGGTAACCCCGGTACCGGTAAAACGATGTTGGCGCGAGCGGTTGCAGGTGAGGCTAACGTACCGTTCTTTTCCATTAGTGGCTCAGAGTTTGTGGAGATGTTTGTTGGTGTGGGGGCAAGCCGGGTACGCGACCTCTTTGCTAAGGCCAAGAAGAATGCGCCAGCCATTATCTTCATTGATGAGATTGACGCCGTGGGACGTAAACGTGGCTCTGGCATGGGTGGTGGCCACGACGAGCGCGAGCAGACACTGAACCAGATTTTGGTAGAGATGGACGGCTTTGAGGCTGATACAAACGTGATTATCCTAGCGGCAACCAACCGGGCCGATGTGCTCGACCCAGCACTGTTGCGCCCAGGCCGCTTTGACCGCCATACGACGATTAGCCTGCCCGAGCGCAAGGATCGTGAGGCAATCCTCAAGGTGCACTTCAAGAACAAACCAACCGATGCATCGGTCGACCTTGACAAGCTTGCTGCCAAGACAGCCGGTAGCAGTGGTGCCGACCTCGCGAACATGGCCAACGAAGCAGCAATTATTGCAGCGCGCCGCGGTAAGAAGACGATCACCAACCAAGACCTGACCGAGGCCTTTGAGAAGGTGGCAATTGGCCCCGAGCGCAAAGCCAAGGTAATGACCGACCATGAGAAAGAACTCACAGCGTACCACGAAGCGGGTCATGCTATTGTGGGGCACGTCTTGCCGGATAGCGATCCGGTACATAAGGTGACCATCATCCCGCGTGGTGGTACGGGCGGCGTGACATGGTTCTTACCCCCAGAAGACAAAAGCTACACCAATGTATACGAGTTTAAGGATATTCTGGCCCGAGCAATGGGTGGGCGGATCGCCGAGAAGCTGATCTATGGCGACGATGGCATTACGACGGGAGCGGGCAGTGATCTACGCAAAGCGACGGAGATTGCCCGTGATATGGTGATTGAGCAGGGCATGGGTGTAAAGCTCCGCGACCAGGTCTTCCATGAAGATAATGGTGGTATGGTGTTTGACAAGATCACTCACGAGCGGCCATATAGCGATGCGACTGCTGAGGCGATTGACCACGAGGTAGAGGCGCTTATCAAAGAGGCTTCTCGCCGTGCTGAGATTATCCTCTCGCACAACCGTCCAGCGCTTGAGAAACTCAAAGATGAGCTGCTTGTTCACGAAACACTAGAAGAAGACGAAGCTAAGGCTGCGATGGCAGACGCCACTTTGCCAACGGAGGCCAAGCTCCATTAGGAGCAGGGAGGTACCAGTGGCACATGGAGCAAATCGTCGGCGTGTCCGCTCAGTCGTCGCCAAAGCAAATAGCAAACTAAACATCAAGAATGCTGCTGCCCTACTAGCAGGCTCAACGTTACTATCGAGCGTTTTAGGGATGTATCGTGAGCGGCTTATTAATGGTATGTACTACGACACCTACAAAGTGGGTGCTGATGCCTATACCGTAGCCTTTACTATCCCCGACTTCATGTTCTTTGTGTTGGTGTCTGGGGCGCTGAGCGTATCCTTTATACCAGTGTTTAACCAGCGCTTGGCGTCAGGCAACAAGCAGTCGGCGTGGGATTTGAGCTCGAGCTTGATCAATTTCTTAGCGCTCACCACCCTAGCGGCGAGTATTTTGATTATGATCTTTGCTGAGCCGCTTGTGAATGTTGTGGTGGGGCCGGGGCTCAGCGAGTCAGGGCGGAGCCTGGCAGTGAGTATGATGCGCGTGATTGCGGTCAACCCATTCCTCTTCTCTATTTCTACCGTCATTGCTAGTATGCAGCAGGCAATTGGGCGCTTTACCTTCTATGCGTTGGCACCAACGATCTACAACATTGGTATTATCATCGGTGCGACCTTCTTTACGAACGGTATTAATATCTTTGGTTGGCAGGTGTTTGATGGCGGCATTATGGGTGTAGCACTAGGTGTGGTGCTAGGCTCGGTGCTACAGTTGATTGTTAGCTCGATTGGCCTGCTTGGCTTGGACTTTGACTATCGCTTTATGATCAAGCGCAAGAACAAGAGCTTTCGCCAGGTGCTGCGTCTGCTACGGACGCGCTCACTCGACCAAGGGATCGATTATCTCAATGGTCTTGTGGAGACAAACCTCGCTTCGCGCATGGCTGATGGGACGGTGCGGGCTTACCAACAGGCGTCGGCATTGTCATTGATGCCAGTGAATTTGATTGGTGTGGCAATTAGCAATGCAGCCTTCCCGCAAATGACGGAACACCTTGGGGCGGGGCGCGAGGATCTCTTCCGTAAGGAATTGCAGGCAATGATCCGAGTGATTATTTGGTTAGCGCTGCCAGTGGCGGTTATTACCTACTTTGCACGGGGTTATGTGGTGAGCTTTATTCATAACCGGGGTGACGCAGTGATATCGGGTTTTCTTGGGGTGCTTGTTTTGACGATATTTTTCCGCACGATTTATCATATTGCAGCACGTAGCTTCTACGCGCAGCAGGATACCAAGACGCCGCTTTATATCTCGTTCTTTGCGATTGGGTTTAACATTATCCTGGCGATTATCCTGGTAAATCTCTGGTCGAAGAACCAAAATCCAGGCTATGGCTTGGCTTGGGCGCAGTCTATCACTGCCGTTGTAGAGGTGATTATCCTCTTCTTCTTCATGGGGCGGCGTATGCCGAAGCTGTTTGACCGCAGCTTCGTTAATAGTATCTACAAGATGGTTATCGCTGCGGTGCCAACTGGTTTAGCTGCTTACCTGAGCGTGGTAATGATCCCCTTTGGCACAAACGATAAGAGTTTCTTCCTTGCTTTCCCGAAATTTATTATGATCACGATAGTGAGCTTTGCGGTTTATATATGGTTCAGCCGGCGGCTGAGGCTTAAAGAGGCCGAGCCAGTGCTTAATCGGTTGCGGCAGATCTTCTTTGGACGGATTAACCTTGGCTGGAACTGGAAACGCTAGCGTATGGAACATATCCGTAATTTCTGCATCATTGCCCATATCGACCACGGCAAAAGCACCCTGGCTGACCGCATGATGGAGCTGACAGGTACCGTTACCAAGCGGGATATGAAGCAGCAATTGCTGGATAGTATGGATCTGGAGCGCGAGAAAGGAATTACGATCAAGCTCGCCCCGGTGCGGATGAAGTATGAGTATAGTGCGGACAATACAAACCCTACCAGTGCGCAGGCAACGAGCGGGTCAGCATCGAAACTAAACCAAAGCGATGATACCGTGCCTCAGCTTGGCACCTACGACCTCAACCTGATCGACACCCCTGGCCATGTTGACTTCAGCTATGAAGTATCGCGCAGCTTGCAGGCCTGCGAAGGCGCGGTGCTGGTGGTGGATGCCAGCCAGGGGATCCAGGCGCAGACGCTCGCTAATGTGTATCTCGCGATGGAGCAGGACCTCACGATCATCCCGGTGCTCAACAAGGTTGACCTGCCAGCAGCCGATGTGCCACGCGTCTCCAAGCAGGTGATTAATCTACTCAGCTGTGATGAGAGCGATATTATTCATATCTCAGCCAAGACTGGGCAGAATGTACCGCAAGTGCTCCGGGCTATCGTCGAGCGTATCCCAGCGCCAGTGTCGCCACTAGCGGTGCAGGCTGAGCGTATGGCCGCGCAGGGTAGTGATAGGCCGGCCATACCAACGCGCGCCCTGATTTTTGATAGCTACTACGATGACTACCGGGGGGTCATCCTCTATGTGCGCGTGGTAGACGGCACGATACCGAAAGGTGCGGACATTACCATGATGGCTACCGGAGCCCGCGGCCTTGCGCTGGAAGTAGGGCACCTCAGCCCAACCATGCAGCCCGACCCACTGCTTGGCACCGGTGAAATCGGCTACATCGTCACCAACCTGAAGACGACGCGTGAGGCCCGGGTGGGGGATACAGTGACACTCAAGAAATACTTTGAGTAGTTATAATATAGTGGTATAGTTTATCGTATGATGGCTGTGATAAAAAAGTACGACACATTCATCGCCATCTTGTTTGCTGGGTTGATTATGCTATTCATCGCCGCGGCATTTACTACTCCGAGTTTTTGGGATTGGCTGTGGCAGCGGCACCACAACCAGCTTAGTTGGTATATCCGTCCGTTGTTCTTGATACCGTTTTGCTGGTTTGCCTATCGGCGGAGCTGGGCAGGGATAATGATGGTGATATTCTTGACCTTGACCAGCATGGGATGGTTTGCCCCGCCCGATGAAACGAATTTACAGGTGCAACAGTTTTTGCAAGTTGAGCAGCAGTATTTACGGGGTGAATGGACATTAAGTAAGATTTTCCTCACATTGCTTATACCATTGTCTTTTACTACTTTAGCCATGGCATTGTGGTGGCGAAATATCTGGCTAGGTGTGATAGTCATGGCGTTAATGGCTGCCGGTAAATTACTATGGAGTATAACTTTTTCTGGTGAAGCTGGTCTGGCGGTGATTGCCCCTGCGACAATTGGATTTGTTTTATGTAGTGGCTGTTTGTGGCTGGTTACAGTGTTGTCTCGTCGTCGTATCCCTAGGGTTAAGAAAAATAATTTCATTAAGAAAGAGTCAAATAGGTAAAGCTATTATCCATATTTTACCAACCATGTCATCACATCAGCTGCAAAAATGGCGCATGCTATCGTCGAGGATGCTCTTCGAGCATCCTCGGCTTACCGTCGCAGAAGATACAGTAGAGCTGCCAAATGGAAAGACAATCCAATATGTTCATTATCCCTACCACGGGCATGGTGGGGTAATCGTAGTGTGTCGCCGAGGTGATAATATTTTGGTGCAGCAAGAGTATTCGTACCCGGTGGATGAGGTGTTGTATCAGTTTCCGGGCGGGAAGATTGAGGCGGGTGAGGATGTGTGCGCGGCGGCGCAGCGAGAGCTGGCTGAGGAGTCGGGCATTGCCATGACGGGTGTACGAGCGTGTGGTTGGCTCTATGCCGACAATCGTCGCACCAGCGCGAAGCTCCACGTGGTTTACGGCGAATATGCTGGGGTAAACCACCAACACCGGCCGGATGATACCGAGCAAATCATTTCGCAGTGGCTGCCAATTGCCACCATCCACCGCATGGTCGCTACTGGTGCAATCACCAACTACGCCATGCTCGCTGCCTGGGCTTTGCTCGCCAGTACTCTCCAGCAAGCAGGAGACTCTCGTGCGGACGAGTAGTGTGGAATTGCCATCGGCCAGTGAACTGCGCACAATGATACGCCAAGAATCGCCACGGTTAGCTCGGCACCAGGATTATCTTGACGCACGGCCGTGGTTGTTTACGGAGCTGAAGCGGATTGCACATCACGCTGGTATCGATACAGCTGTTTTTGATCATTATACAGTATACGATTTTGATGATACTATATCGAAGCTTCATCGGTTTACGGCACAATTAGCTGATTATTTGGCTCAACATGCTCATCATAGCGAAGCTGCCACACTCTACGAGTTACTCGCGAAGGGTAACCCACCAAGGCCGTCGGATGTCATACTGGTGTTTGGCTCGGCAGAGAATCGGCGAATTGCTACTGCAGTGGAGCTGTATCATGCTGGTGTTGCTCCCAAAATAACGATTGCTGGTGTCTCACCGCGCTGGGCAGTTGCCTACAGCAAAGATACTCCTGTAGTCGAAGCTTGGCGCATGGCGGAGTATGCTCAAGACCATGGTGTCCCGGCAAGAGATATCATTAGCGAAGATCGATCAATATCCATCCCAGACAATGTGAAGCGTAGTATTGACTGCTGGGAAGCGATGCTGTGGTGTCCACGACGCATTACATTGGTGACGAGCGAATTTAATGTTCGCCGTGCAGAGATGAATATGTATAAGTTTGCGCCGTGGCCAGTAGAGATCTTTACCACAAGCCCTGAGCCAAGCCCAGTCTTGAGAGCGGACACATGGGTAGCAACCGACCGTGGCCGCCGCCTCATCCTCAACGAATATGCTAAAATCATAATAGAAAGTACCATTGATCATCTGCTGGCGGCAGAGAAGGGAGTGTAAATATGGGGTACGTTGGCTCGTATGTGTGGCAGTTGCGCCAGAAGGTTGGGGATAAGAAATTACTCACGACGACTGTTGATGTCTTGCCTGTTGATGAAACAGGGCGTGTCAAGCTCGTCTACACTAAAGCCTTTGATCGATGGAGTACAGTGGGCGGCCACGTCGAGGAAGGCGATAGTTATACCAGTGCGGCACTACATGAGCTGCGTGAAGAAGCAGGAATCACTGCGCACGCCAGCGACCTTGAGCTCTTTGCAACGCAGTCTGGCCCAGGACGGGTGTATCATTATCCCGATGGTGACACGCAAGCCTTTACCGTAGTGTTTTGCCTTAAGCAATGGCAAAGCGAGGCACTACACACTGATACTGAGGAAGTAGCGACAGGCCAGTGGTTCTCGCTAGACGAAGCATTGCAGCTCAATACGAATGACGCTACACGCCAAATTCTCACTGCCTACCAGAGGTATAACGAGACGGGTGTGGTGCAGATGATAGAGGAACGGTAATATTCTGCCTAGTAGAGGATTGGTATGACGCAAGAAAGACTCCTGACAGAAAAGGACACAACACATAACGGGAAAGCGAAGCAAAAATGGGCTGGCACACAGCTTTTGCGAGCATGATGTTTGATGTCCAACATAATGACAAGGGCTGGGAAAGGGTGGTGCGAGCGCCAGGCGTGCGCATTATACTTGATGATCAAAACAGTGGTAAAATCTTGCTCACCCGCGAATTTCGTCATGAGCTGGATGGATATGATTATCGCCTGCCAGGGGGTAAGGTATTTGATTCACGTGCCGATTACCAAGCCGCTCGCGCTCAGCATGTTGACATAATTCAAGCCGCGACGACGAAGGCTGTGCATGAGGTGCAAGAAGAGACGGGCTACACGATTGTCGATCCGCAGCATATTCATACCTCGACACTTGGTGCGACGGTGAAGTGGGATTTATATACATTTGTTGCAACGAATTTTATAAAAAGTGATGATGGGCAGCAACTTGAGGACGGCGAAATGATTCAGACAGACCTGTGGTTCTCGTATGATGAGGTGCGCGAAATGGCCTTGAAAGGTGACATGCGCGAGGATAGAATCGCGATGGTATTATTACGGTATCTATACAGCAATGATTTCATTGATAGAAATAAGGGAGAGGTAGCATAGCAATTAGCAATGGATGGATTGGCGGGCAAAACAGTACTTATAACGGGAGCTGTAAGAGGTATCGGGCGTGCAACTGCTGAAGAGTTTGCTCATGCTGGGGCGAATGTGGTTATGAATTATAAATCATCTGCCCAGCATAGTGTACAAAAGATAGTTCATGAGATGAGTAATCGTTACAAAGTGAAGGTTATCGCGATTCAGGCTGATGTATCTGATGAAGCTGCGGTGCAAGCTATAGCGGATCGTATAAAATGTACTTTCTCGTCGCTTGATATCGTTGTTAATAACGCAGGAGTCATTATTGACAAACCGTATGAAGAGCACACTTTTGCGGATTATCGAACGATTTTTGATACAAATGTCTATAGTGTTCTTTTGTCGGGGAAGATCTTTGGGCGTATGATACAAGAAACTGCTGGCCAAGGATCTATAATCAATGTCGCATCGACAGCCGGGATGTTTGATTTTTATCCCGACAATATAGACTATGCTGCTAGCAAAGCGGCGGTTCAATCAATAACAAAGACACTTGCTACGCAGTATGCACCCTATATACGAGTGAATGGTGTTGCTCCTGGTTGGGTGGACACGGACATGAATAAAGACCTCCCAAGTGATGTCATAGCAGACGCTAAAAAGCAGATTCTTCTTGGTCGTATTGCTCATCCTCGTGACATTGCACGAGTTATCGTCTTCCTTGCGAGTGAGCAGCAAGGTATATAACGGGCACCGTAATACCAGTTGATGGTGGAAGGCGATAGGAAGTGAAGCTAACAAAAACGACATATATCCTTTGCGGTGGCGCAGAGCGTTGGGCGGGTAACTTTGGTAGCTATTTGCAAAATTTCTTTGCAGGACGGCAAGATGAGCTTAGAATTCTTGATGTGTTCTTTGCTAGCCCGCATGAAGAATGGCGACAGAAGTTTGATGATTGGGCGGGCTGGTATAATCAATATTTTCCTGTAGCGAAACGAGAATTGGCAAGCAAAAGCCATTTTGTTGAGCAAGTTCGACACGCTCATATTATCTACGTTCACGGTGGTAGAACAACCCGACTATTGCAAGAACTTCATGACTTCTCAGAGGTAGAACGACTACTGCGTGGCAAAGTTTATATTGGCTCATCGGCTGGAGCGAACTATCTTGCACAGCATTTTTTGAGTCATCAAGGGATTGATACTGGTTCGGCCATCTTACCAATGAATGTTGTTGTCCACTATAATGCCGATAATTCTGCGGAGCGGCGTACTGCTGCATATGCCGATGCGCTCGCAACGGCGTTTCCTACGGTGCCAACAGTGCGACTGCGTGAAGGTGAGCATGTTCATATAGAGAGGTAACCATGATGAGTAAATTTGACGCCATGACACCAGAAGAAATTGGCCAGCTCTTTCCTATAGAGGTAGTGCCATATGCTGAACGGTGGCAACAGTTATTCATGGCTGAGGCAGCGCGGGTAAGTGATGCGCTGGGTGATGAGGTGTGCGCCATCGAGCATATTGGTAGCACGGCGGTGCCGGGTTTGGCAGCCAAACCAATCATAGATAGCCTACTCCTTGTGAAAAAGCTCGACAGTCGGGCGAAGCAGCGGCTGATAGAGAAGCTTCGCCCGCTTGGCTACGAAAATATGACTAATGCTGAGACGGAACTGACAATGGAGTTTGGCAAAGGATACGACGTGGATGATCCACTGCGCCAGAAATATCATCTCCATGTCGAGCAGGCAGAGGCGATGCCGTCGCCAAAGATTATCTTTCGTGATCGCTTGCGGAGTAGCTGCGTCTTGCGTGAGAAGTATACCAAACTCAAACATGAGCTGGCACAGCAGTATCGACACAACAGAGAGGCATATACGGCGGGTAAAGCGGCCTTTGTGCGGAGCGTCTCAGATTTTCAATCGCTAAGGTAAGTGCTGTGTCTATAGAGCAATAAGATGGTTCATATACAGCTGATTGACATTGGTTTATAATTATCCTATTATTGTCACATGCCAAATAGAGAGACAGTAAGAAAACGCACGCTATTGCACGAGTCAAATATGCCTGCCGATACAAACAAGGAAGATAATACGCAAAAAGACGCACCTCCAATTGCGGCGGCGTTAGCAAAATGTAGCATTGACGCGACTGAGCTATCTTCACAAAAGAGTTATACAGTTGAAGAGATTCAGGATTATATCAGCTGTCGAGAGCAATCTAAGCCGACTGCGCATCTTGACTTGACTACGGAGGATGCACAAAAAATGCTTGACTCTGGAGATGAGGTGACGCTGTTGGTTGGCCTTAAGTATTTTGGTCAACTCGACCCCACTATTGCGCAGCAGATATGTGATATTGGTTCAATTGCAGTGCCTTTTCGGCTCAAACAATTCCCCGGCGTTGATTATGATGATATCACAAAGCGCATGACACGGGCAGGTCACAAATGGGTGTCTCAGGTTGGCCTGGAAAACTTTACAGAATTAAACGATGAATTAGCACACCGAATGGTTGAAGCAGGGGAGGGGGCTTAGCTTTACGTAGAGAAGAGGTGCAGATTGCTGATGTAGATAGTGTGCTGTGTCATATGATAGATTATGGCGATGTTGATGACGTACTTATGGCAATAAATAGCCCGCAAGAAGATAGATGGAATAGTATTGATATTACAAAAGTGGTAAGTTATATTGCTCGGCATAAAGGGCTAAATGAGGATGATCTTGAGCGTATTATAAAGAACAACCCTAGTGTTGATCGCACAACCGTCTCGCTTGCACTTATTGACCATGGTTCAGCCGATATGGTCTTTACAATGCTTGATAGCATGGCTGTTGATCAACAGAGATTTGCTGTTGGGTTGGCTGATCGCTATGAAGTGCTTCTCGAATCAGACGTTTCTGATGAGACATTTGCTCGGTGTGGCGAACTTATGGGAGACAAGCGTCCTGATTCTATGGTGCGAGCAGAAGAATTCTTTGGTTCAGCAACAGTTTCACGGGTGAAACTACTTCAAGAGATGCTTGATGGTAATATCCCGGATACAGTACGTCAGCTTGGTGTTACATCAGCAGGAGAGGCTGGTATTACTGAGTTACGGAGTGTGATTGAAACATTTCGACAAGCTTTTCAGGCGGCAGAGCTTGATGAGGTTTATACAAAACAGCTTGAGGAATCGCCAGTTTTACGTGATGTTCTCATGACATTAACGGGCTATAAAGGTTCTCGTTGGGGTGGCAATAGTGATGCAGGGTTACAGGAAAAGATTCGTTATCACAACCAAGCAGCCGAAGACGGTCGCATTGCTGTCATGAAGGAATTCTATCAGCCAAGTGATGTTTACAATATAGCAACCGTTGCTGGTAAGAAAGAACGTATAGGTTGGACTCCAGACGTTATTGAACGCTATGATGTATTACGAAATGACATTATGCACGCTCGCGCCCTAACGGGCCCTCAAGGTGGCGGTATGCGTCAAGCAATCGATGAGTTGCGCGCTGATATCTCTGTTGAACTAGAAGATTTACAATATCGTATTGATACTACTGACAATAATGATCCAAAAGCAAATATCAAGGTCAGCAATCTTAAGCGTCGCAAGGATGCTCTCCGGAAGTATGTCGAGCAAGTTCAACAAGGAGATTTTGCTGATACGACCCGCTTTGTAATGGATTCCCCGGCTGACTTTACGCGAGGGTTTCAAGAGCTACAACCGTATAAGAGCTTACATCAGTCGATGCGTCGACTAGTTTACGCCTGGGCGATGCGCAAACAGCCAAATCAACGTCGTGAGATGGCCGGTCTGAGTGTCCAGCCGTCGATTGAATCACTAGCAAGTATGCGTGAGTTTATAGAGCATATTGTTAATCAAGAAGTATATGGCCAGTATTTTAGCGATAAGAAGCAAGCAAATAAGTTTAAACAGATGAACAGTACCCGTGCTCTTGAAGAGGCAATGAATCTGCACCAGCAAAAAGCCGAACGACTCGGCACGACTACTCTACAGTTTATTCCAACAAGAGGCATACTGATGGAGATGTCGGGACAAATTGCCGATGCATGCTGGGCTGATAAATACGATTCATTAGCGGAAGATTTTCCGAACTTTACTTCGCTTATGATTAAAGCACGACCTGGCAAGAAAAATGAGCGGATCGTTGGTGCAGCAATGCTTATCGAAACACATGATAGTCAAACGGGAGATGACGTGCTATTAGTACGTGGACTTAATCCAACAGAGAACTATATCCACAAAATAGATGTTGGCGAGTTTTATAATGCTATTGTAGATTACGTATCAAAGGTAGCCGAGGCGGCTGGTGCAAAACCCGCCATCGTTATTGATGATCATAGTGGCGGATCAACGACAAATAGGCCAACGCTTTATGGCTATATTCGTGCTCAGCAGCCGACACTGCCGAAAGTCTCGGTACCCCGCGATGAAACATTCTTCAACACATATGATGTCTCAAGTAAAAGCCATCTCGTTCGCTAATACCCTCATCCTCACTTGCAAGAATACTTCCTGAACTTCCATGTGACAGAATGCTACGATTAGTCGCACAACTTAAGAAGTGTCTGAATGTATAGTGTGCAGTATGCTGCAAAAAAGCTTGGAATTGTGATAAAAAAGTATAGGGTGATTGATGGCTATAGGCCAGTGTTTTGCCTCTCGCCTAAGCAGTTCTCGCAGATTCAGCACCACCGCGAAAAGCGTCTTAATCCATCTGCAGAGCATAAGGGTTTCTCGCAAGAAGGGTAATTCTCCTCTGTCGCAAAACTTGCTATAATATCAAACATGACAGCGATAACCGTCCAGCCCCTCCCTGGCTACAAAGAGGTCAAGCCCTTCGTCTATGCGGGCTTTTTCCCGGTGTCCAACGAAGATTACAATGACCTGAAGGAGGCGATTGAGCGGCTGAGCCTGAGCGATAGTGCGCTGCAGTTCGAGCCAGAGAACTCGCCAGTGCTGGGTTATGGCGTGCGGATTGGCTTCCTTGGCCTCTTGCATATGGATATCATTCGCGAGCGGCTCGAGCGTGAGTATAATCTAGACCTCATCGTTACCAATCCGAGTACTGATTATCAAGTCAGCCTAACCAACGGTGATGAGCTAGATATCAAGTCTGCTAGCGAATTGCCCGACCCAGCCCAGATCAAGGAGATTCGCGAGCCGTGGATTGATGGTGAGATCGTTGTGCCTCAAGATTACATCGGCGCGGTGATCCAGCTCATCGTTAGTAAACGCGGCCGGCAAAAGAACCTCAGCTACATCGACGAGCGTGCCCTCATCTCCTTTGCGGCACCACTGGCAAATCTCCTGACGGATTTTTATGACCAACTCAAGTCGGTGACCAGTGGCTATGGGTCGTTTAATTATGAACTACGGGGCTACCAAGCAGAGGATTTGGTGCGCGTGGATTTCTACGTGGCGGGCGAGATGGTTGATGCGCTCAGCGTTATGTGTCACCGCTCGGAGTCGCAGCGGCTGGGGCGCGAGGTGGTGAAGAAGCTCAAGGATGTCGTGCCGCGCCAGAGCTTTGAGGTGGCACTGCAGGCGGCGATTGGTGGGAAGTTTATTGCCCGCGAAAATATTGGTGCCTACCGCAAAGATGTCACTGGCTATCTCTACGGCGGTGATGTGAGCCGCAAGAAGAAGCTCCTCGCCAAGCAAGCTCGCGGCAAGAAACGCATGAAACGCTTTGGTAAAGTCGACATCCCCAGCGAAGCCTTTACAGTAATGCTCAAGCGAGATTAGTCGCAAGGCGTGTAATCGTCTCACCTATTGTGTGCTATCATAAATATGATATGACTATGACGAATCTTCAATCACTTATCGAACAGTATCAGCCAACCGAGGCAGTGCGCCAGCTTGTGTGTGACACAAGGATAGTGCTACTCGTTGGTATCTCTGGGGCAGGCAAGGATACGACTAAGCAGCGGTTGCTCACGAGCACCGAGTTTGCCGATATCGTCTCGTACACCACCCGTCAGCCTCGCCAAAACAAAGGTACGTGGGAGCAAAAGGGGGTCGACTATCATTATATCGATGAAGCAACTGCCGCAGAGCTGTTGCAGAGCCGTGCCTTTGTAGAGGCAAAGTTTGTCCATGGAACACTCTATGGTACAGGGGTCAGGCAGATTCAGGATATTCGCGATGCAGGTAAGATTGCGGTCACGGATATTGATGTGCAGGGTGTTGATGAGTACAAGAAGCTCTCCCCAGGCGTGGTCGCGATATTCCTCTTGCCACCGAACTTCCAAGAGTGGCAGCGGCGCCTCAGTGTGCGCTATACCTCGCAGGCGGAGTTTGATCGTGAGTGGCCCAAGCGCTATACCAGTGCAATCCGCGAAATTACTCACGCACTCGAAGTCCCATACTACCACTTCGTCATCAACGATGATATCGACGAGACGGCGCGCATTGTGCGGGCGATTGCCTCCAAGCCAGATGTGTATAATCGCAAGGATGACGAAGCTCGCTTGGCGGCGCGAGACTTGCTCGATAGCCTCTTGCGCGAGCACCCGGAGCATGTATGAGTAAGCCAGCCACGCGTACTGCCGCTGAGCCAGGTGCTGCCGAGCATAAGCAGCGCTCATCCCTGGCGCTGCGCCGGCCAGTGTGGTCGCCCACGGCGTTGGTCGATCAAGGGTTCTTTATTTTTGCGGGGGTGGCATCGTTTTGGTTTGTGTGGCTGGTGTGGCGCGAGGGTTGGCACACTGGTGGCTGGTGGTTGGTGGGGTTCTTTGCTGTGGTGTGGGTGATTACGGCGTATTTTGCGTTGCCACGCTTGCACCGCATCTTGAGTAGTATTTATGTGCCTAATTATTTCATTGGCCGGACGCGCACCCCAGATGGTCTCCTTGGCGACCCAGTCAATCTCGCCTTTCGTGGCAGCGAAGCTCAGCTCCACCGTGCCATGACGGCCGCTGGCTGGGTGCTGGCTGATGACGTGACGGTGCGCTCGTCGTGGCGGATTATCCTCGCCACATTAACCCGTCGCAGCTATCCTAATGCACCAGTCTCACCTCTAGTGCTATTTGGCAGGCAGCAGGATTTTGCCTACCAGCAGGAGATTGATGGCAACCCGGGCAAGCGTCACCACGTGCGCTTTTGGCGCTGCCCCCAGGGGTGGTTGCTGCCCGGTGGGCATCAGGTCGACTGGCTCGCAGCTGGTACGTACGACAAGAGTGTGGGGCTATCAATCTTTACCCTGCAAGTGACGCACAAGATCGACGAAAATACCGACATTGAGCGCGACTACGTCGTCAAGACAGTCACGCGTGCGCTTCGTTCGATTGAGCTGACGGTGCTGGAGGATTTCTCAACGGGCTACCACTCGCGCAACGGGGGTGGAGACAACATTATCACCGATGGCGACCTGCCCGTTATTGAGCTTGGCCGCGTCCGTGCCAAGGCAAGCGAAGATGAAGACGCACCCTCCGATCTAATCCTCGATGCAACGACGCACGAGACCATGCCCGATGAGCACGCTACTCTCATGTCGCAATTTTTGAGCCGCCGCCCACCACAGATCGCCCTTGGGATTATTATGATTGGCCTGGCGATTGCTGTGGCCACGATGAGTACCTTCTTCGAGATTCTCAATTTTGGCCACTTGCGTATGGAAGTCGTGCGGATTTTTCACGAGAGTGGCCTGCCGCTGCAGAGTATTGAGAGTGCGACGCATATCGTGGCGACTATCTCAGCCATTGTATCTACAACGTGGATTGGCATCGTGATTTTTCTTGCGGGGCTAACCTTCCGCGGCAGCGACCGCTCGCGTATTTTACTGATGAGCATTGCTAGCCTTGCAGCGGTGATTAGTTCATTTGGGCTAACTATCGGCAGGGTCACATGGTCGGCTGCTGGCACGTTGCTCTTCATTGGTATCAACATCATCATCGTGCTCATGTTCTCCACCGACGCTGCCCGGCGCTTCACGCGGGCACGCAGTGGGAAGTAATGGTCGCAAATTTGTAGGTTATACCCGGTACTGTTGCGCCGTTTCTACTCTGGTATGGTGAGAGAGGATAGGCTACTTCATCTGATGGAGCTGCTATCGACTGTAATAATTATTCCTGACCTCAGAGATAGGATTTGAATACTCACGAATAATATTCATCTTTATCAATGTTCCAAGGAAGAGGTGATGACAACGAGAGGTGTGAGAGCTGCTAGAGTTTTGGCAGCTCAAATTTACTCAGATTGACAACAGGGCAAAAAATCGCTACACTACCTGATATTGTGACAGAGCAGCTTGATGATAAGTTTAATGATATTGTTGATTGGCTGAGGGCTGCCCCTGATCTTGATAGTGATATTCCTGAAAAATGTCGAAAGTGCCCGCTCCTGGCAGGAATAATAGAAGCGCCCAAAACGGCATGGGCGCAGAAGGAAGCGCTGGAACGTACAGCACTGGAGACAGCAGACAATATTACAACATGGCTGCGAGCGCAAGGCATACCTGAGGAAGAGATAAAGCAGATCCTAGGAGACCCGGAGCGACTAAAAGAGGCACAAACTAAGTATAGGGAGTTTGCAAGGATAAAGCTTGCTATAGGGGATGCCGCACTCAATCAGCTGCTGCCAGGCATAAAAAAGCAAACAGCAGGCTGCCCTGGAATTATAAAATGCATAAGTCTAGATGGGAAAACAGTTGCGAGGGTGTGCGGCTCACACACTATGCCTGACGGAGAGAGTAACGAAGCAGCGATAGTCCATCGTACTGGCGGAGATGAGCAGGACTTATCTGAATTAGACACCTCCGACCAATAGCAGCCTATTTTGCCAATAAATAACTACAGAGGGATATGCAAAACACTGATGGCATCAGACAAAGAACGAGAATTTTATGGTATTGTGGAGGGGCTTGATGAGCCAGAGATATCTGCGGCTTCTTATATCCCCAAGCAGTGCTATGGCTGCCCGCGAGCGGCCGAGTTGCGCCGCAGGATAGCGATGACGGCTTGGACGTATAGTGAGCTCTGGAAAAATTGCTTTGATATTGCAGATGGCGACCCAGACCTGGGTAAGGCCATCGTGCGTGCTATGGATCGGCTCAAGCAGCAGAATCTGCAGGCAAGAGATGAGCTGAGCCAGCTCATTGCTCACTGTAAGGAGCGCCAGTCGTGATAGGAAAAAATAGTAAGAAGAAAGACAGGTTAACAGAGGTAGAGATTATTGCATGTATGTCGCTATCGCTCCTGTGTCGCGATTTCGACGACCAAGGAGTGGAGGGTAACTCTCTGTGACACGCCGCTGGCATACTGGACCACAATCGATCCAAGAGTGGTATAGCTCCACCCAAGAGCGGGGGTATGGCTATGCGCTTGCTCGTGATGGGCTGGAGTTAGCACACGAAATTGCCGACCTCCCGAGAGTGCAAGAGGCACTGGGAAACGTCTGTATACTTGCGACAACGCTGGATACGCTCCATGCTTGTCGTGTGACTCGCCGTGGTATACTCTCACCACCGCGCGAATATCCACACGAACAATGGCAAGAGCGCGATGTATATCCGCTCATTGCTGTGCCTGCAAACGACCGTGTGCGATCACCAATGTGCTATCCCTCACCAACTCAACGCCGTAATGTAGCAAGAGCTGCGCAATATCCAGAAGCTACAGCAACCCTTTTCACACCAGAGGTGTGGCCGCTTGATGATATACCGCCCGTCCAAGATAGGCAACATGCCATTGCCTATGCTGAGTCAATAATCATCGCACCAGATTATCGCGCATATAGCGGACGCCCACACATTAGCCTCCGCAAAAAGTTGCCTGGTCGGCCCGATAGATCGCAGACACTTATTGCTGCACACGAAGTTATTCATGAGGCAGTCCACCTAAGCCATTTTGTTCATCATCCGGTATATCATGAGGAGAAGAGGGATCGATATCGCGCTATTACCGAGATTGTCGCTTTTAGTGTTAATGCGGCAGTGAGCCGAGCAATTGCACAGGGGTCACCAGCGATGCGTGAGCGATATCTTGCAGCAATGTCGACAGCGATACGGGTTGATGCAGCCCGCCATTCTATCAATGGTCCGATCTCAAGTAGCCACGCTTTTGCTAACATCGAGCAGGTTATCGCAGCGGTCAAGCAGCAAGGAATAGGCTACATCTTTCACTAGCTCATTAGCACTCTATTGACGAGAGTGCCAACTCTACGCTATAATGCGACTATGACCGAACGGCAACAAGCGATTCTTTCTGCCATCATCGAGCAATACGCCGAGATCGCTGCCCCTGTGGGGAGTGTAACGCTGGCGAAGCTATTTGGGGTGTCTAGTGCAACTATCCGTAGCGAGATGGCTAAGCTCGAAGAGATGGGCTTCGTCAAGGCGCCGCACACTAGTGCTGGGCGTATCCCCACCAGTAAGGGCTACCGCTTCTATGTCAATGGCATCACCAACGCCCAGATGAGCGAGCTCCCTAGCGGGATTGACCGCAGCACCAAGGCTATTGAAGCGCACGTCAACTCACATCTTGATGCGGCTGATCGAGCTATTCGCAGTGCGGTGGATAGCCTCGTTGAGCTCACGGGCAACCTCGGTTTTGCTACCATTGGCAGTGAGCTCTATATGAATGGCATTAGTCGGCTTTTTAGTCAGCCAGAATTTCTTGAGGGCAAGCATGTTCAATCAGTGGCGCATTTGATTGACAATATCGAGCCGTGGCTGCGCGAAGCCCGGCCCAATGAGCCACTCAATGTCTATATTGGTAGTGAGAACCCTATTGGTAAGAGCAGCGATGCAACGCTCATCATTAGCAAATTTCGCTCACCCTACAGTGACCGCAGCTACATTGGTGTGATAGGCCCGATGCGCCAGCATTACCGCCGCACCATCGAGCTCGTCAAGCGCACTGGGGTGATGCTGGAGGAGATATTATGATGGCACGACCACTGTTATTTGCATTGCAATCGTGTTATACTATGGATAATAAGACGACTGAGCAACCTGCTCAGTACCACAGGCAACACCACTAGGCAGGAGGAATGATATCGATGACAAAACACAAGAAAGCGCCAAACACAACAGAACTTGAGCAGCAGATTGGTGAGCTCACGCAAGATTTGCAGCGCACCAGGGCAGACTTTGAGAATTATCGCAAACGTGTTGATGCCGAAAAATCTCACGCCAAGGCAGCGGGTGCCCAGCAGGCAATTCGCAAGCTCCTGCCTGTGATTGATACGATCGAGCGCGCTACTGCCAATGTTCCCAAGAAGCTCCAGAATGACACCTGGGCGAGTGGGGTGGTGGCAATGTCGAAGAAGCTCGATGGCTTAATGGCAGAGTTCAAGCTTGAGCCAATCGTGATTGAGCTTGGCACGACCGAGTTTGATCCAGACCTCCACGAGGCCGTCTCGATGGATGATGAAGGTGGTGACAAAGAAATTATTAGTGAAGAGCTGCAGCGCGGCTATAAGCTTGATGGCCACGTCCTGCGCCATGCTATGGTGCGGGTCAGCCGGCAGCCGTAGGAGTGAGTGGGATGAGGCGTTGGCTGCTTGCAGGAACACTCATCATTGTAGCAACACTTGGTGTTGGTAGTGCTCAGACTCATGCAACGCCACTGGCCAACCAAGCCGACATTACAGTGGTTAAGCGAGCGAGCACAGCCTATCAAGCCTTCACGCGTGAGCTCTATGCCTCCCAACCTAAGAAGGATTCCATTGACGAACGAGCCAAACAGGCCGCGGCAGCCTTTGCAGCAGTGGCGAAGCACTCTTTTTCTCCGCAGCTTGGTGATGAATACAGCCGTCATGCGGCAGCAGTGAAAGAAAAATCCTCGGCTGTCAAGACACTTCTTGAGCGTGCTCCGCAAACCTTTGCTAGCAAAGATACGCAGGCTGCAGCAGTCTATTTGACAGATGTAGAAACAGCGGTGAGTCAGTATGACTCAGCCGTTGGTGTGCTTAATACAACAGTAGACGATGCCAACCAAGCGACGAATCGCCTCTACTTGCTTATGGTGATTGGTACTGGGCTCGTGGCGGCACTTGCTGCAGTCTGGGCGCGACGCCAACATACTCGGACATTTGCTAGTAAGCGTGTAGTGCGGGCACGCTGGGCGGTGGTTGCAGCAGCGGCAGCGCCACTGGTGGGTGCAGTTTCGCTCTATGTGATATTTATCCAGGGGAGTGACACACGGGTTGTGCGCGGCGTGGGCTACGCGGTGCTGACCGGTGGTGTAGCAGTTCTTATCTATGCAGTGATGGCGTATTGGCGTCTCCGGCGGGCTGAGACGCTCGCAGCAGCAATTACTGCAGGTGACCAGCTCTATCAGTGGTAATACCTCCAATAGGAGGCTCTCAATATGCTTTTTGTCAGGCTAAAATAACGAGCCGAGTGATCACAGTAGGCTGTCCATTATTGTATAAAATCGATACCAGGTCTGGACTATTGTGTGGGTCTAAAATTGTATTAAGCCACTTTGCTCGCAGTTGCACTTGCAAATAAAGGTTGCCAACGCTACAATGACGACAAGGGTTTTAGCATAAAAACAGGGAGAAAGAGGAGATGGTAAAACGTTCAGTCATAGCGCTGGTAGCGGCTGGTAGTATCTTGCTGATTGTATTAGTATGCAACAGTAATACCAAGGCAAACTCAAATCAATGGGGAGTCGTGTGGAACGAGGAGTTCAAAGGGACTTCAGTACCTAGTGGATGGGATGTCTTGCAGCAGAACCGAGACAATTATGGCGGTAATCACTTAGCCTATAATCCAAGCAATGTAAAAGTTGTTGACAACGACTATCTAGAGATAAAAACGCAGCGCCACTGTGTTGCAAACCTTGACGAGCCGCTGAATGATTCTAACGTCAGCGAAGCACCATGCCCAAGTGGCAAAATGACGCGATACCTCAGTGGTCGCGTAACAAATAAGACTAAGGTCGTTGATGGCACAAAACCATTCCGGGCCGAGATTCGCGCCAAATTTAACTGGAATGGAAAAAATGGAACGCGGCCATCGCTGTGGATGGTTAATGGCAATTCATTGCAAAATTGTCATCATAATCCTAACGCTAATGACCCATATGGTGAGCTAGACATCATCGAATGGTATTCGTATACACCGGCGTATACGTGGTCGAGTACTCACGCAACATGCTACCACCACGGTGTTTCTGGTAACTGGAAGAATGGTTGGCGAACACGAAGGATTATCCATAGCGACGAACACAAGGCGGGTTCTAAGTCAGGTTCGCTCGCCTATGAGTGGCACACATGGGCGGTTGAGTATGATGGTGAGACAGTTAAATACTTCATTGATGACAAGCCAATCACAGCGTACAACTACCACGCAAGCCCAACGAATCACAAAGACATTGAGCGTACGCCTTCGGTGAAGCTGACAACATTGGCTGATAAGGAGTTGATCAAGCAAACATTTGACGCTGGTTGGCGCTTTATCTTGAATGATTATGTAGAGAAAGATGAGGAGCAGAAGCCAATATCTCCTTCGGATACTTTTCCAAAACAAACGATGCTCATCGACTATGTTCGTGTCTTCCAAAGGGGTGCAGGCACACAGCCAGCCGAAATACCAGCAGCAGGGACAGGTGCAGAATGGTCGAAGCGTGAGGCTGCTGGCTCTCGGATGTGGACGTCGATTGCTAGCTCATCTGACGGTAATAAATTAGCCGCAACGGCATGGGGTGGTAAGATCTACACCTCATCTGATGCTGGCGCAACCTGGGCCGAGCGCTCTGGGTCGGGGGATCGTAACTGGATAGCAGTCGCTAGCTCGGCTGACGGCAATAAATTAGCCGCAGTGTATGATTGGGGTGGCTATATCTACACGTCATCCAACGCTGGTGCAACTTGGACGGCACGTGGAGTACCTGGGTCGTATAACTGGACTGCAGTCGCTAGTTCTGCTGACGGCAACAAGCTAGTAGCGACAGCTAAAGACCATTCCATCTACACCTCTACCGACGCTGGCGCAACCTGGACAGAACGAAAAAGCTCTGGATCCCGAAAATGGTCTTCAGTTGCTAGCTCAGCCGATGGTAATAAATTAGTCGCCATAGTTGATGGTGGTGCCATCTACACCTCTACCGACGCTGGCGCAACCTGGACAGAACGAAAAAGCTCTGGATCCCGAAAATGGTCTTCGGTCGCTAGCTCATCTGACGGCAATAAATTGGTAGCAACGGCAACAGGCGGTAATATCTATACCTCATCTGATGCTGGTGCAACCTGGACAGAGCACGCGGCCGATGGAGTGCACAACTGGACGTCAGCCACCATTTCTGACGATGGGAGTAAGATCTCGGCGACTGCTGGCGGCGGTGGATATATCTTTAGCTCAAGTGATGCTGGTGCAACATGGGTCGCGCAGGCATCTGCAGGTGTGCCAAACTGGTCAGCGATCACAGGTTCAACTGATGGTACAAAACTAGCTGCGGTATCTTACGGTGGGAATATCTACACAACCACTCGTGCATATGAGCAAGGGAAGCATGTTAACCCGAGCAACCCGAACCCGCGCAACCCTGGCAGTTCTAGCAGCTCCAGTAATTCGAGTGCCAGTAGCAGTAATAACAAAGCACAGGCAGCAAACAATGGTGGCCAACTGGCAGATACGGGCGCGAGTATCGTTGCCGTCACATTGGTCGCAGTATTGGCTGTTGGTACTGGAGCCGGAGCTTGGCTGATTCGCAAGAAAATGTAGCAAAGACTGAAATAAATTTAATTAGCACTCTTGACACGAGAGTGCTAATTATTTATACTGAAATAGTTGGCACTCGGTACAAAAGAGTGCTAGAATGGATACAAGCATAACACCAGATATGATCATAAGAGAAAGGGGAATCATTATGGGTAAAACTATCGGTATCGACCTTGGCACGACCAACAGCGCCTTCGCGTACTTGCTCGCGGGCAAGCCGGAGGTTATCGCCAATGCTGAAGGTAATCGCACGACGCCATCAGTGGTAGCAATCAACAAAAAAGGTGAGCGCCTTGTGGGGCAGGTGGCGCAGCGCCAGCGCGTGACCAACCCAAAGAACACGATCTATGGTGTCAAGCGCTTGATTGGCCGCAAATTCACTGACAAAGAAGTCCAGAAAGATCTCGACATCATGCCATACGAGATTGTCAAGAAAGGCAATGCCGTTGCCGTCAAGTTGGGTGATAAAGAATATACACCAGAAGAAGTGAGCGCCATGATTCTGAGCAAGATCAAGGCCGATGCCGAGGCCTTCTTGGGTGAGAAGGTAACAAAGGCGGTCATTACCGTACCAGCCTACTTCGACGATTCGCAGCGCCAAGCTACCAAGGATGCTGGTAAAATTGCTGGCCTAGAAGTCGAGCGTATCATCAATGAGCCAACAGCGGCTGCTCTCGCCTATGGTCTCGATAAAGGCAAAGAAGAGAATATCGTTGTCTTTGACCTTGGTGGTGGCACCTTCGACGTGTCGGTGCTGGAGATCGCTGATGACTTCTTCCAAGTGAAGTCGACCAATGGTGATACCCACCTTGGTGGTGAGGACTTCGACAACGCCATCGTCAATTACTTCCTCGATGACTTTAAGGCCAAAGAAGGTATTGATCTGCGCAAAGATAACGCCGCCATGCAGCGCCTCAAGGACGAAGCCGAGAAGGCAAAGAAAGAGCTCTCGACTGTTACTGAGTATGATGTCAATATTCCATTCATCACAGCTGATGCTGATGGGCCAAAGCACTTTGAGATGAGCTTGACGCGAGCTAAGCTCGAGGACTTGGTGAAGGATCTACTCGACCGCCTCGATGGGCCAGTCGAGAAGGCACTTAAAGACGCCAAGCTGAGCAAGTCTGACATCAACAACATCGTCATGGTTGGCGGTATGACCCGCATGCCAGCAGTGGTCGAGCGGGTGAAGAAACTGTTTGGCAAAGACCCGATGCAAGGCGTTAACCCAGACGAAGTGGTGGCCGTAGGTGCGGCCATTCAGGGTGGTGTGCTGGCTGGTGATGTTAAGAGTGTGCTGTTGCTAGATGTGACGCCGCTGTCCCTCGGCATTGAGACCATGGGCGGTGTGTCGACCAAACTAATTGACCGCAACACCACTGTGCCAACCAGTAAGAGCGAAGTGTTTTCAACTGCAGCAGATAACCAGCCACAGGTGGAGATCCACGTCTTGCAGGGCGAGCGCGAGTTTGCCAATGACAACAAGAGCCTGGGCCGCTTCGTGCTTGACGGTATTGCACCAGCACCGCGTGGTGTGCCGCAGATTGAAGTGACCTTTAACATTGACGCCAATGGTATTCTCAGTGTTACTGCTAAGGACAAAGGCACAGGCAAAGAGCAGTCGATTACCATTCAAAACTCTGGCAACATGAGCAAGGAAGATATTGAGAAGGCACAGAAGGAAGCTGAGCTCCACGCCGACGAAGACAAGAAAAAGCGTGAAGCAATCGAAGCCAAGAACCACCTCGAGAATGCCATCTACCGGGCAAAGAAAATGCCCGATGAGTTTAAGGACAAGATCTCGAGTGAAGACAAGAAGACGCTGGAAGATGCCATTGCCGAAGCTGAGAAGCACAAGAACACAGAGGACAAAGACGAGCTCGAGGCTGCTACCAAGGCGCTGGACGACGTGACGATGTCTATTGGCGCTAAGCTCTATCAGCAGCAAGCTGAGGACAAAAAAGCCGAAGAAGAAGCTGACGCCAAGGCGAAAGCTACCGACAAGAAGCCTGGCAAAGACGAACCCGTCGAAGGCGAAGTTGTCGACGACAAAAGCAGCGACAAGAAGTAACATCGCGTTATAGCTACAGCTGCATTGCGAATGGCCACCTGGAAAGGGTGGCTATTTGCTTCGTATGATAATCGACCAGGCGACGACGAACTCCTCAAACGCCTCAAGCAAATCTACAAAGAAAACAAAAAGCTCACCTAGTAAGAGCTTCTTGTTGCGCGCTGACCTTTTGTTATTTAATATCCATCAACTCAATGTCGAACACGAGATCGCTATTAGGTGGGATGTTGGCGGCGGCGCGGACGGAGCCGTAGGCCATGTCGCTTGGGATGATGAGTCGGCGCATGCCACCGACCTTCATGCCAGGCACACCCTCTGTCCAACCGCGGATGACTTGGTCGAGGCCGAAGGTGACGGGCTGGCCAAAGTCGTGGCTGCTCTGGAAGATGATGCCATTTTTACACAGTGCACCAGTATAGTGTGCGGTGATGGTTGCGCCAGCTGGTACCTCGGCACCAGTGCCAGGGATAATGTCGATGGTTTGCAGTGCGTCGACCTTAGCGATAGGTGTAAAGTCGGTGAGTTTGGTTCCTTCGTATTGTGTCATGGCTCTATTATACCATTATGCGTATTCCGCCGCGCCACGCAGTTGAGCGGTGGGATGGCTGTGCTGGGTGGGGTGCGATCAACAACCATGATCTGCTGCAGCTGTGGATAGTGCGTGAAGAGATGACCAAGCGTGTGCGTCATGGCGCTGGTGTAGCGTTCTTCATCTGGTGCTGCGGCATAGCGAGCTTCCTCCTCGAGCGGTGTCGCCCAGCAGCAGCTGGCGTGGATGGCACGGGTGTCTTGGGGAAGCTCAGGATATTGTACGCCGTAACCCACTAAATCGGCACACACAGCAGATAACGTGCGAGTACACCGTTGCTGCAATGTGTTGCTTGCGGTGAATGTCCCTCGCTCGGCTGAGCTAAAAATCGTACGTTTGCGCTCAAGCACGCGGCGTATACCATTTTGGATGATAACAAGTGAGTTGTAAATTCCATCCGGCTGGTACTCTGGTGTGCCCACCACAAGCTCCGCTGCGGGCATAGAGATAGAGAGTTCCTGTAGCTCGGCGAGGCGATCATTTACCACTGCATGTTGGTCTGGGATTTCAGCCAGCTCCATGTCTGCCGTCGTCATGAGTTCGGGGCTGATGAAGCGATGAGTGGGGTTATCAACAGTTGCTTGGCGTATTAGATTCGTGTACTCGTGCCAGGTATTGGCAGATACACCAGCGGTTGGCGTACCTGATAGTTGCTCAGGGTAAAACACACCTGTTTGGCGGTGCCACTGGATATCGTAATGACAGGATTGTCTGCGCGGTAGCGTATCATGCATACGTATATTATAAGATGTAAAGCAGCTGAGTGCAAATACGCTCGTACCGCACCAACCCTAATACCGCCACTGCGCCATATCACGGTTATAGACATCGATGATCCGCGGTGTCAGTAGGGTAGAGATGCCCGCTGGGGGTAGGCTAGCGGGGCGCTGGCGCAGGGCGTAGTCGAGCAGTTTGGTATTGGTGTAGCTGAGCCCAGGCGGCAGCGGCTGGCTCAGCAGGCTAGCTTTATCTTTTGTCGACAGCACAAAGCCCCACTCGCCAAAGGAAGGCACATTAATACTAAAAGGCGTGATATGTCGCTGGGGCTGGGCAGATGTGATAGTACTGGCTACCGTTGCGAAGGCGTTTGGCGAAAAGTACGACGATGTTGCTTGGGTGATCATCACACCAGTGGGGCTGAGAATACGCTCAGCCTGGCGGTAGAATTGCTGCGAGTAGAGCTTGGCTAAGCGGTCGTTAGACGGGTCGACGAGGTCGATCAGAATGGCATCATACGCCTGGTGCGTATTGAAGGCAAATAAAAAAGCGTCCTCGTTCACGACGCGCACTTTGGGGCTAGCAAGCGAGCGCTTGTTTTGCTCAGTTAGTAGGGGATTCGTGCGCGCCAGCTGTGTCATGGCCGGATCGATATCCACCAGGGTGATGTACTCTACGCTCGGGTACTTAAGGATCTCGCGCGCGAGCAGCCCGTCGCCACCGCCCATAATCAACACGTTTTTGGGCTGCTTGACGGCTGTCATCGCTGCGCCGGCTAGCGTTTCGTGGTAGCGGGCTTCGTCCAGGCTAGAGAACTGGAGATTGTTATTCAGATACAGGCGTAAATCCTGCTTGTACTTTGTGAGGACAATCTTTTGGTAAGCCGACTGCTGGTAGAGAATGACTGGGTCTTTATAGGCCTTGGTATCAATGTGATGCTCCAGCCAGATGGCACCGAAGAATAGCCCCAGCAGCAGAATGGTTGCTACCACACTGGCAGTTAGAAGTTTGCGCGAGGTCTTGAGCTGTAATAGAATCAGCACTGCCACGGCGATGTTAAGCGTGGCGATCAAGTAGGTGCTGCGCATCAGACCAAGACTTGGTAATAGGAAGAGCGGGAATATCAGTGAAGCCACCAGTGCGCCAAAGTAATCGATTGCGAGCACCTTACTGAGTAGTTCCACTGAAGACGGTCGGCCGTATCGTGTAAACATCTTGACGAGTAGCGGAATTTCCAGGCCGATCAGCACGCCAATCACCAGGCTAATCAGCGCAAATACTGGCCAGTGCAGCTTGCTCAAGCTAAAGGCGCTGTATAGTAGGAGTACCGAATTACCACCCACTAACCCTAGCAGGATTTCATTAACGGCGAAGCTTGTGGCTGGGTGCCAGTGAATATGTCGCACCAGTAGCGACCCCACCCCCATGCCGAAGAGGGTTATACCAGTTGCCAGGCTAAAACTCAGGATTGAATCGCCCACTAGGTATGAGGCAGCCGTACCCAAGATGAGCTCGTAGATGAGTCCGCCAATTGCCACGAGGAGCGCTGCCGCAAACAGCGCGATATTTTCCTTGTTGGTGATACGCTTGGTGCCTGGTGGCGTGACGCGAGTATGTGCCATAGTGTCTTCTGTATGCCTTCCACGTCCAGGTTATTTGCCTACGCCGCCACTACCACCACCATAGACGCTACGCCCGTGATAGGTGCCGGTGCTGTGCGAATTATCATGGCTAAAGAACTCATCATAGATGGCAAACAATAGTGAACTAACAAAGGCAATAATTCCTACCCAGCGCCAAAATAGCGGCCAGTTGCGCGGACGGATGAGCCGGCCAAATAGTTCCTTTTGCTGCGCATCGGACAAGGGTGTTTTGCGGTAAACGTCGTACTCACGCTGGTTATATTTTTCTACCGTGTAGGTGGTGGTAGCGCCGGTCTCGGTGTCGGTGTAGTGCAGGCTGGCGTAGGCCATTGGTTCACCCTCGAAGACCTGGTAGGCGTTCTTGCCGTGGATGGCCATAATGGTGCCTTCGCCGGCCTCTGCAACGGTAATGGTTTGCACCGTGCCATCCTCGAGCGTAATGGTAAACTCATTGCCAGCAGCTAGGTGCTCTGGCTCAAGCCGCTGGGCAAACCGCACTGGCTCATAGAGCGACACAACCTTACTATCGTGGTCGTACTCTACCCAGCTATCGTAATTTTCGAGGCCCGTTAGCTCCCATTCTTCCCAGTAGGAGGTTTGCTTGGTCTCGGGGTTTTCTTCTTTAAATAGCAAGCAACCCACCGCGCGGAAGTTGGTTCGCTTGCCGCGCAGGACGTCGTTGATTTTGAGGCGAGCTTTGGTGCGTTTGGTCATAAGATAGCGCTTTCGATCGTTATAGTGTTGGTATAAAATGCGTCTGCAATGGCTTGGCGGAGAGTCTCAATTGTATCCTCGCTCAGTGGTCGGCACGTGGCAATACTGAGGTACGCTCCGCGTCTCTCGGGCCAGGTGTGGATAGTGGCGTGCGACTCAGCGAGCAGCAACGACACACTCACGCCTTGCGGCGAGAACTGATGCGAGACAGACTCCAGTGCGTGCAGGCCAGCTACCTTGGCAAGCATGCGCACTGTTTTCTCGGCATATGCGAGATCATTGAGCCGCGTGGCATCCGCCTGGCGAATCGTAAAAATCAGTGCTTGCACCTGCTCCATTTGCATCGTCTACGCTATTATATCACTCTTGATGCGAGAGAGCGAACTGGCTATGCTCATACCAAAAAACCAGCCAGAGTGGCTGGCTGGTTTATTACAGCGCATGAAATAGTTATGGCTCGAGAGTGTGCTGCGGCACGCCGGAGATTGGCTCGTGTGGGTTGACTGTCAGTGGTATAACAAAACCCTGGTATTGCGCGAGTGTCACGACGTCTCCAGGCTGTAGCTCGTAGTGGGTGTCGCCATCGGTCAGGTGGAGCTCCGCAACGCGGGCCGATGCAACATGAGTCACGCCATCTTGCTCGGGCTTGGTATGGAATGCATCTGCTTCGGTAAGTGCAGCGATGTGCCGGTCTACCACAGTGCCGATGCTGTCGCCAGCCTCGACTGGCTGTGTAGTAATATTGCTTAGTTCAACTGGTGGCTGGGGCTCCTGAGTGATTTTACCTTCCTCGTAGGCTTTGCGCTGGCTGAGGTAACCGCTATACGCATCGACTAGCTGGGCAGCTTGCTCTTCGGGGGTGGGTTGATGCTCAGCTTGTGTGCTTGGGCTTTCCTTTCTGCCTAGGTAGCGACGTCCAACGAGCGTAGCAGCCAAGCTAACACCTAGTGCACCTAGTATAGTGCGCCGTGGAATTGATGGTAGCTCAGTAACTTCATACTTGCCATCACCACATTTGGATGTTGATGAAGAATCTAGGGCTTCATGACCCCTGTTTGTTCTCTGTTGTGTATGCATAGTCCATTCACTATACAACAGAGGTCGCAAAAAGGGAAGAGGAAAATGGCAAAATAACGCACAATATTGCATAATGTGCCCAAAAACAGGGGTAATAGAATATAATATGTAATATTATAGACAAAAATACAAATAATGTATTTTGTTGCAGATACCTGAGTGCCTATATTCTCATAGCAAACGGTTCACTTCGTCTGCTTCCTGCTGCTAGCTTGGCTGCATAAAATGAATGTTTTTTCTAGAACATTCATCCCTTTGGTGCGAGGGTACAGCACTTATTGTAGTGGCCAGTCCGCATACTTCATCGAATAAAGTTGCAGATATAGAGGAGAGCATAGACAGAGGTTATGAGCCAAAAATAGAACAAATACCATAAATTTGCTGTTTTTGAGGTATTTCTGCCGCAGATGCCATGCTACAATAGAGGGTATGAGATCTACTCGAACCATCCAAATTGTGAATATTACTGGGCGAGAACTCGCCGGCAAATCATCAACAATTCGTGAGCTAATGCCGCGGCTGGGTGCCGGGGTTGTTTTGTTTCGTCCGAGCGATGTCTTGCGCGAATATGCCGCGAGCCATCATATGACACTGCGCAAGCGGAGCGATTATTTGCGCGTGCTGCAGATCATGACAGAGTCTGCGCCGAGCTTGCTGGCCGATCGGGCACTGGAGCTGCTTGAGCGGCCTGGCGTGGAGCTCGTGGTGCTCGATGGCCTGCGTGACTACCGCAGTGCCTGCCGCCTTAAGGAGCGACTGGGTGATCGCTACCGGACGGTGGTGCTCACAGCGCCAGATGAACTCCGCTATGAGCGCTTTAAGGGCGTAGCCGAGGCGAGGCGGCGTGCTGGGCGCGATGCAGCGGTGATTCAGAGCTTTGAAGAATTTATGCGCGATGGCGAGGATGACATGGATAGCATGCAGCAGTTCCCAGCGGTGCTGGCTAGCCACGACCTAACGCTTGGTGGCCCGATTGACACGAGCACCTATCCATCGGCTATTGCAGTGGCAGATGAGATTATCAGCTACTTGGTGTAGAGTAACCCAGATCAGGCAGTGAATGCGGGTGGGCGATCATGTATCGACAAAACACAGTAATACCATCTGTACTCTCCAAGACGCTTATGTTATGATGAAGGCATGAATAAGCGAGGGTTTACGCTGGTTGAGATTTTGACAGTGGTGGCGATACTAGCGATCTTGGTGTCGGCGTCAATCGTGGGGTATGGTGCGTGGCGTCAGCGTGCAGCCCAGACGGAGCTCGTGAGCGATCTGCGGGCTGCTGCCGCGGCCATGACAGCCTACCGGACATTTTATAATGGTTATCCTACATCGCTACCAGCTGATTATAATAAGAGTGAGAATGTGACAGCGACACTCAAATACGTCGCATCGGCAACCTACTGCATAGAGGCAACAACGCGCACCACCCGGGGGCTTGTCTATCATATAAAGGGTTCAGAGAGCGAGCCTAAAGAGGGCGGATGTGATGCCTACCGCGCGCAATCTGGCGAGAATGAGACGCGAGCGACCGATGGTGCGCTGCGCTACTGTCATGTAATCCGCGCCGTTGAGCCAACCCAACCGGCAGTGTGTGAGCCGGAGTTGCAGAGGTAAAATTAGCATCATAAAGATCTAAGCCCAGATATTACTCTCCGCGAGCCGTATACTCTGCCAGCTAAGATAGCAATGAATGGGGCAAGGCTAAGGTAGTACGACCTCAAGCCTAGCCCTTTTTATACTAGCCGCATTTCCCTCGCTGCCTTATGGAATTTCGCTGCGGCAATCTGACTTGCAGCACTAATGCTGATAGATTGGTATTTGTAAGACGTCAATCCTGAGAATGGTTGAGGCGGAAAACAACGCAAGTTTTGAGGTGTAAGCATTGTAATATATACTACAGATCAATCACCTCACCCCGGTCGATTGGCCTGTTGGCTGTGCGATGCCCATACATACGACGACGCACGATGCGGCGCAGCTCGATGGCATTGACAAGGAGGATGATACCATTGACCAGTGCATAGCCACCAACGATCTGGACGAAAAGCTGAGCACTGCCCACTGGGAAGAGCCAGAGGACGAAACTGACAATAACACCGATCACGCCAGACATGAGCCAGAGCGCTCGCGTGCGGCTCTTAGCGGCGAAGATACGGCTGAGTACAAGGTCGATGAGGCTGCGGAGCATTACCACCCAGCCAAGCACAAAGCTGAGCGTTGCCACACTAACCCGAGGGTTAGCAAGCATCACCGCGCCAAGCAAAATAAGCAGCGCGCCTGCCACTACGAGAAATGTCTTGGCTTGGCCGTCTGCTACTTGTAAACCACGCACCAGCTGTGACAATCCCCAGACGATAATCAAAATAGCGAGGAGTGTCATCAAAACAGTGAGAGTCACTGCTGGCATCACAAGTGATACTCCACCAAAGATAATCAATGACAGGCTAATGATAATAATCACCCACCACGCACCAATAAGCTGTCTTTTGAGTTGTTCGATCATACATGCCTCCTTGTCCTTCTAGTGTAGATGATGGCGGAGTAATCTGCAATTAATAGGTGAGGCTATGAACTATCCACCACTGTAGAGATGGTATAATGCTCGAGCACTAGTCACGGGCAAACTGCATCAGCACGAGTGGGTCACCAGTGACGGAGCGCAGAGTGTAAGCGCTGGGTAGTGTTGGGGTGGTGGTTGCGGTCGAGCTGCTATAGTAGAGAACGTTGATTTTTTTGGCATCGGTAAAGGGCTGAGTGGTGTCGGCTACCTTACGGTACGTGGTGCTCCCTTCGAGCGGTGCGTAGCCGCCCATCAGTGGGCCACCCACATAGGCCATGTAGATGGGGCAACGTGACTGCGCTTGCTCGAGATAATAGCTTATCTCTATGGCGATATACGGGTCGGCTGCAAGGATGATACTCCCATCGCGGCAGGTGCCGAGCTGGGTGGCAACTTGCTTTACATTGGGTCGCTCATCACGCTGGAAGTTGAAGTTGCCCTGCAATGATAACTGCACCATACCATAAACCATAACCACTGGCAGAAGTACCAAGAGAGCGGTTGACACAGCCTTGTGCCAGCGCAATGGCGAACGATGCAGGGCTACGCAGGCTGTATAGAGGACAACACTTGCAATAGTGATACCACTAATTACCACATGAGCAAGATAGCGCTCGACATACATTGGAGCAGATAGTGACACAGCGATCAGTGCTGCGACTGGCACGCCCACATGAGCAAGCAATAGCCAAGCAAGCTCGGGATGCGGCAACGAACGCATTGCACGAGGCCACGCCCACGCAACGGCACAGATAATAATAAGGACAAGTTGCGACGACACAACGCCTAGCAACCAAGAGGGCTTATAAATCATATTGAAGGATGCGATGCCAAGCAAATTCTGCAGATTCATCGGCTGGCCAATCTCGGCTAAGGCACCATTGCCAATCTGCCCCAAGAAGGTCGGTAGCCACGGCAAGAACAACATAAAGCTCACGACATATGCCCAGAGCCACGGCAACTTCCACCACTGTTGTAAGCCTTGGCGGCGATAGGTCATAACCATCAACCAGAGCAGCTGAGCCAGCCAGAGTAGGGCGCTATAATACAGCGTCCCCATGCCGAAGGCGACAAGCACCGCATAGAGCATCCAGTCGCGCCAACGGTCGTCGTGCCAGGCGCGTGCCAGTACGGCGGTTGCACTTACACCAATCAACGACCCCAGCGCATACATCCGTATCTCGAAGCCATAGCGCATGAGTAGGGGTGTGCCAATCAGTGTGAGGAGTGTATACCCCGCGGCGCGCTTACCAAACCAGCGCCGCACGAAACACCCCATACCAACCATCGCGCCGCCATAGCAGAGGATACTAAAGGCACGCAGGGCTGGCTCACTATAACCCCATACGCTGGCCCAGAGCTTAAGGATAAGATAGTAGAGCGGTGGGTGCGTATCGATACTGGTGAGGCGAATGAGTTCACTGATTGGCTGCTTGGCGAGCCACACCGAATATGCCTCATCAAACCACACACTTTGCTGGCTGCCAATCCACCAGCACAGTGCCATCGCCACCAGTGGCGCTACCACAATGACGATGCGAAACCAATGGCGTCGTACTTTGCAGGCAAGAGGAGATAGTCGATTAACGAAAATAAAGGCGGGCTTCTTGACCCAAGCGGCAGATTGTTGCCGCGCTAGTTGCTTACTCATATCTTTTATAGTACCGATTTGTTGGCAAAAAATCCACTAGCAAAGCCATAATCATCCGTGGTACAATACCACTATACGTACCCGTAGCTCAGCTGGATAGAGCGTTGGTTTCCGGAACCAAAGGTCGCAGGTTCGAACCCTGCCGGGTATACCATAGATAATTGAGGCTCGCGCGGCCTCTGTTTTTTATAGATATGTATAGTAAGACGTACTAATTGATGGGATAGACCAATTAAACAAAAGGAGGTCTATCTCTCTAGCTGATCCCTGTTAGCGTGGAATAATCTTCATCAAAAACTTTGTCTTGACGGCAAGGTAGATAAGCGCAAGTGCACTGACAGATAAGGCGAAATTGGCCGGGATCTCGTAGAAACGATCGACCGACGTAAAATAAAAGTCGCTAATATAATAATCTGGTGCCACAAAGAGATGTATGATGAGAATAACGAACGCATGCACCGTATACACATAGAGCGAATTATGGCCAAACGGCAGCAAAATCCAGCCTAGCCACCGCTTGATGCGATCCTCGAATCGCCGAAACAGCATAAAGAACCCAGCGAACCAGAGCCATGATAGGGTAAGGCGAGGCAGTGGTAGGTCGAGCTTGAGGAACTGATTGTCGAGTGCGGTATCGACTGCGGCAAGCGCTTGATGGAAGCCGTCACCCAGCCCATGTGCCACAAAGGTGACGTATGCGTCGGTAAAGAGTGTGAGGACGAAGAGCGTTGCAATACTGCGCTTGATGATGCGTCGACGACGCAGTGGCCACGATTGCCAGCGTGCAGTAATCTCTGGTAGGTAGTAGCCCAGGGCAAAGGCCATGAAAAATAGCACCTGCCAGGTGAGCGGTTGGTATAGTTCACTGACTGGCCGTGGTGTTAGCGCCCACACCAGTAGGCTGAGTCCTAGCACGATATACCACTTGCCGCGCCGCAGTAGCCAGAGCGCGCCTGGTGCTACCGCAATAAACAGTGCATACAGGCGCAAATAGTCCGCCCAGCCGTAGAATTGCTGTAAGGTAATAATATCCCACGCCAGGCCAAGCCAATTACCGTCGGGCAGCGGCAAGGGCAACTTGACACCTTTATTATCAATAAAGAACCAGCTAATCAGGAGCGATAGTATCGTCACGATAATGCTCGTGAGGTAGAGCGTACCAGCCCGCTTCCAGAGCAAGCGCGTCGCTGTCATGAGGGGCTGCGTGCGGAGCTTGGCACCGCGCACAATACCCAAGACAAGGCCGGATATAATGAAGAACCCTTCGGCTGCCGAGACAGCGAGACGACTGTCGCCAGTGAGGAAAGTGAGGCCATTGGGGAAGTAGGTGAGATGGTCAAGAATAATGATAACCAAAAACCACCCGCGCATGAGGTCGAGACTAACGATGCGCCCAACAGAGGACGCGCTGGCTTTTGGTTGGGTTGTCACAATGATCTAGTATAGCAGGTTTGCTAAAAGTATGCTTAAGATTGTCTAAATGTTGTGATGAGGAAATATGGACCCGAGGTCTGGATATCCAACACTGATGACTCTATGGTCTAAAAAACTGAGGGGCATAGCGACACGCTAGCGTGGTCGCTTGCTCGCAACAGTGCGTGCCTTGGTGGCAAAGGTGTCATCGATGAGGACAGAGGGCGCAAATTCACCATAGCGCCGCGATACTGCTTGCTCGATCAGGAAGTCGGCAATGCGTGGATTCTTAGGTAGAATTGAGCCATGCAGGTAGGTGCCGATCACATTGCGGTAGCGCGCACCTTCGGTTTGGTCGGTACCATTGTTGCCCGCCCCGCGCGATACGATACCCAGGGGTGGCACGCTGTGCCCAAGGGTTGTTAGGCCGCTGTGGTTCTCATAGCCAATGACTTCGCCAAAGTCGCTGCTGGCAGTGACGATATTGCCAATCAGGCGCTGCTCGCCAGCGACTGTCTCGATATCAAAGAGACCAATTCCACGAATGATCGCTCCTTGCGTGGTCTTAAAGAATCGCCCAAATAGCTGGTAGAGCCCACACACTACCAGCATTGGCACACCATCATCAGCGAGGCGCTGCAGAGTGGGGCCAATCGCGAGTAAATCATCCTGGATGGTAGCTTGGCCAGAGTCTTGGCCACCGCCGCCCACAATGATATCGACATCGGCTGGGAAGGTGTCGCCTGGGTTGTATTCAACGAGTCGCACGCTGTAGCCATACCATTCAAGCCGTCGCTTGAGCGTGAGGGTATTACCCCAGTCGCCATAGATATTCATGGCGTGAGGGTAGAGTTGGAGGATGGTGATAGTGTTGTCTTTCATACAGCATTTACCTCTGTGTAATGAGCTAATTCGCGCCGCAAGGCAAGCATGGCGGTATAGGTGCAGTAGATGCGCAAGGGGGTGCCGCGGTTGGCCTGGACAAACTCTGCCAGAGCTTGCTTAAGGCCAGGTACAACGCGCCGAGCTTCTACTTCATCATACTGGAGGCGCAGCGCCATATCGTAGGCGCGCACACCACTCACCATTGCCACGCCAGTGGGCCGAAGCGTGTCGAAGTCGACATCCCATAGCCAACTCATATCGCGGCCATCGGCGTACTGGTCGTTGATGGCAATCATTGTAGCAGTCTTATGAGGGTCAAACGATGCCAGGCTCAGACGGAAACCGCTCGGGTTCTTGACGAGGACAAGCTCGCAGGGCTGGCCATTGACGGTCAGAGCTTCGCCGCGGCCAAAGGCTGGCTCGACCTGAGCTAGGGCAGCGAGCATGGCGGGCGTATCGAGTTTATCTTGCAGAATAGTACGGACGAGGGTAAGTGCTCCTGCAGCGTTTTGGGCATTGTAGCTGCCTTTGAGCTTTAGTGAGACAGGGTGGTCTGCGTCGTCGAAGCGGAAAGTTGCAGCTTGGTCAGATAAGTGGCATAGTGTCACATCAGTATCGGTGGTGGCTGTAGCCTGACCTGGGGCGCTCCGCATGGTATCGTCGCTTGGGAAGAGGTGGGCAAGTGATGGATCGACGCCATAGCGGCTTATTGGTGCTGTGAGATCAGCGGTAAATTCTTGCCGCGTCAGCCGTGGGTCGTTGCCATTGAGAACAATGCCATTTGTGGTACGCATGGCAATGGTGTGAAGCAGCTGCGCCGTGTAGTCAATCTCGCCAAAGCGATCGAGTTGGTCGCGCAGGACGTTGAGTAGTAAACAATAGCGTGGGGCAACTTGCTTGACGAAGTGCACCGCATGCGCTTCGTCCAGCTCCAGCACGGCAATATCCGCTGGCAAAACACCATGGGTATCAACCGCCTCAAGCAGTGCTGCTGCCACGCCGCGAGTAAAGTTGCTCCCCGTGCGATTAGTAAAGACGCGGAGACCTTGACTTTCCAGTAGGGCTACAACCATCTTGGTAGTGGTTGTCTTGCCGTTAGTGCCACTTACTACCACCACACCATGGGGTAGAGCATCAAGCGTACGGGCAAGAAAGCGCCGATCGAGCTTCTCAACGACGAGGCCCGGCAATGCCGAACCACCACCGCGCAACCGAGCTGCGCGCTGCACCCCTTTGCCCACAAGAGTTGTAATACGAATCATGGTGTTTATTATAGCATGAGCATACATACCTGACACGATGAGATTGAGGTGGATTCCAAAACTGTACCTAGTTTGCTATTATATGTCATATGCGTAGTTACGAAGATCTAGCAGGCCATAATAAGCCTTCTGCTATACGTGAACCTAGTATCCAGAATCGTATCACTAAGGAGTATAAAGAGATTGTTGGAGAAGATGGTGTACGAAAAGTATATGTTCCACGGAGTGATATCCAGTCTGGTGTATATGATCCCGATTTCCACAGCCTAATGATAGAAAACAACTTGAGCAGTGCATCAATAAAGAAACATGATGATGAGGTAGAGCTTTCATATCCATCAAGTCTTGACGCTGTGCGGATGGATGGAGTGTTGGCAACGTGTCGAGCACAGGGTGACTATACTGATTTCACACGTTCGGTTGTCATTGCTGCCCATCAAGTTGCTGATACGATATCAGTGACAGGAAAGATCCCTCAATTGAACTCCATAGAAAATATTCTGATTAAGCGCAATAGTCAGCAATTGGGTAGTGCAGAGTTTACCCCACCCTTTTATGCAGAGGAGTTTGTAGTCGATACTGACACTATACAAATACAGCAAGGAGACGAAAGGGAATTGACGGCTGAAGAGTTAGATCTCCAGCGCGATATCGCTATTAGCGACACAACAAGCCGAGTTGTTGTCCAAATGTTAGAGTCGACTCTGTCTCGAAAAGATATGGATGCCGACAGTGCCTCTGTGATTAAACAAATAATTGAAAGTATAGAAAAGAGATAGAGCTGTATGCACAAATATGAAGAGCAGATAGTGCACTCTGAGCTTGACAAACCTACAGAGGTAGAAAAAGTACTTACTGTTGATGCTCTCGCTAAAGCGATCGGTCGACCGCTCGAACTAAGTCACACTGGGGAGATAGGTGCATCTGATAGTGGGCATGGTGTATTTTTTGCATTGGATACGCAAGATAATACCCAGTCATATGCAATTAAACGGTTTGGTAATAGTCAAAAAGCGCAGAGAGAGAGATTGACCTATTACATGAAGCTGCTAACCGCGGCCTAAAGACTCTCCAGACGGTGCTTGATAAGCCACTAGCGGTTTCTAATGTGAGGGGTGTAGATGTTGTAACTCAGCGGATCCCATCGCTTGGTACGATGAATTCCATAGCGTGGTCTGAGTACTATGCGGGGCAGCCCTCATATGAGTCAGAGATTGTTCCTGTTATGGAGTCAATCGGCCAATATATCGGGAATCTGCATGCAAATGGGATGCATCATGGCGATATGCAATTGAAGAATATCGCAACTATACCTTCTGGTGAGTTTGTTACATTTGATTTAGAAAACGCTTACTTCCATGCAGACAAAAAAAGTGCTCTGCAGCAAGTGGATTTTCAGGATGATTGTATGAAGGATATCACTACAGTAATTGAGTCCTTTGCGCGGAGTGGATTCATGGCCTCATCGAGTGACGAGATTTTCTGGCAGGAGATTCAAGAAAATCTACTACAGCCATATATAGAAGAGAGTGATAGTTTATTCTTGCTTGACGATGACAGACATAAAGCGCTCATGCATTGCATCGATAGATGTAAAAGAATTCGTAATGAGTCAAACAAAGCACATCTGACAATCGATCGACTCGTTGCTCATTTGTAACAAGATATGGATTTGCAGGGTGTGACATCTGTATATCCTAGGTAGAGTTGCTTTGTGACAATATAAGTAGCACAAATTACGCTAGTGCGCTACAATGCATAGTATGATAGTGGTTGGATTTTTTGCGTGGTGGTATGGCGCTGGGTGGTGGCAGCGGATCACGATGGTATGGGGGAAGCTGGTGAGTGTATTTGACTATTTTTCAATTGATCTCTTGGTGCGAACGTGGTTTGCGCCGTTTCGACAGATATCGGCAGGAGCGGTGGATGGGCCGATTGGGGTGCAGATTCGGGCATTTTTTGACCGTCTCATCTCGCGGACGATTGGCGGCATTGTGCGGAGCTTTATGATTATTTTTGGTATTGTAGCGCTCGCAGTAACCGCTGCGGCGGGGCTTGTCTTTATTATTGCTTGGGCGCTTGTGCCCGTGTTGCCACTGCTGGGGGCAGGGCTTGCGATAGTGAGGTGGCTACCATGGTAAGTGACTTTCACTATGATAGCTTGCGTGCTAAGAAGGCTCGCTTGGGTGTGCAGATGGGCCGCTTCGACCACTGGTGGTGGGTACCATTTTTGCTACTCGTAGCAGGGGCAGGAGCATTGCTGGCGATTGAGCTGCCACTAGGGTGGTTTGTCGCGAGCTTGGCTGTGGTGCCATATGGGCTCCACCGGTGGTATCAGGGTGAGATTGCCCATTTGCCCACCAGTGGTAGCACGACTGACGGTTTGCTTGCGGGTGATGTCTTGGGTCGGTTGCCCGCTACGCCGACGCCGCGCGATATCGCCTGGGCATTGCGCTCAGTTAATGATGGGCTGTTTATGGCATTGCGACTCGGTCTCAGCCCGGCGCTCATGCAGGATCTCGTGAGTGATGACCCGAGCATTATGCCCGAGTTTTGGCAATTTGCCGATCGCATCCGTCAGTACAATCAACTCGAACAAATCACGGGTAGTGTGCTTATGGTGGCTTTGGTGCGCAGTGTGCCTGGCTACCAAAATATCTTGGCGGAACTCCAGCTTGACGACGAAGATCTCGATGGTGCTGTACAGTGGCAGCACCACTTGCGTCAATTGGTGGCACAGATTCATCAGCCGCGGCGCACTGGTGGGGTGGCACGCGATTGGTCGTTTGGTTATATCCCACTGTTACGCCGCTTTGGACAGAATATCAGTGAGCAAATTAGTCGTGGTGGCGGGATGTTCTCTGTTGATGTTGCGTCGCACACCAAAGCAATTGATCAGCTCATCGACATCTTCGGCACTCGTGGGCGGCAGAATGCCGTGCTAGTAGGACAGGCTGGCACGGGCAAGACGACCATCATCCACGCCTTTGCCGAGCGACTACTCGATGCCTCGGCACGTTTGCCTAGCAGCCTCAAGTTTCGACAGGTATTTATTCTCGACTCATCATCACTCATCGCTGCGGCACCAGGCCGAGGTGAGCTCGAGAACCTTGTTATGCGGGTCCTTGGTGAGGCGTATACTGCTAAGAACATCATCATCTGCCTGGATAATGCTCAACTATTCTTTGAGGAAGGGATTGGCGCGGTGGATCTTACCAATGTACTACTGCCTATTCTCGAGGCAGGGCGCTTGAGGGTTATTCTGAGTATGGACGAGCAGCGGTTTTTGCAGATTGGCCGGCGCAACCCATCGCTTGCTAATGCGCTCAATCGCATCTCCATAGCACCCACAGACGAAGCTGAAACACTGCGCGTCTTGCAAGAACAAGCCGTCATTACTGAGGGGCAGCGTCATGTGGCTTATCGCTATCAAGCGCTGCGCGAGGCGTATCGGCTAAGCGCGCGCTATATTCATGATCTCGCTATGCCGGGCCAAGCCATCAAGCTGCTCGAGTCGGCCGCGAGCTACCACGAGGATGGTATTGTGACAAAGCAATCGGTGCAGCAAGCTATTGAGCAGACGATGGATGTGAAGATAAGTGTGGCGAGTACTGCCGATGATCGTGAGCGACTGCTCAATATGGAGTCGCTCATCCACCAGCGAATGGTCAACCAAACGCGAGCGGTCAGCGTAGTAAGTGACGCCTTGCGCCGAGCACGAGCCGGTGTGCGCAACCAAAATCGGCCAATTGGTACCTTTCTTTTTCTTGGGCCAACAGGGGTGGGTAAGACAGAGTTAAGTAAGGCTCTGGCTGACGTGTACTTTGGTGGTGAGGGCAAGATTGTCCGGATTGACCTCAACGAATATGTCCGGCCTGAGGATGTGTCGCGCCTGATTGCTGATGGCGCTGATGACCCAGCCAGCTTAACCGCCCAGGTGATGAAACAGCCCTTTAGCGTGGTATTGCTGGATGAAATTGAGAAGGCCGCGCCAGAGGTATTAGCAACCTTGCTGCAGCTGCTGGATGAGGGGATCCTGCGCGATATTAAGAACCGTGAGGTGAGCTTCCGTGATGCAATTGTCATTGCTACGAGTAACGCTGGGGCCGACCGCATCCGCGAATATATCGAGCATGGCTATAAACTTGAGCAATTCGAACAGCAGTTTACCGACGAGCTCATTAACAGTGGTCAGTTCCGTCCCGAGTTCCTCAACCGTTTTGACGAAATCGTCCTCTTCCGGCCGTTTACTAAGGAAGAACTAGTGCAAGTGCTTGACCTTATCCTCGAAGGAGTCAATGCCACACTCGCCCAGCAAAAGGTCTCGGTCGCGGTAGAGTATGATGCTAAGCTCTTTCTCGTCGAACGTGGCTATGATCCACGGCTTGGTGCTCGCCCAATGCGCCGCGTGGTGCAAAAAGCGGTGGAGAACACTGTGGCGCGCCAGATGCTTAGCGGTAGTGTGACACCTGGCAGCACTATTACTGTCACGCTTGAGCAAGCCCGCCAAGCTTTCCAGGGAGATGGTACACCAGAGGTTGTGACAGCAGATGAAATTATCCCACCAGAGTATAAACGGTAAAAGTGTGGCACTTTTGAGTAATTAGCTTTAGCTCTACAAAGAAATGATATTGAGAAAGTGCTCCATTATGGGCTACACATTGAAACAAAAAGAGCGAAGGTATGAAGGGGTTCTCAAGTAGGCTTGAAAGCGCAAATTTTCTACTCTTGAAAGAATGTAAGAGCGAGAAATAACACCACATCTCTTTTGTGACGTATGCTTCTAGCGGTACGAGCCAAAGCCGCGTGATTGCTGGCCTTGGTTTGGTTGCATAAATCCTGGGCGAAAGCTTGGCTTCGTGGCTGGTTTACTATAGGCTGGTTGTGATTGTCGCGGTGTGTGTACTGTATTATCACGCCGACGGGCGTAGGTGGCAGTGCCTGGTCGCGATCCTGACGGGTCACGTGGTCCCTCGCCACTGCCACGGAGACGCTCGTTGTTCATATAAGGTGCTTCGTCATCAATACGGCTACTATCGGCGGCGATTGGCCGGCAGCCCATCATAGTGTGCGAGCTTTGGTAGCGCAAGTGGTTGGTGCGGCGTTCTTGGATAGATTGATGTTGGCGCTGATCAACACGTAGCGACGATGTCTTAGCACCGTTGATGATGGTGCGGGTATTGCGCGCGACGCCATTGGTGTGTATGTTCGATCCGCGTAAGCGATGGAGTCCTCGGGTCATACCTTTATTATACATAAAAAAGTGATATAATGGATAGCGCATGCGGGTGTCGTACAGCGGCTAGTATACAAGTTTTCCAAACTTGGGATCGGAGTTCGATTCTCCGCACCCGCACCACAGATGCAAGGAAATGAGCATTGCTCCGCAAATGGAGCGATGTTTTTGTTGAGAGCAGCGAATTAGACTGGACAAGAAGAGATCTTATCCTCTTCTTTGGTTTAGCTCATCCTCGAAGAATGTAATGTTTTTATAAATAACCAGACAAATTGGACAGAGAAGGAAGGAATAGGCACGATACTGTTGACAAATACGCAACATTGTGCTACCATCGAACGGATGTCGAAAAAAACGAGAACTAAACACGGCGAAGACTATAACAAAAGTGCTGAGAAGCGCTGGTTTGATAGTATGGTAGCAGCACAGCTCCTTGTTGGCATGGGGTCGGCAGCGACCGTTGCAGCAATAGCAATGCATAGAGAGCTTGGCGATGGTCCAACGCTCTTCATCCAGGAGCGGTATGGGAGTCATCTCGATAACCCCATCAAGGTACCAAAGCTACGGACACTCCACGGCGCGGTGCGCAACACCGCCTCGGCTAATGGCTATAACCACAGTGGTGCGGGGCCAATCGGTAAGCTCGTGCGCAAGACGCATGTGGATGAAGCACCTCAGTTATTGCAAGTATTGCGTGGCAAGATGGCGATCGTAGGACCAAGGCCGTTAACGACAGGTGAAGTGTATAATGATATCTTTGCCAACTCCAACATTCCTGAAGGCCTTAAGCAGCAGTGGGTCGACGCACGCAAGACGGCTCGCCCAGGCATTATGGCACCCTATAGCAAAGAGCAGCATGAGCCTGGCTACGAGCTGGATATAACTCATATCATCCGTATAATGGAACAGGATATTATGTATGCTAAAGAAAAAGCCTCACTCAAGTTTGATAGTATGGTTGTTGCTGCGACGCTTGGTATGGTAGCAACTGATCTTACACAAAAGCTTATGCCGCGGTCTGCTCGCACGTGGCTGCAGGCTAAAACAGGGCTAGCGCCGCATTCAGCAGGTCAAGAGCGTGCGGAGAGCGATGTTGTAATGGCACTGCAACAAGCGCACACTCAGTTTGCACGACGCGCTGCGTAACGTGAACCCAAAAGCCTTCACTTTTCTCTGCCAGAATAGGCTATTTTTGCTCACTATTCTACCTGGAGAAGCAATGAGTGTATTATTCTGGTATTATAGTAAGTATTTTTGGAAATATTTCTGCTTATGTCATCCATAAAGTTCTGCATTTCCTCAAGTAGTGGTCTCCTAAAATAACGGTAGAGCAGTGACCGTAGCAGATGCGTATGCTCTATGTATTTAGAGCGATAGAAGGGAAGAGAATGCGCATCATACCATTGAGCCCTTGTGCTACAATAGAGGGAGATTTTTGCAAGAGGGAGCTTTTCTCCTCGCACAAAGCACGATTATTTTAATGTAAAATACCCCAAGGGGTATAGGGAACGCAATCATATTATGCCAGCACCATTCTCATTTACCATCACTCACCGCATGCCGCAGACGTTGGCGCGGACAGGTGTGATTCACACCCCGCATGGTGATATCAGGACGCCAGCCTTCATTGTCGTGGGCACAAAGGCAAACGTGAAAGCAATGGTGCCCGAGATGGTAACTAGCGTGGGTGCACAGGCTGTCTTGGCTAATGCCTATCACCTCTATCTGCAGCCAGGGCACAAGCTGATAGAGAAGGCCGGATACTTGGGCAAGTTTATGCACTGGAGTGGTCCGACCTTTACTGACAGTGGCGGTTTCCAGGTGTTAAGCTTGGGCTCGGGCTTTAAGAAGGTATTGGCGATGAGCACTGATGTTGATGAAGAAATTGCGATTGCTAAGAAGTCGAGTCGGCACGCCTGGGTGGATGATAATGGTGTGATGTTTAAGTCACACCTCGATGGCTCATTACATAAGTTTACGCCAGAGCTGTCGATGCAAATCCAGGCAGGGATTGGGGCGGATATTACCTTTGCTTTTGATGAGCTGACGTCGCTGATTGACCCGTATGAATACCAAGTGGAGGCACTGGCGCGTACCCATGCGTGGGCGGAGCGCAGCCTAGCAGAGGTCAAGCGTCTTCGGGCTGCTCGGCCAGATAAGCCGTATCAAGCGCTCTTTGGTGTCTTGCAAGGGGCGAATTATGAGGACCTGCGTAAGCAAACCGCAGCACGCCTTGGCGCGATGGATTTTGATGGTTATGGTATTGGTGGGGCGCTAGAGAAGGAAACGATGGCTCAGACTATCCAGTGGATGAACGAGATCTTGCCCGAGAGCCGCCCGCGGCATTTGCTTGGCATATCGGAGCCAGATGACATCTTTGCGGCGATCGAGCAGGGTATTGATACCTTCGATTGCGTAAGCCCAACCCGCGTAGCACGCAATGGTGCGGCTTACACACCGCATGGGCGGGTGAATATGCGTGGGACGAAATATCGCGAGCTGTTTGCGCCTATTATGGCGGAGTGTGACTGCTACACCTGCCAGCACTACACTGCGGCCTACATCTGTCACCTGCTTCGTGCCAAGGAGAGCCTGGCGGGGACACTGCTGTCGATCCACAACGAGCGCTTTATCATCAAGCTTGTCGACGACATCCGCCATAGCCTCGAGGATGGCACATTCTACGCCTTTCGAGATCATTTCTTGGCGCAGTATTATCGCCAGTAGCGATTGATGAGTTCATAGGCTATAGCATGTATTCACATAACAACTAGGGAGGAGAGTTTGCACAGTCAACCTTTTCTCCAGCACCAGCCCTTTCTCTCGCCACCGTCTCTTTAAAAACGCCAAAAGGGTCTTAGTATTTTCCTAACACACTAGACTCTTCAATGATCATACTGCAATAATCACCACGGGCAACTTTTCGTTCTACCAGGATGAAAGTACTGCGTTCTTCATATTCTGAGAGAAATGCAAATCTATTGCAGTGAGCAACTCGCTCGCTAGACACGCAAACGAAATGGTGTGAAGTTGGTGGTGGTGTCGTAGGTATCGATGGATTCGCGTCGCTTGAGCATGGCAATGACGCGGTAGGTAAGTGGCAGGCAGACGACCTCAACGGCAAGCTTGAAGCCAAGCCCAACGGCGATATAGTTGAGTAGTGACGCTCCTGTAAGCTGCCCACCAAAAGCAACGACGCAGAATATAACGGTATCAAATAAGCTCCCCACTACTGTCGATCCAAGTAGGCGCAGCCATAGCTGTCGACCCTTCATAGCGACCTTGAGCTTAGCAACGATGTACGAGTTGAGGAAGCTCCCCGTTAGGAAGGCAAGCAAGCTCGCCACGACGATCTGTGGGAAGAAGCCGAGCACTGCCTCGTAAGCGGCTTGGTCGTGGTACTCTGCCGCCGCGGGCAGATAGCGCACTAGTGTAAAGCAGCCAATCGCCAGCAGCATCACTCCAAAGGCCGTCCAAATAGCGCGGCGTGCCCGGCGATAGCCATAGACCTCTGTCATGACATCATCAAAGATATATACGAGCGGGAAGAGTACTGCTCCACCATCAAGGATAAGTGGGCCGAGTGCCACCAGTTTGGTGGCGGCAATGTTGGAGATGAGTAGCGCCGCAACATATACTGCGAGAATGACGCTAAAGTATCGATAATTTCCGTTCGTGTGTTTCATACTTCGTTTATCATACCACACCTGCCAAGAAACCTGCTATAATAAACCCATGCCCCGATAGCTCAGCTGGATAGAGCAGAGGACTTCTAAGCCTAAGGCCGTAGGTTCGAATCCTACTCGGGGTGCCATTTTTATCGTTATACCCCGTCTCGATGGGGTTGTTTTTATTACATACAAAATGCATTTACATGCTACGCGAAGCCATGCTATAGTACAGCGAGATTTATGCAAGATGTGGCCAACCACGACCTCCTCAAGCGCAACATTATCAAATATTCGTGGTTTCGGATTTTTACTAAGCGTGTCTACTTGCCGCTTATCACGGTGCAGCTGGTGAATGTTGGTAAAGTGAGTTTGGATGAGCTAGCACTGATGGTCGTTATCTCGTCTATTGTCCAGGCGGCACTGCAGATGCCAGCGGGTTATGTGGCCGATAAGTTTGGCAATCGGCGGGCGATTATCCTTGGTGCGAGCATCGCTGTGGCGTCGCCACTGTTATATGCTGTGTGGCCGAGCTTTTGGGGTGGGCTAATTGCCTCGGTTTTGTTCTTTGGTGGCTATGCGTTTCAGTCTGGTGCAGTCGAGGCATTTATGCACGATTCCTTGACAGCGCTGGGGCGAGCGCGCGACTATACCAAGGTGATGGGCCGCGCCCAGACGTATGGACTGATTGGTAATACTGTGCTCATTATTGTAGTGCCACTCACATACCGTATTCATCATACACTCCCATTTTTGATTGGCTTTTTGTCGCTTGCTGCGACGGTGTGGTTGGCGCTGAGCTTTGCTTATCCACCGCGCCGAGGAGCTGCCCAGGCTCAGCGGCCACGGCAGGCTGCTCGCGCAATCGTTACTGCGAAAAATCTTGCTCTCTTTACCTTCGCTGGTTTCTTGGCTGGTGTGTCCAATAAGGGACTAGAATATCGCGAGCTCCTCTTCCAGCACGTTGGTATTGCGGTAGAGTGGTTTGGGGTAATTGCGGCGGTCGGGAGCCTGGGCGGAGCATTGCTGGGCTGGTATGTGCATTGGTTTGACCGCCTGCGGCCACTGGCATTTTATTGGGTCGATGCGTGGATTATGGCGCTGTGTATTGTCTTGATGGGCGTAACGCCAAGCCCGATTATCGCGGTCATTGCTGTTGTGCTATTTACTGCATATACGCGAGTGCGACCGATTGTTTTGCAGTCAAAGATTCTCAGCGAGCTGCAGCATACATACAAAGCAACGCTCCTCTCCGCGCTCAATATGTTTACGTTGCTTGGTGACGTCGTGGCGATTAGCTTGCTCACTCGGATGGTTAATCAGCATGGCTATAGTGCGGGGCATGTGTGGTTTGGTGGGGCAGTTGGGGCGATTGCGCTTGGTTTGTGGCTGGTGATGTGCGTTGAGGCGCTGTGGCGTCGCAAGAAAGCGCGCTAAATTAGTTAACTTCAGTATTTACCTACCTTATCCATTTGTCATTTTTTAATCATCTGCTCTACCCAATGAAATATAGTGATAACCCCTATTACAGATAGGAAGACTCACTATAGAAGCGGTGATAAGCCTGGGAGAAAGCAAGCAACCTGGTAGTATTTAGAGAGGAGAGAGGTATAAGGTAGGAAAGTTTTGAGATTGAGGATGAATGGCCGCAGGTAATAGACAAACTGCGCTATCTCTGCTACAATACAGCATGTCAGCAGTACAGTAAGGTTTGCTGTGCGATTGTCTGGTGGATATAGCTCAGTTTGGTTAGAGCGCTGGTTTGTGGCACCGGAGGCCGTGAGTTCAAGTCTCATTATCCACCCCAAAATAAATTCCCGGATGATTCCGGGGTTTTATTTTGGTTTGATACTGCTTTACTACTATAAACAGTGGTAATTTTATTTGGTTATTGCCAGAAGTTCAAGGCGTATGCCTGACGTGTCTGTTTTGTGTACTTCTTGCTTTTTGTACTCTTTTTCTCATGCTATGCGAGATAAGAATCGATCTTCGCAGCTCAACAGGCAAAACACTGGCGGACGGAAGCTGATACTGAGAAGGTAGACTTTCTAAGACTTAGGTTCTATTTATTAAAGTCTGCGCAAAAGACCTCTCATTATGAGAGGTCTCTCTATTGGCGTGGTAAGACAAGCTAAGAAGCGGCTAATATTCCCATGTTGTTTCGATATCCGCCCCGAGAGTGTTGAGTCGGTTAGCAAAGTCTTCGTAGCCTCGGTTGATATTGTACACGTCACGCAGGATGGAGCGCCCAGGGGCTGCGAGCATAGCTAGCATCACGACGACGCTGGGGCGCAAGGCTGGCGGTGCGACGACATCGGCAGGCTTCCAGCGGGTAGGGCCACTGATGTAAACGCGGTGTGGATCGACCATCTCTACTTGTGCACCAAGGCGAGTGAGGTCGGTGAAGTAAATGGCGCGGTTATCGTAGCTCCAGTCGTGCACTAGAGTGCGGCCCGTTGCTACCGTGGCGATGAGACCAAGGAAGGGGAGATTATCCATGTTGATGCCCGGGAAGGGCATACTGTGGAGCTTGTCTTGTGGAGCGGTGAGAGTCGATTTGTGCAGGCTAATATCGACCAGGCGAGTCTGGCCATTGCGCGCTGGGTACTCGCTGGAGAGCTCATATTGTAAGCCCATACCGCGCAGCACTGCTAGCTCGAGCTCGAGGAATTCGATTGGTGCCCGGCGGATGGTAATAGCAGAGTCTGTCACTACACCTGCTGCGATGAAGCTCATTGCCTCGATAGGGTCTTCGCTTGGACAATATTCGACTGTTTGGTTGATTTCGCTGACGCCATGGATAGTGAGGGTTGTTGTGCCGATGCCATCGATCTGCACCCCAAGCTTTTGCAAGAAGAAACAGAGGTCTTGCACCATGTAGTTGGGGCTGGCGTTGCGAATCGTCACGACGCCTGGGTGGAGCGCTGCCGCCATGATAACATTCTCAGTGACGGTGTCGCCGCGCTCGGTAAGGACGATGGCGTGCTCAACCATATGCGGGTTGGCTGTTGCTTGGTAGTAATCGGTCGTTGCCTCGACAGTCAGGCCAAAGGGTGCGAGGCCCGCCATATGTGGTCCAACCGTCCGCGTGCCAAGGTTGCACCCACCCGCGAATGGGATTTGGAATGACTCATATTGATGTAGCAATGGCCCAAGGAACATAATAATGCTGCGGGTGCGCTTGGCTGCGGCGATATCCATCTCGTCTAGATGGAGGGTACGTGGTGGGGTGATCTCGAGGTCATTGTGTTCAAGCCAGCGGCAGCGCACGCCAATGCTTTCGAGCACCTCGATAATGCGATTAACTTCCTCGATCCGTGCCACTCGGCGTAGTGTTGTCTTGCCTTTATTAAGGAGGCTTGCGCAGAGCAGAGCGACAGCGGCATTTTTGCTCGTCTTTACCTCAATCTCGCCATGGAGCGAGCCACCACCATTAATGACGAAGTTTGTTTTGCCAGCTTTGTTGATACGGACAATCTCACTGCTCAGCACTTCGCCAATGCGAGCAATCATTTCGAGGCTGATGTTTTGGCCACCCTTTTCAATGCGGTTGATGGCCGACTGGCTCGTGCCAAGTGCTGTAGCGAGCTCGGCTTGCGTCATACCGCGTGCTTGGCGGGTTTCTTGGATGAGTGTTCCGATATTACGGAGATATTTTGCTGTTCCCATGCTTGTACAATATATCATCGGTGATATATTGTCAAACACAAGCATCTCGTGTTGCAAAAAGAAATACAGAGGTTAGGCTGCGAAGTTTTCCTAATAACCCCATCAGCTCTTTTCTGTTATTTCAACTAGTCGTGCGCAAGACCTCCATTTACTACACGACCAAGTGCCTAGTCTTCACAGCAGAGAGTAATATCAAAGAGATGCGATAGCACGTCAATACTGCTGAAGAAAAAGAGAGCTATCGCAAGCTCAAGACGCACGTCGTCAAGTACTGCAACTCCCCATATTGGGTAGCTGTGCTATACTACACATATGATCTGATGACTAGTGCATAGCGAATTCTAAGATATAACCAACAAACAAGGAGTGTTACCCATGCACGAAACAACTATCGCTACCCTCATCGCCCATGAGCAGCAGCGCCAACGCGAAGGTTTGGAGCTCATCCCTAGCGAGAATTATGTCTCTGGTGATGTACTACGGGCGCTTGGGAGTGTCTTTACGAATAAATACAGCGAGGGTTACCCAGGCCGGCGCTACTATGGCGGGCAGCAGTATACCGACCAAGTGGAGCAGCTGGCAATCGACCGTGCCAAGCAGCTCTTCCGGGCCGACCATGCCAATGTCCAGCCGCACAGTGGTGCTCAGGCGAATGAAGCAGTATATTTTGCATGGTGCGAGCCAGGCGATACCATCCTCGCGATGGATCTAGGTCATGGTGGTCACCTGACGCATGGTGCGCCTGTGACACATAGTGCTCGCGAGTATAATTTCGTCCGCTACAAGATGAAGGATGTAGCGACGGGCGAGATTGACTACGACGAGCTGCAGCGGATGGCGCAAGAACATCAGCCAAAGATCATCCTGGCGGGCTTTAGTGCCTATCCGCGCCAGCTAGATTTTGCACGCTTTGCGGCGATCGGCCATGAGGTTGGTGCGTTGCTTATGGCCGATATGGCGCATGTCGCGGGGCTGATTGCTGGTGGGGTAGCGGAGAATCCACTTGACTATGGCTTTCACGTTATGACGACAACGACGCACAAGACGCTGCGCGGGCCGCGTGGTGGGCTCATCGTTAGCAAAGGAATAGTGGGCAACCCACTCAAGCGGCCAGCCAAGATACTCGAGAATATTCCGACACTCATCGATCGAGCGGTCTTTCCTGGCATTCAGGGCGGACCACATATGCATACGATTGCCGCCAAGGCAGTGGCTTTTGGCGAGGCGCTCCAACCAGCCTTTCGCACCTATGCTCAGCAGGTGGTGGCTAATGCCGCTGTCTTGGCACAGGAGCTGCAACAGCGCGGCTTTGTGCTCGTGACGGGTGGCACAAGCAACCATCTCATCTTGGCCGATGTCCACACAAGCTTTGGGATTGATGGCAAGACGGCGGAGATTGCGATGGATAAGATCGGCTTGACACTTAACGCTAATGCTATCCCCGATGATCCACTGTCGCCATTTCGCCCTAGTGGCATTCGCCTTGGTACGCCAGCGGCAACAACGCGCGGCCTAGAGCCGCAGCATATGCCGCAGATTGCTGAGTGGATGCAGCAAGCCATCGATCACCGTGATGATGAGGCAGAGCTAGCTAAGCTCCGCACTGATGTTGCACACTTCTTGGCGGATTTCCCGGTGCCGACGGAATAGACAGAAGGTTAGGGAGTTTGTCGCTGTCATTGATAATCGTGTCTCGCTAGACGCAGTAGTAATACATCCGTATATATCCGTATATCTAAAACACCCGCCAGAGAGCGGGTGTTTTTGTTGATAGAAGGAAGTCTAGCAGGTGCCTCGGACGATATCCTCGGTTTTGTCACCCTTCTTGTAGGTGATTTTCGCACCCTTACCACTACCACACTGGGTATACAAGACAGGAGTGTCGTTGTTTGGTGTGCCAGTTGTGATGATCTTCTTCTTGAGGTCTGGATCAATCTTTGCCTCAGTCACTTTATCGTCAACAAGATTGTCATTGACTTGTGCGGCTGTTGGGTATTCACCCTTCTGGCTGTTCCATGCCTCTACCTTGGTCGAGAGCTGTGATGCAGCGCCAGCGGCTGCAGAATCGCGAGCGCGTTGCTGGATGCCGTTGTAAGCGACGATGGTAATAGCCGCTAGGATGGCGATGATCACAATCACGATGAGAAGCTCGACAATTGTGAAACCGCGCAGGTTACGTTGAGTTTTTGTTGTCATACAGAGTTACCCCTCCTTGTTACTGATTATATTACGATCATACTACGAACATTTATTAAACACAAGCTTTTTGAGTACAGATGTATGAGAATATTTTTTCAGAGATAGTGCACGCGCACTAGCATAGACTGAATTGTAGCTAATGGTGCGCTAGTATAGCTAGGATACCTGAGCTACATACTGCCTATTATTCTTTCGATTCAGCTAATTATTAATTCGCCGGGCCTGCATCGACCCTCGGGCGTGGATGGTCTGGCCAGTACTAAGAGCAGCGATATCTACTGTGGCAGAGACGACAGTGGTGCTATCATTTGGCGTAGTGCTGGCTGCTTGATTAAAACCCGTTGCATAGCCAAAGCGAATGCTCGATACATTGCTCGCGACGCGCGTATCAAGTGCTTTGCAGGTGCCACCAATATAATTGCAGGTACTCTGCTGCCAGGGTTGGCCGCACATTGTGTTGTTGCTGGGGTTGGTAGCATTAAATTCGTACTGGCTTGGCACAATAGTTCGCCGCCAGAGAGTGGTACCTTGCACGAAGTAGACAACTTTGACGGTAAGTGGACTGTTTGTGCGGTAGAGTTTGGCAGCCAACTCAGCTTGGCTGCGACAGGGACTGGCTTGGCTGTTGAGATAAATGAGCTCGCGCTGAGGATCGGATGGGTTGCGGTCGGTGGCATATTGAGTAAGGATCAAGACATTATCGCTCGCGTAGTGCTGTGCCCAGTTGGCCGCGACAGCCTTGCTCTCGACTTTTGTTGCTAGGCGGACGTCTTGCTCGATTTGGTCAAGTGCATCTTCCATAGTATACGTCAGTGAGCCGCGCTGGTTGGAAATAACAATCGAGCTCAGCAGTCCCACCAAGGCAGCGACCAATACGCCAACTATCACTACAATAATAGGGATCACTACTAGCATCTCCACTACAGTGAAGCCACGCTCTTGTCGCCGCGCAGGGTAGATGCAGCGGATGAGCTGCTGCATTCGCTCTCGTATATTAGCGACTGCTGAGAATCGCATGGCGAACCTCCGATTGGCTAGAGCCTTGCCCGTAGCGTACCGTTACCGATACACGGCTTATCTGTGGTGCGGTAGTGCTATAGGGGCAATCAACGACAATAGTAGCACTAACAGGCTGAGGTAAGCCATCGGTATCGAGCGAGTGGTCGGTCGTGAGGTTGCGATTGGCCGCGCGGCTTGTGCATGGCGTTGGTGTGCCATCACCAACTTCGCGGCGGAGTAGCTCATACCCCACAATGCTTGCCTTGGCATCACGATTGGCCTCCGTTGCGCTTTGGATCGTCACAATATACAGCTGATAGAGCGTCCCAACAAAGAGCACGCCCAGCACCATCGTCACCAACATCTCTACTAAGGTAAAGCCAGCGTCTGGAGCATGCTTCATTGGTGGTTGCTCGTGATGGTTAGGGTTGCTGCTGGGGCGCGTTCTAGCCGGTAGTAGAGGAAGAAGCGGCTGCACTCTTGGCTGGCGGTGACGCAGAGCGAACCATCGCGGGCGCGCGGCTCGTAGATGAAACGGTCAACTGACGCACTGTCTTTGCTAATGCCATTGCTTGGCGACTGGACAAAGAGCGCTTGCTGGCCACTACGTGATGGGTATTGGTAGCTATCCTCAGATAGCCCAGGGAGGATGTGACGAATAGCTGTGCCGTTAAGTGAGGTCAAAAAATGCTCGGCTGATGGGTAGCGGTGGCCTTGCTCGCCCAACGTACCAGTTGCGTCGCCGTTGTAGAAGGATTCGAGGCTGCGTGCCACCGTCTCTACAGTGGTCGTGCGAGCGGTATCGCGCGAGGAGCGCTGCGCATTATTGAGCGTCACCACACCCAGCACCAGCAGCACCAGCATGATTGCCAGCACAATAATAATTTCCACGATTGTATACCCGCGTTGTACCCTCATGCAATTAGCATAAGGGTTTTGGGGTGAAAGTGCAAGAGGTGAGAAGGTAAAACAGGCTGAATTGCGGCCTACTTTGCCTCAAGTGCGCCCCATGATTTATCGACGAAAGGGTAAGAAGGGGGTGTCTCGAGACTCTTTGGCATTCTTTCGTCATGCAGGGGCAATGCCGGTCGCCCTCATGTCAAGGAGCACTTTGGCCTATCTGATAAAGAGCACTTCATTAGATTACGTATTTCGACGCAGAACTCTTAGCCTGCTGAGGGGGCTTTCGTGGTTATCCAATAGAAAAGAAAATACAAAGTTGGCAGAGAATAAGGCAAAAGCAGCCAAAAAATACTCAAGAATACGTATCTAGCTTGCCTGCTTGACTGAATCTATATCACAAAACTATTGATTAACAGGGGTAAATAGATAAGATTATGTGCAGATGTTACACACTATTTGACTCATTACGCCGCTGGCATCTCGAGCGGTTCTTGCACAATGGTAATGCCGAATTTTTCCTCTACCGTGCGGATAATCTCCTCACGAGCGGCGGCAAGATCATGGTAGCTGGTGGCCGATTGATTGATGAGCACCACAGCGTTCTTGTCGTGGACCTTCATGCCGTGGAGGACGCTGCCTTTGAGCCCCGCTTGCTCGATGAGCCAGCCTGAGGGCACCTTGACGCGCCCATCGGCCAGGGCATAGTGTGGCACCGTGGGGTAGTACTGCTGGAGCTGAGCAAATGCCTCGCTGGAAATAATCGCGTTTTTGAAGAATGAGCCAGTATTGGGGAGCTTGGCTGGGTCGGGCAGCTTATTAGCACGGATCGTCATAACGGCTTGGCGAATGTCTTGCGGAGTAGGCGCTGCGATGGCGTGGGTGGTGAGATAATCCTGGACGGCTTGGTAGAAGGGTGGCTGTGGCAAGCCCTTGCGTAGGCGGAGTGTTATGCTTGTGATGATATATCGCCCCATCTCGCGGCCCCGGAAGATGCTGTGCCGGTACGAGAACTCGCAGTCGGCAGCGCTGAGCAACACAAAGCACTCTTGCTGTCGATCGTACGCCTCGAGCGAGATGAGTGTATCGGCAATCTCCTGCCCATACGCACCAACGTTTTGTACTGGAGCAGCGCCTGCCGTGCCTGGGATGGCTGATAGCGCCTCAATGCCACTCAGGCCACTGGCCACTGTTTTTGCTACGATATCATCGAGAACTTCTCCGGCGCCAACGGTAATTGTCGTCGATTTATCATCCTCAGCAACGACTGAGAAGCCTGGGATGCGGTTGCGCGCCACAATGCCAGCAAAGCCGCTGTCTTGAGCCAGAGTGTTGCTCCCGCCACCAAGGACGAAGAGCTCAGCCTGCTGCTGGCGGGCCATCGTGCACACCGCCACGACGTCATCGTTGGTATAGAGGTCGACCATAGTATGGACGTTGCCGCCAAGCTGCATCGTCAAATATGGTTTGAGTGAAACGTCAGTACGAATATCCATAGGTATAATATATCACTCATGATATATATCTGCAAGCCAAGCCAGCCTGAACCTGGATAACAAGACGATATTATACAATATCTGCAATATATCGTGAACAAATATACCACTAATGCCTATAGATTGAAGCGCCATAAGGAGTATACCCGAGAGCAGCACCGATCCTTATAGAGCTCAGTGTTAGGAAATATACAAACAAGCAAAGAGACTGCGTGCCAATAACAGCAACATGAGAAAACAATGAGGTAAATTCTGCTGAGTTACAGAGGTTAAGTAACGGCTAATTCTTGCTAGACTCGACTGTTGCCTGTGCTGCCTGGATAACGTGGTCGATCATCACAGCGATAGTGAGAGGGCCCACGCCGCCTTTTTCTGGAGTGAGAGTGACATCACTGCGCTCGCGCAAGCTTGGGTCGACATCGCCAACGATAACGCCGCCTTCGCTTGCCGTGCCAGCATCAACGACCACTGCACCTGCTTTGACCATATCCGCTGTGATGAGATGGGGCTGGCCAGTAGCGGTGACGATAACGTCGCTTGCAGCAATGACCTCTGTAGTATTGGGTGTTTGACGGTCGCACACCGTTACAGCCAAGCCGCGGTCGCGCCACAGCCGCTCCAGTGGTGCGCCCACCAGTCGCCCCCGCCCAATGATGGCGAGCTGCTTATCGTCGAGGCTAATATTATAACCCGCCAGCAGCCAATCGATCGCCTGCGCCGTTGCTGGTGTATAGGTGGCGTGCGGGCCACTCAAACCATCCACATCCTTGGCAGGAGAGATGCGCTGGACGATGGCGTCTGTTTGTGATGGGTCGTTGAGCGGCAATTGGACGATAATACCGTGGATGTGTGGGTCGTTGTTTGCTCGGTCGATCGCGCCTGGCATATCTATTTCGGCAGTTGGTGATACCTCTGTCTCAACGAGGATATCAGCAGCATAGGCTTGCTTGTAGCGCACGTAGGCATTGATTGGTCCCGATGCGTTAAGCGGAGTGATAATGAGCAGCTTGGGGGTGATACCGTGCGCTTGGCGTAAGTGGCGTACTTGGCGGGCTTGGCGCTGCTTGATGAAACTTGCGAGCTCGCGGCCGTTGAGTGATAAAGTAGGCATAAGGCGTAATCCTTTCGTGAATATATGGTTAATACTAGTGATAGATGTCTCTATAGCAAACAGTCCTCTGGTAATACCGAGGACTACATACTATGGAGGGCCAGGAGGGGCTCGAACCCTCGACACCCTGCTTAAGAGGCAGGTGCTCTAACCAGCTGAGCTACTGGCCCATATCGTGCTTGCACTACCCGTGCAAAGCCCTTTTACTATAGCGGATAGCCTGGGGTTCTGTCAAGAGGCGGCGAGGTGAATTAAAAAGCTTTCTTGCTGCGGCGCGTGCGCTCGCTTGTCTTTTTGCCAAAAACGCATTACCATGGGGCAAGAGAGTTTAATCGGGAGAACAGCAATGGCAAACCAACAACCTACAGCACAACCAACACCACCAACTGAGGCAGCATCGCACACAGCTCCAGCTGCCAGCCAACCAGTAGTGCCAGCCGCTGCGTCTGCGCCGGTTGATGCCTCACCGCGCAACTACTTGGCGGTCGTTGCCCTCGCTGCGTTTATGGGGCAGTACGGCTTGGCTCGTTGGTACCGTGGCGACGAGCTGGGCAAGATCCGCTTTTGGATTGCGGTGGGCTGTACGGTAACATCAATTGTGCCGTATGTTAATATTGTTTCGCTGTTGGGGCTGTTTGTCTTGTCTGTTTGGGGGATCGTCGACTTCTTCTTGCTGACGAGTACCACAGCAGATGCAAACGGTACGCCATATGTTGCGACCGAGCGTGACAAGACGTGGGCGCAAGGGCTTAAGATCGCCTACATTGTTGGTCTTATCTTAGCGGCGGTGGCGATTGTTGTCTTCTTGATCTTGCTGGCGGCTGGGGTGGTTGTGCTGTGGCATACGACAAGCACAACAGGACCTATACAATCATCGACATACTATTATCCTCGCTAATAGCTATTGTGATGGTAGTGTAACAAAAGGGGCTAGCGGTGTGCTAACCCTTTTTTATATGGTGCGGCCACAAAATGAATAGCAAATAGTGCCGTATAAAGAAACCCAGACCAAGCTGGGTGATATGGAACAGAACTGGTACACCCGGCAGGATTCGAACCTGCGGCCACTTGGTTCGAAGCCAAGTACTCTAATCCGCTGAGCTACGGGTGCTCACTTGCCTTATTGTATCACCACTGACGCGAGAATCCAAACTGCCTGCCTGAGAATACACTCTAGGGAGTGGTGGGGCTGAGGGATTGGATGGTATTATATAAAAACAAGAACGAGGAGCTTGGGATGTATAAAGAATACGAAATAGATTGGACACAACTACGTACTGCTGACAACGAGAATCCGCAGATTCTTCCTGGCAAAATATGGACTATGCTCCATGCCGATAAAGATGGAGTTGCTCATGACGCGTATTGGAAAATAGAAGGGAACGCCTTCTTCCAACGCAACCTATACCAGGCAACCGAACCAGTAACGGACATTGTTACCAACGAAATACATCTTGGAAACTTTAGCACACCAGGCCTCGGCTTTGCACTCGATCTCCTCGTCGAGATCGCCTACGGCTGGTCAGCACCATTAGAAAAAGAACGAGGCAATACCGACCTAGCCGACCGCTGCCGCGATAAGATACGCGCTATTATGCCAGACCTCTACCGACTTGCCGAAACGCAAACCGACCAACGCGTCCTACAGGGAATTGTCGATCTCACCGTCTATCTTGAACCAAGCAAACAGCAACGAGCAAGGATACTGTCGATTGTGGAACCAAAAGCTAGCGATTGGCGGCTTATTAGAATGTCCTTGCGAGATTTGAGAAAGTCGTTGAGACGACTATGACTCTTGAGATTGTGCAAGCAATAATTTGATGTATACGATAGTAATAGAGGCTAAAAGGAGCAATGTAATTGTATGTGGGGCAGAGCCGCCACTCTCGTGTTGCTGATGGTTGATACCTACCCGTGTATATTAGCAACGACTATCCCACGCTCCGCCAAAGCCTCCTCCACTCGCTTGACGACTTGGCTCGGGGTGAGCTCGGCTTTGACAATGTAGCTGTGGACACCAAGGTGCTGGAGTTTTTTGGGGGCTTCTTCGTGACCAAGGTTAGTAAGGACGATAACTGGGATATCCTTACCCCATGAGTAAGCGCGGATGTGCTCGAGTGTGTCGGCACCATTGAGGTGGGGCATCTGGAGGTCGAGCAGGATGATATCGGGGTGAGTCCGTTGTACGAGCATGATGCCAGCTTTGCCATCGCCTGCAACTTCCACCGCAAAGCCAGCCGCTTCGAACTTCATGCGGTACATTTGGCTGATGGCTTGGTCGTCTTCGATGATGGCAATTTTAACCATTTGCTTTATAATAGCAGGTGTAGCATGAAAATGGAACAAAATCACCCAAAATCGAGCATGACGCCCACACCAGCTGGACCACTGGTGGCACTGGGTAGCGCACTGGCTCGTGCGACCGACTTTGCAGAAGTGGTAGCAGCGGTGCGCACAGCGCTAAGGGCAGTTGCTTGGCCTACTTGGTGCGGAGTGATGGTAATGGTGGATGGAGCGCCGCCGCTAATTGATTTGCCAGATGAATACGCTACCTCTGTTAATGCACTCTTGCCGCTATGCAAAGAAGCAACGGAGCGCACAGTGACCGCCATGCTACCCAAGCGCCACTCACTCCGTCGCTACAACATTGCTGTAGTGTTGCGGCTGGTGTGGCAGGGTAATCACTGTGGATATATCGTGCTGGGCCCGCCAGCTGAGCGAGCCACGTATACTACTGCACAGCGAGCCACTCTTGCAATGATAGCTCAGCAATGTGCGGTGACGCTGATGGCGCAGCAGTGCCACAATACCACGCAGCAGTTCCAGCAGCAGCTCACCCAAGCTGTAGACCATGCAACGCGCCAACTGCGCGCCTCTAACCGCCGCCTGCGTGAGCTCGATGCAGCGAAGGATGAGTTTGTCAGTATGGCGAGCCACCAACTGCGTACACCACTCACTAGTGTAAAGGGCTATATCTCGATGGTGCTGGAGGGTGACGCTGGTGAGATTAATGCCACGCAGCGCACTTTCCTTACTGAGGCTTTTACGAGTAGCGAGCGAATGGTGCAGCTGATTGGCAATTTCCTTAATGTGTCGCGCATCCGCACTGGCAACTTCACAATCGACTTCCGCCTAGGCGATGTTGCCGCGCTGGTGGCACAGAGTATCGAGTCTATCCAGCTCATTGCTGAGCGCCACCATTTACGAGTGGATTATCGACCGCGTGGGGTTATCCCACCTCTGTTGATCGACGAAAATAAGCTCCGGCAAGTCATCGTTAATTATATTGATAATGCTATTTACTACTCGCCTGGTGCTGATGTTATTACGGTGCGGCTCTACCCCAAGGATGGCTGGGTGGTGTGCACGGTGCAAGATCATGGCATTGGAGTGCCGCAGGGTGAGCAGCGCAAGATCTTTACGAAGTTCTTCCGGGCGCACAATGCCCAGCTGCAGCGGCCCGATGGTACAGGGATTGGGCTATTCTTGGCAAAGAAGATCGTGCTGGGACACCATGGCGAGCTAATCTTTCATTCGCGGGAGGGGCAGGGGAGCACCTTTGGCTTCCGCCTGCCGATCGATCGCCTCACGCCGCGCCAGGGCACACCACCAAACGAAAATCACTCCCCGCGTGGGAAGTGAAAATCGCACATCTCCTGGGCTGGGTAAGATACCCAAGGAGTCCTCCTTTGCTTGGCACCTCTCGCACGGGTGCCAAACATGTAAAATTGCACAAGTATAGCCTATGGCAAACTCCCAGTAAATACAGTGTGGGTGCACCGTCGTTGGCTTGCTCTAGCTGTATCGCGTGCTGTTTGTGTTAGTTGTCTCCACCATGCATGTGCATGACACGATCAGTTTAGCATCATGATTATGGCATGTCAAGCCTTTTTTACAACATTATCGCTAGACAAGTGTCGATTTTTTTGCTATAGTGACTAGGCGGCCTCATCGTCTAGCGGTTAGGACACTGGGTTCTCATCCCAGCAACCCGGGTTCGATTCCCGGTGAGGTCACCATAAAGGGATTTATCATCCATTCGGATACGGAACAGCTCGTTTACCTCTGGTAGCGAGCTGTTTTTGTGAGTTCCAAACTTTATTTCATCATAGGTTGGGACTTTATTGAAGATAGCGGCGAAAAAGGCGGCTTTTCGCAAGGGATTACAGAGGTCAAGTAGTAGCTCAGGGAGGTGTTCCAAAATATATTTGGTGTATTGCAAGACTTGGTCGAATTCAGCTTGTAGGTTGGGCTGATTGGCGATTTCTTTGTCTAGTTTTGCTAGTTCATTTTCGGCGCTAATAATATCCTCTTCCAAGTACGTAAGCGCCGTTTCGCTCGTGACAACGCGCATTCTGTCCACGGTCGCCCGAATCTGGTTTTGCAGGCTCTGGCGGTACTCTAGGCGCTGTTGGTTGGCTTCTAGTTGCTTTGCTTGGCGCTCGCGCCACAGTTCGGCAATAGCAGCGATAATGTCGTCAACGTACTCCGGCTTTACGGTAATAGTCCGTACAAAATCCTCGAGCGTCTTGTCGAATTCGGGCTTGGGTACGATCCGGCTATACATAGCCTGAAGCCTTTTAAGGGGCAGCGAATCGTCTCTGATAACGTTAGGCATTTATTGCGCGGAAGCTCCCTAGTCAATACGAGCGGTATCCAGGATATTTACTCTGTGCGATGTGTACCGCAGGTGCACGGAGGTATACGTGAGGCTCTTGAGTATGCATCACATATAGCGAAGATTGAACTCAATAGCGTGACTGACAATCCGGTATTCATAAAAAACGAAGAAACAAACCTAGTAGAGGTTATGGCTGGCGGAAATTTTCACGGTGAGTCTGTTGGCATCGCTATGGACGCTCTAGCTATCGCAGTAAGCGAACTTGCAAATATCTCAGACAGAAGAATTGCCGCTCTACTTGATGATAGATTTAACAACGGTCTGCCTGCGTTCCTTAGGGTGACAGAAAAAATGAGAACAGGGCTAATGATTCTGCAGTATACTACAGCCTCACTAGTCTCAGAAAATAAAGTATTAGCCCATCCAGCGTCGGTTGACTCTGTGCCAACATCTGCCAACACCGAAGACTTTGTAGCTATGAGCTCGGTCTCCGCCCGTAAGGTGGTCGACATATTGGATAACGTCAAGCACGTATTAGCCATAGAATTAATGGTGGCGGCACAGGCTATAGATTTACGTGATAATTCAAAAAATGGAACAAATTTAGGCACAGGAACTAAGGTTGTCTATGATTTTGTGCGCAAAAAAGTACCTATGCTCAAAATAGACACATACTACAAACCGTACGTGGATGGTCTAGTTGACGATCTATATTACCTCATAACTAGGGACGGCCTAGAGTTTATAAAGTAACAAATCCACCCTGTCCCATTCCTCAACCACTGTGGTCAAAGTATACATAGCGATGGTTTTCGCATTGTCGTACATTTGTTTTGATGTAAGCTTCTTTAGATCTCTCAAGTTAAAGAGGCCAATGTTGTCGGATTCGCCGCTAGCTATATCATGTATCGGATTTTCCGAAGTAATAAACGCATAACTTATGTCCGTGTGATAATGCCCGCCACCAGCAGGATATGTGTGAATCGCGATCGGTTGAGGATGCAGTTTCACTCCAGGTAATGAAGCAAGCCTATTATAACGCGGCTGCAACAACCTTAGCTGGTTTTTGTCGTAACCAGATTCTTCGGCTATTTCCCGTAAGACCGCTTGCCACGGTGTCTCGTCCAGCTCGACATGCCCACCAAACTGCAATAACCTGTTTAGCTTGCGGTGCTTATGTAAAATAATCCGAGGTTCAGCACCCTCTGTTATTTTCACAATATACCCGCTAACGCAGGTATCGTGCTGACCAGGCTGGTCGTGTATATGAGGCATATTATAAATTTTACTTTAATTGTGGCGTGCGGTCAAAAGGATACACTTTAGGACAGGTAGGTTATAAATTGCGCTATTTGACACAATGTAGCTACCCATTTATATTTATTAGCAGAAGAGAGCTTTGCGCTATGTCTCCGGAGGGTATCTCCGGAGATATTTGCTTGAGGAGCTCTTGACCGCTAAATATAAAGTAAACCCCAAAACGGGAGGTAACCATGACAAAAACTACTGTATCCAAAAAAACAGTATGCCGATTCACGCGATTTCATGACAAGCCTGCTGTTTCGCAAATGGACTATCGCAATTATTCTTTCGCTTGGCGCTGAGACTAAGCGTTATTCTGCGCTGCACCGCTCTCTTCCGGGGGTGACTCAAAAAGTGCTCACCGAGCACCTCAAGCAGCTAGAACGCGCCGGCATCGTCCGGCGCTTTGCTCAATCCAGCTCCTCCCAACCAGCCCTTGCCAGTGTGTACACTCTCCATTTCACTGCCTTACCCGCAACTTCACCTTGCTCGATTCCCGTGTACCGATAGCCAAGCCTCTCGAGCGCACTCCAGCTGCGGATATTTTGCACGTATGCCTTTGCCTCAATTATTGCAAAACCACCCTCAGAAAACGCCCAATTGCAAGCTGCTTGCTTGGCAGAACTCCCAAGGCCTTGACCCCAGTTTTTCGGATCGCCAATCAGTGTACAAAATGCCCCCGCTGTGACGCCGTATTTGTGGCTTAGTTTTCTTATCTCGTTAATTTCAATATTGCCAACGATTTCGCCATCACGCTCAATCATCCAGCTGTACCGATCGTCATCATCAAGCATATTCTGGAGGTGTGCTACTTCGTCTTCCTCAGTCATCTGCGAAAAATCCGCGCCCAAATACTGCGTCACCTCTGGCCGATGAATCCATTGGACGGTAATTGGCGCATAAGCGGGGCTTGGCTTAACCAGGCGCAGTGTTTGAGTCTTGCTGGAGGATGGTATGGCGATGGTGCGGGTGTACATACTTACAATTATAGTTTAGCTCTATGCTTTGCTACAATAAAGCATATGCATAAACCATTACGTGGTGTTAACCTGGGTGGGTGGCTGATGATTTCTCATCTGGTGGCAATCCCCCAATAATGGGCATAAGAGGTACTGGGCGAACAGGTATCCCTTCCAGCCATCCACCAAATCATGTATAATAAATCGAGTACGACAGCCAAGAAACGGAGGAAATGAAGAAGTATGGCAATGGGTATGAACCAAATGAAGATGCTGAATGACTTGCGCAAGGCGCAGAAGTCGCTGGCGAAGGAGATCGTGGAGGTCGAGGCAGGCGATGGCGCAGTGATTGTGCAGATCACTGGCGAGCTGAAGATTAAGAGTGTGAAGATCGACCCAACTAAGGTAGACCTGGATAACATCCACCAGCTGGAGCACTGGATCGAGATTGCAATCCGCGACGGTATGGCCAAGGCGCAAGAGATTGCTGCCAAGAAAATGCAGCCACTGATGGGTGGGCTTGGCAACCTCGGGTTCTAGCTAGTATGGCAGATATTCTGCCTCAGGCCCTGCAACGGGCAATAGACGAACTAGGGCACCTACCAGGAGTGGGTGCACGCACGGCAGAGCGCTATGCGTACTTTTTGCTGCGAGCCGATGGGCGGACGAGCCAGGGCATTGCCCGGGCCATCACACAGCTCCACACTGCTGTTGCAACCTGCCCCGTCACTTTTGCTCTGATGGATCCCGACCAAGATGTTTCGCCGCTCTATAGTAGCCCAGAGCGCAATCGTAAGCAGATTGCTGTTGTGGAGGAGCCACTCGACATCGTGGCGCTGGAGCGCACTGGCCACTACAAGGGGACGTACCATGTGCTGGGTGGCGTCATCTCACCGATTGATGGGGTAGGGCCAGAGCAATTACACATCCCCGAGCTGCTGGAGCGGATTACTCATGATGCAGTAGAAGAGGTGATCATTGCTACCAATGCAAGTGTGGAGGGCGAGTCGACTGCGCTCTTCTTGCAGCGGCACATTGCCGAGGCGGGCCTAACGGTACGGATGACACGCCTAGCACGCGGCATCCCCGTTGGCGTTGACCTTGAATATGCCGACCAAATAACCCTCGGCCACGCGCTGGAGGGGCGGCGCGCGGTGTAATGAAGCGACTATTGTGCTGATTCTGCGTGGAGACGTCGCTGCTCTTCGGCGTCTTCTTGCTTCTCGACGAAGTTATAAAGGCAGTCGCTGACAGTACTTTCGAGTGTATTAAGATTCTCAACTTGTTGGGCGAGTGCCTTCATCGGTGAGTCTGCTTCGCGCGCAGTGGCCTCTTGCAAGAAGCGAAATACGTCATGATCATAGCCAATACATTCAAAATAAAGCGTAGCGAGCTCGGCGCTTGGGTTGTCGCGCAGCTGTTGCGTGACCCACTGCTTGACTTTCTCATCTTCTCCTAGCTCGTCTTTGAGCAAAAGCACATAGAAATGGATTTCCTCTATCTCATCTGTTTGATAGAAATAATAGTTCACCATGTCCCAAGCGGCCTTCCGAGCGACCACTTGCTCGCCGTGCTTGGCACAGAGATTTACAATATAGTAGTCGTCAAACAATTGTGAAGAAGCTCGCTCTGATGGATGCTTGGTGATAATGGCAATGTAGGCATCGCGAATCCGCTGGTCGAAGATAAAGCGCCGGTCGTTCAAGGAATTAACAATAGGATGGAGCACATACTCTTCATCTTCGGGTGCAATAGCATAGGCGATAGCACGGGCTTGGTGTGTGCCGTCTGGATCTTTGCCCTGTATGACGTACTCAGCATCGATTTCTGCCTTGATGTAGGGGCTAATGACATACCGTTCGAGTTGCCGTGCCTTCGCTACGCCATCATCATCGAATTTGAGAAGGAGCTCGATGATCGTGCATAGTCTTTGCTGAGCTGATGAGACATATTGACTAACTTCTCGATCTTGTGCGAGTGTTGTTGTCGCAGGGTTATATCCAAAGTGTTGATAGGCCATCTCTTGGAAAAGGTTCGCAATTGTGCACATGCGAGCGAAGTCGCTTGCATCATGAGTGTGTGAGTGGAGTGTATGAACATCATTGAGAAGGTGATAAAAAGGCCAATTGATATCATCGCGCTGCATATCTCTGGCGGCAGCGGTGCGAGCATCGAGCGATTCGCGTAGCTCCTGCAAGCGGGCTGCGCCATCTGGTGTATCACCCATTTTGATATACTCATGATATCGCTGATGAAAGAGTTTGTGTGGCTCAAGATCGGCAGGGATAGTCTGGAGTGACACAGCACCAGACTCATTGCGCTGGAGCTCGAGAGTGCTTGATCGCATTGCTTGTGTTGGCTGCGAATCTGGCAAGATGACATCGAGAATCTCCCAGACGTACTGCTTAATCTTGGGGAGCTTTGCAGCAAGACCGGGGATATCTTTGCCGACCTTCTGCAGGTCGCGTAGGAGATCGGTGGCGAAACGTCTACACTCGAGAATAGTCTGCTCATCAAAATAACTATCGGAGTAGGGATCGCAATTGGAACGGCGCAGGGCAATGGTGAGATAGGTAACTGTCGTCCGTATATCGAGATCCCAGAGTATCTCGTCCTTCGCAGCCGTTTGCTCAAGCAAATCACGATCGAGCAACTGCTCGCGATACTTTGCGATGTAGTAGTCGATCATCGCTTTTATCTTGACTGGGTCGATTGGGAGTTGGCTTGCCTGTAGTTTTTGTTGCTGGGTAGTAGTGATATCGTCTGAAGGATTTGTCATAGTACATACCATAGTGGAGGAAGAGGGAGTTGTCAACCAAAAGGAGCTTAAGGAGTAAGACCTCTGCACTTTATTTGTTAGCTTCTCTATTTGCTATTATATTCGAGTGGAGTACAATACTCTGCTGCCAGAACCGACAGACTCCAAGTCTGACGTAAAAGGTTAATGTCTTTCCAGGATTTATCTTTATTAGCATTCTGGAGGGAGGTTAAAGAATTATTCAAAGCTGTGTCGCATCGAAAGGAGAAACAATATGTGTTTATTTGCTATACTAAAACAATGGCAAAATCAAAGAAATGGACGAAAAAGCTAACGCACTGGGCGCAGAGCAATCGCTGGGGGCTGATGAGTGCAGCGCTGGTACTTGTGCTCGTAGGTGGTGTGTATCTCGCGTGGCAACGGGGCATGTTGACGAAGCTTATCAAAACACCACAGGACACTGCAAATGTAGCGCTCACGGGTCAAGACAACACTCTACCTGCCTGGATGCCAGATACCGTCAAGCGCTGGCAGGGCGAGATTACCAAGCAGGCTCGGCAGTATAACATTTCGCCGCAGCTGGTGGCGATTATCATGACGCTGGAATCCGGCGGGTACCCCAAGGCGCACAGTGGTGTGGCCAGTGGTTTGATGCAGGTGACGGATAGCACGGGCAGGGAGATTGCGGCTAAATTCGTGAAGCCGGCGCGCACGAACTATGATTTATTTGATCCTGCAACGAGCATCGCCTTTGGCGCGGCCTACCTGGCGCACCTGCGCGACCAGCTGTGTGTGCCGCTCGGCAATCTATCCGAAAATGAGTGCGTTGAGCTCGTTGCTGCTGGCTACAATGGTGGCCCGGGTGCAGCGGGCAACTTATACCGTGGCCGCGGGCTGGAAGCGATCGAGACCCTCAGCTACAGCCGCGACGCCATGAACCTGTGGCGCGAGCGAGTAAGCAGCAGCAGCCCCACCTATACACGCTGGTTTGAGCGTGGCGGCAAGAAACTGGTAGAGAAGGCGCAGGCAGGCAACTAAGGAGTATTGGCGTTGGTATAGACTCTGGTATCTTACTTGGTTATCTCTCTACATCCATCTTCCCAAGAGGCGGTGAAGGTGAATTTTTTGATACTATTCATACCTTGCCCAGGGATGTGAGAAATTGAATATTACGCACTTATTAACCTAATTGTCTAATCATAACCAAGGATGAGCAAGGTTGATAGAGGTAGGGTCAATACAATGATAATGGCACTGAGAGATGATAAGCAATATTATCAAGATGCTACTCGCTCACTAATCCTCGGGTGATGCAATGGTGTTTTGTTGATTAGTCTCAGGTTTTTGGCGCAGCATATGTTGAAACGGCCGTGCTTAGATGAACTTCCCATCGTAGTAGAAACTGGTTTTTGGTGAACGTGCATCATCCTGTGTGCTGCCCTCGTGGGTAAGCACTACTTCATGATGGAGTGGGTTGATCGAATCGTGAGCTGTAGTATGTGTTGGCGCGGCGTTTGCGGCTTCTGCTCGAGCGGCTACAGTAGAGAGAACGTTGTTTAGTGCGTCCATTTCTTCAGGGGTTGCTGGCTGCCCTTCTTTTTATAGGGAGGAAGCGGGAGGCCGTGTCGGTAGATCATTCGTGCAGTGTGGAGTGAGCCCCTGGTAAGAGCTAGAAACCTCGCACCGCGCTTTCGCACAGCTGCTATCCACCCGCTCTCGTATGCTTGATTGGTCTCGCTTGTGCTTGGTCGGTGTTGCGTGTTCTCGTGGTCTGTCATAAAAGCCTCCTTATACTGGTACAACTAAAACTACCATACCATATTCATGCCATACTATGCAAACAAAAACGCCCCACTTCCATCCAGAAGAGGGGCGTGGGCTAGTGTTTGCTTAGCAGAACAGCAATTGAAATTTTGTGCCCTTAAAAGCTTCACAATAATGCATATTTTGACTCTTTCTTGATTAGCTGCAACACATATCGCCAAACGTGGTAGTACCACACCTTGCTAATCACTCGGCGGAACTATCTTACCACCGGAAAATTTTCCGAAACAAATTCCATTCGTTCATAGCGTTTCCTCACAATCCATGATTGTTAATTATTACTGTATGACCTGCCGCGGCTTATATACCAGGCCATAAATCCACCGTACCATACCTCGCGCCTACTGGCAAATTCTGCTACACTAAAGAGGATGTTTGATGAAGTGATACGCGCGGTCCAACGCGCAGACAAAATTATTATTATCCAAGCTGAAAATCCCGATGGTGACAGTGTTGGTAGTAGCCTCGCGCTGGAGGAGATTCTGGGCGATTTGGGCAAGCAGGTAACGCTCTATTGCCCAGTGGCAGTGCCCAAATATTTGCGGTATATTCGCGGCTGGGATCGCATTACTGATGAGTTTGACGGCAGTACTGAGCTGGCGATTATTGTTGATACCAGTGCAGATATCTTGCTCAGTAAGGTGCTCGAAGCACCAAGTGCTCGCGCCTTCCTCACGACGCACCCAGTGCTCGTGCTGGACCACCACGCGACGGAGAGTACCCTAAGCTTTGACCATACACTTATCAATCAAGATGTGGTGGCGACTGGCGAGCTTATCTACAATCTTGCGCAGCATGCTCAGTGGGCGATCAACCCACAAGCGGCAGAGAATCTCCTCATCGCGATCATGAGCGATAGCCTAGGTCTGACAACGCAAAACACCACAGCCGACTCCATCCAGACCGTCGCAGAGCTGACCCGGCTGGGCGCAAGCAATGCCGCCATTGAGGTGCGTCGCCGTGACTTTATGAAAAAAGCGCCAGAGATCCTTCGCTACAAAGGGCGCTTGATCGAGCGGATCGAGTATATGCTGGACGGCCGCTTGGCACTTATCCATATCCCGTGGGAGGAGATCCAGGAATATAGCGATCAATATAACCCCAGTATGCTTGTGCTAGACGAGATGCGTCTAGTGGAAGGGGTAGATGTGGCAATTGCTATCAAGACCTACCCCGATGGCAAGCTGACTGGCAAGATCCGCAGCAATGCACCAGTAGCGGCAATGATCGCTGGCTACTTTGGTGGTGGTGGCCATGCCTATGCAGCGGGTTGGCGGATGTATGAAGACTACCAACTGGCGATGCGTGAGATCGTTGAGGCAGCCAGTCGGGCCTTCGTCGAGTATGATGAGAGCGAGGCAGCCCATGGCGATTAAGTTTGCTAATACACTGACCCGTCACCTTGATACATTTGTACCGCTCCAGCCTGGCAAGGTGTCGCTCTACACCTGTGGACCAACGGTGTATAGCTATTTACATGTTGGCAACTGGGCGGCGTATATCTACTGGGATATCCTGGTGCGCATGCTTCAGGCGGAGGGCTATGAGGTGGAGCGCGTGATGAATATCACCGATGTCGGCCACCTGACAAGCGATGCCGATGAAGGCGAAGACAAGCTCGAGAGGGGTGCGCGCCGCGAGGGTAAGACTGCTTGGCAGATTGCTAAATTCTACGCCGATGACTTCATCCGCGGGATGAACGCGTTGCACTTAACACCGCCGAGTCAGCTGGCCCGTGCCACCGACTATATTGACGAGCAAATCCAGCTTGCCATTACGCTCAAGCGTAAGGGGCACACCTACCAGACGAGTGATGGGATTTATTTTGACACCAGCACCTTCCCAGCCTATGCAGACTTTGCCCGGCTCGATCTGCAGGCTCTGCGGGCGGGGGCACGGATTGGCCCCAATAGCGAGAAGCGCCACGCGAGCGACTTTGCTCTATGGAAGTTCTCGCCAACTGGCGTCAAACGCGACATGGAGTGGCCGACGCCACCGGAGCTACTCGACCAACCACCAACAGGCGGCACCCCAGTGATGGGCTTCCCGGGGTGGCACTTGGAATGCTCGGCGATTGCAATGCACTTCCTTGGCACGACGCTCGACATCCACACTGGTGGGATTGATCATATTCCTGTACACCACAGCAACGAGATTGCTCAAAGCGAAGCTGCGACGGGCCGACCCTTTGCTCACTACTGGCTGCACTGCAACCACCTCAAGGTTAATGACACGAAGATCAGCAAGAGCCTGGGCAATGGTTACACCTTGACCGACCTCGCTGAGCGGGGCTACACCCCCATGGAGTACAAGTTATTCGTCTTACAGAGCCACTACTCGCACGAGGGGAACTTTAGCTGGGAAAATCTCAGTGCAGCGCGCAACCGCCTGCGCAAGTGGTATGAAGTGGCGTGTCTGCGTCACCAGACGTATGAGAGGCTGGATGATGACCAGCGTAAGAGTGACGAACAATCGGGCCATGTATCGCTCCTGGCAGCAAGCGGTGCAGTGCGCGAGGCACTGGCAAATGACCTGAATACTCCTGAGGCGCTGCGGCTCATCGACGAAGCGTTTGATCGGGTGCTAGCGCGGCCACTGGCAGCAGTGTATCACCATGGATTGGAGGAATTGCTGGTGGCGATCGATCAGCTACTTGGCCTCGACCTCTGTGAGTCGACGCCAGATATTACAGATGAGGCTAAGAAGCTCATCCTCCAGCGCCAGCGTGCTCGTGAAGCCCGCGACTGGTCCACAGCCGACCGCCTGCGTACTGATCTCGCCGCGCAGCATATCGTCGTGCGTGACACACCGCAAGGGCCAGTGTGGTGGTGGGCGGAGAAATAACGTGAATCACGAGACCGCACCACGCGCTCCATTAGTGGAACAAAAACTACGTACAGATTACAAGATATACGCGCTACGTACAGTTTTTGATGCAGTAAACCGTTGGGGGTGGGAGCATGATGATACCTATAGCAATAATATTGCTCGGCATGAAGCCATTATTACCCTGAGCAACCTTATTGCCTGCGAGTCATCCCTGAGCAGCGGGGAGCTGCCCAGAGATTTGCCGCTGACTGAGCGGACGGGCTATGACATAGGCAAAACTCTACCCAAGAATATCGACCTTGCCATCGCGGCGTACCTGCCAGACTATGCTGAGAAACTGCCAGGCCTTGGCTACGACGGTAGCGGGTTGGCTGTGGGTTATGATGAGTATAATGTACCTGAGGAGATACCTGACGAAGAATGGCAAACACTAGAGCCTGATATGTCTGATGAGCCGATAGCAGCAGCGTCGCTTATTGATCCGCTGCGTGCGCTGGTGCTGATGCATCATTATTACAATCTAGTCGTCGCGCCGATTGAATATGGTAATAAAGGGAGACCATGCTACGATTGGTCGTCGCCCGATACACTCGAGATGACAGGGATCATTGCACCAGTTGTGCAGCTATGTATGCGAGGCCAAACGGTGGTGCACCGCTGCGTACCGAGAGAGTATTATGACGCGATGAATCACACACGACAGGAGTATGGTAGTACAAAATGGCGATGACGTGTAGAAAATGATGATATACTATCATCATGACATGGAACAGCATTACCTCACAAAAATTTGTCGAACTTGTAAATTACTGGGTCAACCAAGATTGGCCACTCACAGAAGATAAGTTGACAGCGGCTATGGAAAAACTGGGTTGGGATGAAAGTGATCCAAGTACTATCGCAAAGGATATTCCAGTTAGTCAGCCGAGACTGAGGGCAACCACATCCGATCCGGTTAGAGGACTTGACATGGTCTCATGGAGCCTAACAGATATTGATACAACAAAATCAATTGAACAAGACAGATTTATGAACGACGCTTTTGTCGGCTATGTAGAGGCAGGAACTGCCGTTTGGGGTAGACCTCGAATCAAGCGTGATGCTGAGCGTGAAATTGCATACTGGAAGGCAGAAAATGGCTGTGAGTTTCAAATATCCAATCGGCGTTCAGCTATCGCAGTATATATCCATTCCCCACAGTATGCGAATGTATTGAATAGCATTTAACATGGTGGTTTCAACATGCACCAATTCTCCTGGACACAGTTTGAGAATAAACTTGCGCGCGCACTCATGCGCGCTGGCGATCGAGTACACATTGTACTGATCCCCGAAGTGTCTACAGAATATATGACACAGTACCTTCATTACGCCGTTAGCGACACGGCTATTGTCTGTGAACTACGTCTGTCTCCACAGACGCGGAATGTATCGAGTGCGTACAAGTCCAGTGCTATCAGCACTATGGTTAATCAAGGGTGGCAGCAAAGTAATGAAAATGAAGTTTACTCGCGTCATCTCCTGCTGCCGACGTATAGTTCGGCGTATGCCTCACTCACAGCACAATCGATCCACATCCTGCGTGACATCCTTCAGATCAGTGAACCAACTTCATTGACTTACTACGCATGGCGTGCTCCTGAAGAACTAGAAGATGGTCGTTACTACTCCGCAGAAGAAGTAGATGAGCTGGACGTGGGTGAGGATCCGCTTGAGGTTGATCTGGGGATTGATATGGCGTCGAGGCGACCAGAGTTATTATAGATTATTACATAGCAGGAAAATAATATGCCAACGAATCCAGACAATAATACCCAATCAGATAGTCAACGCGAGCTTGCAGTATACACACAGAAGCATGCACAGTATTTCATCGACTATATGTCGAAAGTGTTGGGGCGTGACTTCTATAGCATGCTTGATTATTCAGTAAAGAGTCTTGCAGTGGTAGATGATGTGCTTGACGTACTCTATCGAGAAGCTGCCGATACTACATCAAAGAACCATATGTTTATTCTTGAGACAAAAGATGCGGTAGCGATGGATGCAGGTTGTTATATCCTTGAGGTTGCCAAGCGAAACTTCGGTGGACGCTACGCGTGGATTACTGAGTGGAATGAGCCGACAATCGTGACGGGAGAGCCAGAGTATAGTGTTTCTCTTGGTGCGTGCAGTAAGGCTAAGGGGCGGATTGATAATGGTGATGAGGACAATATTCCCTTCTTCTTCGATGGGTATGTCGAGAGGGTTACACATCCACGGCCCGGACAGGAAATATTTATTAGTTAGAAGTGTTTAAATCTCTATTCTTCTCTAACTTATATGTAGATGTATCGTAAGATTCTTACTGGCGTGGCTCTCGCTGCGAGGTTTCTATCCCTCGCCCTTAATCTTTTCCACCAGTTTGGTTAGTGGCTTGGTGGATTCTTCGCGGGCGCGGGCGTTGTGCTCAAGGTAGTCGTCTAGCAGGACTTTGCAGCAGCCAGCGATGGGGATGGAGATGAGACCGCCGATGATACCAAAGATGTAAAGGCCAATGGTGATGGCAACGAGGACGACTAGTGGTGTGAGCTCGATCTTGCGCGACTGAATGGTAGGCGAGATGAAGTTATTCTCGATCTGCTGGTAGATGATGAAAAATGCCGCAAAGATGAGACCGCCTGGCAAAGCATTAAAGCCAAGCAAAAGGGAGATCATCACCCCAGCAATCGTGGCACCAAACATAGGGATGAGCGCTAGGACGAAGGTGACAGCAATGGTGACAAGTGCAAGGTTGCCTGGAATAGCCGAGAAAAAGAGGCTGAGCACAAAGACCGCTGCACCGGCAAAGAGGGCACCAATGCCTGAGATCGTGAGCTGTCCCGTTACATAGCCTGTTACCACAGCGTGCATGCGGTGAGCGACCTTTTGGTGGCGTTCCATCGTGGCTTGGTCGCGGTAGAGCCCCCAAAAGCGCTCAGCCCAGGCTGGTCCTTCCGTCAACATCAGGAAGGTGAGGACAAGGACTAAGAATGCAGAGCCAACTGCCGAAAAGACAGAGCTAATACCAGCGAGAAGGTTGCCGCTGAGGCCACGCGTCCATGACTCGACGCTGCCGCGAGCGCTCTCGACTACTTGATTGACTTGTGCCTGAATATGATACTGCTCAGCAAAAGTACCAAAGCTGTGCCACTGCTCGCCTGCTGTATGGATCATCCCCGGCAGGGCATCGACAAACTTGCCCGTCTGCTGGACGATAGGTGGTACCACGAGCACAAGAACCACTCCAAGTAGTGCCACGATACTAATGAAAGCGAGTGCGGTGCTGAGCGTCCGGCTACGGTTAGGCAGGCGCTCGACGATAGCATTGACCGGCCCATTGAGCGCCAGCGCGAGGAACCCCGCCGTACCAATCATAATCAAGGCAGTCTGCGCCAGATAAATCGCGAGGATTGCAAATGCAAAACCAATTACTACCAGCCAAAATCGCACAAAGGTCTTCGTATCTATCTCTATCCGTACTCTCATGTTCTTTAGTATACCACGATTTACTGATAGATTGCGGCTTGCGGGCAGTGGTGGTAGTACTTGGCTCTGCTATTTTTGCTCGGGCAAGAAACGATTTAGATAATACTGGTAGTGTATATAGCTTGCCCTAGTTACTGTGCGTCGTCAAATAAAATTTGTTGAGAGCATAGTGTGCTTTGGTCGTGGATATTACTCCACAATCACCGTCATTCGCACCATCAAGCACAGCAAGACAAGTCCTGTGCCAGCCAACACCGAGACGGCGATGGTCATGCGGTTGGGGTAGTAGTCAACGGTCTTGGGTTGCTCAGCTTGGTGCAATGAGGGGTGAGCGACTGGTGTGCCAGTGTGCTTCGATGATTTTTTGGCTGCTGCCCTAGTTTTGGTTACAGTGGTGTGTGGAGCTTTTGTCATGGCTCTAGTATACGCCGATGTGTGGTAATTTGTCCAGAACGCTTATGCTTGGTGTGCTATAATAGATCTATTATGACATACCATGCCAAGACCCCTCAGCAGACGATGGCCGACCTATCGTCTAGCGTCCGTGGCCTCGATGATGCTGCTGTGGTGGAGCGGCTGGAGCACTATGGCCCTAATATTATCCGCGTCGCGCACGAGCCACTGTGGCGGCGGCTCATCAAGCCATTTTGCTCGGTGTTTATGCTGGTGCTGTTTGCGGCAGCGGCGATTAGTTTCTTCCACCAGGCGGTGGTGGATGGGCTAATTATTTTGGCGATTATTGTGGTGAGTGCGCTGATCGACTACACGCAGCAGCTCTCTACCGAGCGTATCGTTCACTCGTTGCAAAAGAAAGCTCCCCTGCAAGTGCGCGTTCGTCGGCATGAAGGGGAGCAATCGCTTGATGCGGAGCAACTGGTGCCAGGTGATGTGATCATCGTGGAAGAGGGTGATAAGATTCCGGCCGATGCGCGAGTGCTCGAGGCGCGCTCGCTTCGGGTGGACGAATCGCAGCTGACGGGTGAGTCGCTCCCGATCGAGAAGAATAGTGCGGTTCTCCCTATGGCAACGGCGCTCTATGAGCGGCGAAATTGTTTGTATCAGGGGTCATTTGTGATTGGTGGCAGTGCGCTTGCTATTGTGACGGCAACCGGAAATGCGACTGAGTATGGTAAACTGGCTGCTCTCTCGAGTCACCCACGCGAGACGAGCCCAGTGGAGTACACGATCAATAAGCTGGTAAGTCAAATTATCGTCGTTGTGTTGCTGGCGTCAGTGGTAGCGCTGGGGTTGGCGCTGTGGCGTGGTATGGAGCTCACCGCAGCGCTGCAGTTTGTGATAGCGCTTGCCGTTAGTGCAGTGCCGGAGGGGTTGCCAGTGGCAATCTCGGTGATTTTGGCTATTGGTATGCAGCGGATGGCGCGGCGCAAGGCACTAGTGCGGACGATGGCGGCAATTGAGACAATTGGCGTCGTGACGACAATCGCTACAGACAAGACGGGCACCCTCACGCGCAATAAGCTCACTGTCCAAGCCATCTGGGCGCCAGGCAATCGCACCGAGCCACTGCTCCAGACACTAGCTGGCAGCACCTTGCCCAATAGCCGAAGCAAGATGTATGACCCACTTGATCGAGCCTTTGCCGCTTATTGCAACGAGCAGCGTGTCTCGCGGCCGCAGCGCCGAACAGGTTTGACGCTCTTTCCCTTTGAACACAAGCTGGCGATGAGTGGCACACTCCAGGTAGTTGGCACTGGGCAATATCGCTTGTGTGTAAAGGGTGCGCCAGAGGCGATCATTCGTCATGCGCGGCTTTCTAGTGCGGATAAGCGCGCGACGCTCCAGGCTTTGCAGCAGCTCACGGGGCAAGGGTATAGAATAATTGCCTTGGCGTATACGGCGCTTCGTACGTCGATTGATTCGCTGGAGCAGCTGCCAGCGCGCCAAGGGCTGCAGTTTGTCGGGTTAGTTGGTGTTGCAGATAGTGTGCGGCCAGAGGCTCGGCCGTCGATTGCTCGGGCGCACCAAGCGGGTATCACAGTGCGGATGATTACCGGCGATCATTTCGAGACGGCGTATCAGATTGGGCGGCAACTCGGCCTCGTGCAGGGGCGCGATGAGGTGTATGATTGCCGACGGCTTGGCCAATTGAGCGACGACGAGCTCGCTACAGTGGTGGCCCGAGCACACGTCTTCTCACGGGTCATACCAGAGTACAAGCATCGTATCCTCACAGCGCTCAATGCAACAGACATCACTGCCATGACGGGCGATGGTGTCAATGATATCCCCGCGCTGACCAATGCCAATGTCGGTATCGCGATGGGCTCGGGGGCGCAGATAGCGCGCGATGCTGGTGATATTATCCTGCTTGATAACAACTTCCGTTCCATTATTAGTGCCGTGCATGAGGGGCGGACGATCTACGCTAATATCAAGCGTATGGTGGTGTATTTACTTGCAACGAACCTTGGCGAGGTGCTAGTGTCGATTGGCTCACTGTTGGTGGGCTTGCCTATCCCGCTTTTACCGGTGCAGATCTTGTGGGTCAATTTGGTGACGGATACAACGATGGTTATTCCATTGGGTGTTGAGCCAGGCTCACCCCAAGCAATGCGTCGACCACCGTATCATCCCAAAGCACCACTGCTCAGTCGCTTTATGCTGAGTCGGGTTGGGCTCATCGCGGTGGTGATGGCGGTTATTACATTGGGGCTCTACAGTATGTATTATCATTCGCACGGCGAAGGATATGCGCGTACTATTGCCTTCTGTGCACTGGTGGTGATGCAGTGGGCGAGCGCTCTCGCTGCCCGTAGTGATTACGAACCTGTCTGGCGGCGCGTTCGGCGGTGGAGCACAGCATTTTATGGTGGTTTGGCAGTATCGATTGCGCTCCAACTGGTTGCGCTGTTTGGGCCGCTCGAGCAGTGGCTCCATGTAGCGCCTATCTCGTGGAGCGATGGCGTCTTCGTCTGGATCGTGGCGTTCTTCGTCCCACTTGCGATTATCGAAGGGCACAAGTGGCTTGGGCGTACCTACTTTGGCAAAGGGCACGCTGTGGTGCGTTCGCGTCGGCGGCGGTGATTTTAGAAAATTGTATTTGAAAACGGGTTTGGTTTACCATTTTTACTCTTCTACAATTCAACAATATCCTATTTTGGGATTATACCATATTGGGATATATGATTATAGTAATGAGCACGTCTGTTTATAACGATGATTATAAGAAACTCATTGAGCGGCTTAAGCAAGCTCGACTTGATGCCGGCCTTTCACAACAGGTGGTTGCTGACGAGCTAAACAAGCCTCAATCCTACGTATCCAAAGTTGAGTCTGGCGACCGCAGGCTGGATATCATCGAAGTGAAAGAGTTTGCAAAATTATACAAGAAGAAATTGGAAGATCTGATTGCATAGTTATGACACAGAAATACAATATTCAAGCAGCATACGAGTTCTATAGGAAGTTTATCTACAACAAAGAACACCAAGCATTGCTTACAGAGAATAATTTTCATATTGCGGGTAGTGTTCACCCGATTAAACTGGGAGCTTTTTAGCGCCGTTCTCACTGGAGACAAAGGCAAAGATGGTTATGGCTCCGATCTAAATAATTATGAAGTGAAATCATCGGTAGGTAGGAATAGTTTTGAATATCAATATCATTTGTATGGCGGTCGAGCCAAGCTTGCTGATGATATGAAAGTGAGCCATATCTTCATATCTTACAGTCCCGATTATAGGGATATAGAGGTGAGACTCGTCGAAGGAGACAAATTGAAAGATTTGTTTGAAAGCTGGGAAGACGGTCTGATCAAGAACTACGAAGGCCCGAACAGGCGTCAACGTTACAGAAAAAGCATTTCTTTTGGGCGTGTAGAACGATCAGGCAGGTTGATTCTGAAGACTAAGGACGGGCGGCTCGTTTAGTTCAGCCGTAGTCTCTGGTACCTCAACGATGGAGTTGAGATAGTTATCTCCAATCCACTGTAAAACAGATACGCAAACGGCATCACCGAATCCAAACAGGGTTTGATTGAGTGAAAAATCGGGATGTATATTGTAGTTATCTGCTCCCATAAGTAGGGCAGCTTCTTTGCCGTTGATAAGGCGAGCATCAATTTTGTCTTTACCAGCCCTGACAAGTATCTGTCGAGCGCTACCGCCTTTCGGGGTTCTTAAGCAACCAGCTATGCCGTCCGTCCTAAGTTCAACGGTCGACTGTTTTCTACCGTCTCGAACACGCATACGCCGGAACGCTGGATAGTATGAATACTCGTCTTTGTTTTTGGCAGCTTCAAGCAAATCTTCGTGATAAGAGTGCAATTGCCCCAGTAGCAGCGCTGTCCTTTGTTTTGGCCACCATTCTTCCGCCGTATCGATTACCTCATTGAGTGTCATAGTTCTTACCGGCAAGTTTGGCAAATCATGGAAATACCAATCCAAATCACTGTTATTGTGTACATAGTCAATAATCTTTTGAGGCCTGGCGTTTGAGCTGCGCATAGTGAATTCTTGGCGGAGATCGTTTTGATCATAGCCTTTAACTAATGACTTATGAATACCAATAATAAATATGCGGACACGACTTTGAGGCACAAAATGCGCCGCATTGATCCTTAACAAATCTGCGCGATAGCCAAGCTTGTTTAATGATTCGATAACCGCTCGTAGATCCTTGCCAGTGTTAGACGTCAATAAACCCTCAACATTCTCAAGTAGTACAAAGTTAGGATTTTCATCGCCATATTTTTCTTTCATGGCACCCACAACCCCCAACTGCAACAAACTGAGCCGCTTGCTGTCGTAGAATACT